>JBGCGD010000096.1:0-8267 GCA_045110515.1 Granulosicoccus sp. | reverse complement strand
ACCACGTAGCTGTCGAACACTCTCTTGCAGAGACTCCAACTGAACGTCCTCAGGCGCAATCGGTGCACCCACATTAACTCCTATACGAGCAAAGATTCGCTTTGGAAATTTAAAAAATGCCTTCCCGCCTTTGCGGCTGAAAAGACTTCCCCATAGCCCTTGCAATCCAATGGGCACAACAGGTACTTGTTTGGCATCAAGTACTCGTAATATTCCCGTTTTAAACGGATTCATCTCACCATCGCGAGTAATTTCCCCTTCTGGAAAAATACACAACAAATCTCCTGCCTCAAGTGCCGCGTTCATTGTTTCAAACGCCTGCTCGTACATCGCCTCGTTTTCCTTGCGGCCCGCTATCGGAATAGCATTGGCTGTTCGAAAGATAAAGTTAAGTACCGGTATTTGATAGATCCGATAGTACATAACAAAGCGTATGGGTCGTCGTATACACCCTGCCAACAACAACGCATCGATAAAACTCACATGATTTGCGACCACTATCGCAGCACCGTCATTCGGGATATTTTCCATGCCTTTCTTTTTAAGACGATACGCCGTATGAACGAGTAACCAGATAAGAAACCGCATAAAAAACTCAGGCACTTGCCGAAAGATGTACAAAGCCACAAGCAAATTGACTAGCGACATCGCTAGAAATATTTGTGTCACATTGGCTCCAAAGGCAAGTAGCGCCATCACAATCAATGCTGAGAGCACCATAAAGAGCGCATTAATAACGTTATTGCAGGCGATTGATCGGGATAGTCTTTTCGGGTCACTACGCTGCTGAATCAGCGCATACAAAGGCACGATATAAAAACCACCAAACATGCCTATTAAAAACACATCGACCAGCACTCGCTTAGCACCGGCAGCTGCGATGAATGCACTCATGCTTAAATCGGAACCAAGCGGTGCCCCCGGCGTTGAAAAATACAAGTCCAGTCCAAATAGTGTGATACCAATGGCGCCGAAAGGCACTAGCCCGATTTCAACTCGCCCATGCGATAAACGCTCACACAGTATCGACCCCACAGCGATACCCACTGAAAAACTACCCAGAAGAAGCGTGAAAACATCTACATTCCCACCAAGGATATCTCGTGCGTATACAGGAAACTGCGCCAAATACGTCGCACCTAAAAACCAGAACCACGAAATAGCCAGAATAGATTGGAATATGACCTTATGATTTGCGGTTTCACGAACAAGCTTTACCGTTTCCGTGAAAGGATTAAAACGAACCACAACCGTTGGATCACTGGCCGGGGAATGCGGAATAGAGCGGCTGGCTAGGTATCCGACAATCGCCACCGCGACAATGACAACCGACACAAGTACAGTATTGCCATCAGAGGATGATGCGATCAGTTGAGTGCCTGCAATGGTGCCCAACAAAATAGCGAGAAAAGTCCCTAACTCAACTAGCCCATTCCCCCCAGTAAGCTCAGAGCTATCTAAGTGCTGAGGCAAAATACCGTACTTAATGGGACCAAAGAAGGTTGACTGTGCACCCATCAGAAATAGTATCCCTATAAGCATAGGCATACTCTCTAAATGGAACGCAAGAACGCCCAATAGCATAATGCCAATCTCAGCCAGTTTAATGCGCCTGATGAGCGCGGACTTCTCATACTTATCAGCAATTTGTCCACACAAAGCAGAGAAAATAAAAAACGGCAAGATAAACAAACCAGCAGCTAGATTTATGAGCAAGCCATCGTCTATCGAAGCGGATCGTATGGCAGCAAACGCAATTAATGCGACCAATGCATTCTTATAGACATTGTCGTTAAACGCGCCCAATAACTGAGTTACGAAAAACGGCGCAAAGCGACGTTGCTTTAGCAGTTGAAACTGGCTTGGGGGCGAATCAACGTTTGAAGGCTTCTGATTCATTTTGATAGGCAATCAAGCACCGGCTCTCTTAGGAGCTATGGCAATGCTTCATTGAATCAGGAACAGCGCCCAAGGTCCAGCGCCGGGAATATGCGGTGAGGAAAAAGCAAAGGCTGCCTGTGACAGCAGCCTTCAAGGGGTACTACACGTTCTGATTATAATAAATGCAACCTTGCAATTGGATTACATCAAGGACGGTTAGTCCGGTTATGCAACGGGTGCCACCTCAGCGGCCTGCCAGCCTTTGTCACTTTGCGTGGCAACAAATTCAACCTGCTGGCCTTCACTAAGGGAGCGATAACCTTCGCCTTGAATGACGCGGTAATGAACGAAAACATCCTCGCCTTTCGGGCTAACAATAAAACCATAACCCTTGGCATTGTCAAACCACTTAACTGTACCTTGCTGTCGCTCACTCATCGTACGATGACTCCTCTACTCAACTCCGCAGGTATAGCGGATGAAAACTTGTGTCGAAAAATAGCATGTCACCATGACATAACCAGGCCAATAGTGAGCCCTGCTACGCTTGTTCACAATTGAATAACATTGACTAGATAGAAGAAATATTTTTCATAATGCAAGTCTGATAATCCTAAAAAATAATCATCCTAAGTGAATGCAATTGACTTTATTATTAGCCCTCCAACCCCTTGCTAACAAATTCATAGACATCCGGTGACAAATCACCGGAGTTTAGAATTCTCGACAGCTCCAAGCGCATAAGCTCGCCGGATGCAGCATTAAGCCGTTTCCATCTGGACAAAGAACTCGCCAGCCGTGCCGCTACCTGCGGATTAAACTGATCAAGCGCGATAACCTGGTCGGACACAATTCGATACCCTGCCCCGTCTTTCTGATGAAATCCTCGCGGATTATTCATGGCAAAACTTGCAACAACAGAGCGCAGTCTGTTTGGATTTGTCACTTCAAAGTCATCATGTTCGAGTAATCGCTCAACGTCTTGGACAATATGTGGTCTACGAGCCATGGCTTGAACGGCAAACCATTTATCCAATACCAAGCGATCAGGCTTTGCCGTTTCATAAAATGATGCTAGGCAGCGTGATCGCCCCTCCCCGTCTGTATGACAAAGACACGCTAGAGCTGCTAGCTTATCTGTCATATTGTCGGCATTTTCAAATTGAGCTACAGCCATGTCTTCCCATTGACTAACGGGCAAATACGACAAGAGCTTAAGGGCCGTGTTAGCAAGGCTACGAGTCCCCATCGCTACCGGGTCTAACAGCGCTAAATCGAGGCTTCTGCTTTGCGTGACCCACTGTATTAGAGCCGGTTTTAACGCTTCGGCGAGACAGGTGCATACAGCATCACGGGCACTTACTAAACGTTGATAGTCCACATGTTCAATAGCCTCCGCTATCGTATCTATGCTGGGCAGTGTTAGCGCTTGCGCTTTAAACGCTGAATCCAATTTCGCATCGAGTAAAAGAGCGTTTAAAGATTCCGATAAACCGGCACATTCAGCCTGCACATCGGAGCCGTTCATGACAGTAAGAATGACTCGCTGAGCAAGCCGTTGACCGGCATCCCAACGATTGAACGCATCTGTGTCATGGGCAATAAGGAACGACAACGTGTTATCACCCACATCCTGCTGTAGCACAACAGGTGCAGAGAATCCTCGCAATAAGGATGCGACGGGCGCATCGGGGATTTCATCAAAATGGAAGGTCTCCTCGGCCTGCCTCACATTTAAAATCAGCCCTCGTTCGCTATCAGAGCCTTTCAACGGAAGTTCATTGCCATTGGCATCGAGTAAGCCCATCGCCAACGGTATGTGCAAAGGGGCTTTATCCGTTTGCCCTGGCGTATCAGGGCACATCTGTTTCACTGTCAGTGAGTAGCGCTGGCGACTCGCATCATAGTGTTCGCTGATGTCAAGGACGGGGGTGCCTGCCGTGCTGTACCACAATCGAAATTGTGTTAGATCAATATCAGTCACCGACTGCATGGCGTCGAGAAAAGCATCGCACGTTGTCGCGCTACCATCATGACGCTTTACGTACTCATCCATGCCCAAACGCCAACGCTCCGGTCCCAACAAGGTATGCAACATACGAATCACTTCTGCACCTTTTTCATAAACCGTCAACGTATAAAAATTGTTGATCTCGATGTAACTATCAGGGCGAATCGGGTGCGCCATCGGGCCTGCATCTTCTGGAAACTGTCGCGCTCTCAACAACCTGACATCTTCAATTCTCTTCACGGTTGCCGAGCGCTGATCACTTGAAAAACACTGATCACGAAATACCGTTAGGCCTTCTTTAAGACTTAACTGAAACCAGTCCCTGCATGTAATTCTATTTCCGGTCCAGTTGTGAAAGTACTCATGTGCAATAACCGCTTCAACACCTAAGTAATCGGTGTCAGTGGCTGTAGCGGGGTCAGCCAGCACAAATCGCGAGTTAAAAACGTTAAGCCCTTTGTTCTCCATCGCGCCCATGTTGAAATCATCTACTGCCACTATCATGAAACAGTCAAGGTCATACTCAAGACCGTATACATCTTCGTCCCAACGCATCGAGGCAATCAGCGATTGCATGGCAAAATCACAACGGTGAATATTGTGTTGCTGCACATAGATTTGTAGCAAAACCTTGCGGCCGGAAGCGGTCACAAAATGCTCTTCAATATGCGCCAAGTCTCCGGCAACAAGCGCAAACAGATAGCTTGGCTTAGGGTGAGGGTCATGCCACTTCACACTGTGCTTGCCGTCAGGCAACCCACGCTCAGAAACCCGATTTCCATTGGACAACAACACGGGGTAAGCAGTAGCGTCTGCAATAATCTCTACATCAAAGACCGACAACACATCTGGCCTATCCAGGTAATACGTGATTTTGCGAAAGCCTTCAGCCTCACACTGCGTACAGAAATTACCACTGGAGCGATACAACCCCTCAAGAGCCTTGTTGCTATCAGGATTAATTTGCGTCACCACCCGGACAACACAACTGGCCGGCACCGCTTTTATTGTCAGCTCCTGATCTGTTTGTTCGTACTCAGACTTTTCAAGCAACCTGTCATCAATAGCGATAGACAGCAGAGCGAGATCAACACCTTGCAATATTAATTCATGAGGTTGCCCCCGATCAGCTTGAGCATATTCAAGGTGGAGCTCGCTGCTGACTCGCGTGGCAGTCGGGTCAAGCTCAAATACCAGTGAGGTTTTTTCAATAGACCAACGAGGTGCCTGATAGTCGATTCGCTGAATGGCGACGGGGTTGCGTGAATCCATACTAAGCCTGTCAAAATGTGAATTGAAACCGATAGTCTTGCGATGAAACGAGACAGGGCACGTTAATCGATACCGGCCACCTCAAGAGCAGGAGCACGTCACCGCAAACACTGAAGACTACACCAGCAACACCTAGCTTTGCTGGAGAAGGTTATCGACGTTCACAGGTTCCTCAACAAGGTGCGTTGGACTGAAATGAAAGTGACCAAATTCACGCTGTTCAGGATTGTTTTACTGCTTGCCTGCCTGGCAACAGTGGCGGCTATCAGCGCCCATCAACGTGACGCGACGCGCAGCTGGGAAAAGAGCATTGAAGTATCCATTTTCCCGATCAATGTGGACGGCACGCAGGCGACACAACGCTACATCGATCAATTGGACGACAAGGACTTTGACATCATCAATCGCTGGGGAGCACGAGAGGCTAAACGGTATTCAATGCCTCTGAAACAACCGTTTAATGTCACCAAAGGTGACACTATCGACTCGTTACCACCCAGGTTTCCCAAAAATGCCCATAGCTTCAGTGTCCTGCTGTGGGGACTTCGACTTAGGTACTGGGCATGGCGCCACACCCCCGACGATGGCGGAGGCCTGACACGCGTTCGCATGTTTGTGCTCTATCAGGAGGGTAATGACAGCGATGCCTTGGAACACTCCTTAGGACTGCAAAAGGGGCTAATAGGACTGGTTCACGCATTCAGCGACAAGGATCAAACACAGCAAAACAATATCGTTATCGCCCATGAGCTGTTGCATACGGTAGGAGCGGCCGACAAATATGATGTGAACGGAAATCCAGTCCAGCCGGTGGGACTGGCCCACCCAAACCGTAGACCGATGTATCCACAACGGGCAGCTGAGATAATGTCCGGTCGCATTCCACGTTCTGCACTACGCTCAACAATGGCGGAATCGTTAAAACATGTCGTTGTTAACCCCTACACAGCCACGGAAATAAATTGGATCAAGTAGTATGCGTACCCATCACTGGGCGCCGATCACAGAGTTAGAGGAATGGACCAAATTCTGAGCTGGCTCGTTCAGTACAAGCACCTATTCAGCTCATTCGCGCTACTGGGTGTGCTGCTGCTTGTGACAAGTCTTGTGGCAACTCCATGGCTGGTCGCAAGACTCCCCAAGGACTATCTGATCAAAGCCGGTTTACGGCAAAAACCCCACGGGCTTGTTCGTACCGTAATTTACTGTGTACGCGCCCTCATTGGCCTCATTCTGGTTGTCTTAGGATTCGTGCTCATGCTCACTCCAGGACCGGGCCTTGTGGTGCTCATCGTTGGCATTTCCCTTGCCGAGTTTCCCGGCAAGCAACGCTTACTTGTCTCTATTGCAACGCAACCGCATGTACTGAAATCGTTAAACTGGATGCGAACCCAACGCGGAAGGCCACCTTTTGACCACCCGAGTACTACACTTTAGCGAATGAATCGCCCTCTTTTCATTCTTAAATTTATTACTGGATATTTGCTTGCCCTCTTGATTTCGACAAGTTCAGCCATGGCTGAGAGTGCGAAAACACTAGGCGATGTCGAACGGCAAATACAGGAAACATCCGACCAGCTCAAAGCTCTGGATGAGGAAATAGCCCGTAGCAAGTCTATGAAAGACAGCTTGGTGAAATCCGTAAGGGAAGCTCAGAGTAAGGTTGGAGAGCGCGACCAAAGGCTTAAGGGTCTGGATCAGGACATCGAACGCTTTAATCGCCGCCTCAATACGCTCGACTCACGGCTGGCCGATGCACAGGCCGGCATTGAGGCCAGAAAAGCACATATGGCGGAAGTCTTGCGAAACTCCCAGTCCATTGGTCAGCAAACCGCCCTGAAAATCGTCTTACAAAATGACGACCCGGCCGAAGCCGATCGAATAGCGGTTTATACCGAATACGTGCTGGCAGCCCAACACAGAGCCGTCGAAGAACAAGCCGCAGTTCTAAGGCGGGTTCAATCGGCCCAGTCGGCCGCTTTGAAAGATCGTAACTGGCTGAATTACATAAAGAAAAAAGCCTCAAAGCAACGCGAAACCCATCTGAACACGGTCAAAGCTACTAAAAAAGATCTAGGCCAGGTTGAAGCAGATCTGAGCTCCAAAACCCGGACAGTCGCGCAGCTCAAAGCTGACCAAGAGCGCCTTCAGGCCCTCATGGAGGAGCTCATATCGTTGCAAAGCACACAATCTGGCTATTTTGCCGCCGGCAAAGGCCGCTACCCACCCCCGGTCAATGGGCGTATAGCTGCCCGCTTCGGTGATATTAAATCTGTGGGTAAGCTACGGTGGAGCGGCTTGTTTATTGCCGCCAAAATGGGTACGCCTGTCAGGGCCGTGGCTGATGGCGAAGTCGTCTACAACCAACCCCTGCAAGGCTTCGGGAATCTGGTCATCATCGATCATGGCGACAACTACACCAGCCTCTACGGCGGGAATCGGGAAGTCATCGTGCAAAAAGGTGCCTGGGTAGAGTCCGGTGCAACTATTGCAACTGTTGGTGATTCTGGAGGTCAGAGCGATAGCGGCGTGCATTTTCAGATACGTCACAATGCTCAAGTAGAAGATCCGGAAATCTGGTTAGAGCCCGATTCCAACCTTCTCAGGACCAGCAGATAGCCCCATAACACGCGTAAACGACTAGACTCAAACGCGCCGTTTGTATTTTTGAATAAAACGACCCAGTCCCATTTGTCGTATGAATAAAAAATCGGAGTAAGACGTCAATGAAGGTATCTACACGCTCAGTTTCACTGGTACTGCTTGGTGCGGTCATCGGTGGGTCTCTGACATTGGCACAGCATGTCATGGGAGCACGCAGTGGGAACGAGCTCCCCTTGGAGCAGATGCGTACCTTTACCGATGTTTTTACCCGAATCAAAAATGATTATGTAGAGGAAGTCAGCGATGACGAGCTGCTTGAGCACGCTATCCGCGGCATGCTCCACGGCCTCGATCCTCATTCAGCCTACTTAAATACCGAAGAATTCAATGAGCTTCGCATTGGTACGACAGGCGAGTTCGGCGGGCTGGGCATTGAAGTGGGCATCGAAGATGGCTTTGTTAAAGTCGTGTCTCCCATCGATGACACACCCGCTGCACG
>JBGCGD010000095.1:0-28656 GCA_045110515.1 Granulosicoccus sp. | reverse complement strand
TTGAGCATCGTTTGGCTCATGGATATAGGTGCCTATTTCAGTGGTCGCCGCTTTGGTAAAAACAAGCTAGCACCGGCTATCAGCCCGGGTAAAACTTGGGAAGGTGTTTATGGTGGCTTGGCGGTTACAGGCCTTGTGCTGCTATTCATTCTAGTGTTTGCACCGTTCGCTGCAGATAACCGTTTTAAATTAATCATCGCAACGGTGCTTGCTGCTTGTGCATCTGTCTTAGGCGATTTATACGAGAGTAGAATCAAGCGCGCTGCCGATATGAAAGACAGTAGTCAAATGTTGCCTGGCCATGGTGGTGTACTCGATCGCATTGATGGAGTACTTGCGGCCTTGCCCGTTTTCGCATTCGTCTGGGTGTGGCTGTGAGTGATCGTGATGATGATCATTCGTCCAATATAAGCGCGGCCGAGCCACATGTTGCTTGTCAACAGCTGCGAGCTATTACAGTGCTCGGAGCCACCGGCTCCATTGGGAAGAGCACGCTGGATGTCGTTGCCAGGCACCCTCAAAAATACCGCGTTTATGCCTTGTCTGCGCACTCAAGGGTCGATGAACTGTTTGCATTGTGTGAGCGTTTCAATCCCGAAGTAGCTGTTGTAGCCGACGAGGAAGGGGCTCACAAATTACTTTCACTTTGCACGAAGAAGGGGCTATCGGTCGAGGTTCGCCACGGTCCTGATGCACTGAACGAAATTGCATCGGCTGCGGCTGTTGATACTGTGGTTGCGGCCATTGTCGGCGCCGCCGGTCTGATGTCTACGCTTGCGGCGGCAAAGGCCGGAAAGCGGCTGCTTTTGGCTAATAAAGAATCACTGGTGATGAGCGGCCAGCTACTAATGAGCGCAGCGGAAGAGGCTGGAGCGCTGATTCTGCCGGTCGATAGTGAGCACAACGCGATCTTTCAGAGTTTGCCTGAGACCCCAGATGGTGTAAATACGCGAGGAATCGTAAAAATATTGCTTACTGCTTCCGGTGGTCCATTACGTAATTGTACGATGGAACAGCTGAGTGTTGTAACGGCGCAACAAGCTTTGAAGCATCCTAATTGGTCAATGGGCCCGAAGATTTCCATCGATTCAGCGACGCTGATGAACAAGGGGTTAGAGGTTATCGAGGCCTGCCAGTTGTTTTCTGTTTCCGCCGACACAATAGACGTGGTCGTTCATCCTGAAAGTATTATTCACTCAATGGTCAGCTATGAAGACGGCTCAGTTTTAGCCCAGATGGGACGCCCTGACATGCGGACTCCCATTGCACATTGCCTGGCTTGGCCGGAACGGATTCAATCCGGTGTTGAACCTTTGAACTTCTTTGATTTGGCCGGTTTGCATTTTGAGAAACCGGATACTTCACGGTTCCCATTACTGCGCTTAGCCTTTGAAGCACAGCGCGCAGGTGGTACCGCTCCGACCATCCTGAATGCCGCCAATGAAATAGCCGTAGAGGCATTTTTATCGGGAGCTGTTGCATTTTTACAACTTTCGAAGGTGGTTGAGGAGACATTAAGTCGTTCAAAAATATCCCCCGCGGCCGATTTGAGCACTATCATTGAGGCAGATAAAAATGCCCGAGAAACAGCAACTAACCTGATCAACTCAGGTGCAGCTTGATTTCTAATGATCAACTCAGCCAAAAAATAATTTGCCCTCCACCATGATGCTTCTATGTTCAGCAATGTAGTCGTCAGCGCGCTCGCGTTTTTGGTCGCGTTGGGGATACTCATTTCTATCCACGAGTACGGCCATTTTTGGGTCGCTCGGCGGGTTGGAATAAAAGTTCTTCGCTACTCTGTAGGCTTCGGCCGTCCACTGTACAAGCGTCGTGGAAAAGTTGATGATACCGAGTACGTCATCGGCGCAATTCCACTCGGTGGCTACGTTAAAATGCTTGACGAGCGAGAAGCACCGGTGGGCGTGGAGGAGAGACATCGAGCGTTCAATCAAAAGCCGTTGTGGGCCAGGAGTGCGGTGGTAATCGCCGGGCCAGCAGCCAACTTCTTGTTAGCCATTATTGCTTACTGGCTGGTTATGATGATCGGCATCAGTGGTGTGGCTCCGCTCGTCGGATCACCCGTAGAGGATTCACCCGCCGCGTTGGCAGGCTTTGAATACGAGGATCGCATCGTTTCGGTGAATGGTTCCGCGACTCACACTTGGACTGATGCTCGAATTGCGTTGCTCGAATCGTCCATGAGTGCAAGCGCTCCTTTGGATATCGAAGTTATGGATGCTGGTGGGCAACGAGTCATCAGGCAATTGCCAGTCACGCAAGAGCAAATGCTGAAATCAGACGGCGATGCTGTGGCCAATCTAGGGTTTCGTGCCTGGTGGCCCGAAATTGATCCGGTCATTGGTGAAGTGCTTGAGGGTGGGGCCGCAGATTCAGCTGGGATTCAAGCAAACGATATCATCTTGTCTGTCAATGACGTGGCGATTGAAAGCTGGCGGATGCTGGTTGAAGCCGTGCAGCCGAGTGCCGGGATACCGCTGGCAGTTGTTCTCAAGCGGAATCAGGAAACGGTTGAATTAACCCTGACCCCTGATGCATTCGAATACGGCGACACGACCATTGGCCGGATAGGTGTAATGGAAAACCAATCGGCGGCCTTGTCGGAGAAGGCGAAGGTCGTCGTAAAGCATGCTCCAGTACAGGCCTTCACAGAGGCAGTCGCACGAACCTGGGATATGTCGGCCTTGACGATTCGGATGCTGAGCAAGCTATTATTGGGACAGGCCTCGCTTGATAATATTAGCGGTCCAATCAGTATTGCCCAATACGCTGGACAGTCAGCGAGCATTGGTATCGATCATTACATTAATTTTATTGCGCTAATTAGCATCAGCTTGGCAGTCCTCAACCTTCTACCGATACCCATGCTGGACGGGGGGCATTTGCTGTATTTCGCTGCCGAGGGTATTCGCGGCAAACCCTTGCCTGATTCTGTTCAGATTTGGGGTCAGCAAATTGGAATCGTGCTGCTTGGTGCTCTCATGTTCTTGGCATTCTATAACGACATTTGGCGACTAATCCGATGAAACGGTTCATAGCTTCATCAGTGAAATACATGTTGTTCCTGATTTTTGTTTCGGGCGCGACAACGGCACAGGAACCATCGGGAAATTCTGTAGGTTCGTCTCAGTCAGACGTTTTCGTAATAGCTGATATCGTCATAGAAGGTAATAACCGGATTGATCTGGGCACCATTCTGAATTACCTGCCAGTTAGAAATCGCGATGTTTTTGCTCCCTCTGAAGACAGTGCGCGAGTACTGCGTTCTCTCTACGAAACTGGCTTATTCAGCGATGTGGTACTGAAGCAGCGCGGAACTGATACCCTGCTCATTGAAGTTGAAGAGCGCCCCGCCATTGGCAGTATCAACATTTCGGGTAACCGCAAAGTTGAAACGGATGAATTAAAAAAATCACTGCGTCAATCCGATATCGCACTAGGGCGTGTATATAACCGCTCCATTCTTGAAACGGTTGAGAGAGAGCTTCGAAGAGTTTATTTCAGCTCAGGTAATTACGGTAGCGAGATTGATATCAACGTGACTGAATTACCGCGAAACCGGGTTGCTTTAGATATTGATATTACCGAAGGTGCGATTGCTCGTATTGAACACATCAACATCGTCGGCAATGAAACCTATAGCGAAGATACATTGCTAGATTTACTTCATTCCAGCGAAAAAAAGATAAACCCGTTTAGTACAGCGGATGAATACTCTCAAGTTAAGCTGGCTGCTGATATCGAGACGCTACGTTCTTACTACCAAGATCGTGGGTTTATTCGTTTCGAAATTGACTCTACCCAAGTGTCCATCTCACCGGATAAACGCGATATTTTTATTGTTATCAACATTCGCGAGGGTGAGCGCTTCACCTTGGGTGATATTCAGCTTGAAGGCGAAGTGGATATCCCTAAAGAAGAATTGACTTCCCTGATCACAGTGAATGAGGGGGACGTTTTTGCCCGCAAAGATATTGTAAAAGGTAGCAATGCAATTAATGACCGCCTAGGTGAAGATGGTTATGCGTTCGCCGAAGTCGATGTCATCCCTCGTATTGACGATGAAGAGCGAACCGTCGGACTTACGTATGTAATCAATCCCGGTAAGCGGGTGTATGTACGTCGTATCACTTTTAATGGTCAATACAAGACCCGTGACGAAGTTCTTCGCCGCGAAATGCGTCAGTTGGAAGGCAGCCGATTTTCTCCGGCGTTGGTTAATCGATCGCGAGTTCGGCTGCAGCGATTAGCGTTTATGCAATCTGTCAGTATTCGAACACCTCGAGTGCCGGGCCGTGACGATCAGGTTGATTTGGAAATCACAGTTCAGGAAGGGCAGTCCGGTTCATTCAGTGCCGGGTTGGGTTATGGCAGTGATGGCGGTGCAACGGTTAATCTGGCGTTTCAACAAGATAACTTGTTTGGTACCGGTGAAAGTCTGCAGTTTTCGTTTGACAACTCTGACACCACGCGGCAGCTATCCCTCTCCTTTAGTGACCCCTATTTTACAGATGACGGTATCAGCCGAACCGTAGGTGCGTTTATTCGTGAGACTGACACCAGTAACAACACATCTACCTCGCGCTACCTAGCGAGCACTCGTGGAGCCAGCGTAAGGTTCGGCGTACCGCTGAGTGAATTCTCAACGTTCAGAGTGGGTTTGGGTTACGAAAGAACCGAATTGGGCACAACTTCTGGTACGCCCGATGAGATCAACACATTCGTTCAAGAAGAAGGCGATGTTTTCAACATCTATGATTTAAATCTGGGTTTTACCTATGACACGCGTAATCGTACGGTGTTTGCCACCAGTGGAGCAGTTAACCGCTTTTCACTGGAAGCCGCGATCCCGGGAAGCGAGTACACGTACTACAAGCTGGGCTATTCATTCGAGTATTTCAAAGCCATCAATGAGCGTTATACGTTTTCCACGTCGGCGCGTATAGATTCGGGTTACGGGTATGGTGACTTCGAAAAACTGCCGTTTTTCAATCGCTACTTCGCAGGTGGTGTTCGGACCCTTCGTGGCTACCGAACCGGTAGTTTAGGGCCGAAAGATAGCTTGGAGAATGCTTCCGGGGGCGATTACCGAACGTTGGGGACTCTGGAAGTCATATTCCCGCCACCGTTTGTTGAAGAGCCGGGTGCAACGCGTTTCAGTTTGTTTACCGATTTCGGAAATGTGTTCACAAGTACAGATTCATTTGACGTGGATGAATTCCGAGGCTCATACGGTGTCGCATTTGTTTGGTTGTCTCCCGTCGGACCATTGACATTCAGCCTGTCCAACCCCTATAACGATCAAGACGGCGACAAGAAGCAACGATTCCAGTTTACGATTGGGTCGATCTTCTGATGATTAAGATGAGCAGGGTGCTTACCTGCAATGAGGGGATGACCCATTGAATACTAGTTTCGGAGTCCTATCCGGTAGATTGCTGTGTGCGTTGTTCGCACTAGCTGCCTGCTGTATATCTCCAGCCACGGCACAAGGTAGTGAATCACGTATTGGTTTCGTGGATATTCCGTATTTAATTGATCGCGCACCACAGGCACTGGAAGCTGAATTGAGGCTAGAGACCGAGTTCGCCCCGCGTCAGGCCGAATTAGAAGCGCAGAGAGCGGAGCTGGCTCAGCTGGTAGCGCAACTCGCCAACTCAAGCCTGGAGCTTGATGAGTCTGAGCTATCGCAGCTTGATAGAAAAACCCGTGGGCTTGAGCGACGGATAAAGCGTAGTGAGCAAGATTTTCGCGAAGAGCTCAACATCCAGAAAAACGACGAATTCAAGAAAGTCAGAATATTAGTGCTCGAAGCCATTGGAGAGTTTGGTCGTAAGCACGACTACGATTTGATTGTTAGTGATGGAGTGCTTTTTGCCAACAAGCGTGTCGATGTTACCGAGCGTATTCTTGAATCACTTACGCGAGAAAACAACAGACTGCAGTCGGCCAATTGAGTTGTGTTTTCAGGGGCTAGCGGTCAATGATTCTTGAAGAGCTGGCTGCCAGCCTCGGCCTTGAAGCACAAGGTGATTTGTCTCAAGAAATTACCGCGCTTGCGCCGATTGAGCGTGCTGTCGGGACAGAGTTGGCCTTCGTTGTCGGAGCAAAATTCGTCGACGCCTTGAAAGCATCGCAGGCAGGTGCGGTTATACTCCCCGAAGCAATGGCTTGTCACGCTCCAGGAAATCACCTCATCAGTGATGATCCTTACGCCTCCTATGCACAAGCATCTTGGATTCTCAAACCAGCTCCATTAGAGACCATTGGAGTGCACTCTAGCGCTACGGTGGATCCGACGGCGATCATTGCTGACAGTGCCAGCATAGGGCCGGGAGTTGTCATTGGCGCAAACACTGAAATCCATGATCATTGCGTTATCGGTGCGCAGAGCGTAATAGGTCGTGACGTTTCTATAGGTTCAAATACTCAACTTTTCCCTCGAGTTACACTTTGCAACAATGTCCGAATGGGTAGTCAGTGTAGGGTGCAATCGGGTGCCGTTATTGGCAGTGAGGGTTTCGGTTATGCGTGGACCAAGCAGGGATGGTCACAGATACAGCAAACCGGCGGAGTACATATCGGAGACAGAGTACATGTGGGGGCGAATACCACCATCGATTGTGGAGCAATTGATGCGACAACCATCGCTGACGGAGTGATTCTGGATAACCAGATCCAAATAGCTCACAACGTGCAAATTGGTGAAAATACGGCTATTGCCGGATGTGTGGGAGTAGCAGGAAGCACAAGAATCGGTGCTTACTGTCAGATAGGCGGAGCGTGCAATATCGTGGGGCACCTGCGTATTGTGGACAAGGTGGTTGTCAACGCTGCTTCGTTGGTTTCTCGGTCAATTTTAAAGCCTGGACGCTACGGATCCGGCACTCCGCTGCAACCGGAACGGCTTTGGCGCCGCAGTTTTGTTAACCTAGGTAAACTGGACGATCTGTTTAAACGCTTGCGCAGACTCGAGCGCATGAATAATATCAATTGATACTAAAAATCAAATAGGATTTGTACACGCAGTGGATGATATCCGAGAAATTCTGAAGTACTTGCCTCATCGCTACCCGTTCTTGATGATTGATCGTGTGATCGATTTTCAGCCGAACGAATCACTGACGGCGATCAAGAACATCACGTTTAACGAGCCAATCTTTACTGGCCACTTTCCTCAATCCCCTATATTCCCGGGAGTATTGATACTTGAAGCCATGGCGCAAGCGTGTGCGTTGCAGGCGTTCAAAAGCATGGGTGGCTACCCCAGCGAGAAAACACTTTATTTGCTGGTGGGAATCGATAAGGCTCGCTTTAAGCGTCAGGTTATACCAGGCGATCAAATTGAATTTCATGTCACTGTGCAAAAGGAGAAGCGCGGTATTTGGCGCTTTGATGCGACAGCTAAGGTAGAAGGGGCGTTGGCCTGTTCCGCTGAGGTTCTTATCGCCCGCAACGAGATAGACGATTGATTCATTCAACTGCCATTGTCGATTCTTCCGCTCAAGTGGCGGATGATTGTGAAGTCGGGGCTTACAGCATCATCGGGGCTGACGTCGTTATTGGTTCGGGGACTGTGATTGGGCCTCATGTTGTTATTAAAGGGCCGACCAAAATTGGCTCGAACAACAAAATTTTTCAATTTGCCTCCGTGGGTGATGATCCACAGGATTTAAAGTACGCTGGTGAACGTACCCATCTTGAAATTGGAGATGGCAACACGATTCGTGAATTTGCCACCATAAACAGGGGTACAGAGGGTGGTGGGGGTATCACCCGAATTGGCAACAATAACTTGTTCATGGCTTATATACATGTCGCTCACGATTGTATTATCGCTGACAACATCATCATGGCTAACAGCGCATCGTTGGCAGGCCACGTAACTGTCGGTACTCACGCCATACTGGCAGGCTTTGCCTGCGTGCATCAGTTTTGCGAAATTGGCGAGCATGCATTTGTTGGGCTTAACTCAGTAGCTAATCGCGATGTCTGTCCCTTTACGCTTGCCGTAGGCAATTACGCTGAAGGAAAGGGGATCAACAAAAATGGGCTAAGGCGTCGTGATTTTTCAGATGAAACGATTGCAGCCTTACACCGAGCTTATAAAGTTTTGATTCGCCAGCACGGTGAGCGAAGCAATGCCATTGCAGCATTAAGCAAAGAAGCGTCAGAATTTCCTGAAGTGGCGCGACTCATCGAATTTGTTGAAAATAGCGAAAGAGGTGTCGTTCGCTAAAGAGTCAATCCTGATGACTGACGCGCAGCCTTTGATAGCCCGCTTACCTTTACCGGGTGAGTTGCAAAATCAATTTTGCCACTCTGCCAGAGGCTCCCGCATCTCCCATTTTGACTTTGACCGCGTTTAATTCGATAAGCATAGCGTCCCGTTGTTCTTTATTGTTCAATAAACCAATCACATGCGTGGCCATCGCGTCAGGAGTTGCGTCTTCTTGCACGAGTTCTGGGACGATTCGCTTGCCCGCAACGATATTGACTAAAGAAATATCAGGAATTTTTATAAGTCGTTTCATGATCGCATAATTTATTTTATTGACGATGTACATAACGACCATAGGGGTCCCTATCAGCGCTGTCTCTAAGGTAGCTGTGCCGGATGCGACTAGTGCAACATCTGCGGCTCGCATAACATCTCGGGAGTTCACACTCAGGATACGTAAGTTGTCAGGGGAATTCTCGGCAGCTTTTTGAATATCTGAAAGCTCAAGTGTCGGGGCCACCGGCAGAAGGAACTGACACTGGGGTATTTGCTTCGCAATCAGGTTTGCACTGTCCAGCATGGGTTGAAGGTTTCTGGCAATTTCACCGCTACGGCTGCCGGGTAACAGAGAGACGACAGGGTGGTTGCTGTCCAACTGAAAATGCTCGCAGGCTTCGGCTTTAGACATCGATGAGACGGCATCGGCGACAACCGGGTTGCCCACGTAGCTAACGGGTATGTTGTGTTTTTGATATATCTCAACTTCAAACGGAAACAAGACCGCCATGTGAGATACCAGACTGCCAATGCGAGGTACTCGACCTGCTCGCCAAGCCCACACTTGTGGACTGACATAAAACAGTACAGGGATGTTGAGCGATTTAGCGGTCTCAGCGAGTTTTAAATTGAAATCGGGGTAGTCAACGAGTAGGAGCAAATCAGGTTTGCGGGCCTTCATTGTTCTCCTGAGAAGCCGCAGTCGCCTCAGAAATTTGTGGTAGTTAAGTAAAACATCGACGATACCGATAACCGCCAAATCCCGACAATCGACAATGAGTTCGGTGCCTGTGCTTTTTAATTCCCCAGCCCCCATGCCGAAACTGTCGAACGAGGCTCCCTGGTGACGAAGAGCATCCAATGCGTGGGCCGCATGTGCATCGCTGGAGGCTTCTCCCGCGGACACCATAATGGATAAGTTTTTCGAAGAACTCATGAAAGGAGCCGATAGGTGACTCCTTCCATGGTAACGCTATTTATTGACCTTAGGCGAGTACAAGAAGATGGATGTGATCATCCGTATTCGAGACTAAGTTTGGCTAACGTGCGTCCTTGATCGCTAACTGTCTTCGCCTTTGCCAAAGAAGGGTCATGCCAGCTATAACGGCGATTGCTCCGTTGTCTGATCCTGCACTTGCGGCACCGCTTAACGCTGCACCAAGTGCCGGAGTTTCTTCCACCGGTGCTGGGGCAGGTTCGGTTGTTGGTGTTGTGGTGGGTGTTGGTTCGGGCGTAGGTGTTGTCGTTGGTTGATCAGCAGGTCCCTGCGGTGCCGGTTCGGCAACAATGTCGTTGAATGTGTTGTTACTTAAATCGGTATCGCCGGTACGTGAACTCAGTGTCAAGCTGAGATTGTTATCTTCAGTGGCAGGATTCAAAAGCAACGTAAATCTGGATTCAGACTGTTCGCTCAGTGTCTCTCTAGTGCACGTAAGTTCAGCTGCGATAGAAGTGCAATTCCAGTCGCTCTCCTGCGATATACCTTGCCATTGGGAACCTGTGTCTGCTATGGCGACAAGCTCCAGTTGGTTCGCACCCAATTGTCCTTGGTTTGCAATGCTGATACCGACTTCCAAGCCCGATGCCACCGAAGTCAGCGTGGGCTCAAACAAGGCTAAATCTGTAGCGTACATTTCATTGATTGCGCTTGCGTCTAAATCACTTAGGCTGATTCTTTGTCCTATGCTGATGCCGTCAGGAACCGTGATAGTTCGTAAACCGGTTGCGCTGAAGAAGTATTCTCCATAGTGCATAATCGAGCCATAGTCGTATGGGCCGAAATTCTCCACGCCAGCTTCCAGAATATCGAAGTTGATCTCTTTACCGGGAACAATTTCATCCCAGTTAATTTGAGCGAAGTTGTCACGATCAGGCCGTGTATGTTCATGAAACAAACCTAGCGCATGTCCAATTTCGTGGATGATGCTGCCGGTGGAACAGGCATCAGAGACAAGCACCGACTGACCTCCACCTTGCATACCCACATAAGATGCACAGCTGTTACTGAAGTCGAATCTGAGGTAGTTAGGGTATTGATCCTGGTTTTCCGAAGTGCGCTCGACGAAGCTTATATTGGTGTTCGCCGTCCAGTGTGCAATTGCTTGTGCAATTCGGTCTTGTTGCGTTGTTGAGTTCTCTGTCGGAGCCTGGTAAGGAACAATGCCATCAGGCCAGCGCCCGAAAGCGTCGCTACGGCCTAGTCCACGTGGCATTAACTTCTGAGGGACTGAGCCAGTGTGATCAACCCTGCCCAGTAAGATATCACCCTCGAACACAGCGAACCCCTGGATGATTTCGTAGTTAAATCCCCCGGAGCTTCCTGTGCTGGGTAAGCTGAGAGTTTGATCGTCGAATAGGTTTGGATCTGCTCGGAAGAGCTCAGGGTCGTCTGCTTTGGCACAGCTGGCTAGCGCTACGAAGACCAAATAAGATGCAGCAGTAACGGGCCTCGAGGAGACGCGTTTTTTGCGGTTGTACAACATGGATTAACTCACTTTATTATTGTTTTTATGTGGTGTCATTGCTTGCACAACGCATCCATTTAATTTGTTATCGGTACGAATCAGAATCCATGAACCGCCATTCCCGGAAAGCTGTGAGCTGTGGCCTTCCAAATGTTGATCGACTAAACAATTCCTTTTTAGCTTGTCGAGTGCGTCACAGCTAAACTGTCAAACTCTGTTAACTCGCTGCATTAAATTTATTTGAGAGACTGCGGCAAATAGGCGGTTGGCTTCAATTTACGCGTTCAGTGTCGCCAGCTTTGAGCGGTGTGTGTACCTTCCAAGCGGCTAGGGGCAGGCATTTAATCTAAATAAAACGTTAAAGTACCGAAGACGAAAAACATGACATTTCTACGTGTCCCCTGGGTGGCTATCGAGGTGGGTTACGGGTGCTCTAACTTAACGATACGGGGCCTCTAGAATGATTTTACTCGGTGCTATCGTCTATGCTTTGGAATTGCATTTCATAGAAATCATCGCTTAAGTTTTTGGCATACGCTACATGGCGACGCTCAATTTAACTGCGCGCCTTAACAGGTCAAGGCGCGCAATTTTATTTCAAATCAATTCGTCTTTATTTATAAAGTCGATGATGTTCTTACTCTACCGAGTCTACCCGGCCAGCTCTGGCATTATCGGTGGAGCGTGCTCGAATCGCCACAACGCCTGCTGCCAAGGTGACACCTGTATAAGGTTGGAAACTCGTCCCATCTGTTGAGTATTCCAAAGGTAAGCCTGGAAGGTCGCTGTTCATATTAAGTTGACCACCGTTGACACTAGCGCCAGGCACGGATACCCGGTAACGAATTCCTGCGGCGTCCAGCTTTTTGAGTTCTTTATAACCTAAGGCTGCTGCAAACCGTGCGTAGTCATCGTTCAATGCATTTTTATCAACAAGGTTTGTGGTACCCGAGTAGGTGACACCTGGCACATAGTCTCGCTCCCATGCTCCTTTTGACCATGCACGCTCAGCTAACGCTAGCAGGCGAGGGAACACCATATAGTCAAATTGCTCGGGGGTCCGAACAGTCTCGCTCCAAAGTTGCCCTTGCATACCCACAAAGCCTTGATTGGTCGTATTGCCGGTCGCCGTCCATGCGTCACCGTCGCGGTTTACTGATGTCTCTGCATTTTGTGGAAGGTTCTCTGGTGCAAAGCCGAAGACTTTTCGTGTGTCCGTATATCGAGTTGCCCAGTAATAGCCTCGTTCCTCTGGATCAACTTCTTGTGGGAAATCGAAATACAGAAAGTCGGGTACAGCGACTAATGCTTCAAAGCCACGGTTTGAGTAGCCATTGATGTTGTTATAACCCGCTGATGTGCTTACCGGCTCCCAATAGCCGACACCTGCGTTTAACGTGGCCAAATCGCTAGCACTGATGTCATCGTAAATATCCTGATACGCATAAAATGTTGCTATGCCGGCATCGGCTACACGCTGTGCAACTTCTTTAACGAAATAGGGTTGCAAATCATCGCGAGAATTAACACTCGGTGTATTGGCTATAAACGTCTGGCAAGCCGGAGAGGCTTCCCATGGGTAGTCCCAATCGCTGCGCGTTATCTCACCACGCCAAGGAACTTTAGAACCGGCGTTCACGTCCTGAAAGCCACCGCCAGTAAACACATTTTTGGCTTCATCGCCGCCCATGTGCCACGTGTTCAAATTCGCACCGGCGGCAGAGTACATGGATCGAACATCCGTGATTACCGTTTCTATAAAGTTGTACGTGCCGGGTAAGCAAGGATTTAGGATGCCATCGTTGTAGTGTTGAATGGTCAAATATCGAGAGGTATCCGCCGGATCATCAAGTCGAACGTTTATATCGTTGATGTCGCCGAGGTTTTGTGCACGAACGCGCATAGCAACTACGGCTGCACGGGCGTGCGCAGGCATATCGAATTCTGGAATTATTTGGATATGTCGCTGCACTGCATACTCGATAAGCGAAATAAACTGAGCGCGCGTGAAAAAGCCTGTGCCTTGGTTATCAGTAGACGGACCGGAACCGAGTTGTGGCATTAGACCTGTTGATTCCGAAACATTTCCTGATGAATCGAGCTGGAAGCTGCGACGGGCCCCAATGCTAGTTAACTCAGGTAGAGATGGTATTTCCAAACGCCAACCTTCATCGTCACTTAAGTGCAAATGAAGTTTGTTCATCTTGTAGGCGGCCATCTGATCCAGCAGCCGTTGTATGGACGCCACTGAATGGAAATTTCGAGCTACATCGACATGCATGCCGCGATATTCGAATCGTGGGGAATCACTGATGTTCACAAAGGGAATCGTGCCGACACCAGGTTGAACAAGTGACAATAACGACTGCGCTGCATAGAACAAGGCCTGTTGATCTGCACCCGCCAGGCTGATGCCGTTAGCTGTCACTGAGAGTGTGTAGCTGTCAGCTGCCATGGAAGAATCGATGACGGCGGTCAGCGGAACTCCAGCAGCTGTACTCATAAACTGCGCTTGGCGTGCGTTTAGGGCGGCAACAGAGCCAGCATCGAGGGAGGTGCGTGAGAATGAAAACCCTGGTCCGATATCCAAAACACCTGCGCCTAATGCAATGCTGCTTGGGCGAGGGATTATTCGTGATTGAATATCGGTTGCACTTAAGTTTGCGGCTATCGCATCGATATCAGAGTTTTTAGAAAATCGTGTAGAGGCGGTAGCCAGATCAATAGGCTCACTGTTGAATGCCCGTTGGTTATCGCCAGAGATCGTCGTTGCGTATTGCGACTCGTCCGAATCGTTATTCGTGTTGTTTATGACGGTAACTGCACCGCTGTCCCGTACCAACCAGTAACGGGGCATAAAGTCTGATTCGATCAGGTAGTTGTATTCCGTTACTAAACCTATGGTTTTAACACTGCTATCAAATCCAAGAAAGCCTGCAGACGGTTCGATGTAGTTTAAATCCCCATTAACGTGAGTAACGGTGAATTCATTGCTATCAACCCGAAGCACCCGACGAATACTGTGAAAGTACAACTTCCAGTCACCACTGTTTAGAGTTCCAGTGGCATCTTTGATATGTATATTTGAAATACTGCAGGAGCTGAATTGCGCACCCAAGCTACTGCAGTTAGGGGTGGTTCCTGAAGGGAACGCATCACCACCGTGATTTTCGACAACGTCGAATACGACCGCCAGATTGTCGGGCAAGGCGGCGACCTTGTCTCTGCCTCTGCTTGAAAAGAAGCTGGTTGTCGTTGGGTCTACACTGTTTACAGGAACAGCCGTACCGCCGTGACTCAGCGCATTGCTCTCGCCTCCGGTAGATGATCCATCGTCACCTCCGTTTCCTGCATCGGTACTGCCATCGGTTCCGCCGCCAGTGTTGCCTGGCGTTGAACTGCTGGATCCTCCTCCGCAAGCACTAAGCAAAAGTGCTGTGGACACAATGGCGGGCAGGGCTGTGCTTAAAAACTTTTTCATAGTGATGTGATCGAGCTTTTGAACTGGCATTATGCCTGTCCGATCCGCGAAAATTCGAGTTCTCGATAACACCTTGCAAGACAGACACAGTCAGAGCCTGCGAAAAGCCGGAATTGGGGACTACTTACTGCTTTTAACCGCTGCAGGCATGTGGGGTGGGACGTTTCTGCTCAATGAGATAGCGCTAGCCGACTTTTCACCGGTCGCCATAGCTGCATACAGGATCTCTTTAGCTGCCATCATTCTTAGCTTGATTTGCGTCTGGAAAGGGCTTCTTCCCAAGTTCGATGGTAGGACTCTCGGGCTGTTAACCCTAATCAGTTTACTTAACAGTGTGGTTCCATTCTCGCTGATCGGTTGGGGGCAACTCACAATAAACAGCGCGACAACCGGCATTTTGCTTGCCTCCTCGCCCTTCTTTTCATTGTTGTTGTCACATTACATGACACACGATGACCGCTTCTCGTGGAATAAATTAGTTGGGCTGTTCTTCGGTTTCTTAGGGGTAGTTTGCTTGCTATGGCAGGGCTTGTTTATTGGCAGTGGGAGTTTGTCGGCCATGTTTGCGGTGGTGATAGCAGCCGCCTGTTATTCATTTTCAGCCGTTTTGATCCGCCGACTCGGCCCGATGCCTAGTTTGTTGCTAGTGGCTAGTTCTTTGGCCATCGCATCATTGGTGTTGCTGCCCATTCTGTTTTGGTGGTATCCCCCTTGGCAGCAGGAATACTCTGGTATCACGTTAAGCGCTGTGTTGTTTTTAGCGATTGGGCCCACGGCCACGGCCTACGTCTTGCGCGTGAAGATTGTACAGAATACCGGCGCTGTATTCATGTCAAACGTGGGTTATCTGATACCGCTTTTTGCCGTATTTTGGGGCTGGTTGTTCCTTTCTCAGACTCCCACTATCGTTATGTGGGTATCGTTGATCCTGATCTTCATTGGAATCGGGTTAGGGCAGCGAAAGTAGGCAGGTTAACTACCGCTTAATCGAGGCTGGATATAGCCGTTAAAGATTTGTGGGCCAAGGATTAAAATTGCTAACTTTTTTATATACGGATTTCACTTTCATCCCTATATTCTTCGTATCTATCACCAGACTACTGACTCGTTAAAAAACTATGACTCAAAGTAAACCTTGGTCTACCCCGATGCCTGATGAGCAATTCGACATCATGCGGGATATCCTTAAAGCACCCAGTCCAGTGGGTTTAGAATCGGCGATGACGCTGGGGGTACTGAAACCCTATTTCGACAGCTTCATGCCTGATTCCTGGGAGATGCAGCAATTTGTCGGTAATGCCGGGGTTGTTTGGGATTCTCATCCCGGAGAGGAAGATATGTTCAGCGTCATGCTCGTTGGACATGCCGACAAAATCCGCATGCAGGTAAGAAAGATTGCCGCGGATGGAAAAGTCTATATCAACAGCGATTCGTTTTTACCGTGCACACTAATCGGGCACGAAGTGATAGTTTTTAGCGAAAACCCGGACGTACCCGGCGAGTATCGTTCGCTCAAAGGCGGAACAATCGAGGCGATGGGCGCAATCCATTTTTCTGACGCTGCACAGCGTACCGGTGACAAAGGCATTCGGCCGAATTCGCTGTACTTAGATTTACAAATACACGGTGAAAACAAAGCTGATCAAGTTAAGCGCTTGGGATTAAAGCCGGGTGATACGATTATTCTCGACCGTCCTATCAAACGTGGTTTTAGTCCGGACACGTTTTATGGCGCCTACTTAGATAATGGCCTGGGATGTTTTGTCACTGCAGAAGTGGCACGCCTAGTGGCTGAAGCCGGCGGCACAGACAATATCCGCGTGCTGTATGCCGTGGCATCGCATGAAGAAATCGGTCGTTTTGGCAGCCGTGTATTGGCGGGTGAAATGGCCCCTGACGTTCTTATTGCCATCGACGTCAATCATGATTATGTCGCGGCACCTAGCATCGGCGATCGAAATATGCAGCCGCTGGAAATGGGCAAAGGGTTTACGCTGTCTTCAGGCGCAATTGTCAGTGAGCAACTCAATGCCCGCATCAAACGCGCTGCCATGGCTGCAGACATTCCCATGCAGTTGGATGTCAGCGGACGCGACACAGGAACAGACGGCATGGCCGCTGTGTTGGCCAGTGTTGATAGTGCTGCAACGTCTGTTGGTTTTCCTACGCGGAATATGCACACCATCTCCGAATCAGGGCACACGGGGGATGTGTTAGCGGCCATTCATGTACTCAAAGACACGCTTTTAGCCATGGATAAAGAAGAAGATCTGTTCGCTTCGTTCCGCGCGTCTCACCCTCGGTTGGATCAAACCACCCCGATTGTTCACCAAGGTTTTGAGAAGCTGAAAAAGAAAAGCGATTAAAACCCGCGAGCTAGGAAAGTCTGTGTTGAGGGGGGTTAACCCCTCAGCATAATTCCAAAATCATTGGCAACTGAGATTGCGGGAATTGATGCTCCAAATTTGAAAATTTTGGAGTAAGTGGTGTCCCGGGAGGGATTCGAACCCCCGACCTGCCCCTTAGGAGGGGGCTGCTCTATCCAGCTGAGCTACCGGGACGGAACACGCACTATGCAGTATAGCGAATTCTCTGGCGAACTGATGTGCCCAGTATTTGCTTGTGTAGGTGTCTATACTTACTTTTAGTTATATCGAGGCAGAGTTGCTCAGATGAATACTGAAGATACCCCCACAGTTGAGTCCGATCGTCGCCAATATGTCCGTGTTCACGACGCTGTAGGCCTCGAAATTCAAAAACTGAACGAAATGCCGGCTGCTGGTCAGGTGGTCACACCCAAGCCACCCAAAGCTGTTCGTAAAAACGATAAGTACGAAATTGAAGGGTATGCCACTGTTAGACGTGATTTTCCAGCAGTCAGCGCCTACATTGATGAGCTTGAAGAGCGAATCAGACAATTGCTTCTGGATGGTGACGAAGGTAAACGAGCGACTCCTACCCATAAAGTCAGTTTATCCGCAGGCGGCATACACTTTGCCGATACGATGCTATTGCGCCCGGGCGAACTCATTGGTATTAGACTAACCCTGTTCCCCTCAGGAATTTGCATCCGGACAGATGCTCGCATATTAGATGCTAATGAAGCTCCTGAGGTGGCGAAACGGGATGAACCCAGTTATCGCGCCCTGTTTGAGCGATTGAGCGACGGCGATAGAATGCTCATAGAAGGTCATGTGCAGCGTATTCTCGATAAAAGTTCATTGATAAAGACTTGAACCGCTATGTATATTAATGAACCACTCCAATTCTTCTACGGATCTATCGACGCTTAAGTCAGCCGCACAGGATGCTATCGACAATAAGACTAAGCCACCCGGATCATTAGGGCAGCTTGAGTCTCTAGCGGTTCAGCTCGCTACCATACAAAAAACGTTAAAACCTGTCGTTGATCCGGCTAGAGTGATTGTGTTCGGTGCAGATCACGGTGTCACCGAAGAGGGAGTTAGTGCTTTCCCGGCTGAAGTGACCGTACAGATGATGGCTAATTTTGCCGCAGGCGGCGCTGCTGTTTGTGTACTGAGCCAAAGTGCGAATGCCTCGCTGGAAGTTATTGATGTCGGGGTCAATGGCGACCTATCTGAATTCAGCGCCATCGTTCAGCAGAAAGTGACTAACGGGACTGCCAATCTTGCCAATGGGGCTGCAATGACCCATGAGGAGCTTGATTCTGCGTTGCAAGCGGGCAGGGAAGCGATAGTGCGGGCAGCTGATCAGGGAATCAAATGCGTTGGACTTGGAGAAATGGGGATAGGCAATACCACCTCGGCTGCAATACTCACGGGTTTAATGTGCGCGCACAATGCAGATGCGGCAGCTGAGGTTACCGGTCGGGGAACCGGATTGAGTGATGAGCAAATGCCTGTGAAGCAGCGCGTTGTTGCGGAGGCTATGCGGCGCCTCGAACCTTTGAGTGATGATCCAATGGAATGTTTACGGCAAGCTGGAGGGCTTGAAATTGCCGCCATAGTGGGAGCGATGCTTGAAGCACCTGCTCACAACATAGCGGTTATTGTCGACGGATTTATTGTGACGTCAGCTGCTTTGATCGCCTGCCAGATTCGACCAGCCGCCCGAGATAATCTACTGTTTGCGCATCGCTCTGCAGAGATTGGTCACGCTCTGGCGTTAGACACATTGAAAGCAGAACCCTTGCTTCAGCTTGGTATGAGACTCGGTGAAGGATCCGCGGCCACTATGGCAATCCCGTTGGTTCGTGGAGCAGCGGCGATTATGTCAGACATGGCAAGTTTTGCCGAGGCGGGCGTCTCCACCGCGGAGTGATGAAAGACCAGATCATTACCTTTGGGACCGCCTTGATGTTTCTAACGCGACTACCCGTTGGAAGGTTTTGTAGTCCTGATGCACAGGTGCTTTCAGATTCCAGCCGATACTTTCCGGCCGTGGGTGCCCTAGTAGGTTGTTTGCTCGCACTCTCACTAGTCTTACTTTCCAACATCCTTCCGATACCCGTCGTTGTATTTTTAACGCTCGTTCTCGGTATTAGAATTACCGGTGCTTTTCATGAAGACGGGCTGGCAGATGTCGCAGACAGCGCAGGTGCGTTTGATATCGACAAAAAACTCGACATCATGCGAGATAGTCGAGTAGGTACCTACGGTGCTTTGGCTTTGATGCTGCTGGTCTTGGGTAAATTTGTTCTTCTCAGCGAGTTGCTGGCTATCGATCTGATCGTATGTGTGGTGGCATTGGTGGCGGCTCATATTCTCAGTCGGTGGAGCAGTGTTTTCTTAATGGCCACGGCTCCCTATGCACGTCCTGAAGCTGCTAATAAAGTGGTTGCTGAAGGGGTAACAATGGCGCGATTGATTGAGGCAACACTAATCAGTATCTTGTTAATGCTCCCTCTTTGGTGGCTGTCTTCGCCCGCTATATTTGCGTTGTTTCCCATTGCCTGGCTAACCGCGTTTCTATCGGTTAAGCGTTTTAAGCGTGCGTTCGGGGGAATTACCGGAGATTGTTTGGGTGCGACAAATCAAATTGTCGAGATAGCAATATTGCTGTCGGTACTGGCTTATTTGCAATGATAAATCTGCATCTGGTTCGCCACGGCCATACGATCTGGTCAGACACCGGTGGTGTTGCAGGGCGCACCGATATTGATTTATCAGACAAGGGCCGAGCATCAGTGAATGCCTTGGCAACGACAATTCATCACGAATTCATGGCTACTCATTGGTTCTGCAGTCCAATGAAACGCACTCGACAAACAGCCGATATCATTCGAAGCGTTTTTGAATCAGCACATTCGTATACGCTGCCCGAGCTTGTATTCGATAAACGGCTTATGGAGCTCGACTTCGGAGATTGGGAAGGGCAAACCTGGGATGAGGTTCATCAAAACACCCCAGACATTCTTGCAAATTGGGGGGAAGACTGGGTCAACCGATCCCCCCCGAATGGTGAGACGTTCAACGAGCAATGTAACCGCTGCCAATCATGGCTTAATGAGTGGCTGTCCAGTGTGCAGCATGAGTCTGATGCTGCAGCCACGGTTATATCTCATGGCGGTTCTATTCGAGCACTCATTTGTCTGTGTCTGGGCTGGGATCTCTCCGATGCAATGACATTCAATGTTGATCCTGCCTCGCATTGCTGGCTGCAATGCGAAAACCCGCAAGGGCCGTGGCAGATAAAAGCGATTAATTCGCAGCGGTTTTAAACCCATTAATAGTGTGGGCTACGTGCGAATCCAGCCACCGTCCCGACTCCCCCAGAAAACCGACATGGCCTCCATAGTCCGATATTTCCAGGGTGACCTGATCAGACAGCTCGGATGCATCCGGTAGGATCGCTTGTGTAAAAAACGGGTCATCGCGGGCACTCAGAATTCTTGTGGGTATGTGGATAGACGACAAGAATTGGCGAGCACTGCAGCGTGTGTAGTAATCGTCTACACCGTCATATCCGTGTAGCGGGGCGGTAATTTCGTTGTCAAACTTCCAGAAAGTATTCAAACCCTTGTGGGCAATAGGCACGTCTAAATCAGGATAGTGATGTCGCTTTTTCTCATGTTGCCTGCGCATAAGATTGAGCAAGTAGCGTTGGTAGATCTTGGCAAAACCGCGATCCAGCTGATTGGCCCCTTCGGATAAAACTAAAGGAGGGGATACTGCCATGGCACCTTTCAGAGGTGACTTATCGCCTTGTTCCCCCAGGTACTTAAGCAATGCATTGCCACCGAGTGAATAGCCAACGGCATAGAGATTTGCATTGGCAAACCGATTGTCCAAATATCGGATGAACCAATCAATGTCATCGCTCGCGCCGGAATGATAGGCTCGGCCGAGGCGATTCGGCTCACCACTACAGCCGCGCCAGTGCATTAAAACCGCTTTAAACCCATAGGACTTAAGCGCCGCAATAACACCTTGTATATAAGGACTCTCGACACAACCGGCCAGCCCGTGGAAAAGGGCTACGACGTTCTGAGAGTCACCCTGGGCGATATTGATATCGATGAAATCACCATCGGGTGTTTCAATCCGCTCTCGCGTGGTGTCTACCAGTTTTGGTTTAAAAACTTTAGACGCCAATACAGTTTGTAAGTGCGCATTTTTCAAAAAGCCTGTCGGCCTGAACTGACTATTGATAACGGGCACGAGGCTTAGTGTCGTAGATTGGATGCAAAGAAGGAGTCTATCAGAGGCCGATTTTGAACTATAAATTCCAGTTTTTTCCGTCTCGGTGGTAAATCCGAACAAATAAGGTGTTGCGTAACCGCTAAGGCAGACTAAATTCATTCAGTCTTCCTAAAACTGTTGTGAAAAACGCCACTTCAATGCGCATCCTTATTTCCAACGACGATGGCTATCTGTCGCCTGGCATTAGAGCTCTTTTTGCAGCATTGAAGCAGATTGGCAGCACGACCATTGTGGCTCCTGATAGAAATCGTAGTGGCGCGAGTAATTCGCTGACCTTATCTCACCCGGTTCATGCCGTTGAGCGAGAAGAATCGATTTATTCTCTGGAAGGCACGCCCACGGATTGCGTCAACATTGCACTAAACGGATTACTGGAAGATGATATTGACATGGTGGTCAGTGGTATCAATGACGGCCCGAATATGGGCGATGACACGATTTATTCGGGAACTGTGGCAGCTGCCATGGAAGGGCGTCACTTAGGGCATCCGGCGATTGCACTGTCTATGGCAAGTCACGAACCACAGCATTTTGAAACCGGCGCTCAAGTTGCGGCTGACATGGTCGCCCATTTGAAATCGGTGCCGTTGCCCTCGGACACCATCCTAAATATAAACGTGCCCGATATTCCTTACGATTCCATACAGGGGTTCAAAGCGACGCGTTTGGGCACCCGGCACCCGTCAAAAAGTGCCATTCGTCAGTTAAATCCACGAGGTGAAACTATCTTCTGGATTGGGGCGGCAGGTGACATTGCTGATGATGGTCCTGGAACAGATTTTGGCGCAGTTCGAGATGGATTCGTCTCTGTAACCCCACTACAAATTGATCTAACCAAGCGCGACAGTGTGCTACCAGTGGCCGAATGGCTGGAACAAATTACGTGATCGCAAGTGCTCATCAAATAGCTGGAATCGGTTTTACGTCGCAGAGAACCCGTACGCGGATGATCCGACGTTTAATCGATCGCGGTATTGAAAACGAAGCCTTATTGCAGGTATTGGCAACCGTTCCCCGACATATGTTCGTTGACGAAGCGATTTCTACGCGAGCGTATGAAGATGTGGCTTTGCCCATTGGGGAAGGACAAACAATTTCTCAACCCTATGCCGTCGCGCGCATGACTGAAATATTGTTAGAAGAAGGGCCCGTGCAGCGGGTGCTTGAGGTGGGTACTGGCTCTGGTTACCAGGCGGCAGTTCTCTCTCAACTCGTGGATGTAGTGTTTACTGTTGAGCGTATAAGAAATTTATTGGATAAGGCACGCAGCCGGTTCCGTGCGTTGCAGTATCGAAATATCCACACACGTTACAGCGACGGTAGCTGGGGTTGGGCGAGTCATGGTCCCTTCGATGCAATTATGGTGACTGCAGCACCCGCGAAAGTTCCTATGCCATTGCTGGAGCAATTAACCATTGGCGGACGCATGATTGTGCCGGTTGGAGGGCAGGATGGTGCTCAGTCCTTAACCATCATTACGCGCACTCGCGATAGTTTTTCGGTGCGTGAAGAGAGCGATGTGAAATTTGTTCCATTTCTTTCTGGTAAGTCTTGAATTGCCTACTACACTCTTAGATCGCAGGCGGGCCTCTCCCCGCCACTATGAAGCTCGTTTTTTGTAGAACTGTTTTTAGAGTGATCGATGAAGCAATTGCCTAGAGCTTGCATTATTGGTTTTCTGGCCCTTTCAGCAGCGGCCTGCCAGTCTGTGTCCAACATAGACTCTCGCTTGCAAAGCCTAGAGTTAGGATCAGATACGTACATCGCTCGCGCGGGTGAAACCATTGAAAGCATTGCGTTCCGTTATCAACTCTCACCTCAAGAACTGGCAACGTTGAATCCTGGACTTAGTGGGCGATCGCTAGCATCTGGAACACGGCTTTACGTTCGCACTCCCGGTCAGCAGATGGCTCAAACAAGACAAGGTCATTCGTTTTCGTCTCCGACTCGAGTCAGACAAGGTGTCGTGACCAAAACCAACGATATTGCAACCACGCAGCCGGTGTATCGTCCGCGCGCTGTAGAGGTCGCTGCATCAAGCAATACCGGTTACGCTCAGGGCGGGACGGTCGTGACTGATAGCGCTTTGTTGAATTCGCGAGGCTCTGCTGCGGGTGATCAGGTTATGCGTAACGGGGTTATGGAAACCATGACTTACGCCGGTCAGGAGATCGTTGAAGAGGAATATATCCATAACGGTGACATGCCACGCGCACGTCGCGACTCAGATTTGGGTCTGCAAGAACAGCGCGGTGGATGGACGTGGCCGACTCAGGGACAAATTGCCAGAGGCTTTGCTCCTAAAACAGAAGGTCGTCACGGCGTTGATATTGCCGGCCTTCCCGGACAGCCGGTAGTTGCCGTGTTGGATGGTGTGGTGGCGTATTCGGGTAAAGACCCAAGTGGCGCTGGCAATCTGGTGTTGGTACGACATGACAATAACCTGTTAACCGCCTATTCGCACACCAGAGACCTCTATGTCGCTGAAACGGATCGCGTGAAAGCTGGAGATCCTATTGCCACATTAGGTGCAAATACCAAACAAGAATCTGTACTCCGTTTTGAAGTTCGTCAAGACGGTAATGCTTTGAATCCTATGGAGTTCTTAAGTGCACGTTAGTAACACCGCATATTACGTGCTCTGTGGTGTAACCGTACAAGGGTTACAAAAAAACGAAAACCGGCGAATTTGCGTTAGCAAGTTGCGCTAAGTTCCTTTAATATATAAAAAAAATTGAGAGTGTCATATGACACAGCATTGGGGAAACTTTACGATGACCACTGACGAACGCACCGGTTGGAACCGGAGAAGCGTCGACTCTGGCACGTCCGCATCAACCGCAGCCGTCGAGGAAGACGACAGCGAACCGAGCGAGAAGATCACGGCTAGTAAGCTGCGTGATATGTCTCGTAAGGAGATGGACGCCACGCGACTGTACTTAAAGGAAATTGAGCATTCGGAGCTTTTAACAGCCGATGAAGAGAAGATGTATACGCGTCTTGCTCAAAAAGGCTGTGAGAAATCACGGGCTAAGATGATCGAATGCAACTTGCGCCTAGTGGTGAAAATTGCTCGCCGGTACATGAACCGCGGTCTAGCTTTACTCGATCTCATCGAAGAAGGGAACCTGGGTCTTATCCACTCGGTCGAGAAATTCGACCCTGAGCGTGGATTCCGTTTCTCAACCTACGCTACGTGGTGGATTCGCCAGACTATCGAACGTGGTTTGATGAACCAGACGCGCACCATTCGATTACCTATTCATGTCGTAAAAGAGATGAATGTGTACATCAAGGCGGAACGACGTCTGCAGCAGTCCCTCGATAGAGAGCCGACACCGGAAGATATCGCAGCGCTAACTGAGCGTCCGGTCGAAGATGTCATTCGACTGCTTGGTCTACGTGATCGTGTGACGTCGGTAGACGTGGCCATCGGTAAAGACGGCGAACGGCCTCTGTTGGACATCATTCCCGATGAGAACAACGTGGATCCATCCATGGTTCTTCAGGATGAGACAGTCAACTCGAATATTAACGATTGGCTCCTTAAGCTCGAGTCTAAGCAACGCGAAGTTTTGGTTCGGCGTTTTGGCTTGCACGGCCATGAGAAATCAACGCTGGAAGAAGTGGGTCAGGAGTTGGGTGTTACGCGTGAGCGAGTTCGACAGATTCAGATGGAGGCGCTTAAGCGGCTTCGCAGAATTCTAGAGGGCAGTGGCTACTCGGCAGAGAACCTATTCATGGCATAGCCGTCAGTAAAGCTTGATTAAAAAAAGGGCGCTTTTTAGCGCCCTTTTTTGTTTCTAGTCGGTGGAAATTTGTATCAATGCTGCGGCAACAGGCCTATATTCACTGACGAGTACGCTGTAAGTTCGACACGCAGCGCGAGTATTCATCACCTCTAATGCCACGCCCTTCTTCTTGAGCTCCGCCATTAAAGAGAACGACGGGAATATATGTTTTTCCCCCGAGCCGAGTACCACGATTTCAGGCGTTTCAGCCTCTACATCATCGAACAGTGGTGCGAAATGTTCTAAGGTAAGTTCGCTGATTTCGCCACTAAACCAGTCCTCAACAACCCGGGTCTTGGTTATCAGAATATTGTTGTGAAAATCCTGACCGTTGACGCTCAGCACGCCTTTTCCGTAGTTGCTGATCAGGTTTTGATCAGAAGTCTCTAGATGCATTTTCATAACGCTATAATAAGCGCCCAGACGCCGACTGAGTAATAGTCGGCTCCTTTATTGGCAGGAGATTTTTTTGAAACCGGTAAACATCGGACTACTTGGCTTGGGAACTGTGGGGCAGGGAGTTGCCAACATCCTGATTCGTAACGCAAATGAGATTAAGCGTCGAACCGGCCGGGACATCAGAGTCACGCGGGCTGCTGTGCGCAATCAGGCAAAAGCCGAGGCACTGAATCTGGGTATCGATATTACGACGGATAGCCAGAGTCTGGTAACCGACCCCGATATCGATATTATCTGTGAAGCGATGGGCGGTGACGAGCCGGCTCTGACTCTCTTACACACCGCGCTGGACAACAACAAGCACATCATCACGGCCAACAAAGCGCTTATTGCGGTTCACGGCAACAGCCTTATCGATAAGGCCCGCGATCATGGCGTATCGGTTGCGTTTGAATCATCCGTTGCTGGTGGAATTCCGATCATCAAAGCACTGAGAGAAGGACTAGCCGCTAATAAAATCGAGTGGCTGGCAGGCATTATTAACGGTACAGGCAATTTCATTTTGAGCGAAATGGCCGAAAAGGGCCGTACTTTTGAAGATGTATTGGCAGAAGCTCAAGCTCTGGGCTATGCGGAAGCGGATCCCACGTTCGATGTAGAAGGTATCGATGCAGCGCATAAACTGACGATCATGGCCTCTGTTGCGTTTGGTATCCCATTGTCATTTAACGGGGTGTACACAGAAGGCATCAGCAAAATTAGTCGTGAAGATGTTGAATTTGCAGCAGAGCTTGGTTACTGCATTAAGCACTTGGGCGTAGCTCGGCGAAGAGACGACGGCGTTGAACTACGGGTTCATCCGACGCTCATACCGGAAAAAAGATTATTGGCGAACGTGAATGGCGTGATGAACGCTGTTGTCGTGCAGGGGGATGCTGTCGGTCCTACTCTTTACTATGGTCCCGGAGCTGGCTCCGAACCGACCGGTTCATCATTGGTGGCAGACATCATCGATGTGGTTCGAGGAATCGACGCCAACATGCTACATCGCGTTCCTACATTGGGGTTTCAGCCGGATTCGATAGAACCACTGAATATCCTGAAAGCAGCCGACTACCAAGCTGCCTTTTATTTGCGTTTACAAGCGCTAGATAAGCCGGGTGTCATGGCCACAGTGACAGGTATATTCGGTGAATTAGGCATCAGCATAGAGGCCATCTTGCAGAAAGAATCTGACGGCCATGCAGTAGACCCTGCAATGTGCACGGTTCCTATTATATTGCTGACCGGTTCAGTCAAAGAGGGCCTCATTGATCAGGCCATCGAGCGCGTGCAAGCGCTAGAGACCGTCGTGGAACCGGTAACCCGAATACGCGTCGAGACATTGTGATTTATCATATGTCCCGCTAAACCGTTTATCGAATCTCAATAAAGCGCATATCAACCCTTCAGTGTTTTGCTTACTGAGCCCCATAGACCCTTAAAGGTCCGAGAGTTATCCATGTCTGCACCTTCAAATCGTCCGGCACACTACAAGGGTCTGATCGATCGCTATAAAGACCGACTTCCGGTTGATGAAAACACGCCTTTTGTTTCGTTAAACGAGGGTGACACGCCGTTGATCAAATTGGTCAACATTCCTCGCGAAATTGGTTTTGACGGTGAAATCTACGTCAAATACGAGGGCTTGAATCCGACCGCGTCTTTTAAAGATCGCGGTATGACCATGGCTGTGAGTAAAGCAGCAGAAGAAGGTGCAAAGGCTATCGTCTGTGCCTCCACGGGCAATACGTCTGCGGCAGCTGCAGCCTACGCTGCGCGAGCGGGTATGACGGCTTTTGTACTCATTCCGGAAGGTAAAATTCCGATGGGTAAATTAGCGCAAGCGATTGCACATGGTGCTGTCGTTCTGCAAATCAAAGGTAATTTTGATGACGGTATGCGTTTGGTTAAGGAAGTGGCGGGCGAGGCGCCTGTTGCTATCGTTAATTCGATTAATCCTTATCGACTGCAAGGCCAGAAAACGGCGGCCTTTGAAATTGTAGAAGCCCTAGGACGGGCGCCTGATTATCACTGCATCCCTGTGGGAAATGCCGGTAATATTTCTGGCTACTGGATAGGCTTTAGTGAAGCTTGTGGGCACAACACCGCTTCTTGCACCTTGTGTAATGGCGATTGTCCGTACCTGGAAAACCCCATGACGGATAAGCGACCGATCATGGTGGGTTATCAGGCTGACGGTGCGGCACCTTTTCTAAGAGACGAGCCCGTATCTGAACCAGAAACTCTGGCCACAGCCATCCGAATAGGTAACCCGCAAAGTTGGGATCTGGCCCATGCAGCGGTGAATGAGTCTGGTGGTTGGTTCGATGAAGTCAGCGATGAAGAATTGTTAGCAACACAAAGCCTGCTCGCTAGAAAAGAAGGTGTGTTTTGTGAGCCGGCCTCTGCTGTATCGTTATGCGGTGCATTGCGTGATATCAAATCAGGATTAATTCCAGCGGGTAGTGTGATTACTTGTACGCTAACCGGTCATGGCTTAAAGGATCCTGATATTGCTATTCGCGGACAAGAAGCTGTTCAAACAGTACCTGCTGAATTAGAAGCTGTTAAGGCTGCGATTCTGTCGCATATCTAAAAGGGCTAATCGTTGTTGACCTGTGTTGTGTTAAGCAGGTCAGTATCGAAACCCCCAAGTGTATTGAGCAGTTCAATGTAGCGTTCACGTTTAATACACGTGGCGCCCATACTGTTTAGATGAGCCGTTTCCAGTTGGCAGTCTATAAGATGGATATCGTCGGATTTTGCCAAATGCACCAAGGCTATTTTCGATACATTGCTTTGTCTTGAGAACATGGACTCTCCTATGAAGACGCGGCCGAGTTTGATGCCGTACAGCCCACCGACGAGTTCGTCGTCACTCCAGACTTCAACCGAGTGGGCGATACCCATTTCGTTTAAGCGGCAGTAAGCGTTAATCATATCGCTTGTGACCCAAGTGCCACTGCTGTCGCGACGAGGTGCAGCGCATGCGTTCATCACATCACGAAAAGCTGTATTTTCTTTTATCAAAAATTCGTTGTTGCGAATCGTCTTGTTGAGGCTGCGGGTTATTCTGATGTCATCGGGGAATATGACGCAACGTGGATCAGGTGACCACCACAGAATTGGTTCGCCGGCTTCATACCAAGGGAATACACCGTTTTTATAAGCGGCAATGAGTCTGCTTGGGCTCAAGTTTCCGCCTGCCATGAGCAGGCCGTTAGGTTCACTTAATGCTGTGCTCACTGACGGGAACGGTGTCACGTCATCGTCGTGG
>JBGCGD010000094.1:0-2665 GCA_045110515.1 Granulosicoccus sp. | reverse complement strand
ACCGATAAGTGAAATAAGCGTTAGTTTCATACCTTTAACGCGCGGGCTCCAGGAGATATTTCCGTCCTTCATTCCCATCGGGTGAAGAATGCGCCCGGCAAGGAATAAAATAGCCAATGGTACGGTCAGAAAATAGGGTGCATGATTGTATTCAAGGCAGGCGATTAGGATCAGCCCGATGGGTGCGAATTCAGCCAAGTTGCCATGCGCCCGGATCGCTCTATTGAGAGACTCGTGACCGCCATCGCCAAGCCCTACTTTGTGTTGACGGCGTTGACCTATAACGTTGAAAGTAAGCTTTACATATAGTAATGCAAGTATGGAGGCGACAATGCCTGTAACGATCAACATGGGTTTATCTCTTTAAGGGCGCGGTTGTTATAGGGAATAACTGTCTTAGGCAGCCAAAGGTTCTACTCTTCCAGCATACGCTCTAAACCATCGAGTAGTAACTCCAATCCAAAATTGAATTCTTGAACTCCGTCATGCTCGCCTTCAATAATCTGCTGGGATAGCGCATTGAGAAAAGGGTATTCAGTTTCGGGTATCTGCGGCAGGTATTCCTCGGCGACGTCGCTGTATTCGTCTGGCTCAAACGGGAAATTCAGTGATTGAAGGGTAAAGCCGTAAACGTGACTATCGATTGCGTTCCACGCTCTGTCAACCATCTCATAACTGAATCCTGCTTGGCGCAGACAACCGATGGTTGCGTCAACGTAGCAAAGCATATATGGACCAATATTGACCCGGGAGACTAGTAGGCTGGTGGCCCATGGGTGTTGTACTAGGACCTGGTGGGCGGATTGAGCTCGTATCCGCATTTCGTCTTTCCAGTTGCCTTGCAAAGATGGGCATTGAATTTTGGAAACCACGAATTCAACCATGCCGTCGAACATGTCCTCCTTGTTTTTCACATGGTTGTAGAGCGACATTGCTTCTACGTTTAGCGATTGCGCCAGCTTGCGCATCGAGAGCGTTTCAATGCCGTTTTGATCGGCTAGCTCTGCCGCCGCGAGGAGTATCCGTTCACGATTTAACTGCGTTCGCGGCCGCCCGCGGGAGCGACGTTTATTCGGTTTTGACTGTGCCACTAAGGTGTACTGAATTGACTTACTTACACTGTAAGTATAATATTCGATTTATACAACTTACAGTGTAAGTACCAAATGCCGAATCCGGTAACCTTTCACTCACCATTTTTAGGATCCCCACTATGTCGAAAACGCTCGTTGTTGGAGCAAGCGGTGCAACTGGCAGGCATCTTTTGAGACAGTTGTTAGATAAAGGTGTCTGTGTACGTGCGATTGTCAGAGCGCCGAATCGCCTACCTGAAGACCTACGAACCGCAGATAATCTGGAAATCATTGTTGGCAACATCTCAGATATGGACCAGCAGGAGCTAGCGCGCCATGCAAAGGGCTGTGATGTTGTCGCATCCTGTCTGGGTCATAATCTTTCCTTCAAAGGGATGTTTGGCGCACCACACAGGTTGGTCACTGATGCCACCAAAAAATTATGCAGTGCCATTGAGTCTAACGAGCTGAAATCGCCCGTGAAATATTTGCTAATGAATACGGCGGGAAATCGTCATAGGGGTTTAAACGAAAAAATATCCTTTGCACAATCGTGCGTTATCGGATTGCTAAGACTGTTGCTACCACCGCATGCTGATAACGAAGACGCTGCGGAGTATTTACGCAGTTCGTTTAGCAATGACAATAAGAAGCTACAGTGGTGCGTTATCCGTCCGGATTCCTTGACGAATGAATCTAATCCTTCTGATTATGTTCTCCACTCTTCGCCAATAAGAAGCGCTATCTTCAATGCGGGTAAAACAAGCCGGATCAATGTGGGCGTGTTTATGGCTACGTTAATCATGGAAGACAATTTGTGGTCGGAATGGAGAGGGAGAATGCCGGTGATCTACAATTCAGATTTTCTTGAATCCAGCAAAGCCATATAAAAATCATCTAGCTTTTTTGCATATCAATAATTTGTAAATCGGTTTTCATACTAACCGCATGGTTTTGCTCCACTATGCGGTCCTTTTCCATGGTGATTCTATTATCCAGCCTTTAATCGCAAATTGAGATTGATTGTGAATTCTTACTACGGAGGCTTCAGGAGCCGCCAATGTGTCGATAGAATTGCGCGAGCCAAATAAATGGCGTTTGTCGGGAGTTACTTCTGCCATTTCGTACGCAGGCAATTTAGCGGGTTACCTGTGAGTGGCGTCCGGTTTTGTGCATTCGAAACACGCTCAACGACAATGAGGGTTTAACCATTTTACGTTTGTGGCCGATATCCCATGGGATAATCGCGAACTTTCTCGTCCAAGGACTTCTCGTATGACCACTCGAATTATCGTACTAGCTGCCGGTAAAGGTACTCGTATGAAATCGGCGATGCCTAAGGTGTTACACAGACTTGCGGGCAAGCCGTTGTTGGGGCACGTACTGGACACGTCAGAAAGCCTGAACCCGACCAGCATCACCGTGGTGATTGGGCACAAATCAGATCAGGTTAAGAGCACTATTACTCACTCGGTTCAATGGGCGATGCAGACCGAGCAACTGGGAACCGGTCATGCTGTAAAAGAAGGGCTTGAGGGTATCGAAGATGACGATACAGTGTTGATCACATACGGTGATGTACCGTTGACCCG
>JBGCGD010000093.1:0-16481 GCA_045110515.1 Granulosicoccus sp. | reverse complement strand
ATTTATTCATCGAAACCGAAAACTGCACATCAGAGCCGCTTAGCTCAGATGAAGCCTGTTATGTTGATATCGCCTGGACGCCAGTAGCAGAAGGTGAACTATCGGAAAAGTTATCAGTAACAGCATCATCGGGAAGCACCACTCAAACGCTACAATTACAACTGGAAGCCTTTGCGCAAAATTTCGATGAATTTGGTTACACCGTAGAAATGCCAGAAGCAGATTTCGAAACTGACCACACTAATCCTTGGACAGCAACAACCGCTGATCCATACTACGGTGGTGAAGCCATGGAAACTGAATTTGATAATAACGATGACTTCTGGCTCGCTGGAGAATTCGAAAACGAATTCGATTCGAACCTGACATTCAGTTATGCAATGAATGGAGCCACCTGCATGATATATATTGACGATGAAGCCTCCTACGAGCTGTCCTCTTCAGAGGAATGGGAAGAGGCAAGCATATTCATTCCTCAGGGCAGTCGTGTGGAGTGGCATTTTAAGGCCAATGAAAGATCGACAAAGGGCGGTAAAGTTCGCTTGGACAACTTCCGCCTACAGCGAGTGAACAATCAGTCAGAGTCCAGTCCTATCGAAAGCACCAGCATTGCATCGGGCGGATCAGCTGGAGGCGGTTCAGCGGGTGTTTGGTCAGCCTTCGTACTATTCAGCATGGTAGCTCTGCGACGTAGAGCCTCAGCCACCAAACACTAAGAGTTAAACAATGAGAAATACACGCTTAATACGTCATTCATTACGCACTGCTATGGGCCTTTCCCTAACAGCATGCTTAAGCCTGTTTTCTTTGAATGCTAGCGCTGCCGGTGAGGAATCACCGGCAGATCTGCTCGGTTTTCAAAGAACAGGGAACACGCTGGAATTCACCGTTATCTCTACGGGCTGTACTACCGAAGATCATTTCAGACTCGATGTTACGACAACAGAAAATAACGCAACAGCGAGTGATGAAAAACAGTCCGCGGTAATACTAACCCTCGTAAGAACTAAAGCAGACAGATGCAAACGTATGCCGGGCCCCAGAGTTATATCCCTAGACATTCCAGATAAATACACAGGTAAAACTGCAATACATATTAGCAATGCCTTTGTCGCTTTACGTCCAAGAGGTTAACGATGTCTGAGCCATCTTCAGGGAGCATCTTAGTCGTTGATGACGACACGAGGCTTTGCGCCATGATCTCCGACTATCTCAGTACTCATGGTTATGATGTCGAAACCTGCCACAGAGGTGATGTGGCTATTGAACTCATACTCAACACCAAACCTGATTTAGTTGTTCTCGACTTGATGCTACCTGGCACTGATGGTTTATCTGTCTGCAGAGAAGTAAGATCAAAGTACTCTGGGAAGATACTCATGTTGACAGCGTTAGATGACACCGTAGAAGAAATTACAGGCTTGGAAACCGGAGCCGACGATTATTTAACCAAACCAGTCAGTCCTCGACTACTACTTGCACGGGTAAGACTACAGCTCCGCTACACTGATAACACATCGCAGGAAGACTCAGAATCCATACAACTGGGATCGTTAGTCGTAGACAGAGCAAACCGGTTAGTTATGTGTGACGGGAAATCAGTCAAGCTCACAACCACTGAATTCGATTTACTGTGGATTCTAGCCAGCAATGCAGGCACTCCCATTTCAAGAGAGTCTTTGCATGAAAAAATGTTCCGTCTTGAACTTACGCCAGAAGACAGACGAATCGATCTTATAATTTCAAGAGTTAGAAAAAAGCTAGGAGATAATTCTGCCGACCCTCAGTTTGTAAAAACAATTAGAGGTCAAGGGTACCAATTAGGTAAAGGGCGATGAAAAAACTCTTTCTAAGCTGTGCGGCTTTTGGAATTTTGTTTTCGTTTCTTGCTTGGTTACTCAGCATACTGCTTATCGATGCCCTTATTGGTCGTGAAGACTGGAACTATCACGCCTACGAAACGCTTGAAGAAATAGAGACTGAATTAAATCAAACCAAAGATTTGGACAAAACATTAGCAGAGCTTTCAAGCAAACACCTAGTCACCCTTACAAACTTCGACTCTGATGCGTCACTAGAGAATCTTGATAACTTAGAGGAGAAAGATACCTACTACGACATTATCCTCGAAGACGGAACACTCATAGAAGCCGGTATAGACACCGTGCCACCGCCGCTTATAGCTCAAGCAGACTGGCTGCATTTAGCCCTTCAAATTATGGCCATTCTCAGTGCCATTTGGGTAACGCTAATCATCTTTGAACGCCAGCTAAGACAACTTAATACTGCCGCAAAGAACTTGGAAGCTGACACCAACAACCTGATTGATGCCAAAGCACCTAATCCAATCCCCACTGCAGTCAATGCCTTAGTCTCAGCTCGGCAACAAATTCAAAAACTCAAAGATGCTGAGAAAGAAGCTATTGAACACCACCGAGACTTATTGGCAAGTGTTGCACATGAATTTAGAAATCCGCTAGCCAGACTTCAATTTGCTATGGAACTAGCCGCTGAGAGAACCGGCGAAGAGCAATACGCCTTGTTTGATGAAGCCCATGTTGCGGCCGAAGAATTGGATTCGCTGGTTAGGGAAACACTTCATTATTCTCGCCTGATAAATAATGGTAACGCTCTGGTGCTTAGCAATGTTTCTGTCATGGATGCCTTTCGGGCAGTGGCTGATTTACAACCCGGAACCCGACCGAGCATAAACCTTCAAGTTGATTACCCTGAAAACGACTTTTACTTGTTAGCAGAGAAACGCTTATTAATACGGGCATTAACCAATTTGGTTACCAATGCTCTGAAATACGCCAACACACAGGTTTTCGTCACCCTATCGAAAACCAACGGATTAGCACAAATCAACATTGTTGATGATGGCCCGGGCATAGATCCGTCACAAGTAGAAAAAATATTTGAGCCTTTCTACCGGATAGAACGAAGTCGCAGCCGAGATACAGGCGGCTTTGGGCTCGGCCTTTCAATTGTCAACTCAATCTGCCAGCAACACAACGCAAGTATTCATTTAATACCCAGAAGCGAGGGTACTCACTTTCAATTAGTGTGGCCGCTGGCAGAACAAACCTAGCTCAACACTCGAGCATCTGTTTTTCAAAAATAACCGCTAACCGTCTGAGTCCTTCATCATAGCCGTCTATACTGGCTCCACTAAAATTTAGTCGAAAGCAACTTGATGCCGTACGTCCATCTGCAAAGAACGGTTCGCCTGGCATGAACGTTACTCCACTTTCTACTGCCGCTCCTAATAGCTGTCTTGTATCAATATTTTTATCACTATTTAACGTTAGCCAAAAAAACAATCCGCCTGAAGGCTTATTCCAAGCTGCTAAGTGCGAAAAATGTTTGTGTAAGGATTCATCAAAAGCATCACGTTTGGCTTTGTATTTATGCCTAAGCTTTTCTAGCCTGATTGCTAAATCTTCCTTATGTAGAATATTCATGACCAAACGCTGAGCGACTCTACTGGTATGTAGATCCGACGCTTGCTTGAGCATTAGAAGCTTTGGATATAAATCAGCTGAACACACCAGATACCCTATTCGTAAGCCGGGTGCTACCGTTTTTGAGAATGTCGACTGATACACCCAACTGCCATGGCTTGTCATTGAGCAAATAGGTTGTCGCTCACACGGTTCATAACACAGCTCTCTGTACGGGTCATCTTCAAACAGCAACGAGCCATTCTCTTCACACGCGTATGCAACAGATTGACGTTGTTGCAATGTGTACACTTCAGATGAGGGATTCTGGAAAGTCGGGTTAGCGTACAAGATCGCTGGTTTTGTCTGAGCAATGGCGTCATTGACGGAACCAACATCGAACGGCACGTAGTCTGCGCCATACATCGAAAACACCTGCAAAGCGGCTAAATAGGTTGTGGACGCTACCGCTACCTTGGTACCTTTTTCGATGAATAGCTTTCCGACTAAATCAATACCCTGCTGAGATCCCGTTAAAATCAGAATCTGGTCTGCACTGACTTGCCATCCAGCTTTCTTCAAATCTGCGGCAACGTACTCTCGCAAATAGCTCTCGCCTTCTGAGGGGCCGTACTGTAAGTCACCCTTTTCAAACGACAGCGCATCGACTTCGGGAAACGTGTCTGCCGCAGGCAGCCCTCCGGCGAAGGAGATCATGCCCGGGCGATTGGATACGGACAAAATCTCTCTTATAGGTGACGCTTTAATTCGTTCAGCCCGACCGGCAAATTTTAGTGCGGACATATCTAACCTCTTTCAATGACCTATGACAACTATATAGGTCAATATTAATGACCTATTGACAGCCTAGGAGGTTTTTCTTATTGTGTCAATATGATTGACCCATTAAATTCCAAACAGAATCTTGAAGCCATTGAGCTGCTGTACCGTGGCTATCGCTCATTCACCGCCCAAGCCGATCGACTTCTTGAGAAACGAGGCTTAAATAGGGCACATCATCGTATTTTGTACTTTGTCGGTAGAAACCGAGACGGCTCGGTAGCCGATTTACTAGAGGCTTTAGCCATTAGCAAGCAAGCCTTGAACACCCCGCTACGGCAGTTACTGTCAATGGAACTTATTGAGAGCAAACGCGCATCTCATGACGCCCGAATAAAAATGCTCCGACTGACATCTTCGGGTAAGAGGCTTGAGGCAAGATTAACGGATGCTCAATCAGAGCTATTAAACACCGTATTTGAAGAGGCAGGACAGAATGCTGAAGACAGTTGGCACACGGTTATGAGGATACTTTCCGACACTTGAAAGCGTCTTAACGCCAGACGTCTTTAGAACAAAGCCCTAGCTAAGGCTTTCTTGCATGCCCGCCCAGATGTCTTCCAATACTATTTTAGCTGAATCGCATCGCGCTAAAGATGCAGATTGCCCAGCCCATGCCTGCATGCCTTCTAAGGAATCTTCTTTCACAGCCGAGGCTCTCATGGCAGCCGTTAGGTTGCGCTGTATCGGATAAGGAGCAGGCACAGGTGCGCCACCCTGCTCTGTTGCCTTTAAGTATTCTGTTCGAACACTTCGCCCCAAGCGTCCTGAGAAAGCTCGAGTAGCCGAGGTTTGCTCTGGCCTGATGTTTTCCATTGCCGCAGCCCACGCGGGCGCAATTCCAGCCTCTTGCGTGCGTAAAAATCCCGTTCCTATTTGTACAGCGCTGGCACCGAGTAGCAATGCGGCAGAGGCACCGCGACTATCGGCAATACCACCGGTTGCAACAACAGGAATGTTGACAGCATCAACGACAGCCGGCAACAAGGAGAACAAACCCACCAATGATTTCTCGGCATCCCCGGATACAAACGTACCTCGATGCCCGCCAGCTTCCATACCTTGAGCCACAATGACATCTGCGCCAGCAGCTTCGGCTGCTAATGCTTCACTAACAGTTGTGACAGTTGCAAACCAGGCAATGTCAGCTTGCTTCATGCGCTTAACAATAGGCTCAGGATATAGACCCATGATGGAGGACATGACTTGTGGGCGGGCCTCAATCATCGCCTCACATTGAGCGGCGAAATCAGGAGCAGTTCTATCTCCAGCATCCTCATCAACCTCTGGTCCCCATTGAGATAAAAACTCCCTTATAGATGCCTCGTGTTGGCTATTACGAACCGGCTCAGGATCAGGTATCCAAGTGTTAAGTTGAAAACCTCCGTTGGTGCCTGCGCGCACGTCACTAACCCAGGATTCGATACCTTCAGGTTCCATTAAAAGCACGCCACACGCGCCCAAACCACCGGCGCTAGCAACTGCGACTGATAGTTCAACCGGGCATGCTCCTGCCATCGGAGCTAAAAGTATGGGTGCACTTAAACCGTAGCGCTCAGCAAAACGTTTGCTTCTTTCGAGTGATTCGGACATGTCTTCTCACGGCGGTAAAACCCGAAGCATACAGGTTCCCGCGCAGCGACAGAAGTACACGATGCTACAGTTGAAGCCCTCCATATCGCTTAGTGGGTGAGCGTCACTTAGGTTGATTTTTCACTTTCATTAACGATGGGTTTGTCATCGCCGTATAAGATTCGTTGCCTTGCCCCATTCAAATCTTCGTATTGATTATCTTTAAGCGTCCAAAGAAAAGTAACAAGCCCAATTAAACCTAAACCTAGAGATATCGGTAACAAAAACAGATAGGTACTCATAGAGCTTCACTCATTTGCGCTTTGCATGGCGAAGTAGCTTTTGGAGTACGAGCCCTCATAACACGAAGGGAATTCGCTATGACAAGTATCGATGAACTAGACATAGCTAAAGCCGCAAACAAGGGCGTTATGAAACCCATAAACGCAGCAGGTATTGCGATCAGGTTGTAAACAATGGCTATTGCAAAATTTTGCCCGACAAGTCTAGCAGCCCTTTGAGAAATCTCTATTCCCTCTGCCACTCCTTGTAGGCTCGGCCCCAACAAAACGAAATCAGCAGCCAACCTTGTTGCGCTCGCCCCAGTTCCGGGTGACATTGACACGTCTGCTCCGGCTATTGCACCAGAATCGTTGAGTCCATCTCCAACCATTAGCACTTTACAGCCATCTTTTTGTAGTGCCTCTATGTCTTTGACCTTCTGGAATGGTGTGTACTGACTCTGATAGTCGTCGATACTTAAATCACCTGCAACAGACGCAACCTTATTCTCAACATCGCCTGACAACAGAATAACTCTCATTGACTGTTGCTGTAGCAACTCAACAACTTTCGTTGCACCTTCCCTGAGATGGCTATTAAAGACAAAGCTGGCAACATACTCTCCATTTCTAGCGAGCACAGTTTCCGCTTCTTGGGGTATATCGCTACTGCTGCTGTCTTCAACATTACTCAATGCCCAAGACGGACGACCTAGACGATACGTGTTCCCACTTATTCTCGCTTCCAATCCGTAACCGGGTATTTCATCAGGTTTCACATCCAGACTGATGTTGTCGCAAGAATTTTCGTCGATAAAAGCCCGGTGTTCTAATAGAGCTTTTGAATAAGGGTGTTCTGATGAAGAAGCTAATAACCGAGCAATTCTTAATGACTCATGACAATATTCTGACTTTTTTTCATTGATTAGAAAGCCAGAAGTTAAGGTGCCTGTTTTATCAAAAACCACAGTATCTATCGATGCGAGTTTTTCCAACGCCGCACCATTTTTCATAATGATACCGGCGTGAAATAATCGCTGGGAAGCAACCGCCTGTACCATGGGCACCGCAAGTGCAAGCGCGCAAGGGCAAGTAATTATCAAAACAGACACCGCTATGGTTAACGACTGATGTAACCCGGCATCAAGTAATAGCCAAAAGAGCAAAGCCATCAGAGCACTCAAGTGCACCACTGGCGCATAAAGCGAGGCAACTTTATCGGCCACCGCTCGATACCGTCCCTTAACCGCCTGCCCCTCTTGAACCAACTGGTCCATTTTAGCGATATAGGAATTATCAGCAGGCTCAGTCACCTTGATAGATAAACTATGTGACAGGTTTAAAGTACCTGCATACACATGATGATTACTTGATGCCTGAACCGGGATGCTCTCCCCGTTAACTAATTCAGTGTTAATACTGGAGTTACCACTTACGACTATCCCATCTGTGGGAATCCTTGAATTAGCAGCCACTAAAACCACATCGCCCGGAAGAAGCTCACTGACGGATACAAAGCTTGAAGAACCATCACGGTTTACTCTCTGCGCTCCTGATGGCTCCAACGCTTGCAGTGCATTCACGGTGGATGCAGCTTTACTTCTCATCGCGTGGTCAAGGGTTCTACCAATGAGTAGAAAAAACACCAGCATGACCGAGGCTTCGAAATAAACGGCATCGCTGTGGATAGCCGTTTCGTAGATACTGAGAAGAGTTGTTAACACTATACCGACACAGATAGGCACATCCATATTGGTACGGTACTGCTTTATTGCCAACCAGGCAGATCGAAAAAATACTTGTGCTGAGTACGCGATCGCTGGAATTGCAATGACACCGGAAATCCAATGGAAAAGTTGACGAGTATGCTCATCAGCGCCAGACCAAACGGACACAGACAACAACATAATATTACCTGATGCAAATCCTGAGACTGCAAGTGCCTTGAGTAACTGGGAAAGACCGTTGTCTTTTTTGTCCTTAACCGTTGACGGGAGTTCTGAATCAAAACCTAATCGGGTTAGAACGTCAAGGAAGATGCCTGGGTCCATGTAACTAGACCAATTCACGACCACTCTCTTTCGAGTCAGATTTACTCTAACGCTGTCTATTCCGTCTAGATGTGACAGCGCATTTTCGATTCGACTCATACACGCACCGCAATGCATTGTCGGAACGGATAATTCGGTTGCGTTGATTGAATCAGATAACGCGACACTCGCCAGTCGTAGCTCATTCTTGTCGATTGGCATTTTCCAATCTCCCGCCAATCAAGAAACGTCTGAAATAGCTGGGGCGAAAACTGGAGTATCTACTGATTGGCGAATGTCTTTATAAACGTGCCAAGTAGCATGCCCTAACACCGGATAGATTACGATGAGCCCGAGAAGGCCCGTGAACAGACTGAGTATGAACAAACCTAGAACTATGACTCCCCAAGTCAACATAACAGGTAGGTTGTTCCAAACCAACGCAATGCTTGCGCCCATTGCTGAGAACGCATCAGTATCTTCATTGAGCAACATAGGAACAGAAATAACGCTTATAGCGAATGCAAAAGCTGCAAACAGGGCACCGAATATTGAACCTGTCAGTAGAAGGCCGTAGCCGGCTGCATCAGTGAATATAAGTTTGAGCGCTCCACCTAGGCTCGGGAATTCATGCATGCCAAAAAAAAGTGCATACAACAACACACCTGCTCTTAACCAAAGCAAAACCCAAAGTGTCAGTATTAAACCTATAAAAAACAAATGCCCTTTGGGCTCTACTTTTACAAACAACATTGAGCCTATAGACACACGTTCACTACTTTCAATTCGACGGCTTTTTTCATAGAGTCCAACCGCCAGAGTGGGGCCAACCACCATGAAGGCTGCCAAGGCAGGTAGCAGGATGTGGTCAAGCTTGAACACAAACAGTCCCACTACAATCAATAAAGAGAGTGTTGTAATTACGATGCCATAAAGCAAACTGGCTTCCATATTAGTGCTACGGAAGTCGTACCATCCCTTTGACAACCAGGTTTTAGCATGTGCCAAGGGTAATTGCCGATTGAGAATAGGCCGCTCACCGATAGGATCAACTGGATTAGCAAGTGGTGCCATATCTATATTTCCCTTGTTTCTTGTTCAGTGGCTTAACAAGCATGTTTTGCTGCTTGAAGAACTGTTTCCTGCGTACTGTTATCTCTTTTCACAACACATTCTGATTGTGTGGATATTGCTATATTGACCATTCGAACACTCGCTATTAATAGAACAGAGACGAATAACACCATCGCCACAATGAAAATAGCTTTGGCATATTTCTGCCAAAACGTCAGTGCATCAGACTCTATCGATAGTCGGCCCATGAGCAAAAGCTACTCAGCGGTGGTCTTGTCTGCAAGCTGAGCCACATACAGGGCAAGTTGCCGCAAATCAACTTCTGACAGACGTTCTTTCCATGCTGGCATATACCCAGCCCGACCTTCCTTTAGCGTGGTTTTGATTGACTGTAGATCGCCTCCGTAAATCCAAAAAGCATCAGACAAGTTAGGCGCACCTAATAGTGTATTTCCAAGACCCTCAACACCATGACAGGCCACGCACTGTCTTGAATATATTTCCCGCCCCTGATTAACCGCCAGAGTTTCGCGCACCCGCTTTCCAGAACCAATGAGTGGATTACTTAGAGACAAAATGTAAGTAGCCAGTTGTTCAATTTCTTCACTACTCAGAATTGCAGTAGTACCAAAGGCTGGCATCTGAGCCACCCTTGTGCCTTGCACGTTAGCGTTTATCCCTACGTGCAGCGTTTTAAGTATATCGCCTGGGCGACCGCCCCAGAGCCATTGGTCGTCGCTTAAACTTGGGAAATACAGCGCCCCCTGACCCTGCTGCCCATGACACATCGCACAGTTATCTTTAAACAATGCAGGACCATTTTCAGCAACAATGCTCATGAGTTTCTCATTGCCTAGATGATCATCGATAGGATCAAGCAGCAATTCATCTGACCAAATCGTTTTTAAAGCCTTAGCCTCCTGCAACTGCTCATCAAGAATATTACGTTGATCGATACCTAGCTTGCCAGGTGTAAAACTGTTCACCGTCGGCCATGCCGGCATCAGAATCCAATACGCTACTGAAAACAAGAATGCGGCGGTAAGGAATAGAATCAATATTGTTGGAACACGCGTATTTAGCTCCTTAATACCATTCCAATCGTGGCCAGTTGTCATATGGCCTGTGTATTTATCACGCTCGCCTATAGACATGGTTTGTCCTCATCATCGATGATTTTACTGGCCTCGCTATCAAACTTTGCTTTGTTAGTCGGCCAATACACATAGGCCACAATTAGCGCACTGATACCCATGAGATAAAGCAAGCCATAAGTTTTAGCGAAATACACAAGATCCGCGTGCTGAAAACTCATCATCGCTATTGGCCCTCAGCAACTTGATTCTTATAGGCCGCGTCGGTCAAACGTCCCAGTATTTGCAAGTACGCAATGACGGCGTCCATCTCCGTCAATTTATCGGAGTTTGAATCAAATGATCGTATCGTAGTTGCCTCGCCATAGCGCTCTATTAAACCTGCCACGTCTGAATGGTTGGGTTGTGACTGCGCAAGAACATCCGACTCGGCATTTACAATCATCTCATCCGTGTAGGGAACACCAACTTTTCGTAGAGCAACGAGATGATCGCCAATAGCATTAGTATTTAATTCGTTTCTATCCAGCCAACCATAAGAGGGCATGATTGATTCAGGCACGACATCTCTGGGGTTAATTAAATGTCGTTGATGCCACAAGTCGGAGTATTTTTCTCCAACTCGCGCCAAATCAGGCCCGGTTCTTTTAGAGCCCCAAAGCATAGGGTGATCGTATTGAGACTCGGCAGCTAAAGAGTAAGGGCCGTATCGATCTACTTCATCCCTTAATGTACGAATCATCTGTGAATGGCACGCGTAACAACCTTCACGGATATAAATATTACGACCTGCTTGCTCCAGTGGCGTGTACACGCGCATATCCGGAACTTCTTCAACAGTACTATCTATTGTGAAGAGCGGTGCTATTTCAACAAACCCACCGATACCAGAGACAATAATAATGGCAAGAACCAAGGCTAGTGAGTTCTTTTCGAGTTTGTAGTGCCCCTTAAAAATCATGACTGCGCACTCCCAGCTGTATTCGCAGAACTCAGCGAGACTTCCTCGACAATACCTTTATCCGGGTTTTCATACTCCGTATCAGGAACACTAGACATACGAATCGTCATAAAGATATTGTAGGCCGCTATCAGCACACCAATGACATACATTAAGCCGCCGATTCCGCGTGCTACATAATAGGGATGCATAGCGACCATGGAGTCATGAAATGAATACGCTAAGCCACCGCTTTCATTGTAAGTGCGCCACATAACGCCTTGAACTATTCCAGCGTTCCAAAGACTAACCAAGTAGATAACAATGCCTGTGAGTGCAAACCAAAAGTGCAGCTCTACCAAGTACGGTGAGTACATCCGCTTGCGCTTCCATAACCATGGAACAAGACTATAAATTGCGCCAAACGTAATGAACGCTACCCATCCTAAAGCACCGGAATGCACATGGCCGATTGTCCAATCAGTGTAATGAGATAGAGAGTTAACAGGCCGTATCGCCATAAACGAACCTTCAAATGTTGAAAGCCCGTAAAAAATGGCAGCTACCATCATAAATCGTAAGGTTGCATCGTCACGAACCTTTTTCCATGCGCCGTTTAGCGTCAGCAATGCGTTGGCCGCGGAACCCCATGACGGTACCAACAACATAACTGAAAACGTAACTCCTAGTGTTTGCACCCATTGGGGTAAGGCGGTGTAATGCAGATGATGAGAGCCCGCCCACATGTACATAAACGTGATGCCCCAAAAACTTATGATGGACATGCGATAAGAGTAAATCGGGCGCTGCGCACGCATCGGTAAAAAGTAATACAACATACCAAGAAAGCCGGCGGTTAGAAAAAACGCGACAGCGTTGTGTCCATACCACCATTGAGTCATAGCATCCTGCACCCCAGAGAATGCCGAATAACTTTTAACACCCACTAATGACACTGGCATAGCGAGATTGTTAACGATATGCAGCACAGCAACCACGAGTATAAAAGCAAGGTAGTACCAGTTAGCGACATATATATGAGGCTCCTGACGTTTAGCCAGTGTTCGCATATAAAGCAGCAAATACGTAACCCAAACAATAACCAACCAAATATCAACATACCATTCAGGCTCAGCATATTCTTTTGATTGTGTAATACCTAGTAAGTATCCTGATGCAGCCAAGACACAAAATAAGTTAAACCCTAGAAGTACAAACCAAGGGCTTACCTGATCAGGCAATCTTGCCCTACTGGTTCTTTGAACTACGTGAAAAGATGTTGCGATAAGTGCGTTACCACCAAAACCAAAAATAACGCCTGAGGTGTGTACGGGCCTAAGTCGTCCATAGCTTGCCCAAGCGGCATCGAAAGTAAATTCTGGATAAGCCATTAACCATGCCACCCAATCACCAACAGACATTCCGACAACGCCCCAAAATATCGAAAGGATGATCCCAACCTTTGTAGGGTCGTCGTAATACTCTTTTAAACGTTCGTTTGATGGGGCCGGGGCATTAAGGTTCTTAACGAGTAAAACCACCAATGCGGCGCAAAACACGATAACGATAACGCCATGTATTGCTATAGGGTCTCCGCGGCCTGCGACTGCGAAGAAAAGACCTACTAACGAAATAATAAACAAGATAGCTAAAGCCATCTTTCTTTCGAACAGCGTAAGCTGACTAATCATGCTGTCGCACCCTCTCAGGAATCGTCTAGCACTAAATACATGCCTCTGCTTTATTTCAGTTCAAAGCGACACTCTTAAGTTGTCCTAACTTTCACAAGTATTCTTACGAGTCTTATCAACGTGGTGTTAAGACCCTAATTTCTTTGAACTTACGTAAAGTGGCAATACTTAGTATTGGGCTATCAGTTGCTCGAACAACAGGGTTTGTTGTTCAACCATGAGGCGAGTATGGGCGGTTGACTAGGCATTGTTCAACTTATTTTTATTCTGAAATATCTGAAGTTTCAGAATGCTTGGATTCAACAGCTAAGTGCAACTCAACCCACCAGGTAATGAAGGTGAGCTACGATAGTCATGGTACGAACTTCATTCCTGGCAGAATTGAGAAGCACACATGGCTATTTATTCGCAGCTCACCAGTGAGCAACGATACCAGATATACGCATTATTGAAAGCAGAGCACACATTGACGTTCATCGCACAGATTGTGGGCAAACACAAATCCACTATTAGTCGCGAGATAGCGCGCAATACCGGTGGCCGGGGCTACCGCCCGATACAAGCACAGCGGCTCTGTGATCAACGAAAACAGGGGAAGTATGCTGGCCGTTTTTCAGCCAGTGATTGGCACCTCGTTGAACACCTATTGAGCGAACAACAATGGAGTCCTGAGCAAATTTGTTTGAGATTGAAGGAGGATGGAATACTGGAAATCAGTCATGAGAGAATCTATCAGCACATCATTCTGGACAAGCAGACCGGCGGCGACTTGCATACCTACCTTCGTGAGCGCATCAAGCGTCGTAAACGTTACGGCAGCGGCAAAGAGCGCCGAGGACGAATACTTAATCAGATCTCAATCGAAGAGCGTCCTGTGGCTGCCCAGGCGCGTGACGAGCCAGGAGCTGACTGGGAGGGCGATCTGATTATCGGCTCAAAGCACAAACAGGCTATCGTCACTTTAGTGGACCGTTGTACGCGTTACACCTTCATGGCAAAGGTGCCGTTCAAAACAGCTCAACTCGTTCAAGAGGCAATCTGTAGCTGCCTATCATCAGTGAAGGAATTATTCAGAAGCTGCACACTGGACAACGGCAAGGAATTCGCACAACATGAAACAGTGTCAGAGGTGTTGCAGGGCAAAGTCTACTTCGCCCATCCATACTCTTCCTGGGAGCGTGGTACTAACGAGAATACAAACGGGCTGATACGACAATACTTTCCAAAGGATTGTGATTTCACAACGATCACAGACAGCGATATTCAAAAGGTACAAGACAAGCTCAATAATCGTCCACGCAAGGTACTTAATATGAAGACACCGAATGAGCTACTATTCGGCATCTCCCCTAACGTTGCACTTGGGTATTGAATCCAAGAGTGATAATCAGACAATTAAACGAGTTTTAACAGATGTACTTAGCGTGACGCTTACGATTTAATCGGACTTATAGAGAAGAGGTATTGGATCAATTCCTGTTTACATCGCTGGAACATGTGCGAGAAGCCACTTGGTGGTGGATGGTCGAATACAACGAAGACAGACCCCATGACGCGCTAAAAGACCTAACGCCACTAGAGGCCAGACAACAATACTCCAGAAACTCTAATTTTGAACTGTCCACTTGACAAGGAAGCTTACTGTTATAATTCAGGCGAACTGCTTAATTTCTATTTGCACTATTTTCTAAAAACAGCTCTCCAAGCATATAAAAAAAATGCTAAGCAGCTTTGAATTAATGGGACTTTTTCTAGTCTTCTATAGACATACCATTGGGCTCTAGCTTTTCGAAACTTGTTCCTGGATATGGATCCCTTCACAATTCGATATTCAGCAAGCACCTTTGGAACCTTATGTGCACTTTCAACAGATCGTAATAATTTCAACCATAAAGCGTAATCCTGCCCCCTTCTAATATCGGGCATCAGGTAATCATTAAACTCACTGCGACGGAACATAACGGTTAGGCAACCAAATGTCGCAGATTTTCGAAGTAGCTGTTTATAGTTAATTTTAACAGGCGCACCAACATCCACATGCTTCCCAGTTAAATTCCCGTTTTCGTCTATTATTTCATAAGGGCTGAATGTAATTGTTGAATTAAATTTATCCATAAAATCACACTGTACCTGCAACTTGTTAGACCTCCATCGATCGTCTGAATCGAGGAAAGCAATATATTTCCCTTTGGCCATATTTATAGAATTATTTCGAGCCAAAGCCGCACCAGAATTTTTTTCAAAACTAAAATACTTAATTCTGCTGTCTTTAACCGAAAAAGATACAAGCTGATTTAAAGTGTCATCATTAGACGCATCATCAGTTATTAGCAATTCCCAGTTTTCGAAGGACTGATCCCTTACAGAGTTTACCGCGTCATTCAAATATTGATCAGAATTATAAGTAGACATTATTACTGAAACGTATGGTATTTGCTGTTTTTGCTTCATATCATTTCCCCCGGGTTATTATCACTGCTTTGATGCGAATTTCTTACTAGGCAGCCTTCGGAGCAAAATCCATTGGCGATCAATAGTTTTAAGCACCACTGTAAAGTCGTTCGTAGTTATAGTGATGTTGCCCAATACTGGTCGCTTATCCTGCTTCTTAAATGCCCCTAGACCATTACTGATTCAAGCATTCGTTCCTATTCTTGCAATTTAGACTCTCCACAAATGCGTTCTGTGTTGGTTTGCTTGGTTCAAAAGATAACTTGTACACCGAATTATATTGCCAAAAAAGCTTTGCTTTACTTGTGCTCCCCCCCAGTGGACCTTGGCTATTTAAATAGAGATTAAGCCGCCATGGGTAAAGCCGATCGCAGTGCTGGGCCTTTCATTGTTATATGTCCAAATCCATTCAGAAGCCAGGTGTTGTGCGTGTTTAACGCTTTCAAAATCATGCAAATCCAACCATGGATGTCTTACTGTTCTATTAAAGCGTTCAAAGTAAGCATTTAGTATAGGCCTACCTAGTCGGATATACTTCAACGTGGTCTTGTTTTTCTCTGCCCGCTCCATCATCGCTGAAGAAATTAGTCCGGCCAATTACCACATCTTATGGAAAATGGTTTACCACGCCATTCGATAACACTTTTGGGTCTACGCGGATTCGTGAGGGTCGATTTCAGCGTTTTTGGGTAGCGGTGGTAGCCCCTGATTCAGGAAAGTTGACCTTCTACCCCTCGGGTAGACTCTTAGAATATCAGGAGGCGGTTAACAAGGAAACCATGTGCTAATCATTAGAACGTAGTGAAGCAGCGTTAAAAAAGATTGATCCTCCCCATCAGCAGCGGACATCCAGTTAAGCGATAATATCGCAACCGGAATATTTCAAGATAGTTGTCGTCCGACGATCACCTGATGTGGAATGTTTGTAAGCGATTCACCCGCCGCATGTTGATCTACCTTAAAACGATCTAAACACTTGGCCTTCCTTTAAACAAAGAAGACCGAAAATGAAAACACGTCACCCGCGCCGCTCACGACCAGAATGGGTGAAGCTCATTGAACAGC
>JBGCGD010000092.1:0-10866 GCA_045110515.1 Granulosicoccus sp. | reverse complement strand
GAATTCCATGCGCGACTAGTGTTGTCTTTCGTATTGAATATATCTGAATATGTACTCGGACGGGAATCGCACTGGGAAGTTCCCTCCAAGAGCTAGTAAAGTGCGCTGCCTATCTCGAATAACCCTTGTTTCTCGTCTGATTCAAGCGTGTTTAGGAAGCTGCCAGCTGAATCGTTAGTTTGCTTAACCCGAGGAAAATTCGTATCGCAGTTTCCAGATACTACATAGTTTAGCGCTGACTCAAGCATGCCTTCCCGGCGACCAGTATCCAGTATCAGGTTGAATTCCGAAGTCTGATGTTAAATCGTCTTTGGCATAGCATGTGGCGGGAATTCCGCCAAACACGCTAACACTTGCAGCGTTGAATCCTTCAGCTTCCACAGCATTAAGTTGCTTGCCGCAGGTCATCGTCGTTGAAAGAATTCGAATCTGAGCTACTACCACCGCCGCATGCGCTCAATACTAACGTTACGGCGAAACCAATGGATATCGAACTGAACTTTCTAGCAGAGTTAGAATTGGCCTTACACTTAGTGATGGGCTTTCAGACTCAGTGCTAGGGAGAATTTGAATATTGATCCTCTGTTTCTCCATAGATCATTTGAGCGTGCTTGCTTCAAAATATTGACAAGGACCACGTTTGTCATGCCGCGCTTACTGGTAAACCGTAGTTTAGTAAACCAACCATACACAGAAATCTTGCATTGATATAGCCCATACCCCGAGGATTTGCGAAAACAAGCTATTTTCTATCCCTGTAGGTACTCACAGTGGTGGTGAATTTATCGTAGAAGCCACTTAGTTTGGGCTGGTCAAAACTTCGACGGGTAATCTTACCGCCAAGTACGGTGAGAATTAACGACCCCACTTCCACCGAAATGAGAATCTAATTTCAGCCGCTAGTTCTGAATGACCGACTGTACTTGGTCTTGAACAAATAAGAAAAGGCATAGCACTGAACGACGACACTCTCACTTCGATGGAATTTGAATGACAACGTTAATCGTAAAAAATGGAAACCCAATCACGCGTCTGGTCTCGCTATCGAGTGTGTTGAAAAATCTGCCTCCGTTTTGGATTGCCTTTGCGTTGACATTGACCGAAACCGTTGGCGCTGGAACACTTGCACTGCCTATCGCCTTTGCGACTGTAGGACCGTTGGTGGGAGTAACGCTGTTGGTTTTTCTTGGTCTAATAAATTTATTGACGGTTTATTATTTGGCTGAAGTTTGCACTCGAAGCGATTCGGTCAGATCGGGCAATGGATTTGTCGGGAAGTTAGTAGAAGACTATTTGGGTGCCTATGCATCCTATATATTACGGCTTTCGCTTTTTGCGCTATGTTGTACTTTTTTGGTGGCTTATTACACAGGTTTTGCCTCAGTACTTAGTGCCGCTACGGGTGTTCCAGCTCCTGTCTGGGTGACCGTAGTATTCGCTTTTAGTTTGATGTTGACGTTTCGGAAAACGTTAACGGGAACATTGGCTGCTGCATTGGTAACCGGCGCTGTCAATATCACCATTCTTCTTATAATTTCTGTGATCGCTATGAGTCATGCAACGGTTGAAAACGTTTTGCATGCGGAAATTCCAGGAATAGGCGATCGACCGTTTGACACCTCCCATATCAAGCTTGTGTTTGGTGTTGTGCTGGTTTCTTATTTCGGTCACTTATCAGTCAGTAACTGCGCGAAAACCGTACTTGAACGGGATCCGAGCGGTCGATCCTTAAAAAGGGGTACAGTAGCTGCCATGCTCGTTGCCATTTTGATCTACTGCGTGTGGACGATCAGCGTCGTGGGTGCTGTTGGAAGTGTAGGTCTTACAGGGTTAAATGGCACCGCGTTAGTACCGCTTGCGGAGAAGGTCGGACCTAGCATATACCTCTTTGGCGTCGTATTTGCGGTCTTGGGTTTAGGAATGAGTTCTGTCCATTTCGGCTTAGGAATTGTTAACCTCGCAAAAGAAATTTTCTGTAGTTCGGATTCAGATACGAACACGATCCAATCGAAAGATCGATTCTCAAAACTGGCAGCTATTATTCCAATGTTTTGTGTATATCTATACGTGCAGTGGACTTATGCGTCAGGTATATCGTCATTTACCGCGCCACTTGAACTGGTAGGCGTTTTGTTCGTCCCAGTTTTAGCAGGTGTATTTCCAGTTTTACTGCTAATTGCATGTCAGGGGAAATTGGTAGAGAAATACGCGTTGAATATGCCTGTTGTATTTACGTCTTCGTGGGTGCTGGGGTTGGTTCTAGCATTATTCATTGCAAGCCTTGTGTTGCACGGTTTAGTGCTATGGGTGGGCCCATTGGCTCAGGTATCAGCGATATTGGTAGCCGTAGTAATGCTAGTGCTTGTTGTAGATACGCTGCGACAAAACACCAGGGGATTGCCGCAAGTTTACAATCTATCTATGATGTTAAAAGGAGGGGGAAACTGAGTACTTAATGTTCCTGTGCAGGTATATGATCTACCTTTGTTTCGTAGCAACGTACTAATCAGTTACCACCTATTGAAATCGTGAAATAAAAGCTCAACCTATTTTTTGTGAGTTTTAATTTCTTTTATCATAATCAGAAGTTCGTTTTAACCAGAGTTGTTCGAATATATGAGTAAGCTGAAAACTGCCTCTGATATTACACCTTTGTCGGGGATAGATTTTTTTACTGTATTTTCCCATGAAGCCTTGGCAAATTTGGAAAAGTCAGCAACGCTGAGAAAATTTAAGAAAAATACAGACATTCTTATCTTGGGAGAAGATAGCCTGGCGGCTTATGTTCTGGTCGAAGGCAGTGCGTATGCATTTATCGATGATCAAGACGGAAGAGAACTCATCGTTGCCTGGTTTTCCAAAGGAGATTGCTTTGGTGAGTTAGGCCTGCTGGATGATTTCAGTCGCACCACGAGTGTAAAAACTACCAGTGACTGTCAATGTCTCGTGGTGCCTAAGTCAGCCATTACCTACGAAATAGCGAAGGATCCAAAAGTTGCCCAGAGCCTAATTCATTTCTTAGTAAGACGTATAAGGAATATGACAGACGATATTAGTTGTCTAGGACTAATGGATGTTTATGGGAGGGTGATTCGGGCGTTAAATTACGTTGCAGTTGTAAATGGAGACGGTTCAAGGGTGACATCCCGAATTACGCATCAAGAGCTTGCTAGTAGAGTCGGCGCTAGTCGTGAGATGGTCAGTAAAATTCTAAAGGATTTAAAGGCAGCTGGATTCATTGCCATTGAAAATCATAGCGTGCATATTTTAAGAGAGTTACCTGAACGCTGTGGGTAAATGAAACGATGCATAGCATAGCTGGACTTGGGTGTGTTGAGTCCATCGGCATAGAACATGAAATATTTCTCGCTCCATAGTCTATCAACTGGTAGTACACAGAGAGAGGATGGCTGATCGTTTTGACTTGGTTAAGCCGCTAAATATAGTGTCTCAGCTTCTTCGAATTCTAATCACTTTCATATACTCAAACTCCATGCCCGCAACGTTTTCAGTTTTAGGGTAGTAGGTCAGGTTAACTGATGCGCCTTGTAGGTTTCGGTACCTTTTTTGACGGCTGTACTTGAAGGGAACATCGTATCCATCAAGCATTAGAGTATTGATAAACCATTCGCCTTTCTCGCGTTGAACATGACTAACAACTTTGACTGAATCCAGTTGGTTCAACTGCTCATTTTTTTTCAGAAGCTTATTTACGTCTGATTTCACGGCTTTGGACATACTAGTTAAGCATTGTGTTGATTATAAGCCGTTTTTGATCGAATTGAGGTAAAACTCTGTAGTGAATAGGGGCCGAATTCAATGATTACTATTTAGATTTAATAAGTTTGGCCAGGTATAGTTTGTTTATGCTAGATCTTTTGTAAGTGTCTTATATGTTTCCAATTAGTGATCACCCGTTGCGATATGCAATGGCGAATGAGCTACACGCACGTCCATTTCCTGTTATCTCGGTCCCGAGTCGAGCAGCGTATTTGGCTTTAAAGCCTGCAAAAAATGCTTCAGGTAGGGATCGTGAAAAAGATTGGGCGCTTTTGATAGACCTACTGAACCGTTTCGGGGCTCAGCACCCTCAACCGGGTGCAACGCATTATTCTGGTTTGATCGGTAAATACTCTCTCAAGTGGGAAAGCCACACGGAGTTCGTTACTTATACAGTCTTCGAACAAGGATCTTTTGAGAACGCATTTGACCCTAAGATATTCGGTGCTTTCCCTGAAGACTGGCTGGCGGCATCGACGGGCTTTCGCTTAACCTCGGCAACTATTCAAATAGAAATAGCCACTGATGACGAGAGCATTGAAAAAAAGACTCGTGATTGGTTTGTACCTGAAAGTCTGGCGATGAGTCGTGTTCTCGATAACGAGTTGTGTGTAGCGGGTGATTTTAGAATTGATTCATCTGGGCACATGCGATTTGCAATTTTTAGCCAACCGAATACCCGCGAACGTATAGTGGGTAGAGTCGTTCAACAGCTATGCGAGATCGAGACTTACAAAGCGACATCAATGTTAGGTCTTCAGATGGCTAGAAATCTAAGTTCAAGGATGGGCGCCATTGATAAAACACTGACGTCATTGTTGTCGGGAATGGTCGGATCCCTGACAAAGCCTGCAGCAACACTGCAATCTTTGCTAGAGGTATCAGCTGAAATTGAAAGTATTGTCGCGCAGTCATCCTTCCGTTTTGGTGCAACCACGGCTTATATGTCAATAGTGAATCAACGTATTGGCGTGTTAAGGGAAGCGCGGTTTAAGGATACGCAAACGCTCAGTGAGTTTATGATGCGCCGTTTCGACCCCGCCATGAAAACTGTTATTTCTACACAAGATCGCCTAACTCGTATGTCCGAACGGGCTCAGAGAGCAAGTGATCTACTGCGTACACGGGTAGACGTAGAGCGCTCGGCACAGAATCAAGAACTACTGACATCTATGGACAAACGGGCCGACGTGCAACTGCGTTTGCAACGCACGGTAGAGGGGCTTTCTGTAGTGGCCATCAGTTATTACGCGGTAAATTTAGTTTTGTTTATCGGCGGACCATTAGGCCAGACACTGAAGATATCGAAAGCGTCAATGGCTGGAATTGTTACCCCGTTTGTATTGCTGGGTGTTTGGTGGGTGATAAAAAGAATTCATAAAAAGTTGGAATAGCTCAGGGACTTCTAACGAGGTTGTAAAATCGCCATTTGCCTTGAACGAACGGTTCCCTGAAACGGGTCGCGAAATCGAGAGCGTGGCGAGGGAGTTCGTTTGTTGATAATTAAATTTAAAGCGAGTTTGGTTAGTGTTACCAAAATGTAGCTAAAATAGATTTTTCCTAAGTACAAGCCGTATTTCATAGGATTGCATAATCCGACGATACACCCTTGCAAGGTCTTGAATGCCCAAGTTTGTCGGGCTAAAATTTCGCGATTCTACAGCTTGCGGTAATTATCACCGTTTGCAAAAATCTGAGTCTCAACATGGAAAAGCCAATGAATGATCGAGCCATAATTGTTACTGGTGCAGCGCGTGGAATCGGATTGGCAACGACGAAATTATTATTATCAGAAGGCACTTCAGTTGCCATGGTTGATAACGATGAAGAGGAACTTGCCAAAGCGTCCAGAGGTTTGCAAAATGTTCTGGCTATTCACTGTGATGTATCTGAGCCTGCACAGGTCAAATCGATGGTGGGGCAAACTGAGACTCATTTCAAACGGATTAATGGGCTGGTTAATAATGCGGGAGTTGCTGATTTCGGGCCGATAGAAAATACTGGTTTTGATACTTGGCGTAGGGTGATGGCCACTAATCTTGACGGTGTGTTTCTGTGCTCGCAAGCGGTAATACCGGCACTTAAGCGGAGCAGGGGTAGTATCGTTAATATAGCTAGCATATCGGGTTTGCGTGCCTCAACCTTGCGTACAGCTTATGGCACTTCAAAAGCTGCGGTAATTCAGTTAACCAAACAGCAGGCAGCGGAGTTAGGTGAGTTTGGTATCCGCGCCAATTGTGTTGCGCCGGGTCCTGTTCGCACGAAACTGGCTATGGCTGTACATTCTCAGGAGATCATTGATGCCTATCATGATGCTATACCACTAAATCGTTATGGTAGTGAACAAGAAATTGCTGAAGCAATAGTATTCTTAAGCTCGGACAAAGCCAGCTATATAACCGGGCAAGTGCTGGCTGCTGATGGAGGGTTTGATAGCACCGGTGTAGGATTGCCGGCACTGCGTGTTTAAATTCAAATTATTTCAGGAAGTAACCATCAACGAAGTATGAAAGTGTAAAGCCGATAGCAGCAATAACAGCTATTGCAACCGGAAGAATGCCAGCCGCTTTATTTTTAAGTTTGCTGTTGACGAGCATGCCCGCTGCTATTAGGCAATATACTAATGAGCTTAGTAATAGTCCGATAGAAGCCCCAAACCCAAATGCGGAGATGTTTTCTCCTGGTGTCTCTTCCAGTGGTTTATTCAGTGTTAAACCATTTGGGTGCATTTGTTCGAACCAGTTTCCAACTAGGAAAGTCGTTAAAACCATTAGCGCTATCAGCGTCACTACAATGGTGTTGCTTTTCGTCTTCATGCTTACTGTTACTTGGGTTCAGAATTCGTATTCTAACTCAGCAGTTGATTTGAAATAGGTTCTTAAATACCTGTTACCTGATGATTTAACACAGTTTCTGACGGTTCTCAGCTGATGCAAGCGTGAACTACAGGCGCTATTTTTCGGTTACTCTTGGCAAAAGCTTGATTTTGCCAATAACCCTTGTATCTTAAGCGCTTAGTCGTTTTGCCGTTACCTAACAGTGCGGAATGGCAAATCAAATGATCTTCCAAAATGGATGAAATCAACTCGCTTTGGAGAATACTCGCAATTTTCCTTGTTTTATCGATGCAGGCAGGTTTTCTCCTGCTTGAGGGCGGGCGCGTCCGATCAAAAAACTCAGTTAACGTCGCACAGAAAAATGTTACCGATCTGGTAGTCACGTGGATCGGATTTCTGGCAGTCGGTTTTACGCTGATGTATGGAGTTGGAATTCCACAGCTAGTGGGTACTGAGTCTTCGGCTAAGCCTGGTCCTGACCTTTTAGACTTTCTATTTCAATTTTGCTTTTGTTGTACGACTGCCACGATTTTGTCGGGGGCAGTTTCTGAAAGAATTTCCTTTAGAGCATACATTGTCCTTGTTTTGGTAATAGCTGTAATTGCCTATCCGATAGCAGGCAGGTTAGTTTGGGGTAACAGCTACGATGAGAACGCATTCGCGCCGTTAGCTAATTTGGGTTTTATTGACTTTGCAGGTGCAACTGTTGTTCACGGAGTGGGCGGATGGTTTGGACTAGTAACGTTATATCTCATTGGGCCCCGAATTGGCCGCTTTAATGAGAACGGTGAGGTACAACCCTTCGCTTCTCATAGTTCGGTCATCGCGCTGTTTGGTGTCCTTCTCTTGCTATTTGGTTGGATCGGATTTAACGCGGGCGCACTTGCCATAAACAGTCCGTTTCTGGAGCTGGTCATTTTCAATACCGTTTCAGCAGCTGTTTTCGGCGCGTCGAGCGGTATGTTAGTAGGATCATGGCTAGACAAAGGGATATTTAACCCTGGCCGGATGGCAACAGGAATGCTCGGTGGGTTAGTGGCTAGTACGGCTGGTGTTATCCACATGAGCAGCTTCGAAGCGATGCTGATCGGGCTATTGGGTGGGGTGGTTGCGACCTACGGTGCGCACATCATGCTTTACAAATATAAGTTAGACGACCCGGTTGATGCGATAGCTACACATGGTTTTGCAGGCGTGTTAGGAACGTTAGCGGTTGCATTTGTCGCTCCGCCATCGCTACTTGTAGCGGGTAGTAGAATGGCGCAACTGTTTGTACAGTTTGCCGGTGCTTTAGTCATATTTATTATCAGTTGTGCCCTATGTTGCGTAACTGTGTTCATCTTGCGTAGATTTATGGATTTTCGAGTCAGTGAGCATGCCGAAAAAATTGGCCTCAACTATTCGGAACATGGTGAGACTGTTGGGCTGGAACGATTAACAAATGCGCTTGAGAATGAGGCCCTGAAAGCTGACACATTCGGCTCAGTAAATGTAGTTGATTCTGATGAGGAGCATTCAGAGTTAGCTGCTGCGCTTAATAAAGTGATTGGAAAGTATGAGCTCGCGAATCAATCCATAGTTGCAGCCAACGAGCGCTTCCAACAGTTTGCTGAAACCGCTTCCGACTGGTTGTGGGAAACCAATGAGGAGGTGCACGTTAGCTTCCTTCATGCGAATTCTACGCACGGTCTTGACGTTCAAATCTCCGGCGTTATTGGGATGCCTTTACTCAAATTCCTCAACGTCGAGTATGAACTAAAAAAACAGCTGGATCAGCACATAAAAAATAGAGATGATTTTCCTGTTTTTGAAGCCACCACCACGTACGACCTAGAAGAATCACTGAGCCTATTGGTGGAAGTTCGTGGTGTTCCCTTCTATTGCTCTGAGGGAGAATTTAGGGGATATAGAGGCACTATTACTGATATCTCCGCGAGAAAAGAAGCTGAAAATAAAGCTCTTTTTCTATCATTCCATGACGAGTTAACAGGGCTAGCCAATCGGCGTGCCTTGTCAGAAAATCTTTCGCAATATCTGACGGAGGCAACTGATTCAAACCGTTCGGTTGTAGTTGCAGGTGTCGATCTTGATGGCTTCAAGGAAGTCAATGATGCATATGGACATCTGATGGGTGACCGCCTGCTTGAGCAAGTGGCTAGTCGATTCGAATTATTTTTGCGTTCAACAGATTACGTGTATCGCACAGGTGGTGACGAATTTGTCGTTGTTTTAACTGACCTTGAGCCGCGAGTAGCCGATCGCGTGGCGCGAGCGGTATTGCATAGACTTATGAATAACCTTAGCGAGATGTACTTCGTAAAAACGGTTGATATACGTGTTGGTGCGAGCATTGGGATTGCTAAGTTCCCAGAGCAAGCAAAGGATCCGGACGATTTGCTACGTTTGGCTGATCTCGCTCTCTATGAGGCTAAAGCACAAGGTAAAGGCAGAGTAGTTTGCTTTGAGCCGGAGATGGATATAGATGCGAAGATGCAACTGAAGATTCAAGAGGACTTAAGAAAAGCCCTAGCAGAAAATGAATTCTATTTGCTCTATCAACCCCAAGTAGATTCGCATAGTAATCGTATTACAGGCTTTGAAGCCCTTATTCGATGGTCCCACCCGGAGCGCGGTGAAATTCCCCCCGGGGACTTCATTGCAGAGGCAGAAAAGCTTAAGCTAATGGATGAAATTGGTACTTTTGTACTGGATCGGGCTTGCGAGTTTGCTGCAAGTTGGCCTTTGGCTGAAGATGGTAACCCTTATAGAATTTCAGTAAACGTATCACCTCAGCAATTCCAGAATAAGGAATTCTGTAATACAGTTAGAACCGTTATTGAAAGGCATAAAATACCAGCTACTCAATTGGAGTTGGAGATCACTGAAGACGTCCTGGTGCATGATTTTCAGGCGGTCGCCAGTATGCTCAAAGAACTTAGAGACATGAATGTTTCGGTTGCCATTGATGATTTTGGAAGTGGACAGACGAGTCTTCGGTATCTCAACCAATTTCCCATATCGACGATTAAAATTGATCGAAGTTTCATCAAGCATCTTAATAAGGATGGCAAGGCGGCTGAAATTACGCAAACCATGGTGGGTCTTGGTAGGCGCTTAGGTATGAAAGTCTTAGCTGAAGGCGTTGAAGATGTTGATCAATTGTCGATGCTTCAAAGCTGGGACTGTGATCAGATACAAGGCTTCTTATTCTCTAAGCCTTTGTCCGAAGAACACACGCGGGAATCTATGGAAAACGGCTGTCTAGCTCCCCCCGGTAGGCGTCACAAAGATGGAAGAAATGCAGCTTAAATAAAGGTCTCGCACCATGTCGTCTTGATATTCATTCAGGCGCACTAGTCAGTGCCGTCATGGCAGCATAGTCCCAGTATCCGTTATGTCGGAGTGACTCTAGTCTAGTGGCTGGATATGTCGCTTGATGTGAGCAAGACTATGCAATACCTTTTAACGCACTATCAGAGCAAATACCCGTAAAAATCTTTAAAAGATGGCTTGCCACCGGTAGACTAGTCTTTCTATCTCGCTAGTCGGCATTGGTTAGACATTAGCAATTACTGTGTACTTACCTTGCGTTTATAGGTTGGCATTGAAACTATCGATAATTATTCATGGTTACAGAACGCAATAGTAAACACGTTGGAAGGCGCATCCGTCTTGGCATGGTAGGTGGTGGGAACGATGCGTTTATTGGTGAGGTGCATCGAATTGCATCCCGCATTGATGATCGTTATGAATTGGTTGCCGGTGCACTTTCGTCAACGGCTGAAAAATCTCGTGCTTCGGGCTTGGCTATAGGTTTAAGTCAAGATCGAATTTACGATGATTTTAAATCGATGGCTATGCGGGAGGCAAGTATAAAAGATGGCATTGAGGCGGTTGCTATCGTTACGCCCAATCATGTTCACTATCCTGCTGCGCGAGAATTCTTGATGCGAGGTATTCATGTCATTTGTGATAAGCCACTGACATCATCGTTGGCAGACGCAAGGAAATTAGCAAAGTCAGCAGACGACTCGGAAGCGCTGTTTGTGCTCACTCATAACTACACGGGTTATCCGATGGTGCGCCAAGGGCGTGAAATGATTGCGAGTGGTGAATTGGGTCAAATCCGGGTCATCCAAGTTGAGTATGCACAGGACTGGCTTACCGAAGCGCAGGATTTCAAACAAGCAGAATGGCGAACTGACCCCGAGCGTTCAGGCGTGGGTGGTTGTATCGGTGATATTGGTAC
>JBGCGD010000091.1:0-5886 GCA_045110515.1 Granulosicoccus sp. | reverse complement strand
ACTGACAACGTGGATGTGGTCGTGTGTGATGGTTTTGTCGGGAATGTGTCATTGAAGACCAGCGAAGGCGTTGCCAAGATGGTCTCTCACTATATGAAGGAAGAGTTCAAGCGCACCTTCCTCAATAAGATGATTGGTTTGCTGGCTCGGCCAGTACTAAAAGCGTTTGGTAATCGAATAGACCCGAGGCGCTATAACGGCGCAAGCTTTCTCGGTCTACAGGGAGTAGTGGTTAAAAGTCATGGCGGTGCCGATGCAGTGGCATTCGCAAACGCGATTAACATTGCGTTGTTAGAAATAGGCCATAACGTGCCTTCCATGATTGCCGCGCGTCTGGATGAGACGCTAAGCGCGGCATAACGTCGCTGATCACGAAATATGACTCATTTCGCTCGCATTATCGGCACCGGCGGTTATCTTCCGGAGCGCGTTGTTACGAATGCCGACTTAGAGAAGATGGTCGATACCAGCGATGCTTGGATTCGTGAGCGAACCGGTATCGAACAACGACACATTGCCGCCGAAGGCGAGTACACGTTGGACCTCGCAGAGCAAGCCTCTAGACGGGCTTTAGAAGCGGCGGGCATAGCCTATTCAGATATCGACTTAATCATTGTGGCAACAACCACGGCCGATCAAGTTTTCCCAAGTACCGCGTGTTTGTTGCAAAGCCGTTTAGATATTCACGGATGCCCGGCATTTGATGTACAAGCTGTGTGTACCGGTTTTGTATATGCCTTATCCGTTGCTGATCAGTTCATGCGCACGGGTGCTGCTAAAAATGCGCTTGTTGTGGGTGCAGAAACGTTTTCACGCATCATCGACTGGACGGATAGAAACACCTGCGTGTTATTCGGAGATGGTGCTGGTGCAGTGGTGCTAACAAGAGATACAGCGCCGGGCATTTTATCCACGCATATACATGCCGATGGCGACTACGCCTCGCTTTTACATGTGCCTAAAGGTGTTTCAAACAACCTGGCTGCCGTGCAGGGTGGTACCGCCTATGTCGAAATGGCCGGTAGCGAAGTTTTTCGTATGGCCGTTAAAACCTTGGGTCGTATAGTGGATGAAACGCTCGAGGCCAATGACCTTCAAAAATCGGATATCGATTGGCTCGTTCCTCACCAAGCTAATTCACGCATTATTGAAGCGACTGCGAAAAAACTGCGTATGCCGATGGATAAAGTCGTTAGAACCGTGTCACACCATGGTAATACGTCGGCAGCGTCTATCCCATTAGCGTTAGATGTGGCTGTCAGGGATGGCCGGATTCGTGCTGGTGATACTCTACTGATGGAAGGCTTTGGCGGCGGATTTACTTGGGGTTCTGCGCTTGTAAGCTGGTAGCCGATGATTCGAGGTGCGATCCCATGCAAATGAATGTGCTGGTAGTCGACGACCACGAATTAGTGCGCGCCGGAATGCGCCGATTATTGGAAGATAACCCGGCAATAGAATCTATTCACGAAGCGCCGTCCGCCGAAGTTGCCTTGGAGATGGCCGCCGATAAGTTTTACGACCTCATATTGATGGACGTTAACTTGCCGGGTATGAGTGGTCTGGAGGCGTCCGAGCAGCTACTCACTCTAGCACCCAAGAGCCGCATCATTATGGTGACTGGCCGCTTAGAGCCTGAACTCATCAGAAAATTACTCAATGCCGGTGTCCGCGGCTATGTCAGTAAAGGCAGCGATGCACGAGAGATAGAAAAAGCCATGCGTATCGTGATGTCGGGCGATCAGTATTTGTCACCGGATGTTGCGCAACGATTTGCAATGGATGCATTACGCGGCGATGATTCGGACCCCTTCGAACGACTAACAACGCGTGAAATGGAAGTCATCAATTTGTTGTTGCAAGGTCAACGCAACCGACAGATTTCAAATGACTTACACATCAGTGAAAAAACGGTGAGCACTCATCGAACACGTTCGTTTGAGAAACTCCGAGTAAAGACGACGGCAGAATTAGTACGACTTGCCATTCGGTTTGATAAGTGGAACGACGACTAAGCAAGCTACATAGGTAGTCCCATGTCAGAAGATCAAACACCGGAGGATAAACCCGACTTTGACGTCGAGGCGTTTATGCGCACGGTCACAACACGACCCGGTGTGTACCGCATGTTCAATGAGCATGAAGAAATCATTTATGTCGGTAAAGCGAGTAATCTGAAAAACCGTCTATCAAGTTATTTTCAGAAAACGCTGGATAACAGAAAGACTCAGGCACTCGTTTCACACATTGCCAATGTGCAAACAACAGTCACGACCAGTGCCGCCGAAGCTTTGCTGCTCGAACAAAATCTCATTAAGGAGCATCGACCGCGTTACAACGTAGTATTGCGTGACGATAAAAGTTATCCGTATATTTTTATCTCAACAGCTTCTGATTACCCGCGCTTAAGTTACCAGCGCGGTGCGCGCAAAGCGAAAGGCAAATACATTGGGCCTTACCCGAGTGCAAGTTCCGTTAAGCGTTCATTGCGATTGGTGCAAAAACTATTTCATGTACGTCAGTGTGAAGATAGCTATTTTAAAAACCGGTCCAGACCTTGTTTGCAGTATCAAATAAAACGCTGTACTGCGCCTTGCGTTGGAAAAATATCGTCTGAAGATTATCGACGCGATGTTGATATGACCATTCGCGTGCTTGAAGGTAAGACCAAGGCAGTTGTAGAGAACCTGGCTGCGAGAATGGAAGAGGCCAGTGAGTCCTTAGACTTTGAAACCGCTGCACGCCTGCGCGATCAAATCGGTAGCCTAAAGGCGGTATCAGATTTATCGTCTGATATGAAAAACGAAGGCAATGCAGATTACGTCGCTGCGGTGACCAAAGGCGGCCAAAGTTGTGTGCAAGTGTTCTTTATTCGTAATGGCATTAACCTGGGTAACAAGGCCTTTTACCCGGCAACCCCGCCTGGCAGTACCAACGCTGAAATTCTAAATGCGTTCTTAGCGCAATTCTATTTGCAGCACGATTTGCCCAAGGAAATTATTTGTAGCGAAGAAGTTGAAGATGCAGCGCTGCTGCAAGAGGTGTTTACACAGCGTCTCGGTTCTAATGTGGGTGTTGTACACAGTGTTCGTGGTGAGCGGGCTAAATTACAAACCCTGGCTGTTACGAATGCAGAGATTGGGCTCGCAACGCGATTGGCTTCGCGTTCGGGCATGGCTGCACGACTGGAGGCTGTCCGGGAGCTCGTCGACCTGGATGATGCGCCCAGCCGGATGGAGTGTTTTGATATATCGCATACCATGGGTGAGGCAACCGTTGCCTCCTGTGTAGTCTTCAATGCTGAAGGGGCACTGAAATCCGACTACCGGAAATTTAATATTGAAGACATCACGCCCGGTGATGATTACGCGGCCATGCGCCAAGCGCTTACTCGACGCTACACGCGCCTCATAAAAGAGCAGCGCGACCTGCCGGATATTTTGTTTATCGACGGCGGGAAAGGGCAGATAGGCGTGGCTTTGGAAGTGATGAGCGAATTGCAAATAGATGCTGTGCAGGTGGTTGGTGTGTCTAAGGGGCCGGACAGGCGCCCGGGTGATGAGACGCTGATCCTTTGCCGTGATGAAATGGACGGCGGTCAGGTTGAAAAGCAACTCACGTCCGACTCGCCGGCACTGTTGCTTATCCAGCAGATTCGCGATGAAGCGCATCGATTTGCTATTACCGGTCACCGCGGAAAGCGGGCAAAAAAGCGACAGCAATCTGTGCTCGAAGACATAAAAGGGCTAGGGCCTAAGCGTCGGAAACAGTTGTTGACGCATTTTGGTGGTCTGCGTCACTTGCAGAAAGCCGGCGTAGAGGATATATCTGCAGTACCTGGAATCAGTTCGGAGCTGGCAGCCAGGGTATATGATGAGCTGCACCCTAATCGCGTACTAAAGAGTTAACTTTTAATGAAAAACAACCTGCCAACCTGGTTGACGTTGCTGCGCATTGGGTTGCTGCCTGTCATTGTTGTCGTGTTCTACCTCGACTACTCGTGGGCGCGCCCGTTAAGCTGCATAATCTTCATCGTCGCCGGCATTACCGATTGGTTGGATGGCTATCTGGCTAGATTGTGGGGTGTAGAAAGTCGTTTTGGCGCTTTTCTCGACCCTGTGGCCGACAAACTGATGGTCGCCACCGTGCTTATACTTATCGTGGAATTCGATAGCAGCCCGTGGCTCACCATTCCAGCCATCGTCATTATTGGACGCGAAATTACCATTAGCGCGTTGCGCGAGTGGATGGCCGAGATGGGGCAACGAGGCAAAGTGGCTGTTGGTTGGATGGGAAAAGTGAAAACTACCGCTCAAATAACGGCCTTGTCGATGCTCTTGTACCTTCACGATTTCCTGGGATTGCCTATCTACAAGATTGGGATGGTCGCGCTTTATGTCGCCACTGTGCTCACAATTTGGTCCATGGTGGCCTACATGAAGGCCGCTTTTGCCGATGCTAACGATAACGCGGGGTAGGTTTTCGGGCCCAGTTTTGCCTTTGCGTAAGTGTTAGGACAAAATTGCGCAAATTCAGTTGCCTAGGATGCTTGACAGCAGGGCCTTAGCGACCCAAAATAGTCGGATTGCTGCGGGAATAGCTCAGTTGGTAGAGCGCAACCTTGCCAAGGTTGAGGTCGCCAGTTCGAACCTGGTTTCCCGCTCCAATTTTTAGTAAGTGTATAAAGTACGACGATAGATCGGCGCGGGAATAGCTCAGTTGGTAGAGCGCAACCTTGCCAAGGTTGAGGTCGCCAGTTCGAACCTGGTTTCCCGCTCCAACATCGATCTAAAGACACACACTCGGCTGAGTGGCAGAGTGGCTATGCACCGGATTGCAAATCCGTTTACCTCGGTTCGACTCCGGGCTCAGCCTCCAGTTTTACAGCCCAATCTGTAAAGCGACGTAGTCCTACTGCTTTTCCCCAAAGCGGTAACACAGTCTCCCGATGCCCGGGTGGCGAAATTGGTAGACGCAAGGGACTTAAAATCCCTCGGTAGCAATACCGTGCCGGTTCAAGTCCGGCCCCGGGCACCATTTTCATTTTGGCGTCCATAATTCCTTCTAATACCTTGAATGGTAAAGATAATTTCGGGGTTCGATACCCATTATTCCGGTCATAGATGAGTCGCTCTGTGAAGACCAGTTTTAGCACTGCTTTTTTGTCCGCAATGCTGCCTTTTTTCCAGATTTTGTAGGGTTTCGCGAGGAACTGCATGGCAGTTCGATACATCTCGTTATAAGGCTTTAATGGATGCCCAGCTTGAGCGATTTTCTCTTCAAGTATTAGCTTTGATTTTTCTAGTTTTTCAATGCGCCTTTCAAAAGCTTTGACGACCGTGGATGATTCTGCCTCTACCAAACGATCAAGAAGGTGTTCGATATCCTTGTCAGTTTTTTGAATATCTTGTCTTAGAATCGCTTGGCGCTGTTTTTCTATAGACTCTCTGTTTTTCCAGTGCAGCTTAAACATTTCAGTTGCCGCTGAGATAAGTCCTTGCGATGGCGTGAGTGTTTTCAGTAAATCTTCGAACTCTCCTTCAATCACATCGCGGCGTATGGATTTGCCTTTGTGCTCACACTGCCTGTTCTGACACAGATAGTAAGCGTGAAGTGTCCCGGATCCGCTTCTGGAATAACAGGATGTCATAGAGTTGCCGCACTCACATGCAATGCTCCCACTTCCGGATGCTGCTGTTGCCACGCCTTTAGGAAGTGATGATTGATGAGCCGCACGACATGAAATCGATCAGCGACAATCGTGGCGTTGGGAAAGTAGCGGCGAGCGATGCTTCGATAGGTTTCAGACAAGTCCATAACCATGACTTGCACGTTGTCCCGGTTCGGCAAAGTGCTTAAATAGCGGCGTAAACTGGGCTCTGAGCG
>JBGCGD010000090.1:0-4858 GCA_045110515.1 Granulosicoccus sp. | reverse complement strand
AGATTCAAATAACCCGTCGGTTACCCGTTGAATCGTATGCTTGGAGGAGCTGGTCATGGAATAGTGGCTGCCCCCGTAGGTCATCCCCTTACTTCGGGCCAGCTGAAACGCAAACTTGGCCGCTTGTTCGCAGGGTTTACGTTCAACCATTCTGAGCGAGACCGCGGCATCTTTACCGATAAGCTGACCCGGATCGTCATAGGTACCGCCAGTTGCAATACGAACAATATGCAGGTTGACGTTTTCTTTGAAGTTACTGTGTATCCCTTTAATCGAGATTGCGGGTCGGTAGATAACACTGAAATCGCACCGACGCCTGATGAGGGCGTTTGGGCTTCTTTTATTGGTGACCGTGGGGTATTTGACTGCCAGCTTAGTTTCCCGCATGGAAGTCTCGGCTTCATCAATGACATCATCGCCCCGAGCTTCACGGTTCTCAAGGGACCAATCCACCGGGACAAATTCAAAATCCACTGGCAGGGACTCTGCCACAGCGTGAACAGAGTCGGCCAGTTCTGGACCGATGCCATCTCCCAACAGCTCAGTAATCCGGATGATACTCACGTGTCTCTCCTAGTACAGTAGTCTTATTCGCGTGGAGGCTTCAGGCAGATCGCCTTTTTGACGTTCCAAGCTTGCAATGCTGATTAAGCGACGCAACGAGCGTTACTCTTCTTCGTCCGCATACACATCTTCGTCCTCATCCAGGTCGAAGCGTTCCGGGTTTGCCCAAAACCGCGAGTTCAGCCAATCTGGCTGCGGCTTGTAATGACTTAGCCGAAACTCATACCACTGATAGTGCTGAGCCGATTCGGCCCCCTGCAGCACATTGAGCTTTTTAAAACCGAAGGAATAAAACAGCGCGTCAGACGTTTGATTGACAAGAGTGTAGACGATGAGACGATGAGGGAAAGCTCTTACGGCCCGACCCATTAAAGGCTCAAGATCGGATTCAAAGTCCTGAATGTTTAAGACGGCACAGCTCGTCTCTTTCGCCGTCTCATTCAGGCCGGACAAAAACTGCAGAGCCTCTGTTAGCGTGATCAACTCGTGTACTTCCCGCGACTCAAGTGAAGATTCCGGCCAATAAATATCGGCTGGACGATTCCCTATGAGGAATAGGGGGCCTTCATGATCAGCCAGCAGATAGTCTGCCAGAAGAGGCTGATGACCCGCTGTCGGTTGATCTGCCTGGTCGGAGGCCATATGAATATCAGCCGTGAGTGGCTTTGTATTGGGCTGCTTGTTCAGCAGTGGCTTCTGTCTGGTACTGCGCTTTCCACTCTTTATAAGGCATTCCGTAGACTCTTTCTCTGGCATCCTCATAGGAGAGTTCCAAATCGCGCTCAGCCCCGGCGGCCACGTAATATTTTGACAAGCAATTTCTACAAAAACCCGCCAGGTTCATCAGGTCAATGTTCTGTACATCGGTACGCGATCGCAAATGCTCCACCAGAGTTCGGAAAGCCGCAGCCTCCAATTCTGTTTGAGTTTGCTCATCTAGCGTATTGATTTCGGTCATGGTCGTTATTTCCTCGAGACAGATACGCTTATTATAAGGAGTCACTCCGGCAACGGGAGATGAAGATTACAACATGTCTGGAAACGCATTATTAGATTTGCTCATTATAGCTGTCCCAGCAGCCTTGACCGGGCTTTGGTGGACAGGTTCTCGGGCTAGAGAATTGGCGATTGGTCACGCACGGCAAGCTTGCCGGCAACGACAACTGCAATTTCTGGATCAGACGGTTGCCATCATTAAAATGAGACCTACACGCAGCAGCTCGGGTTCCAGCTGTTTTTTGCGTGAATATGGGTTCGAGTTTACCGATCAGGGCCTATATCGGGATACTGCAATAGTTTCGATGCATGGCCACGTACTCAAAAAGGTCCATTTCCCCTATACACGCGATAGCGAAGGGAATCGCATCTATGTGCATTGAAACCCTCACGATTACGCTAAACTGGGCCAACTCAAAAGATTAACCCTTCAGGAAACCGTATGTCAGATTGTCCATGTGGCTCAGGAAAAATGCTTGCAGAGTGCTGTCAGCCCATCATCAATGGCGATGTAAAAGCCGAACGTGCAGAATCATTGATAAGGGCCCGATATACGGCGCACACGCTGGGAGCCATCGAGTTCATTATGACAACTCACCACCCGTCGACTCGCACGGATATCGATGAGTCCGCTACCGCACGCTGGGCTAGCGAGTCGCAATGGCTGGGCCTTGAAATATTGAATGTGGACGGTGGAGAAGCCGATGACAACACAGCCCGTATCGAATTTATGGCCAGATACCGGGATAGCGCCAGACGCCGCCACACCCACCACGAGCGCGGCGTTTTTGAAAAATATCACGGGCAATGGTATTTCCGTGATGCTGAAGTACCCGATGTGAACCAATTTCGCCGTGAAGCACCTAAACAGGGTAGAAATGAACCGTGTGCCTGTGGCAGCGGTAAAAAACACAAAAAGTGCTGCGCAGCAGCCTAAACCACTAACCACAAAAGAGGAGTACGCATGGACAAACCATGGCTCAAATCTTATCCGGAATCAGCCCCGGAGGAAATCGACGTCGATGCGTACGGCTCGGTCGTCGAAATATTTAACGAAGCTTGTACGAAGTATGCCGACAAACCCGCTTTTCATAATATGGGCACCACGATGTCCTTTGCAGAGCTGGATAAGCAAACGAAGCAGTTTGCATCCTGGCTGCAACATGAAGCCGGTTTAAAGAAAGGCGACAGAATCGCCATCATGATGCCCAACCTGCTGCAATACCCAGTCGCGGTATTTGGGGCAATGCGTGCAGGATTGATCGTCGTCAACACCAACCCTTTGTACACCGATCGCGAGCTTGAACATCAACTAACCGATTCGGGTGCTAAAGCTATTGTGGTAGTTGAAGCGTTTGCGCACACCCTGGCCGAGATAATCGACAAAACAGATGTGCAAACGGTTATCACAACCCGCTTTGGCGACATGCTCAGCTTCCCCAAGTCGTTTTTGGTAAATCTGGTTATCAAGTACGTGAAAAAAATGGTCCCGCCATTTTCTTTACCCGGTTCGCATTCATTTAAGGATGTACTCGCCAAAGGCGCGACGCTGCCTGAAGCTGTTGCCGAACTCTCGCAAAGCGACATCGCCTTCTTGCAATACACCGGCGGAACGACAGGCGTTGCCAAAGGCGCCATGTTGTCTCACAGAAACATGGTTGCGAATATCCAACAGGCCTATGCATGGATCAATACAACCGATCAAAAAGAAGGTGAAGAGATTATCGTCACCGCACTGCCGCTTTATCATATCTTTGCATTGACAGCGAACGGGCTGACGTACATGAAGCTTGGCGCCATGAACCTCTTAATCACCAATCCGAGAGACATGCCGGGCTTTGTCAAAGAGCTTCAAAAATTCAAGTTCACCGCTTTTACCGGTGTGAATACCTTGTTCAACGGTTTAATGAATACCCCAGGTTTTGACAAGCTGGATTTCAGCGGTTTGAAGCTGACACTAGGCGGTGGAATGGCAGTCCAAAAGGCCGTTGCTGATCGCTGGAAAGAGATCACCGGCGTGCCATTGGTCGAAGCCTATGGACTAACCGAGACCAGCCCAGCAGCTTGTATCAACCCGATGACCATAACAGGCTTCAATGATTCTATCGGCCTTCCATTGCCATCAACAGAAGGCTCTATCAGAGACCCTGACAACAACCCGCTGCCACCGGGCGAAGCGGGCGAGTTGTGCATACGCGGCCCACAGGTCATGGAAGGTTACTGGCAACGACCCGATGAAACCGCAAAAGCGATAGATTCAGAAGGCTGGTTGCACACGGGCGATATTGCCATCATGAACGAAGACGGTTTTTTCAAAATTGTCGATCGACTCAAAGACATGATTCTGGTCTCAGGCTTCAACGTCTATCCTAATGAAGTCGAAGCGGTTATAGCCATGCACCCAGGGGTTCTGGAAGTGGGCGCCATCGGCATCCCGGACGGTCACTCCGGTGAAGCGGTCAAGGTGGTTATCGTGAAAAAAGACCCTGAACTAACCGAAGAGTCTGTCATAGCTCATTGCAAAGAAGAGCTAACCGGGTACAAACGACCGAGAGTCATTCAGTTTGTTGATGAATTACCTAAAACGAACGTTGGTAAAATCCTTCGTCGAGAACTTCGCGAACTCTAACGTTAAATACCTCCAACTAGCTGGGGTGCCTGATGATTTCAACAGGCTCCCCAGGTCGGCTATGGATATCAGCACAATAGACTCGCCTGTCTCTCTGGTTTCGCATTTCGTAGTAGCGGGTTAAGGTTTCAGTCACAACCGGAAATGCCAATTCGCCCCAGGGTATTTCTGACTGATTGAACAAGCCTACCTCCAGTGTTTCCTCATTAGCCTTAGCGAATCCCTCTTTTAACTGCCCAAAAAACATAATGTAAACCTGACTGATTCTCGGCAGGTTATAGACAGCAAACAGACGCAACTCCTCACACTCAGCCATAGCCTCCTCGTAGGCTTCGCGGGCGGCACCATCTATGGTGCTTTCCTCGTTCTCCATAAAGCCTGCGGGCAACGTCCAGTATCCGTGTCGCGGCTCTATACCGCGCTTACACAAAAGCACTTTGCCTTGCCACTCCAATAAGCAACCGACAACGTTCTTGGGGTTTTCGTAATGGATAAAATCGCAGGAAGAACAGACCATTCTTAAGCGATTGTCTCCATCGGGAATATGCTCTTTGACAGCGCTGCCGCACTGGGTACAAAATCCGCTAGACATAGTCGCCATTTCTCAGTTAAGGCCTTTCATGACCCGAATTATCGCCGCTCACCACGTAGCTGTCGAACACTCTCTTG
>JBGCGD010000089.1:0-3281 GCA_045110515.1 Granulosicoccus sp. | reverse complement strand
CCCGATGATCAGGACAACTCTGTTGTCGGTATTCCCTTCACCTCCAACGCACCTGTCATTGACGGGGCCTTTGGCTGGTGGGAATGGCAGGCGGCCACACGCTCAGATAGCCGAGGTAATTATTTAAGCATCGACCATCTTGTTGACGACCCTTACGACATTCTGACCGATCAGAGTAACCGCGACTACAGCTACTGGCGAGCAATGCACGACGGAGAGTATTTATACATTCTCGTGAAAATCGGCCGCGAGCAGCCAGCACAGCGCTGGAGCGACTCCACGGACATCTGGCATGACGACACCGTGGAAGTCTTTCTGGATATCGGAGACGACAAACAGCTCAACTACGGCTTGGATGATTTCCAACGATTATTCCGATACCAGGACGATGCTGATGACGCGCAGGTTGACGGTTTTAACTCTGCACCCGGAATGATCTCTAACTACTGCTCCAGCCGCGGGATGGCAACGGACTGGAACCACAGCACCTACTACGAAATAAGAATTAACTTAGCATCTGTCGGCTTAGGCGTCGGAGAGCGTTTTGGAATCGATGTTCAATACAACGATGATGATGATTCCGGAGTACGGGATGCAAAGTGGGCCTGGTTCTCTCCTTCTGGCAGTGACAACACATGGCAGAACCCCAGCTTAATGGGAACCGGCATTCTCGCACCGGAGGTGGTTGTAACACGGCGTGACTAGGGGTTAAAAAAACCAATCAGTAATGACCCCGACCCCTTACCGCTACCGTTCATTTGAGCTGTAGCGGTTTTTTTATGCCCGCGAATCAAGACATTTCCAACGTGAAATTTCAGACAAAAAAAAGGCGCTCAACGAGCGCCTTTTTTCAATGACCTTAAAGCCGAATTACTTCGCAGCTTTACGCTCTTGGGCTTCTTTGATAACAACGTCTGCAACGTTCTTCGGACACTGACTGTAGTGACTGAATTCCATTGAGAACTGACCTCGACCGGATGTCATCGTACGCAGGTCACCGATGTAACCAAACATTTCTGACAACGGTACGTCTGCCTTGATGCGTACACCAGTAGCACCTGGCTCCTGCGACTTGATCATGCCACGACGACGGTTCAAGTCACCGATAACATCACCGACGTGATCATCAGGTGTAAACACATCAACCTTCATAACCGGCTCAATGATCTGAGGACCCGCTTTTGGAATTGACTGACGGTAAGCACCCTTTGCAGCAATTTCAAACGCCAGAGCGCTGGAGTCAACTGCGTGGAACGCACCGTCATTCAGAACAACGCGGAAGTCGAGTAATGGATAGCCGGCGAGAACGCCTTCGTCCATAGACATCTTGAAGCCCTTTTCAACAGCTGGCCAGTATTCACGAGGTACGTTACCACCAGTAACCTTCGACTCAAATTCAAAACCAGTACCCGGCTCTGCAGGCTCGATGGTGTAATCGATACGACCGTACTGACCGGAACCACCCGACTGCTTCTTGTGGGTGTAAGTATCTTCGATAGGCTGAGTGATTGTTTCGCGGTAAGCAACCTGCGGCTTGCCCACTTCAACTTCGACACCGTGTGTACGCTTCAGAATGTCAATCTTGATGTCCAAGTGCAGCTCGCCCATCCCCATAAGAATAGTTTCGCCACTTTCTTCGTCAGTCATAACGCGAAAAGAAGGATCTTCTGCAACCATCTTACCGATAGCAACACCAAGCTTCTCTGTACCTGCTTTGTCGATTGGAGACACAGAGATAGAGATAACCGGATCAGGGAATACCATGGGTTCCAGTGTCGCAGGATTTTTAGCATCTGCAAGAGTGTGCCCAGTCTGAACATTCTTCATACCCAGTACAGCAACGATGTCGCCTGCCTGAGCCGAGTCAAGTTCCTCACGAGAATCAGCGTGCATCTCTACGATACGGCCGATACGCTCTGTCTTACCGGTAAACGTATTCATAACCGTGTCGCCTTTCGCAATCGTGCCTGAGTAAACGCGAATAAACGTCAATGCACCATAACGGTCGTCCATGATTTTGAACGCAAGAGCACGTAAAGGACGACTCGAATCCACAATTGCAAACTCACCAGTCTCGTTTCCTTCCAGATCAACTTCTGGCTGAGGCTTAACTTCAGTCGGGCTAGGCAGGTACGCAACAACGCCGTCCAGCATAGGCTGGATGCCTTTGTTCTTGAACGCTGAACCACAGAAAGTTGGGAACCAGACTAAATCGATGGTGCCTTTACGAATGCACTTTTGCAGTGTTTCGATATCCGGCTCTTCACCTTCGAAGTAGCGCTCCATGGCATCATCGTCCATTTCCAACGCGCTCTCAACGAGCTCTTCGCGATACTTAGCTGCGATTTCAACCATGTCTTCTGGAATGTCAGACAGCGTGTATGCAGCTGGATCGCCAGTGTTATCCCAGATCCAGGCTTTTTGAGTCAGCAGATCCACGATGCCGGTGAAATCATCTTCTGTACCGATTGGTAGAGTCATAACCAATGGGCGAGCAGCAAGGACGTCTTTAATCTGGCCAACAACGCGATAGAAATCAGCGCCCATACGGTCCAGCTTGTTGACGAAAATACAACGAGCAACTTCGGACTCATTGGCGTAACGCCAGTTGGTTTCTGATTGAGGCTCTACACCACCCGAACCACAGAAAACACCGACGCCGCCGTCGAGTACTTTCAAAGAACGATAAACTTCGATAGTGAAGTCAACGTGTCCCGGTGTATCGATGATATTGAAGCGATGGCCGTCCCACTCACAGCTGGTCGCAGCCGACTGGATGGTTATGCCTCGTTCTTGTTCCTGATCCATGAAATCGGTGGTAGCTTCACCATCGTGAACTTCACCGGTTTTATGAATTTTGCCTGTGAGCTTGAGAATACGCTCTGTGGTTGTGGTCTTGCCCGCATCAACGTGGGCAAATATGCCGATGTTGCGGTAGTTGGAAAGGTCAGTCATCTTGATGCTCACGCTCTGGGAAAAAAGGCCCGGTAATATGCGGTTATCCGGACGTTGCCTTGCTGAAAAACGGACAAAGCACCTCTTTGACCCGATCTTTAGGAAGCGCCGCTCCTCATTTCGTGCTCAAACTAAACTTGCAAGAGCCGGATTAAGGAACCACCTTCACCGTGAAACGGACCAAACTAGGTGCCTGACGCAGTAAACCCGCAATTCTACCCAATTTTGGGATGGTCATGTCATATAGCAAGGCTTATTCCGCAGGTATATCGACCTATTAACGTTAACCGACCGAAAAGCCTGCAAATATTGTCAAAAAATTATGG
>JBGCGD010000088.1:0-22936 GCA_045110515.1 Granulosicoccus sp. | reverse complement strand
TTATGAGTTGCTTTGGGTTAACTGAACCAGCACCGTCTCCAGACTGAGACGATAAAATCTTGCCCACCACACCGGGTAACTCACCTCCCAGCTGATCAGCGACGTCTTGCACAGCAGGATCGGAATAACTTCCTGCTTCTTGCTGCTCGCTAGAGGTTTCGATTTCGACTCGTGAGGGCGACTCCTTAACTCGCCTAGCAGAATCAGTCGCTCTTTTCTGCACAACCTTAGGCACCTCAGTCACTTTGACCGGAGCAAGAACATTCTGATCAGGATTCACACTCACCGATGTTGACTGAACACCAACGGGGGCAACAGTCCCGAAATGCGTGACCCCATTGTCATCCTTCCAGGTCATGACCTTGCGGCTTGACGACGTGCCCGGTGCGAAGGCACCCGGTACGACGGCCCCCAAACCACCCTCAGCGGCACGGCTCACCGTTGCAGCCGCTCGTCCTGCGTCCTCCTTCAACCCGGAAAACAGCGATCCGAACTGGGCTACGACCCCAGAGCCGGCATTTTTCCACATAGCGCTCGGATCACCTCCTTTCATATAAACACCATAGGTGAACATGCCAGCAATGAGCAAAAGCGGAATGGTTGCTTTTAAAAGCAGTTTTGCCATGATTCTGAGTAACATAGGCGCGTCCAATACAAATCGTTCACAGGAAAAAGAGGTATTTGGGCGAAAAAGTAGTCGCCACCACTTCCGTTAACGGCCTATTTCGCAAACTACTTGATCCTGACACTTGCAATTTGGGGCTCATAGCCCTAGTATCCGGTTCCAATTTTTTATAACCGGGAGGTTGCTATGAAACCGGAAATCCATCCCGAATACAAACAAATCACAGTCACATGTAGCTGCGGAAACACGTTTGAAACGGGTTCTACTGCTGGTCGTGACCTGAGTATCGAAGTTTGTTCCGCTTGCCACCCTTTTTACACGGGTAAGCAAAAGGTTATGGATACCGCAGGACAGGTGGACAAATTCCGTCGTCGTTACGGCGCGAAATAAGTTCACTCGTCAGGGCCGATCTCGGCCATGCGAGTATAGGGTCGGTGAAAACTGGCCAATTATCAGAAAAAAGGCACCCACTGTGGTGCCTTTTTTTCGTGCTTTTGCAGGCAATCGTACTCTCCCCTGCCGCAGCCCTCACGACGGTACCCGGCTGCCTCCAAGACGCACCCAAGCAATCCGGCACCGTTGAAAGAGTCAGCGATGGAGACACCATCGTGCTTCGCGATCGACGCCGCATCCGGCTGATTGGCGTTAACACGCTGGAACTAAACGCCCGCTTCGCTCCTGATAAGCGCTGGGCAGAAATAGCGACACAGCGCCTAGAGGCCCTGATAGGCAGCAAACCCATCACGCTGGCAATCGGTCATGATGAATTCGACCGACATGGGCGCACCCTCGCCCATCTTGTCCTAAACGATGGCTCAATAGCCGCTCATAAACTCATTCAGCAAGGATTAGGACTTGCTGTCACAGTTGGCGCGAACACGAGGTGCTTTGAGGTGTTTCACACTGCGGAGACACAAGCCAGGGAAGCCAGAATCGGAATTTGGCAAACGCCGGGAAAATGGCAAAACAACAAAGCTGTATTGAGTCATCGAGACAGAGGCTTTCAGTTAATTACGTCCGTGGTAACGTCTGTAGAGCTTAAGAAAAACAAACTCCAGATGACTTTGAAAAACGGTTTAGCGGTCAAATTTGACAAGCACTGGTCCGGTATAAAGAATTCGACGGTCGAATCAGTGCGGGACCTTGTCGGGAGAAAGGTTGAGCTGCGCGGCTGGGTCGGTGGTTCTGCCGGAAAACCTGTTGTGACATTAAGCCATCCAGCCAACTTGAAAATACTCTCACACTGATCATGCTTTACCTGATCGATTCCAGCATCTATATTTTCCGCGCTTGGCAGACTCTGTCTGTGGACACCAGAAATCGTTTCGACGAACCTGACAACGCCGTCCAAGGTTTTACCGAAACCCTTTGTCATATTGTCGAGACGTATCGCCCTGAATACATGGTGTGCGCCTTCGATGAGTGCTTCAGACAAGGAGTGCGCAACCAGCTGTTCCCGGAATACAAAGCCGGACGGCCTCCAGCGCCTGAAGATCTGGCTCCTCAGTTCGCGCGCTGTAAAAAAGTTGCTGGCATTCTGGGACTTCGTACGATAGGCAGTGATCGTGTAGAAGCAGATGATGTAATCGGTCACTTTGCCAAACAAGCTCAGCTACGAGATATTCCTGTGACTATTGTCAGTGGTGATAAAGACCTTGCTCAGTTCGTATCCCCCAATGACCACTACTGGGATCTTGGGCGTCGTTCAATTTCTGATTACAACGAGCTACACAAACGCTTCAAGGTACGCCCGGAACAGATAGCAGACTGGCTAGCGCTCAGCGGTGACAAAAGCGACAACATCCCCGGAGTGCCCGGTGTAGGACCTACAACCTCTGCACGACTACTCAACAAATGGGGTGATATAGATACATTGCTTGCCAATTTGGGGGAAGTCGCGATGATGAAATTCAGAGGTGCGCCCAGAGTGAGTCGACTTCTCTACGAAAACAAACAAGCTATCGCTCTAGCACGCTCTCTGACTGGCTTAATTGAAGATGATCGCTTGCCTACTGACATCGATACCTGTCGAAGAGAAAAATTAGAGAGAAACACGGTAATCGCTGAGTTGTACGATATGGGCTTCGAAGAATCTCTGGCTACCCGTATTGCCAAGAGAACGAGTTGTGAATGAGCGCATCATCTAACCACTCAGAATCAAAACTATTACTGTTTAACAAGCCATTTGGCGTTCTTTGCCAGTTCACCGATGAAAACGGCAGAGATACATTGGCAAACTATATACAAGCCCCAGGGTATTATGCCGCAGGCAGATTGGACAAAGACAGCGAAGGTCTGTTGCTACTGACCAACGATGGGAAGTTACAGCAACAGATCAGCGACCCGAGATTCAAACTTGCCAAAACCTATCTTGTTCAAGTCGATGGACAGGTAAGCTCAGCCGCGTTGCTTAAGTTAAAGCGCGGCATCCGGCTCAAAGACGGTTTGGCGAGAGCTATAAACGCAACTGAGGTCGATGAACCGGACAACCTTTGGCCGCGTCAGCCCCCTATTAGAGTTAGGCAATCGATACCCACGAGCTGGATTGAAATTACCTTAAAGGAAGGACGAAACCGTCAAGTCAGGAGAATGACAGCGGCTATCGGCTTCCCCACGCTACGACTTGTGAGAACGTCAATCGGGAACTGCAGCGTATGGCCAGTAGAACTGGGCAAAACCCAATTTAGGGAAGTTTCCTCCCTTTACTAAATTGCCATAAACCAGACCTCGTTCAAAGTACCTGCATCAGGTTGCTATTCGCCCATTACAAGACACCTAAACCACTCATACCTGATGACGTAGCCTGATACACTGCCAGTATGACAGTCGTCCTTAAACAAGGCTTTCGCTTACCTTTTCTCTACCCTCTACTACTAGTGGCTCTAATGCTAGCGTTCCCAATAAACGCTAAAACCGCCAGCCATAATTTCGCACTGGTAACTACGCCTGTGCAAGTAACCATAAAAGAAAACAACACCCTTGAATTAGCTAGTGATGATCAAGTCTGGATTATAAAGCTTGAACGTATTTCGCTACTAAATGACAGTGATTCCGTGCAATCGGCCCTGCTTGATATTCCCTTTTTTTTTCGTGGTTCAGTACTCAACAATACGAGCTCATGGATCCGCCTGAGTAGCGATACAGAACTATTTGGTATAGAGAACCACTCGCTCGATTCGGCAGCCATTTCGGGGCATATCTTTGTCAACGGTGCGCTATACAATCTTAGCTATTCACCGCTCACCGGTTATGGACTAACTCCTCTGGACAGCAGCCATCAACCACGCTTGAACTTATCACCCCGTAGCGCAATATTTCAGTCAGCAATTCCCGTAGGGGGCCAGGCCATAAGCGGCCCCGCTCTAGACAAGGCAATCAAGATCGGTATCGTTGTCGACAGCAAATACGATGAACACTACAACGGCGGAGGTTTAGCAACAGCGCTCCGCATCATTCACAACCTAGACGGTTTGTTTCAAAATCAACTCGGACTAGCCGTAACTATTGAAAGTCGACGATATTACAAAAACGCAGACAGTGATCCGTTAAGAGATTTTTCTGGCGATTTAGAAGAAATGCTTAATGAGTTTAGACTTAACAGACTCAGTGATAACGAGCTTGACCCTGAGCTTGCCTTAGTTCACTTGTTTACCGGCAACTCCGACCCCAGCCAACCTATTGGTCTTAGCTGGATAGGTACCGTTTGCCAAACTGACGGCTATGATATTAGTGTATCAACCCCCTCTCCTTACAGCATGCTACTGAGCGCTCATGAAATAGCGCACAACTTAGGCGCTGTACATGATGATGAGCGACGCTGCATCGTAGACTCTACGGTTACAGGCAATGAAGTGATGTGGCCTGAACTCTCTGACAACATCACGTCTACGTTTTCTAACTGCAGCATCGAAAGCATGAGAGCCGCCCTCTCATCGCCATGTGTTGCCGAAAACATCGAACTGTCGATAGGTATTACTTCAACACCGAGCGACAACCTGTTTGAACAGGACGTGATTATTTCGGCAACGAACTGGGACACAGCACGAGCAGCCAGGAACGTAACCAGCGTGACTGAATTTCCTTCAAGCGTCCAACTATCGTCCTTGAGCGCTGGCTGTCGCGTATCCGGTACGACCTTGAGCTGTGATCATGGCAACATCGGCCTGTACAGCACGAGCAATGCAACTGTAACCGTGCAATATGCAAATACTGACCCCGCCCGGATAGACAGCGAGCTTAAGCATAGCCAGTTCATGGATACCAACGACGCAAACAACAAAGCCACTGTTCAGGTAGACTTTAATGCCCCTACATCCAGCGCTAATGTCCTAGCCGCCAACGATGATGAAAGTCAGATTGCCAGCTCGGGAGGCAGCGCAGGTATTGGCAGTAGCGGCCCTTTAGGTTTACTAAGCCTACTTCTATTTCTGGTACCAATAACAGTTACCAGACGCAGTATGGCTTAGTACAAACGCTCAACTGAATAACGAGCAATTCTGGCTAAAGCATCCCGATGCTTAGAATGCGGCAGGACCGATAATGCCTCTATTGCTGCATCAGCACTTTCACTCGCCCGATGCATCGATTTTGCTAATGCATCTGTGTGCTCAACGATATCGATCACCGAACTCAATTGATCAAGCCCGCCTTGGCGGATTGCATCGGCAATCAACGCTGCTTGCGTATTGTCGCCGTCACGCATGGCATAGATCAAAGGCAAGGTAGTTTTTCCCTCACCCAAATCGTCACCCATATTTTTGCCCATGGTGCCGCTGTCACTTTGATAGTCAAGGACATCGTCAGCAATTTGAAACGCTGTACCGAGGTGCATACCGTAACTTGCCAATGCTAGTCGCACTTCAGCGGGTTGTCCGGCAAGCACAGCGCCTAACTCGGTTGCCGCTTGAAAAAGCCGAGCTGTTTTCGCCTCAATAACCTCAATGTATTGTGCTTCAGTTATGTCAGGCTCATTGACGTTCAACAGCTGCATGACTTCGCCTTCTGCAATTCGATTGGTCGTCGTCGCTAAGATGCTCATGACGTCCAGACTGTGGACATCCACCATCATTTCGAAGGCACGGGAATATAAAAAATCGCCCACCAGAACAGCAGCTTCGTTTCCCCAAACGGAATTGGCGGTGTCCTGACCTCGGCGCAGATCCGATGCATCGACGACATCATCATGAAGCAATGTCGCGGTATGGATAAATTCGATAATGGCAGCGACGGTAACCGGATTCTTTGCACTCTCTTCAGACTCTTCACAGTCTAATCCGCAGGCAGCAGCAGCTAGCAGCACAAGTTGCGGACGTAGTCGCTTCCCACCACTACCGATGATGTAGGCAGACAACTGATTAATCAGCACAACATCCGAGCTTAATCGGAGTCGGATGAGTTCATCTACACGCTCCATGCCTTGAGCGACCTGCGAACGGCAATCTTCTATGGACAACGACATTATTCGAAACGCGAGAGATTATTGGATGGCTTGGGGTTGTACGCCAAATTATATTGTCAAATTCAAAACTAATGATCACCCAGCTGAACCGACACTATACTTGTGCTGCGACGCGCAAGGATAACCTATTGATTAGTGAATACGGGCGCCACAGCTTCGACTTTACGTCGCACGCCGAAGTTCCGTAGCAACAGACTAACGTACAGGTTCGCACCGAACGGGCTAGAATTCGCGATAAGCGATACGCTGCATCGACCGGGCATGGAGAGCCCAGAACGCGCACTTAGGACGCTTATCGCATTAAAGCAAGGCAAACGAGAACGAGTAGAATGATTGCACAGTTTATGTACAACACTAGTGTTGACTCCAGCAAACATATACTGGTATGCTTGTGGGCTGTCCGCGGTTACGAAACCGCACATCATGCTCAAGCGCTTAATAAACATTAAGCCAAGTTTTTAGGACCACAAATCATGTACGCGGTAGTCAAAACCGGTGGCAAGCAGTACCGAGTCAGTCAAGGTGATCGACTTAAAGTAGAAACCATACAGGCCGAAGCAGGCGCCGAAGTCAGTCTTGACGAGGTATTGATGGTTGGTAGTGGCGAATCTGTGACAGTTGGCGCACCTATGGTCGCAAATGCCTCTGTTAGCGCTAAAGTCGTGTCCCATGGCCGTGGCGACAAAGTTCGCATCATCAAATTTCGCCGCCGTAAGCATCACCGCAAACAGGCTGGACATCGTCAAAACTACACGGAACTGGAAATTACAGGCATCAACGCGGGCTAGTTAGCACCCGACACAATTGGCGTCATATTTTCATATCCGAATTAAACAGCTGAAGAAAGGTAATCAGTCATGGCACATAAAAAAGCAGGTGGTAGTACTCGCAATGGTCGCGATTCAGAGTCCAAACGACTCGGCGTGAAGCGATTTGGCGGCGAAGCCGTACTGGCTGGCAACATCATCGTCCGCCAACGTGGCACACGCTTCCATGCAGGCGTAAACACGGGCATTGGCAAGGACCACACTATCTTTGCTAAGACAGACGGCGTGGTATCTTTTGCTATACGCGGCGCCAACAACCGTAAATTTATCGATATCGTACCGGCAAGCACTGAAGGCTAAAGGCTTTCGACTTACATCGGAACGAAAGCGAAACCCGCCCAGTGCGGGTTTTTCTTTGCCCTGAGAGAAGATTGTGAAATTCGTAGATGAAGCCCGCATCAATGTGATTGCCGGAGATGGCGGCAACGGTGCGCTCGGATTTCGCCGTGAAAAATACATCCCCAGAGGTGGCCCGGATGGCGGCGACGGCGGCAATGGTGGAAGCGTCTTCTTAAGAGCCACTGAGCGCCTAAACACCCTCGCAGACTTCAGGCATCAACGTACCTATCTCGCCCAGCGCGGTGAAAATGGTCGTGGGCAAAACTGCTCCGGCGCCGGCGGGAAAGACTGCATTGTTGAGGTACCTGTTGGCACAGTAGCCTCCGACAGAACGACCGGACAAATTGTTGCAGACCTTAAACACGTCGGGCAAACGATTGAAGTTGCCAAGGGTGGCTGGCACGGACTCGGCAATGCCCGCTTTAAAAGCTCAACGAACCAGGCGCCGCGAAAGACTACTGACGGCAAGCCCGGCGAACGCCGCGAATTGCAATTGGAACTCAGAGTCCTTGCGGACGTTGGCCTCCTGGGACAACCCAATGCCGGAAAATCCACATTAATTAGACAACTATCGTCCGCTCGCCCCAAAGTTGCAGATTATCCGTTCACCACTCTGCACCCGAACTTAGGCGTGGTCAGCATTGAACCTCACCGTAGCTTCGTCATGGCGGACATTCCCGGCCTCATCGAGGGCGCCGCCGAAGGACATGGCTTAGGGGTCAGGTTTTTAAAGCATTTAAGCAGAACCCGCCTGCTGCTTCATTTAATCGACGTCTTGCCCGTTGACCAAAGCAACCCCGCAGAACAAGCTCGAGCCATCGTTAATGAGCTACGAAAACACAGCGAAGTGCTGCACAACAAGGAACGATGGGTGGTGCTGAACAAATCAGACCTGCTTCCAAAAGATGAGATTGAAAGTCATTGCCAAAGCATAATTAACGAGCTTCAGTGGACCGGTCCGATCTATACCATTTCCGCGGTGACCGGCGAAGGCTCTCTAAACCTTGCAGCCGACATCATGAGCCACCTTGAAAGAATGCGAGAAGAGGAAGAGGAGGCAGCAGCCAAGTCATCAAGAGAGAATGCCACACCGCAATCTCGAACAAGCCCTTTAGAAAATAGCGATCTCGGACAAGTATCGGGGCCGGACACACACCCTGCCAGCGATGCGTGAACGACTGCGCACAGCCACCCGTTGTGTCGTTAAAGTAGGCAGCTCCTTACTAACGGCAGATGGAAAAGGGCTTGACCATGCCATCATTAATCAATGGACCGCACAAATTGCAGCCCTTAAGGCAGACGATCGAGAGATAGTACTCGTCTCCAGTGGCTCGATCGCCGAAGGCGTTGCCCGGCTAAAGCTCAGCAAACGCCCTACGCGCGTCAACGAGTTGCAGGCAGCCGCAGCTGTCGGTCAAATGGGGTTAATCAGAGCCTACGAAGCAGGCTTTGAGCGTTTTAACACCCTGACAGCGCAAATCTTACTCACCCACGACGACCTGTCCGATCGTAGAAGATACCTGAACGCAAGAGGAACACTGACAACACTGCTAAACCGGGGCGTTCTACCCATAGTCAATGAAAATGACACGGTCACCACCGATGAAATTAAGCTGGGTGACAACGACACATTAGGAGCACAGGTAGCCAATTTGATTGATGCCGATGTTTTGATTCTATTGACAGACCAAGCGGGCCTATTTGACAAAGATCCAAGACACAACGCTGACGCGAATTTACTGGAGCGCGCAAATGCTTCCGATACACGTATTTTATCGGCAGCTGGACCTGCGGGATCCTCACTCGGCAGCGGCGGCATGAGAACCAAAGTGTTAGCGGCTGAACGTGCCGCCCGAAACGGTGCGACGACCGTTATAGCCGATGGCCGGGAACCCGATGTTCTACTCAGAATATTTGCCGGAGAAACGATTGGCACGATGCTGACCAGCGATCAGAAACCACAAGACGCGAAAAAACGATGGCTGGCCGATCACTTACGCGCCAAGGGCACCCTTACGATCGATGACGGTGCATGCGATGTTCTGAGCAACAGAGGCTCCAGTCTTCTGGCCGTTGGCGTTAAAAGCTGTACGGGAGAATTCTCTCGCGGAGAGCTTGTGTCATGCGTAAGTGCAGACGGCCGGGAAATAGCTCGAGGCCTTGTCAACTACAATTCAGCGGATACCCGGAAAATCATGGGTTCATCCAGCGAGCAGTTCGACACGCTTCTGGGGTATTCAGGGGAGCCCGAGCTTATTCATCGGGACAACATGATAGTGCTGCAGTGATAGTGATTGGCTCACCCTGCCAGCAATATGCAGTAATCGGTTTACAAATGTGTACCACCGGCAGGCTTGGAGCCCACTTGACGCCTATGATGACGTCCACGACAAAACGGCTTCCCGTCGCAGATAACAATGCGACTGGGAAGCTTCACATCCGGGGATTAACCCAGAGCACGAACCTGTGCGTTGAAACGGCTCTTGTATCGAGCAGCTTTGTTTTTGTGAATCAGACCCTTACGGGCCATGTGATCCAGAACTGGAGTTGCTTCTTTCAACGCAGTTTCTGCAGAGCTTTTATCGCCAGAGGCGATAGCAGAAAAAACACGCTTTACCATAGTGCGCATCATAGAGCGCTGGCTTGCGTTGCGTTGACGAGATTTTTCGGCTTGGCGAACGCGTTTGCGTGCCTGAGCAGTGTTGGCCACGGACTGTCCTCTAACTTGTCTGTACGTAATTCAGCCGCCCATTATCCACCGGGTTTCACTCCACGTCAACGTCCGAATCAATGAAACCGAATAATCTTGCACGATCTGGAACGATTGTCGGGTTAATGACCCTGCTTTCACGCGTGCTGGGGTTCATCAGAGATCAGGTGCTTGCTATTGTCTTTGGCGCGGGCTCGGTCACAGATGTATTTCTGGTGGCATTCAAAATACCCAATTTTCTGAGGCGGTTGTTTGCCGAAGGCGCATTTGCTCAGGCGTTTGTACCCGTATTCACAGAATACAAAGAAACTCGAAGCCGCGCGGCGTTGCTCGATCTTGCAGCGCACGTCTCAGGCACATTGGCCGCCGTACTGCTAATAGTCAGCACGTTGGGTGTCATGCTCAGCCCTCTTATAATTATGCTATTCGCCCCCGGATTCATTGACGATCCCGAGCGATACAACCTAGCTGTGCATATGCTGCGGATCACATTCCCGTACCTCTTTTTCGTCAGCTTGGTTGCCTACGCCGGCAGCATGCTTAATACCTTCGGGAAATTTGCCATTCCCTCTTTTACGCCCGTGTTGCTTAATGTCTGCATGATCGGCGCAGCGCTGGCTCTCAGCCCCTCTTTCGACGTTCCGGTCATGGCGCTGGCCTGGGGAGTTTTTGCCGCTGGCGTTCTTCAATTGTGTTTACAGCTTCCCTTTCTACAAAAGATGGGTCTGTTGCCCAGACCTAGATGGGGCTGGAAACACTCTGGGGTTAGACGTATTCTGAAACTGATGGCGCCAGCCATACTGGGCTCTTCAGTCGCTCAGATAAACCTCTTGCTCGACACCATCATCGCGTCATTTTTAACGGCGGGGAGCCTGAGCTGGCTTTACTACAGCGATCGGCTGATGGAATTTCCGCTGGGGCTACTAGGCGTCACCCTGGGTACCGTGATACTGCCAAAACTTTCGCGAGAGCATGCCCTGCAGTCGCCCGAAAGCTTTACCAAAACGGTTGACTGGGCCATCCGATTGACACTGGTTCTGGGCATACCTGCCGCCATAGGATTAATGTTGCTAGCCCGCCCAATGCTACTAACGCTTTTCGGCTACGGACAATTTCAGCCACATGATGCGACGATGGCAAGCTTTAGTCTCATCGCCTACGGAGCAGGATTGCCCGCTTTTTTACTGGTAAAAATCTTTGCACCCGCTTTTTTCGCGCAGCAAAATACGCGTACACCTGTCCGCATAGGCATTATCGCCTTGATCTCGAACATGGGATACAACCTGCTCTTTGTTCTGCCTATGATTTGGCTCGACTTTATTGCGCCTCATACCGGCCTTGCTATCGCAAGCTCTCTGGCAGCATGGCAACAGGCACTGATGCTTTACAAACAACTGGGGAAAGACGATATCTATCACTTGTCGAAACCCGTTGTACATTTTTTTTCACAGCTAATTCCGGCCTTGGTGGTTCTGAGCGCTTGCCTTTGGTGGTTTGCCGGTGCTCAGTGGGAAGACCTTACTGCAATGGAGCGTGTCACTCGACTGCTTCTAATCATCAGTGGCTCGGCCGCCGCCTATGCGCTAGCACTTTTAGGAATGGGCATACGCCCAAAACATCTAGCCAGCCCCTAATTACGTGTAAATAATGTGTGCGACAGTACCCGCACACGCTCAGGTGAAGCATACTTCGCAAGTGACTATTTTTAAGCAACAAGCCCCAACGCAACGCAGGTGCGCTCAATGCACTTGATACGGGGATTAAACCGTTGGCCCGATCGAGTTGCCACCGTGGTCACCATGGGGAACTTCGACGGCGCCCATCGCGGACATCAGGCTATGTTCTCGGCGCTGCAATCCGCTGCAGAACAACATGAAGCGCCATCCACCGTGCTTAGTTTTGATCCGTTGCCCCATGAGTATTTTTCTCAACTACCCTCACCGCCGCGGCTGCAAGGTTTAAGAGATCGCGTACGCAGCCTCAAAGAGGCCAGCTTAGATCGCTTTGTACTCGTGAAATTCGACCGGGCTTTTGCTGAACAACGCGCCGATGAATTTATTCGCGAAACGCTGGTGAACCGCCTAAATGCCCGACACCTAGTCATTGGTGATGATTTTAGATTCGGTCACAAGCGTCAAGGAACTTTTGAACTTCTCGAAGAAGCGTCGAAAAAATATGGCTTCACGCTCCAGCGCAGCCCGACCTGTGAACATGAGGGCCGGCGCATATCCAGTACATTGATTCGTGAAAATCTTGCAGCAGGCAATCTTGAAGAGGCTGCCGTTTTGTTGGGTCGGCAATATCGTATCAGCGGCCGTGTCATTCACGGTGAAAAAGTGGGTCGTCAGCTCGGCTTTCCGACCGCAAATGTTTCGCTTGGAAAGCACCAACCGCCGCTTCGTGGAGTATTTGCCGTTATAGCCAAAGACCTTGAATCCGGCAAATCCTTCCCGGCCGTCGCCAACCTGGGCGAACGCCCCACGATAGGTGGGCGGAAACTATTGCTGGAAGTCCATGTACTGGACCAATCTGTGCACTGGTATGGACATCATTTGGCCATAGATTTCTTATCGCAACTGCGGCAGGAGATCCGATTTGAATCATTGGACGAACTTAAAGCTCAAATTGCGCAAGATGCCGACGACGCCAGGCAGATGATTGGCACCAGATGACATACACTTACTCAAACGGCAGCGTGTAATTTCTCGTTTGCCAACACCCTCTTTCGTACCCATGACGAAGTAAATCAAGTGACCGACTACAAACAAACGCTGAATTTACCCAAAACTGATTTCCCCATGCGCGGAAATCTGGCTAAACGTGAGCCAGAAATGCTTGCCCGTTGGAACGAAGAGGGACTTCACGAGCACATTAGACAGCACTCGGCGGGTCGCCCGAAATTTATTCTGCACGATGGCCCCCCGTACGCTAACGGCGATATTCATATTGGCCATGTGGTCAACAAAGTCATCAAAGACATGATCGTGAAATCGAAGCAACTCGCAGGCTTTGACTCACCCTACGTGCCGGGCTGGGACTGCCATGGACTGCCTATCGAAAACAAAGTGGAAGGGCTCATCGGCAAACCCGGTGACAAAGTAACGGAGAGCGAATTTCGCGCAAAGTGTCGCGAATACGCGACCGAGCAAATCGCCAACCAGAGCCAGGAATTTCAACGACTCGGTATTCTGGGTGACTGGCAAGCGCCTTACCTGACAATGAATTTTTCCAATGAAGCCAACATTGTTCGTGCTTTGGGCAAGATTGTTGAGCAAGGCCATATTTATAAAGGAACCAAGCCGGTTTATTGGAGCTGGGGTGCGCACTCCGCCATGGCTGAGGCAGAGATCGAATACGAAGACAAAACCTCAACGGCCATAGATGTCCGGTTCGCACCGCGAGACAGGGCTGCCATGCACACAGCATTTAAGGTTGATGATGACGGCGAAGATATCAACATTGTTATCTGGACCACCACACCCTGGACAATTCCCGGCAACCTGGCTGTCACTCTTCATCCAGAATTGCAGTATGCACTCGTCAGTGTGAATGGTGAAAAGCTGATTTTGGCTGAAGCGATGGTTGATAGCGTTATGGAACGTTACGGGTTTTCCGACTATCGTATTGTCGGCACAACTGACGGCGCCTCGCTAGCCGGTTTAAAACTTAAGCATCCTCTCTACGAAAGAGACTCGCTATTAATCCTCGGTGACTACGTGACAACCGATGCAGGTACCGGCGCTGTACATACTGCACCTGATCATGGTGTCGATGATTTCTACGCAGCGAAGAAACACGACCTAGGACTTTTAGATTCAGTTAACGACCATGGCGTTTTCCGCGAGCACGTCGAACTATTCGGTGGCGAGCATGTGATGAAGGTAGATGCCCACATGCTTGAAGAACTTACAAGCCGTGGAAGGCTCGTAAAAAGCGAAAAATACCAACACAGCTACCCGTACTGCTGGCGCACCAAAACCCCCATCATTTACCGGGCCACACCTCAGTGGTTTGTCAGCATGGATAAGGAAAATCTACGCAAGGACACGCTATCTGAAATTGAGAAAGTTCAATGGATTCCGAGCTGGGGACAAGATCGGATTCACGGCATGATAGCCGATAGACCGGACTGGTGTATTTCCCGACAACGTTACTGGGGTGTGCCGCTACCATTATTTTTAAATAAACAATCAGGCGAGCTGCACCCTAGAACAACAGAGATCATTGAAGCTGCCGCCGTCGAGATTGAAAAACATGGCATCCAAGCCTGGTTCGATCTCGATTCCGAATCATTAATTGGCGATGACGCTGCGGCTTACGACAAAGTCACAGACGTACTTGATGTTTGGTTTGATTCCGGCACATCCTGGATGCATGTGCTGAAACAGAACGAAAATTTAACGTATCCAGCAGACATCTACCTGGAAGGTTCTGATCAGCACCGCGGTTGGTTTCACTCCTCAATATTGACAAGTGTCGCTATCAACCAACACGCACCCTACAAACAGGTACTGACTCACGGCTTTACGGTTGATCAAAAAGGTCGCAAGATGTCCAAATCATTGGGCAACATCATCGCCCCTCAGAAACTCCTTAAAACCTTGGGCGCCGATATCGTTCGTCTTTGGGTTTGCTCAACCGACTATCGCGGTGAGATGACAGTGTCCAATGAAATTTTGGATCGCATGTCTGATGCCTATCGTCGCATTAGAAACACCGCCCGCTACTTACTAAGCGCAATCAATGACTTCGATCCCGAGATCCATACTGTGGCTCCGGAAGACATGCTGGCTTTGGATCGCTGGGCTGTCGATTGCGCGCTACGCACACAGAGAAGTATTCAGGAAGCTTACGAAACCTACCAGTTTCATACGGTGTACCAGACCATTCACCACTTTTGCTCTACCGATATGTCCAGTTTTTATCTAGACATCATCAAAGACCGGCAGTACACCATGGCACAGGACAGTCATGGCAGACGATCAGCACAAACGGCAATGTATTTAATTACTGATGCGCTGGCTCGTTGGATTGCACCGGTTCTAAGCTTTACCGCTGATGAAATTTGGCAACATTTGCGTGAACATTCTGCTCAAGATAAAGCCAAGCGAGCACACAGCGTGTTCACACAAACCTACAGTGATACTTTATTTCTACTAGACGACAGCGTCTCTTTAAGCGGTAGCGACTGGGAAGCGATTACACACATTCGGGATTCTGTTTCAAAATCACTTGAGACGCTCAGAGCGGCCGGAGACATTGGCGGCGCTTTGGAAGCCTCGGTCACGATCTATGCCAGCGATGAAACAGCAATGCTTTTAGCAAAACTGAAAGACGAGTTGCGATTTGTACTCATCACCTCCACCGCATCCGTTAGCCGCATCGATGAAAAACCAGCTGACTTGGAAACACAGTCAGCAAATTCATTCGACTACGCAGTTTTGACTAGCAAAGCCACGGGCGAGAAGTGTGTCCGGTGCTGGCATTTGCGTGATGACGTGGGTGCCAATCAGGAGCACCCTGAAATCTGTGCACGCTGTATTAGCAACGTGCATGGCGCGGGTGAAAAACGAGCCATCGCCTAAACTATGCCTCACTTACTGCGCTATGCCATCGTACTGGTCATCGTTGTGGCGGACCAGATCACCAAAATCTGGGCTGACACCTCGTTGGCTATGTACGAGCAAGTTCCGATAACCAGCTTTTTTAACATCACGAAAGCATACAACTACGGAGCTGCCTTCAGTTTCTTAAACGATGCGGGCGGTTGGCAGAGATGGCTGTTCACCGGTATTAGTTTGGTTGTCAGTATCGTATTAACAGTATGGCTGTATAGAATGAGTCGACTGGAGCGCTGGCTGAGTTTATCGATAGCGCTGATACTGGGCGGAGCTATTGGCAATCTAATTGATCGGGTCTGGTACGGCTATGTGGTCGACTTTATCCAAGTCTATTGGAACACCAGCTATTTTCCGTCTTTCAATATCGCTGATGCAGCCATATCGTGCGGCACATTGATATTGCTTGCTATTACCCTGTTTGAAAAGAACGACACAGAAAAAGACGCAACCGGATCATAGGATTACCCGTATGCAAATTTTACTAGCCAACCCTCGTGGATTTTGTGCAGGTGTTGATCGCGCTATTGAGATCGTTGAACGAGCTATCGAAATATATGGCGCCCCCATTTATGTTCGTCACGAGGTTGTTCATAACAAATTCGTTGTGGATGCGCTGCGAGAAAAGGGGGCGATATTTGTCGAGGAACTCGATGAGGTGCCCGATGATGCGACTGTGATTTTCAGTGCTCATGGCGTATCAAAGGCAGTAGAAACCGCTGCTCAAAAACGCGGCCTACAGGTGTTTGACGCAACTTGCCCATTGGTCACTAAGGTTCACTTGGAGGTCGTTAAATATGCCAAGCAGGGAAAGGAAGTTATACTCATTGGGCATGAAGGGCATCCCGAAGTAGAGGGCACGATGGGACGCTACGACACCAGCGATGGCGGCCGGATTATCCTGGTTGAAACAACAGATGATGTCGACACATTGGACATTGCGAATCCGGAAGAGCTTGCTTTCGTCTCTCAAACGACACTCTCGGTAGACGACACACAAGATATCATTGATGCATTACGGACAAGATTTCCGGGTATCGTGGCGCCTAACCGAGATGACATTTGTTACGCCACTCAAAACCGACAGGATGCCGTTAAGAAGCTGTGTGAAGAAGTAGATTTACTTCTAGTGGTAGGGGCTAGTAATAGTTCAAATTCAAATCGGCTGGCCGAGCTTGGCGTTCGAGCAGGAGTTGACTCACGACTCATCACTCGCGCAGTCGATATCGAAGAACAGTGGTTAGATGGCAAGCGCAAAGTTGGGGTAACTGCCGGGGCTTCCGCACCTGAAGTACTGGTTACCGAGGTCATTGACCGATTAAAACAATCCGGTGGTGAAACAGCAACAGAAACTGACGGAATAGAGGAAACCATTACTTTCTCAATTCCTAAAGTGCTCAGACGTTTGGACACGCAAAAAACGTCTTAACTGCAACGCAGCGGCAAAGCACTTCAGTTGAAGAACGAAAGCCGGTTACTTAACCGGCTTTGAGCAAACTTTGCACGTTCACGATTCTGCTACTGGCTGCGCGTACGATGGCACCTGGCGAGATTAGATCAATACCAGCTTGCTGTAGGCGTCGTGCCAAAAGTAGGTTATCTGCACTGGGAATTGAGCTTGGCTGCGACTCAGGCATTTCCGAATTGATAATCAGAAGCGCAGCGGTGACAAGATCGGTATAGGTTATTTCACCATTGTGCGTTCGATACCAGTCCCGGGCTTTTAACGATGCGTCTAGAAACTCCTGCGGAAAATCCCAAGAGGACATCAACCAACTACTGACGATCAAACGCAAATTCTCTATAACCGTTGCCAACTCCTGCTCTGACGTGAACTTATCTGCGTGAACATTCGCATACTTGAGAACCAATAGCTCTCCAACATCAGCAGATAGCGCAACGAGCATAGCGACCTCAGATTTCAAATGTGGCAATTCTCTGGAAATAACCTGAGCGATTGCCGCACACAACGTCGTTCTATGAATATAACGCTTTAAACGAGTGTCAATAGTTTTGTTCGCAGGCACCATGGTGTTTACCTTCAACAGCTCGGCAATGGCCCTTTGTGTTTCTTCGACACCTAAACGAGTGATAGCACCACGAATACTATGTGTTGATTCAGTTGTTCCTACGTCAACACGGTTTGCGGTTTTAACAATATGCACTGCAAGTCCAGGGTCACATTGAATAACTTCAGCAAGCTCAGGGATTCCCCCAACACGCGCAAACGAGCCTAATATTTTCAGTGCGGCGTCAGATGAGCTGGGCAACATAACTGAATGCGACATCATGTCTTCTCGGATACTGTCAAAGACAAGATTGTCGAGCTCACCGACATGAACGTCGGCTACAGAGACAGCGTTTTTTTGCTGTTCTTTAAGCAAGATATCCAGTTGCTCACGACCGAACTTTACGATTTTCGCCACCGTGTTAGTTCGAACGCTTTGATAAGCGCCTTTGTCCTGAAACAATGGTTGAAAAGATTCAGGAGTTCTTGCATTCAAAACACCTACTTCATCTTTTCCACTATGAAGTGTTAACGAACCTTCAACCAGGTACATCATCCAGCGATGCGAGTTTTCTGGCTTTATCTCATCATTGCGCTGAACATGAACAACCATAGCGGACTTACACAACGCATTGCAGTTCTTCGCATTCAGCTCAGTTACGGGGGAGACCGATCGAGCTGCAAACTGAACAAGCGTACTGTTCTCGTCGGAGCCTGAAGCTGTTGAATTCGAATCGCTATTAAAAACCATAATAACTATATCTTCTGCTTATACCGTCACGGCATGTGACATTTGCGCTACTTCATTTCATTGTCTTTGATAAAAAGCCTGACACCCTTACCCGATGACTAGGACTGGAGACTCAAACAGATCTCTTACTCTGTATCAAAACAATTGACGCTAGTACCATAAGGGCTAACTGCATTTGGTGGACTCACAGCCGGATCACTACCGTCAACCGCTAGTAAACTCAGCCTTTTCTCAAACGAGCTAATAGCTTCGGTCCCTAGTGCTTCAGCGTGTGCGTTAATAGCAACGGTAGCCCACACTGAGTGGCTCTTAGGATAACGTATTTCAAAGAAGCCACTTCCGGTTCCATCTGTTGTCAACACCCCGGTGCCACCTACAATAGTCGCCGCATTGTTCGGGTTATCTTCAACCGCTGCAAGAATCACAGGGTCTTGGGGATCCAGTGAGCCGTTGCCATTACGATCTTCGCCCGCATCAAGTATTCTGTTTCCATTAATGTCTTCCGACTCGCAGATCGCAGTTACAAACGCGTTCCATCCAATGGCTACACCTTCTTCGTCACGTAACAAGTCCATCCATCCTTTGAAATAGCGTATTGGCGTTATCGACAAGGCAACATCAGCACCTTCTATAGGTGCACCGCCACCATCAGCGACTTGCGCAACAAAGGCAACTGCGTACTGAGTATCAAAGTTTCTAACGGTCAACAGGTTCGATGTACCCAAGGTCACGTTCAGCACTTTCTCGGTCACACTCAAATTCATGCTGTTGGTAATCGAAGTGCCTTTGACGGTAGCGTTGACTGAAATATCATTGGCTTCGGTGGCATTGGAACCTGCCGTAAACGTGACGCTTGCGACACCTTCTGAATTACTAGTTGCAGATGCCGGGCTGATTTGTCCACCCTTCAGATCCAAGCTGGAAAAGTCCACAATCTGATTCTTAACCGGATTCCCTTGTGCGTCTCTTACCGAGGCCATCAGTGTGCTGGTATTTCCAATTTCAACTCGTGATACTGATGCATCTAGAGAGATAGTTGCAGGGGTAGTTCCGACAAATTCTAAATCGGCAGATGTCTTCGGGCGAGAGTCGGAAGCATCTTCTACAGTCAACTTAACCGGACCATAGCTATTGGATCTTATCTGAACAGTCGCCTGCCCATTTGCGTCAGTGGTGATGCTGGAATTTCCAACGATCTCGCCTGCTGTTGTGGAAAACAATAGTAATTGACCCACCACCGGTTGCGACTGACTGGACCATGTCACTGTAATCGCATTGGTTTGTGCAACAGGCAACTCGGTATCTTCTACGCCTTCTTCAAAACGCAGGATATCCTGAGACACCTCAAATTCGTGCTCGGCACTGACAGTCCCGTTAAGCGCAGAGATACGAACCTCATCGTCGCCATTCGTAGTGCCGACAGTCAGGGTGGCTCTACCATCTGGCCCTGTCATTGGAAAAGTAGGCGACACAAGGTTTCCTGCAGTGGAAACAACGCTTATCGGATGGTTAGCGATAGGCTCATCGTTACCAGCGACCAAACTGATTACAAGCTCAGCCTCATCGCCCGAGACTAAGTTATCGGGCCCCGTAACTTCAATTGCAGAACCGGTAGCAGCTAACGAAGCTTCTGATGTAATGCCTTGGACGTCCGCTGACACAACAATGTTTTGGTTCTGATAATCCAAAGGTAACTTCAACGTCGCTGAGACTTCACCGTTCTCATCAGAAATTGTGGTCAGATCCTGAAGCACACCACTGGTTGTACTTAGGATGACACTAGCACCGGCTAGAGCATTGTTGTTTTCGTCACTAACCAACGCCGTAATGGTCGCAGTGTCTATTCCGCCCGTCGTAATCGAGTTCACGTTGGTGATAACTCTGACACTTATATCACCCGTAGTATCAGTGGGGTCAGTACCAAAGCCACCTTCAGCATCGGGTCGCTGTCCACATGCACTCAGTAAAATTGAGAAGGCCATAAACACTATGGCGAGAAATTTTCTATCCATTTTCATCAGGTCCCGTGTTCTCATTAGCCGATTAGCGATAGCCACCAAAGTAGTGATGAAAGCCGATGGTTGTCGCTTTGAAAGCACCATCGTCAATGTCAATCACATGGAAGTTCAGCGAGGTCGTGCGGTTGCCAAACAGGTTGATACCAAATCCAATGGCATTTCCTGAGTCCGTGTCAACAAGCTGAGAGTCAACATCTAGCGAGGCAGTACCTGCCAGAATGTAAACCCCAATCTGATTCCACTGGTAGCCTGCGCGAAGCATGGCCGCCTGATAGGTCACCAAAGGATCACTCACTATGCTGCCGGTGTCGTCAGAGGCTGAGCCCATTTCCAACTCAACACCAAAATACTTATGCAAGCGGTAACCGAGATTGACGGATAAATTTCCTACCGTCTTTTCGCCGCCGAACTGGTTAGCAACTGAGCCGTCGGAAAACCCTCCGCCAAAATAAATTTTGGACATATCGGCTTGTGCGGCTCCGGCCATCAGGCCCAGGCTCAGCACTAAATAGCTGAATAGTCTTCTCATGAAACACGATCTCCAGTTAACTGCTGTTTCCAGCCCACTTATGGTGCTGAAAGCTTATGAATTCGAACAAATCGGCGTTATCTCTCAGAGAGAAATTGCACAGATCACACCCTTGCAACAGAAATGTCGGCCAGCAAACGAAATTCCTTTAGGTTTTGTTACTGGCTACTCAGTGACTGACCGGTTACCCGAAAGCTCCGACACTCGGTATGATTAGTGCCATACTCGGCATGTCTAGCAACGCGTCTTTGAGGACCCGACAGCACACGGTGAAAATCGAAACACTTTCTGGGCCAACCCTATTCAATTCAGGGTTAATAAAATTACGAGCGGTAACTACGACTCTATTCTGCTGCGCCCTGTTGGCTGGATGCAGCCCTAAGGTTGAGCTGAGCGATTCCGTACGGGCATTAAGTTTCAATACGCTTAGCGGCTCTGCAATCGCATTCAACGAGCTCAACGGCCCCACGCTAGTAAATTTCTGGTCTACCAGCTGTATAGTTTGTGTAAATGAGATGCCTCATATGGCTGAGCTCTATCGCGAACTGTCACCTAAAGGCTTTGAATTAATTGCCGTAGCCATGCCTTACGACCCACCTAACGAAGTCCTGGAACTGAGCGAGCGACAACAACTGCCCTTTCCGGTGGCGCTGGATTTGAACGGTGAGGCAGTGGAAGCATTTTCGTCAGTACAGGGGACACCAACAAGCTTTTTGATCGACAGGAACGGAAAATTGGTGGAACGTTACATAGGTGCCCTAGATTTGAGTAAGTTGCGGATGGCCGTCGATAAACTACTGAGTGCTAGCTAACATGTTGTGGGTTAAATCGCTTCACGTCATTTTTATGGTTACCTGGTTCGCAGGGCTGTTTTACCTGCCTAGAGTATTTGTCTATCACGCTATGACCGATGCTTCAAACACCAAGCAATCAGAAACCTTTAAGGTCATGGAGCGAAAACTCCTCGCCATAACGACCATGGGCGCTGTGCTAACCCTGCTGTTCGGCAGCTGGTTACTCATTGGCTGGCTACCCGGATTGATAACGCTTGGGTGGATGAAGCTTAAGCTGCTGCTGGTTCTAGGCCTTTTTGGCTACCACCTTTACTGCGCAAAGCTTGTCAAAATATTCAAAGCCGATCAAAACACTCGATCGCATGTCTGGTACAGGTGGTTTAACGAGGTGCCAGTGGCGTTTCTGGCAGGCATCGTCATCCTGGTGATCGTCAAACCTTTTAATTGATACCTCGGGATCTGCCCGCAAGTAAGCGCTTAGGGCAGCGCCGCGATCAAGCATTGATAAGCAAGGGCTCCAGCTCTGCCAATGCACGTTTGTAGACTTTGCGCTTGAAGAAAATAACCTTTTTAGACGGCTCCCAGTAATCCACCCATCGCCAGTGATCAAACTCGGGTTTTGGACTATTAGCCAGATCGACTGCGGACTCATTCCCTAGCATTCTTAGCATGTACCAGATCTGCTTCTGACCAATACACACAGGCGTTTGATTTCGGCGGACGTAACGCTTGGGCAAGCGATAGCGAAGCCACTCACGCGTACATCCCAAAACATCAACATCACCTGGCGAGAGACCCGTCTCTTCCATCAGTTCGCGGTACATCGCCTCTTCCGGGGATTCGCTTTGATCGATGCCGCCTTGCGGGAACTGCCAAGCGTCCTGACCAATCCTGCGCGCCCAAAAGACCTGCCCATTACTGTTGCTCAGTATGATGCCGACATTTGCTCGAAAGCCATCGCTGTCAATCATGTCGGTGCTCATAAAATTAACTGTACCGATTTTTCCAAAAAAAAGCCAAAGAGGCAAATTGATTACGTTCGAGGCAGCGTCACACCACGTTGACCTTGGTATTTACCCCCTCGATCAGCATACGAGGTTTCGCAGATTTCATCGCTTTCAAAAAACAGCATCTGCGCCACACCTTCGTTTGCATATATTTTGGCCGGCAGTGGCGTCGTGTTGGAAAACTCCAAAGTGACATGCCCTTCCCATTCAGGCTCCAACGGTGTCACATTAACGATAATTCCACACCGTGCG
>JBGCGD010000087.1:0-34212 GCA_045110515.1 Granulosicoccus sp. | reverse complement strand
TCGGCGCGTATTAATTCGGATGTAGATGTCCTTATCGTAGATTGGCATGGTGGTCTTCGCGGGAAACGGCTACCAGTCTCGATGCGAAGTAAAATTGCCGATAGCGAAGCACGCATTCCTCTCTCAACACAAGCCATGGATATCTGGGGTGATGATCGAGATGAAATAACTGGGCTAGGCCTATCAATTGGAGATCCCGATGGGCTTTGCACACCGGAGGTAGATGGACACGGTTTTCATCCGCAGCCGTGGAACGAGGGTAACGAACAAATACTATGTTCTTTGTATAAAACCAACGGTGAGCCGAGTGAATTTGATACGCGTTCTATTTTGTCACGTGTGGTTAAAGAACTAAACAATGATGGACTACATCCAGTAGTTGCCGTTGAGCTTGAGTTCTACTTGCTAGATGAATCGACCGCAAGGAGCGGTATTCCAAGCGTTCCCAAGGAACTCACTATTGCAGGTAGACCGGACGACTTGCAGCTCTATGACATGCGGGTTATGGATCGCGTATCAACTCTGCTTCAACGTATTCATCGCTATGCCAAGCAGATGGGTATTCCTGCTGAAACATCCTTAGCAGAATTTGGCCCAGGTCAGTTTGAAATCAATCTTAAACACCAAAGTAGTCCAGTATGCGCAGCCGATCATGCTGTCCTGTTTAAACAATTAGTTGATCGTGCAGCACATGAGCACGGGCTACTCGCCTCTTTCATGGCTAAACCCTATACGGAACACGGCGGCTCCGGGCAACATGTCCACATCAGCTTACTGAATAAAAACGGCGATAACGTTTTCGATAGTGCTAGCAACTCTGACAATAAACTTCTGCATGCCGCCAATGGTTGTCTTGAACTGATGAGCGAATCTCAACTGGTGTTCGCACCACACGCAAATTCCTACAGACGACTTCAGCCAGATAGCTTTGCACCCGTCAAATGTGATTGGGGCTACGACCATCGAGGAGTTGCCGTCCGCCTCCCTGAAACCAGCGGCAAGGCTGCACGGTTGGAGCATCGCGTATCAGGTGCAGATGCAAATCCCTATCTGGTGCTTAGCACATTGTTGGCAAGTGTTCACGAAGGACTAAAGCGCGCTGAGCTACCTGTCTCAAAACCTTTGTTATCTGGTGAACAATCATCAGCTACAACGCTCACTCATGATTGGCTAACAGCTATTGATAACTTTGAAAATTCTCCAACGCTTCAGCGTGTTTTGGGTGAAAAGTTTTGTGAGATTTATGTGCGTATGAAGCGACACGAAGCAAGCACCTTCAACCGGCAAGTTTCGAACGTGGATCTTTCCACCTATCTCACCCGCGTATAAACAAAGATGACACCCGTATGAAGGCTTCGGAGAGAATCGACAACTACTACAACGCAAGTCGAAACAATCATACGCAGTACCCTGTGCTTGAGGGCGAGATACGCGTTGACGTCGTTATCGTTGGCGGCGGTTCAACTGGAGTCTCCACCGCTGTGGAATTGTCCGAGCGGGGATTTAAGGTTGCGCTTGTTGAGGCAAACAGAATCGGTTGGGGGGCAAGCGGACGCAACGGTGGTCAGATCACAGGAAGTTTATCCGGTGATGCGGCAATACTTAAACAGTTGCAGAAAAGTATTGGCTCCGATGCTATTGACGTTGTACGTATGCTCAGGTGGCACGGACACGACATTATTAAACAACGCGTTGAGCGATATGACATTCAATGCGACTTGCAACACGGGCATTTGCATACCGCTTACACCACAGAGGATATTCCGGAGTTGCAGGCTGCTTTAGACGATGCTAAGGAAGCTGGTCTGGGTGACGATGTTCAATGGCTCGATAAGAATCAAGTTCATGAAAAACTGGCAACACCGCTTTACTTCGGGGGTGTATACAACCGTCGGAACATGCATGTGCATTCACTCAATTTGTGCTTGGGCGAGGCAGCAGCAGCCCATTCACTAGGCACACTTATCTTCGAGCAATCTCCGGTTTTGAACATTGAATACGGTGAAACTCCGAGTGTTGTGGCGCAGAACGGTCGTATCACCGCCAACTCAGTTGTATTAGCAGGCAACGCCTACCATCGTTTAGCGCAACACAAACTGAAAGGCTTGGTGTTCCCGGCTATTTTAGGCAACCTGACCACAGAACCACTGGACGCTGGGCTTGCGCGTTCTATAAACCCTGAGAATCTGGCGGTTTACGACAGTCGTATGGTGTTGGACTATTACCGTATGACTGCAGATCATCGTCTGATGTTTGGTGGCGGCACCAACTACTCCGGTCGCGACATCGATGATGTTGCATCAACGCTTCGGCCGGCACTTGAACAGACCTTCCCGCAACTAAAAGATGTTGGTATCGACTACGCCTGGACCGGCACAGCGGGCATTATTATCAACCGCATCCCCGCGCTGGGGCGAATTAACGACAACGTGTACTACGCCCAGGGCTATTCCGGTCACGGCATTGCCAGTTCTCACATCATGGCCGAAATCATGGCCGACGCCCTCAGCGGCACCCTGCGCCAATTCGACCTCTTTAGCTCCCTAAAACACATACGCCTCCCCGTCGGCCCCCGCCTAGGCAGCGCCCTAGTCGCCCTAGGCATGACCTACTACCGCCTAAAACAAGCCCTCTAATTAAACCCGGGTCGGACCAAGCTAACCCTTTGAATATTAAAGGTAAAAGTGTATTTTCTTGGCACTACAGGCCCTAAATTGGTGCTTCTCCCTATTAATTCGGTCGATTTAGCACTCAACGTGCGCCCGGCAGCGCACTCTTAAACTGAGCTCGTAAGCCCTTAAAAAGGCGAATTAAGACACGAATATAGCTATTCCCGAGGCTTAATATCTTATTTATTAGAGACCTATCATGGTCCGACCCTGTGGGGGGAATAAACTGGGTGGATGAATAGTTTAATAGCATCAGACAAGCGCGTTAGTCCCGAGCGGCGAACATACACATTGATCACACTCCGGCAATGTTTGAATAGCCCGAGACGTATGCAGTGGCGTCGGAGCGAGGACCGCCAATACCCGGTTTTAGATAGACTCGACACAGGCGCGATTTGTATGGGCATCGCGTTAATGATTCTATCGATCATGGACTCCCTGTTCACCCTTACGATTCTCGCCAGAGGTGGCACTGAAGTAAACCCCTTTATGAATGCGCTACTACATCACAGCGTCTTCACATTCACGGTCATCAAGATGACCCTCACAGCGGTTCCGACATTGCTACTGATAGCCACCGGAAACATCCTAGTGTTTAATCGCTGGAGAGCCCGATCCATTCTCGCAACCCTCGTGGGCCTTTATGCAGGGCTGATTGTCTACGAACTGCTTATACTGTCGACTATATAAGCCCGCGCTTACCCAATTTAGTATCGGTGCGATTATCACTCAGTAGCCCAGCTGCACGCCGCCTCTCATCCCGAGGCGGTAGTGAGAAAGTATCCCGGTAACACTTAGAAAAGTGCGGTGCCGAAATAAAGCCGCACGCAAGAGCGATATCAACAATAGGCATACTGCTCTGCAACAGTAATTGGCGCGCGCGTTCTAACCGCAGTTCCAAGTAGTAACGAGTGGGCACGCAATGCAAATAGCGCTGAAACAATCGCTCTAGTTGCCTTCTTGACAAGCCCACATGATGCGATAGCTCATCCAGCGTCATAGGCTCTTCGATATTGGCCTCCATCAAGGAAACCGCCTCAGCTAACTTAGGCTGATTCGCCCCAATACGTTGCGTCAACGGGACCCGCTGTCGGTCGTTTTGGTCCCGAATACGCTCACACATAAATTGCTCGGAAATACGCGTCGCTAGGGCAGAACTATGACGGGTTCTAATCTCGCTCAGCATCATATCTAAAGGCGCAGTTCCGCCAGCACAGGTATACCGATTACGATCGATTTCAAACAGCTCAGACGAGATGACCAACTGTGGGAACTCTTCACGAGCTGCCGCAAGATTTTCCCAATGAATCGTGCACCGATAATCGTTCAGTAATTCGGCTCGCGCCAAAAGGTAGGTACCGGTACAAATCGCTCCTAGCACACAACCTTGTTTGTCCAGCTGTTTCAACCACTGCACACCAGGCTCATCATGTACCAAATGAACATTAATGCCGCTGCAAACGAACACGGCATCATAGGTATCGCGTGAACCAGCGCTTTGAGTGACAGGAAATTCAATACCACTACTACTAACCACGCTTGCGCCATCCGACGAAATCAGGCTCCAGCGATATAGGACCTGACCACTATTGTGGTTCGCCATACGCAGAGCTTCCAATGCACTGCTAAATGCCAACATGGAAAAATTTGGCACCAAATAAAATCCGATGCGCGTTGTGGTTTCGGCGGAGCCGATCATTGCTTGAACTGGTGGAACATTGACAATAACACTCAGGCTTCTAGAGTTGAACAGGGCCGCTTGCCGACCCTGCCCCTTTATACCGGAGTGTGACTAATAATTAGCGTCAGGAAAAGAGTCTTTTCGCATTTTTATAAACGCTTGTAATGCTTCGTCGACCGCAATATCAAGCTCCGGCGCTTGATATTCGGCTAATGCTGTCTTCCACTTGCCGTTAGCGCGCTGTGCAGCATCCAGAGAACCTTCCGATTGCCACTGTTCGAAGCTGTTGTTGTCCGAAATCTCTGAGCGCCAGAAAGCACTTTGGAAGTTGCTTTGAGTATGCGCACAACCCAAAAAGTGGTTACCCGGCCCAACCTCTCGAAGCGCATCAAGGGCCTGGCCATTTTCTGACAGATCGACCCCACCTAACAGCACAGCCAGCATGCTCGCCTGATCGGCATCCATCATGAATTTTTCATAACCCATTGCAAGACCACCTTCCAACCACCCGGCAGTGTGCAACATGAAATTTACGCCTGCCATGGCTGCTGATTGCAGGGTATTTGCCGCTTCGTAAGCTGCCTGAGCATCCGGTAGTTTAGAAGCACACAGTCCACCACCACTACGGAAAGGCACTTTGAGGCGCCTGGCCAAAGCTGCACAAATATACATAACCTGAGTAGGCTCAGGGGAACCGAATGTGGGAGCACCGGACTGCATTGACACTGAGCTGGCAAAAGTACCAAATACAACAGGTGCGCCAGGACGAACCAACTGAACAAATGCCATTCCGGCCATCGCCTCAGCCAGAATTTGCGCAGCCGTTCCAGCAACGGTCACCGGCGACATCGCACCAGCGAGGATAAATGGGGATACGATGCAGCCTTGATTGGCGCGCGCGTAGACCTTTGCAGCACCCAGCATGGTGTCGTCAAACGTCATGGGTGAATTAGCATTGATCAAATTCACAACCACCGTTCTTTCTTGACCGGTTTGCGGATCAATCCAATTATCACCAAAGAGAATTTTCGCCATATCGACCGTGTCTTGAGCTCGCTCCGGTGCAGTCACCGAGCCCATAAAAGGCTTATCTGAGTAACGCATGTGCGAATACACCATATCGAAGTGCCGCTTGTTGACCGGCAGATCTACCGGCTCACACACCGTGCCGCCCGAGTGATGCAAAGAATGACTCAGATAGGCCAACTTCACGAAATTTTGGAAGTCTTCAATAGTGGCGTAACGTCGGCCTTTATCTAGATCGTGTACAAAAGGAGGCCCATAGGCCGGAACCATGACCGTGTTGTTGCCACCGATAACCACTGATCGCTCGGCATTTCGAGCGTACTGAGTGAATTGCGCAGGCGCGCTTTCTGTAATTAGCTTGCGACACAAGCCACGAGGAAATCGGACTCGCTCTCCTTGAACATCGGCACCTGCTTCACGCCACATATCCAACGCTTCAGCATCGTCACGGAAATCGATACCGATTTCTTCAAGGATGGTGTCGGCATTTCGCTCGATAAGTTCAAGCCCCTCTTCATTGATGATATCAACGAAAGGAATGTTGCGTTTTATATATGGCGCAACAGGACCGCTAGCCGATGCTCTAGCGCGTTTTGCCTCGCGACCGCCGCCCCTTCTGCCGCGGCGGGGGCTAGATCCTGTGGTACTCATATACGTAACCTTCCTATCCGTTAATCGCTGAATAATGGCCCTTATGACCGAGCTTACGTGTTGCACCTAGCGACGTGGGCATAGCACTCAGCGACCTAGGCTAAGTGATGCGTGCCATTTTGGCTAGTGGCCCGAGCTCCTATCGCTTATCGACCAGCGAGTAGCAACTGCGAACAAAATTGGCTTGCGCTTTATTTTGTATGCGCCGTCTGTTTTCGCGCCGTACACGGCGAATGGCCTGCTCAGGCTCCACACCAAATTCAACCAAGATGCGAGCCGCAATCATACCTGTCCGTCCAAGGCCCGCATAACAATGAACAATGACCCGCTCACCGATCCGTAAAGCATGACGAATACGCTCACCCTCAATAGCCCAAACATCTTCGAACTCCTGATTAGGAATATCCATATCAATAATCGGTAGGTGCTTCCACCAGATACCCGCGTCTTGAGCAGCTGCCGGAAGACTTTCAACCTTGTTCATCGTGAGCTCGTGCGGCTCAACCAGACACAGGATGCCGTTTGCACCCCACTCTATGATCTCGTCTAAGTCGGCCTTTAATAAACGTTTGTTACCGGTTGGGGGACTATCGATACGGGTGCCGGGGCAGGCAACCATTCCGATACATCCGACAGAGCCTGGTACCGGTATTGTCGTGATGAGGTTCGCTTGTGGCGGCTTACCAAGTCCAAATAACATATCAGCAGCTAAGCCTAATTCTGTAAGGGCACCAACGGGTGCGAATGGAAAACAAAACGGTTTTAACGAGGTTAAATTGCCTGGTCAAAAAACCGCTGATTGTCGAGATAGCGCTCATGAATAGTCTGAAAAAACCCTTACAAAATGTATCGGCCGAACAAGCAATTCACAAGAGGAGTAAAAATCGCCCGGATAACATGTGCACTATGTATTGAATAGCAGGCGCCCAACGCAGTTTGGCAACCAAGGCGTCCTGAAGACCAACATAGTACCCGGGGAAACCCAGTTCCGGATTATTGCATCTGTGTCATAGCATACATGTAACCTGCAGTTCCGCCTCAAAGCCTCTAGAGTGCGTGCTAACCTGATCATTATGACAAATAAACTTCAGAAATTACTCGACGAAAAAGGCTTGCTGCTCGCCGATGGCGCCACTGGCACAAATTTGTTTGAAGTTGGCTTGCAAACGGGTGACGCACCAGAGCTGTGGAATATTCATCATCCGGATCGGATCAGTAACCTCCACCGTTCTTTTGTTGAAGCAGGTTCAGACATCATTTTGACCAACAGTTTTGGTGGTACCCATTTTCGACTGGCCTTGCATGACTCTTCGCACCGTGTGCACGAACTTAACAGCCGGGCCGCCGAACTGGCTCGTGCTGAAGCCGACAAATCAGAAAAATCAGTTTTAGTTGCGGGCTCCATGGGACCCACCGGAGAAATTTTGGCGCCTAACGGGCCAGTGAGTATCGATGAAGCTCGCCAAGCCTTCGCCGAACAAGGAAAAGCGCTCGCAGATGGCGGTGCCGATATTTTATGGATCGAAACCATATCGTCGGCAGAGGAGATTGAAGCTGCTGTTCTGGGCGCCGCCGATGTCGGCCTACCGCTCGTCTATACCGTCAGTATCGACACTAACGGTCGCACCATGATGGGCCTAACCCCTGCAGAAACTCTAAAGATCAGCACCGGGCTCGATGCCCATATCACCGCTATTGGCAGTAACTGCGGCGTTGGTGCCTCTGAAGTGGTTGCGGCTGTGTGCAATCTGGTGAATGCTGCGGAATCCATGGAATCTCGTCCCGCGCTGGTTGCTAAAGCCAACTGTGGTATCCCAGACTATGTAGACGGAAAAATTGTCTATAGCGGCACTCCGGAGCTCATGGCCGAGTACGCCGTACTGTCGGCTAACGCTGGAGCTTCCATTATTGGTGGTTGCTGTGGCACCACGCCTGTACATGTCAAAGCCATGCGCGATGCGATTGACACCTATCAAAAAGGTGACTCCCCTTCCATCGAAGCCATCACCGAAACACTGGGTGAATTATCACAAGGCGCAAGAGCTCAAATGGCCGGCGATTTATCGATTGAAGGGGGCTCAGCCTCTGGTCGTGGTAGCCGCACTTCTCGGAGAAGACGCCCCAAATAGTCCCATATAGCGAGTAAAATCCTGCTTATGCTGGATAAACATCTCACGCCCAATCTGCTGGCGCTGTTACTAATACTCATCAGCTTCGCGCTGGCAGAACCCTGGAGTGGCTTGGTACTGAGTACCGGCTTATTTGCGCTGTCAGGTGCTCTAACAAACTGGTTGGCCGTGCACATGCTTTTCGAGCGTGTACCCGGCTTATACGGATCAGGCGTTATCTCACTGCATTTCGAAGATTTCAAAGCGGGAATTCTACGAATGGTTCACGAGGAACTGTTCAGTAAGGACAACGTTGAGCGACTGCTCAGCGCACCGGCTAAAACCGATTTAACAACATCAGACAAACCAGGCTCTGCAGGCTCTCTGGTAGATGCCGTTGATATCGAGCCGCTACTCAACGCTATCGATTTGGACGCAGCCTATGACCAACTTGTGGCCACAGTCGTCGAGTCGTCCTTTGGTTCCATGCTCAGCATGGTGGGTGGTGAGGCCGCACTTCAGCCTCTGCGAGAGCCGTTTAAAGCACGCATGAGCAATTTTTTAACAGAGACTGCTCAATCCCCCAAAATACAAGCCGCCATTGGAGAGCAGCTCGGCAAGGCTGCCAGTAGTGATCAGTTCGTCGGAAAATTAGACCAGCTACTACGTGCAAGGCTCGATGAAATGACGCCCGACATGGTGAAGGAGATCATGCAACGCATGATAAAAGAACACCTCGGGTGGCTGGTTGTGTGGGGTGGTGTATTTGGTGGAATTATCGGCCTAATTGCAGGACTGCTCGGTTTATAACTCCTTAGCTTTTAGCACGTAAAGGCACACCATCAAATTCGATTCCGGCCCAACCGGTTTTAATAAACTGCCGAATGTTAGGGTGGCTATCACCATCGGGTGTTTTTAATACGTCAGCCCGATAGAAGGCACCGAAAAGCGCCAGTGTTTGCTCTTCAGTCAGCTCATGCAAACGAGCGAAAGCAAATATTTTACAAGACCCCGTATTCTGCCCCGCTTCGTTGTGAATATCGTTGTTTCGAAACGCGGTAGGGATATACGTGTACTTACTGTTTATTAGTTCTATAACATCGGGAAACTCAACCGTCTTGGGTTGCATTTCTAATCGATTCAGGAAGAGCTCAAGTTCCATAAACAAACCATTGGTTGTTATAGCTAGCGACAAACCTTGTGTCTTTAGCTTTTATTGTTCGCTTTGTAGTCAATTGCGTCTACGGCTGCGATTGCACATAAATTAACGATACCACGCACCGTCGTTGACTCTGTCACCACGTGGGCAGGCTTGTCCAGCCCCATCAGCATGGGACCTACAGGCAATGCATCACCTAAGGCCTTCACCATATTGTACGTAATGTTTGCAGCGTCCAGGTTCGGCATTACCATTAAGTTTGCTCCACCTGTATAGCTTGCATTCGGGAATACACGATTACGCGTCTCTTCCGATAGAGCAGCGTCCGCGTGCATTTCACCTTCAACCGCTAAATCAGGGTAGCGCTCTTTAACGATTTGAACAGCTCGTCGCATCTTGACCGCGGACTCATTGTTTCGGCTACCGAAGTTCGAATGTGACAACATGCCAACCTTAGGCACCATGCCAAATCGCTTAACGATTTTTGATGCCATGTTTGCTGTCTCTGCTAGTTCTTCTGCACTGGGGTTCACAGTGACGTGCGTATCTGTTAAGAAGACTGTTCCCGTATCTAGAATCATCAGCATAAGCGCTGAAATATCGCTGAAGTCTTTTTGTACACCGATAACGTCAACCAGATAACGAATGTGCCGGGCATACGCTCCCTGCGTACCACACACTAAAGCATCCGCTTCGCCACGTCGCACCATCAGTGCACCCAAAGCCGTTGGACGTGTACGAATAACATTTGCTGCGTATTCGGGCGACACCCCTGCCCTTTCCATCAAGCGGTGATAAGCATCGACATGTTCATCAAAGTTAGGATTGTCGACAGGATCAACCACACTAAAGCCTGTGCCGATTGTTAATCGCAGCGCCATGTCGTCAATCTTCGCTTGGATGATTTCAGGCCGACCCAAAATGACCGGGTGACATATAGCGTCGTCGACCAGTATCTGCACAGCGTTCAAAACGCGTGATGATTCGCCTTCGGCAAGCACCACCCGCTGAATGTTGGCTTGTGCCTGTTCAAACATCGGCTTCATAACGAGACCGGAGCGGAACACAAAACCACGTAGCTTTCGACGATAGGCATCAAAGTCATCAATAGGCCGGGTAGCAACACCACTGTCCATTGCCGCTTTAGCAACACGCGGAGGAATTTCCATCATCAAGCGCGGATCAAAGGGCTTGGGAATCAAATATTCCCGACCGAACTTAAATGGCTTTCCACCATAAGCGGCCGATACCACGTCAGATGCTTCTTTAGTGGCTATATCAGCAATGGCTTCAACGGCTGCCTCCTGCATGGCACCGTTTATTTCAGTCGCCCCGACATCTAGAGCACCTCGAAACAAGAACGGAAAACACAAGACATTGTTTACCTGATTAGGATAATCAGAACGCCCCGTCGCCATAATGGCATCGTCCCGGACTCCGTGAACTACATCAGGGCTAATCTCAGGATCCGGGTTGGCCAACGCCAAAATAAACGGTGAATCTGCCATTCTAGCAACCTGCTCACCACTAATGACGTTAGGAGCTGACAAACCCAAAAACACATCGGCACCATCAATCACATCGTCTAGCTCTCGTGCGTTAGTGTCACGCGCGTACTGCGAGTTATAGGGATTCATGTTTTCGTTGCGTCCTTCGTACAACACCCCGCTACGATCACACACCGTAACTTTGTTTTTATCCAATCCCATGTAAACCAAGAGATTCAAGCATGCGAGTGCCGCAGCCCCGGCACCGGAACACACCAAAGAGATGTCTTCAAGATTTTTACCGGCTACCTTCAAGCCGTTACGAATCGCGGCAGCGACAACAATGGCCGTACCGTGCTGATCATCATGAAATACTGGGATATTCATTCGCGCGCGCAGACGCTCTTCAATAACAAAACACTCCGGTGCTTTGATGTCTTCTAAATTGATGCCTCCGAATGTCGGTTCAAGCAGTTCGACAGCATCGCAGAATCGATCGACGTCTGTTGTGTCCAGCTCTAAATCAAATACATCGACATTAGCGAATTTTTTAAATAAAACCGCCTTACCTTCCATCACTGGTTTTGACGCCAACGCACCAATGGCTCCAAGGCCAAGTACAGCTGTGCCGTTGGATATGACAGCGACCAAATTACTGCGTGCAGTGAGTTCAGCAGCCTGCAAAGGATCACGCTCAATTTCCTGACACGCAATGGCTACACCCGGTGAATATGCCAGCGCTAAATCACGCTGATTCACCATATTTTTCGTCGCAGATATTTCTAATTTTCCCGGTATGGGGTACCGGTGATAATTCAGGGCTGCCTCAGCAAGCGATTCTGGGGCAGCTTGACCAGAGACGGTGATTTTTTTGTTTTCTGTATTTCTAGTTTGATCACTCATCTCGTTGCTCCAATTTAAGTTAAGAGTAAGTTGGCTTCAGCAGTTCATCGTTTACAGCGCGATTGAATGCACTGCATACAGCCATGAGAGAGGCTGAAACAATATTACTATTCAATGCAGCGCCATAGCGAGTAGCGCCTTTACCGGCTTGAATTTCAAAGTAACAAGCAGATTGCGCATCAGCTCCAACCCCGGTTGCATGCTGATGGTAATCAACCACCCGGAAATCGACAGACAAAGAGGTTTTAATCGCATGCACAAAAGCATCGATAGGACCATTCCCCTGACCCGTGATTTCTACCTCTTTCCCGTTGAGTAGCACAACCGCTGAAAGTGATCGAAGCGAATCATCGCTTGGGTCTTCGACGCTTGTATGCTTGATAAAAGACAAGGGCTGCATCGCATCGAGAAACGTCTCATCAAAGGCTGTTTTGATGGTTGCCGAATCAACTTCTTTTCCCGTCTGTTCGCTAATGCCCTGAACAACCTGACTAAATTCCATTTGCATTCGACGCGGGAGCTCTAAGCCATGATCGCGTTCTAAAATGAACGCCACTCCGCCCTTGCCCGATTGACTGTTCACTCGAATGACCGCTTCATAAGTGCGTCCTAAATCAGCAGGATCAATGGGCAAATAAGGCACTTCCCACAATGGCGAGTTGCTTTTTCGCATTGCCGCAAAGCCTTTCTTTATAGCGTCCTGGTGCGAACCGGAAAATGCGGTAAACACCAACTCCCCTGCGTAGGGGTGACGTGGGTGTACAGGTAATTGATTACAGTGCTCAACTGTTCTCATGACTTCATAGATGTCCGAGAAGTCCAGATTCGGGTTAACACCCTGAGTAAACAAGTTAAGCGCTAAGGTCACGATATCGACGTTACCGGTTCGCTCACCGTTACCGAACAGAGTGCCCTCCACTCGATCGGCACCAGCCAGCAATCCGAGTTCAGTCGCTGCCACTGCGCACCCACGATCATTATGCGGATGCAAGCTCAGACAAATGCTTTCTCTGTTTTTGACATGCTTTAAAAACCATTCGATCTGATCTGCGTGAACATTAGGCATCGACATCTCAACGGTTGCCGGCAAATTCAGAATTGTGGGATTTTCAGGGGTGGGCTTCCAGACAGCATTGACCGCATCACACACCTCTACGGCGTAGTCCAGCTCGGTGCCCGTGAAACTTTCGGGGGAATACTCGAACTGCCAGGCTGTGTCTGTCTGCTTGGCCGCATACTCAGCAACGATTTCAGCACCATCTGTTGCGATTTGTTTTATGCCTGCCCGGTCAAGACCAAACACCACTCGACGTTGCAATGTTGACGTTGAGTTGTAGAGATGCAGTATGGCACTTCGACAACCTTTTAAAGACTCAAAAGTACGCTCGATAAGCGGCCGTCGGGATTGTGTCAGCACTTGCAGCGTAACATCGTCAGGGATACGGTTTTCTTCTATCAGCTGCCTGACGAAGTCGAAGTCTGTCTGTGAGGCGGCCGGAAAGCCCACTTCTATTTGCTTAAAGCCCACAGCGACGAGCAAATCGAACATGCGCAATTTGCGTTCGCTTCCCATGGGCTCGATAAGCGCCTGGTTGCCGTCTCGTAAATCGACGCTACACCACAAGGGTGCCTTGTCCAGTGTTTTTGATGGCCACTGACGATCTGTCAAAGGCACTGAAGGGAACGCAGGGTATTTAGTACTGGGATCGTTCAACATATTTATTTTCCTGATGCAAAGGCTTGAGATTTCTGCGCAGAACGATTAGCCGCCGCCCGGTTACGCGATTCCGGGCGACGGCATCTAAGTTTGCAATCTATAAGCAACAAGGCACCAAAATCTGGTCTGCAAGGTTCGAAAATAAGTGGCGTTAAATGAGGCATGACGTTCTCGAAAGCTATACCGGGGAAATCTTTTTCTGATGTTCCGGCTTCGGGTCAATCTGAATGGGATTGGCCATTGGCTACTGATAGTGGTGCTCTGCTTGTTCGATACAGAGAACCAGGCATTGCTGTCCCGGCCCGCTCTATACAGCGGCCGGGCGCATAAGGCTTAACAGGAGCGCGTTCGTTGTCATACGCTCAGGTTAGTCCTGCTAGCTTAAGGGGTCAAGCCTCGGTTTATGATCAAGAACCGGACGAATCAATTTTTCCAACCCGTTTAACTTAATTTCATAAATCAAAGCCATTCTCTGACCCAGCAAACCTGAGGGAAATCCCTTGTTTTTAAACCATACGACGTAAGGTTCGGGTAAATCTATCAGCCGCCTCCCCTCAAATCGACCAAATGGCATTAGCATTGAGGCAGCCGCCAGTAGTTCCTCTGATTGCGCATCCAGGGTCATCGTTCTCTATCACGCATTTATTTGGAAAATCATAATTTCCAGCTTAAGGACCGGGTTTGAAAGCGTCTCTACGCTGAGATGAGACGGTGTCGGTTTCCATCGACTGCGCCTGCGGGCCTCCGGCCAAACGCACATTTCGCGTTCTCAGTACCGGCTGCTTAACCGATGCAACCAGCTCTCGCCATAAAAACAATAATCCTGAACACACAATGACGGCAGACCCCAACAGAACCGTCCGATCTGCCGACTCATTGAAAATCCAGGCGCCGTAAATCAGTGCCCACAACATTTGGCTGTATTGCATGGGCGCGACAAACTGTGCCTCCGAGCTGCGATAGGCCTGAATCATCAGACTTTGGCCGATAACACTGAGTATGCCGATACCACATAACTTTAGTAGCACCTCGCCAGACATCGGAACATACACAAATACTGTTGCAACCCCTGTCACCACGACGTTCGTCAGCATGGGGTAGATGATCAACGTCACACTGTGCTCCCGAGAGCCTATTTTACGAGTCACGATAGAGTTGCAGGCGACACACGCAGCCGCCGCTACAGCGGCAAGATGTTCCAGGCGAAGCTCAGCCGCTCCGGGACGCAGTACAATCAAGACGCCTATCAGCCCGAGAACGATCGCAAACCATCGTATGAGCCGAATTTTCTCTCCCAATATCGGGATCGCCAGTAGAGTAATGAGAATGGGAGCGGCAAATAATAATGAATAAACCTCCGACAGAGGCAATTTGCCAAAAGCATAAAACACCGATAGCAATCCCACGACCGTGAACAGACAACGCAAGGCCACGAATAACGGAAGTCTGGGCCGCATTGAACGCTCGGCACCATCAAATGCCAGAAACAGTGTGAACGGTACAAAACTGAATAGAACGGCAAAAAATGCCACCTGAAAAACAGGAATTCCAACTATGCTCTTGATAACTGCATCGTGTAGCGAGAAAATAGCGAATCCCACTAGACTCAAACCGACGCCCTTTAACGCATTATTTGTCGTGACATCCGGGGTCATTGTTACGAGTAAAAGGTTCTGTATCGTCGGGGTCACTATCTTAACTGAAGACAGCTTATGCGATTGCTCATTCCTCTACTGATTGTTCTTCTGGGTGTCCTGTCCGGATTCGTGGTGAGCAAGCTGTTCAATCACAGCGATCGAACACTTAAGCCCAGCCTAATCGCCGGCGGTATTGGCGCGTTTGCAGGCCTGCTAGTTCGCGATGTCTTGGACATCACAGGTGATGGCCTGCTACGAGGTGCTGTCACGTCCGCCATCCTCGGTGCGGTCGCATTCGCCGTAGCCGTGAATTTATTTGATCGGTTTAATCGGCGTTAAATTGTCGTAATCGACATCCGGGAATGCCAGACTTCTGCCACATGCACGACCGAACCCGATATCAATATTCAGGGCTTGAGCATGCGATAGCAGAGACTGTGTGTCTATTCCTGCGGCGCAAACTTCGCGATGTTGCCCATGAGCCGCTTCTATCAGTGATCCAAGCTCCTGACGTTTTCTGACATCATTAAAAGAGGCTTGAAGCACTTTGGCAGATATCCACAGGTAGTCAAAACCTGCCAGATTTTGTAAGGCTGTGAACTGTGGTGCCGACCCGACCCCCTCTAGCATCAGACGAATACCCTGACGATTGAAACGCCGTAACACCGGCATAAAGGTGCGTAGGTCTTTAGAAATTGTCTCAACGCTCAACAGCAAACAGATATCAGATGGAGCAATGCGTTGACTTCGGCAACGCTCTTTTAACCAATACGTCGCCTCATTGGTAAGTTGAACCGCACTAATCGGCAGAATCAACAGGCTCTCAAGCGTTGGACGCGAGAGCTTTAAGTCTAATGCCAGTGCGTTTAAGGCCGTCTCAAACATTGGGCTTTCATGGAGCGCATGATCAGACGATACAAACCCGACAGATTGCATTCGATAACAGCTCACCAACAATTTCTGGCTGAGCAAATGACCTGGTTTTAAACGCCAGTTTTGCGGCGACTGTTCTGCGTCGGCGTGAATAGGAACAGGCGTATTCGCCGTGACTTCAGTCTTTCGAGCAATCTGGGTGACTTCGGGTTGCTCTGACGCAGCATCTCCAAATGGCACCACTTCCCCTGAAACAGGCGCATCTGATCGCATAAAGGAGCGAATCGTTGATAGCAATATAGACGCTTCACTCAATGCACGCGTGTTCACACCATTCTCTTCAGTGTTGGGTGTGCGATGCCGGGAAGAGTCCAGAGAGACGATACGAAAGTTAAAGCCCGCCAAGGAGCGCTGGACTCCATCGTCCAAAGCGACATCGTTGAGTAAATCTTCGTACTGTTCGGCTATGGCAACAGCGTCACTCTCCTGACACTGACGCAACAATATGCACAGCGAATTCTCACCGATCCTGCCAAGAGTATCGCGCCGTCTCAGTCGAGTTTCGATAATGGCAAGCAGTTTTTTCAGGGTTGACGCTGCGACGCCCCGCCCCTGCTCTTGCCCAAGGTCTAATAATCCAGGGAAATGAAGAATTAGCAGACACCCGCGACGTTTTTTTGTTGCCGATTTTACCTGCGCTTCTCTCACCTCTTTTAGAAACGCAGCCCGATGCAACAGGCCTGTCGCAGGATCAACTGATGAGTCGTCTGACATAGTTAAAGCTAGTTGTAGTCGCCAAAGGCCTCACTTAGACGCGCGACAATCCAACGCAGGCTTACGGGAACATCCAAACGCTCGGCCACCTCGGATGAATCTAACCAAGTTTCTTCGTCTTCGCGAGCTCCGACAAGAATCAAAGGGCGGTTGTTCACTAACTGATGCTCCAGTTTTTCACACAATCTTTTTGCGCTCATGTCAGGAAGATCGCTGGTTATAATAACGACGTCATAGTGATTCTCACGAATCAGGCAAAGCGCATTCTCAACACTCAGGGCCATATCGACTTCATAGCCGTGTCGCCCCAGGTTCATTCTAATAACACGCAGAATGTGGGCCTGTTCATCAACAAGCAACACCTTGCGCTGAGCTGCCCCCTCACTATGCACCACATTGGTCAGCTCGGGGTCTTCCTGATTGATCACTTTTTGTGCGCTGGTGCTCATATTATCAAAGCCCTTGGCCTAATCTTCTCGGTTACTAACGACTACTAGCGGTACTCATTGTGTTCACTGAACCCCCAGCTTGGCAGACTGCGCAAGATACACACCGGTTTTGTGGACTGGAGAGCACCCAGCAGACACTTCAATTCTAAAGTGTGATGACCAATCGAAATAAATTGGGATATCTCGCGCTACCCAAGCACACCAGATTAATTAATAAAGCCAATCAGCGAAAACAAGGAATTTTCGTTACTCTCCCAACATATAAAAAGTCCATACGGATTCACTCGTTTATGAGCATGCTTTATCTTGTTCGTCACGGCCAAGCCTCAGCTGGTACCGATAACTATGACAGACTGTCTGAACTGGGTCGGAAACAGGCTGTTTTGCTCGGAGACTGGTGGGCCAAGCAGGGATTTACGCCGGGCAAGACATTTCACGGCTCACTACTGCGCCAACGTGATACCGCCGAACTTTCGCTGCGATCATTACAAGACGCACCCACTCCATCGGTTCACACCGGTTTGAACGAATATGATCACAATGTGGTCGATTCCGTTTTTGGTCAAGGTGCCAAAAGTGATTACGCCGAGACCATGACCTTCGAAGACTATTTGGGAATAATGCAACGCTGGCGCGACAACAGCACTCATCTGAACGAACACAGTGCCGAACCTTGGAATGATTTTTATGCACGCGGCTGGCAAAGCGTGAAGGATCTCCATGAAACTTCCGCGGACAACCGCGACCCTGTTTTTTTCACATCAGGTGGCGTCATTGCCAGCATAGTTTCCGTCATATTAAATCTCGATTTTGAACACACTATCGATGCGATTTGGCGGATTCGTAATTCATCCATAACCACTCTGCATTTTGATGGCAAAAAAGCCAGACTCGTAGATTTCAATACCGTACCCCATTTGCAGGTACACAACGATCCTTCCTTAATCACGCTCATATAAGCAATTTTCCAGGCCACGACTATGACCTCTCTTAATGAAGCTGACAAACAGTTCGCCCTACACCCATTTACCAACTTGTCGGGCCACCAAGCAGATGGACCCTTTATTATTGAAAAAGGCGATGGTGTCTATGTTTGGGACGATCAAGGGAACCGCCTGCTTGAGGGTATGGCAGGTCTTTGGTGCACATCGTTAGGGTTCAATGAACAACGCTTAATAGATGCGGCCGCCAAGCAATTTGCAAAGCTCCCGTACTCTCACATGTTTACGCATCGATCAACACCTCCAGCGATCGAACTGTCTAAACGTCTAGTCCAAATGGCGCCAGAAGGAATCGGCAAAGCGTTCTTCGTCAACTCAGGATCAGAAGCCGTCGATACCGCGGTAAAAATGGCTTGGTACTACAACAACGCGCTAGGTCGACGAACAAAGAAGACGATCATCGCAAGGCTTCGTGGTTATCACGGAGTCACAGTAGCCGCTGGCAGCTTGACCGGGCTACCCTATGCACAGGATGGTTTCGATTTACCCGCGATTCCTGTTATGCACGTAGAGACACCTCACCATTATCGACATGCTGAGCAAGGTGAATCCGAAGAGGCTTACGCCAGTCGCTTAGCGCAATCTTTAGATGAGCAAATTGTGAATGCCGGTGCAGATACCATTGCAGCTTTCATTGCAGAACCCGTTATGGGTGCAGGTGGGGTGGTGATCCCTCCAAAAACCTACTTTGAAAAAGTACAAGCCGTGCTAAAAAAGCACGATATTTTGTTTATCGCCGATGAGGTCATTTGTGGCTTTGGTCGAACCGGAAACACTTGGGGAAGTGATACGTACAACATTAAGCCCGATATTATGACCTGCGCTAAACAACTCTCATCCGCATACCTACCCATCGGTGCGGTATTGGTATCTGATCATCTCTATGACACGTTCCAGGGGTACAGCGATCAGCTAGGCGTGTTCGGAACGGGCACAACCTACGGTGGTCATCCCGTATCAGCTGCCGTGGCCCTTGAAACGTTAAATATTTATGAGTCAGATAATATTTTCAGCAATGTCAAAGACAGAGCACCGCATTTTGAAGAGCGTGTTCAGGCATTACAGAACCACCCCTTAGTCGGTCAGGCACGAAGCGTTGGGCTTATTGGCGCAATCGAACTCGTCGCCGACAAATCGACAAAAGAACAATACCCGGCAGAGCAGAAAATGGCAGCCAAAGTGATGGCAGCCGCTCGCAAGAGAAATCTTATTCTTCGAGCGACGCCTGGGGACAGCGTTGCCTTTTGCCCACCGCTGATCATTAACGATGAACAAATAGACGAGATGTTTGATGCAGTTGCTGATGCACTGAACGATGTGCATAGCAGTCTATAAGACAAATCTGCAAAACAAAAAAAGGCCGCTCTCAGCGGCCTTTTTTAAGTTTGGTAGAAAATAGTTAACTGGTACTTTCTACTTTTCTCTCAAAAGCCCATCCTTCGCCATCAAACAAGTAGCATCGATGCGCCGGAATGTTTAGCGTGATGTCATCACCATGACCAGTCGCCTCCATTCCCGGCCGCTGAACGACAAAGTGTTTCATTCCACCACACTGCCCATAAAGAAAGGTAGATCCGCCCAGTCGTTCTGCGACATCAACTTTCATGGACATTAAAAAATCTCCTGAGTCGCCACCGGCGTCTTCAGGCCGTATGCCTAGAGTTGCTTTGTCACCCGCAGTTGCACGCGATGCATCTACATCCACCGTTGCCGTCGATGCATCAGGCAGCTCCACAATAGCCTGAGTTGCACTGCCCTCTTTAATGGTGACATCAATGAAATTCATTTTTGGTGAGCCGATAAAACCTGCAACAAACAGATTATCGGGATGATGATATAGCTCTAGTGGTGATCCGATTTGTTCGACATAGCCTGATCTGAGAACCACAATCTTATCGGCCATTGTCATGGCTTCAACCTGATCATGGGTGACGTAGATCATGGTCGCATTAAGCTCGTTGTGTAACTGTGCAATCTGCAATCGCATTTCAACACGCAGTTCAGCATCTAAGTTTGATAGTGGTTCATCAAACAAAAATACATCAGGATTTCGTACAATAGCGCGCCCGATGGCAACTCGTTGTCGTTGGCCACCCGACAAATTTTTGGGCTTGCGATCTAGCAGTTGCTCTAGTTGAAGCGTCTTTGCAGCAATACCCACTTTTTTCGCTACCTCCTCTTTGTCTGCACCTCCCATTCGTAATCCGAATCCCATGTTTTCGGCAACAGTCATGTGTGGGTAAAGTGCATATGACTGAAACACCATAGCGATTCCTCTATCAACGGCTTCTACCTGAGTCACATCACGGCCTTTGATATGAATGGAACCTTCAGACGTCTCTTCCAGACCCGCAATCATGCGTAACAATGTTGATTTGCCACAGCCCGATGGACCGACAAATACGATAAATTCCCCACTGGGCAGCTTCATGTCTACGCCATGAATAACTTCTGCATCACCGTAGCGTTTAAAGGCTTTACGTAGTTCAACTTCAGCCATTGCTCTTGTCTCCGTTGGTCTTACGATAAAACGAGTCAACCGACAACTCTATAAAACGTACATTCCTGTCGCTAGTGTGGAGATTCCGGAGAGACGCCTGTACGAGGTGCCTGACGCCTGGATATTTCCGCGGCTGCTGCGATCAGTGAATCGCGCCAACTAGCCAATTCATCTTCCGAAGTTCTGAATGCAGGGGCTGTAATACTCAATCCTGCAATAGCCCTTCCGGTAGAGTCTACAACTGGCGCTGCTATCGAACGTGAGCCCAAAAATCGCTCCTCCCCATCGATGGCAAACCCTTGCTGACTTACTTTGTTCAGTTCTTTCGACAGGGCTACTTTGTCAGTAATTGTGTTGGGCGTAAAGCGCGCAAATGAGATTCTGCCCATGATATCGCTTTGTTGCTTTTCATCGCACCAAGCCAACAACACTTTTCCTGTTCCAGTGCAATACACCGGCTCACGGTTACCCACACTGATAGAGTGCCTGACACTGCGCGTACTTTCGACATGATCAATAACCACGACATGCGTATCTGCTAGCACGGCAATTTGCACAGTCTCACCACTGAGCGCGTTCAGCGCTAGCAGCTGATCCCGTGCGAGCACGCGGATGTCAGAACGCGTCCATATACGATTGGCCAATTCGAGTATTCGGTATCCCGATGACCACGTTAAAGAGCGCTCGTCCAGTTGAATTAATCGCTCGTCTGCTAGTTCGTTGAGTAATCGATGCAAGGTCGCTTTTGGAATTGCGCTGAGTTCTTCCAATTCTGCAAATCGCAGAGGTCCTTCAGCCACAATGAGATCCAGCAAATGAATGGCGCGCACCACTCCTCCAGCGGCTCTCCGAGTGCCTCCGGCAGGGCTTCCTTTCACAGATTCAGTACTTTTAGAATCTTCAGTCATAAATAAGCGATATCACTTTGCCTTTTTCAATTGACAGCTTTTAACCGTCGATCTTATAATTTTGGAACATTGTTCCACTATTATTCGTCACGTGCAATGTACAAATTCACCAGATTGCTCTGAATACCCAAGCCAGCGTAATCTGAATCTTCTGATTTCGTACCGCCTCACATGCGAATGATGGTTCCGACCGGGTAACCTGACCAAGTAGCCATTGGCGCATGTTTAGACATTTCGGCCACACCGCAATAACACGAATCTCGAGCAAACGATCCACCCATGTCCACTCAACCGACAATCTGGCGATTAGATGGCACCTCCACCACTCTCTTAGTGGTTCAGGATCATGACGTGCCCAGACTATTCTGGTCAGGTAGCCGATTAGGTTTAGATGTATCCGTTGAATCCTTATTGGCCCTAGACGATACGGCGCTGGCATTCGGCACGCGGGATAAAGTCACCCCGCTTTCGCTCTTCCCGCAAGCGAGCACTTCCTATGTCGCCTCCCCGGCCCTATCAGCTCATCGTTCTGGAAGACAATTTGCGCATCGGCTGAATACGCAGTCAGTCGAGGTTGATGGTCAGGTGCTGAGCATCACATTGGTGGATGAAAACGCCGAACTCAAAGTAGAAATTATTCTGACATTGCATGCTGAAAGCGACGTGGCAACCATGGCCACTCGGCTGATCAATACCGCTGAAACTGACCTTACCGTTGACTGGCTTGCTGCTGGAACGCTCCCGGTTCCCCGCCATTTCAGGGAATGTCAAACACAACACGGCCGGTGGGGGCTGGAGAATCAAACTTACCGACGTGATATCACTCGGGGAAGAATCGACATCAGCAACCTACATGGCCGGACCAGTCATGAACACTCACCGAGCATGGTGTTGGGCAGCGCTGGTTTTTGCGAAGACAATGGTGACGTCTTGTTTTCTCACCTCGCCTGGAGCGGCAATTTCAGCCTGCGCGTGGAGCAACTGAGTACCAACGAAATATCGTTGCAGTGCGGTGTTCACTATCTACCGGGTGAATGCATCCTCAAAGCAGGTGAAGAAGTCTCTACTCCCGCAATGGTGTTTTCTCGTGGGCAAGGTATGAATCAATGCACGCAACGATTTCATCGATACATGCGCAGCTCTGTACTGCCGGAGTGGACTCGCAACACGCGCCCTATACACGCCAATAGCTGGGAGGCTCTTTACTTCAACCACGATGAAGATGCGTTATTCTCGTTAATTGATGCAGCCGCAGGTATCGGCGCTGAACGATTTGTTTTAGACGATGGATGGTTCCTGCACCGTCGCACAGACAATGCAGGCTTAGGTGATTGGTATGTTGATGAATCTGTTTATCCAAACGGACTTCAACCCATTGTAGATCGGGTCCGCCAACACGGTATGCAATTCGGTCTTTGGTTTGAGCCTGAGATGGTTAATCCTGACAGTGATTTGTACCGCGCCCATCCCAACTGGGCTTTGCACGTGAACGGTATCGATACACCATTAGCACGCAATCAGCTGGTTCTTGACGTGTCAAAAGATGAAGTATCTGATTATCTTTTCGAGCGAATCACCTCTCTGGTTCATGAGTATGCAATTGACTACATCAAGTGGGATCAAAACCGCGATTTGGTGTTAGCTGGCGATGGAAATTCAGCACAGGCTGCTAAGCAGCCAAAGGCGCTATATCGACTACTCGCTAGAATACTCAGCGTTTGCCCTAGACTTGAAATTGAGAGTTGTGCGTCGGGGGGTGCCCGTATTGATATGGCCGTGTTAGAACACACTGGACGTGTATGGACATCCGACAACATCGACCCTATTGAACGCTCGAGTATTCAACAGGGCTTCCTACGATTTATGCCTCCGGAAATTATGGGAGCACATGTTGGTCACAAGACTGCACATCTGACTGGACGAGTGACCAGCTTACATACGCGCGCTATCGTCGCACTGCAGGGTCAGTTTGGATTTGAGCTGGATGCACGTCGCCTGGACCCACAGGATGTCATTACGCTGCAGCACTACACACAGTTGTATAAGGCTAATCGTGATTGGTTATCAAACGCGACCTATTGGCAGATACCCACTGACTCGCCAGCAATACTTGCCAGCGGCAACGTCGACGCTGCCAAGGATAAAGCTTTTTTCAGCATCGTCGCCTGCAGCAACCTTAAAGCCAGTAAACCCGGTAACTTACGATTACGGGGTTTAGACCCGGCTATGAATTACACGGTTAAACTGGAAAGTATTAACGTTGCCGATCTAGCACCGTTTAACGCAATAATGCCTCATTGGTGTGAAAACGAAGTGACCACCACAGGTGATCTACTCATGAAAATTGGTGTGCCTCTGCCTGTGATGCCACCGCAGTCAGCCGTGTTAGTCGGTTGCCACAAGGAGCTTGTCCAATGAGTGCTATTGTCGATCAGAGCACTGAACGGTTGCTGGAGCGTTTCAATCAAAAGTTTGGGCGCAATGACGAACCCATATTCACTTTCTTTGCACCCGGTAGAATCAATCTTATTGGCGAATACACTGACTTCACCCGCGGCTTGGTGTTTCCTTGCGGCATTACTCAAGGCACCACCCTGCTTATTCGCAGAACCCATAACAATCAGTACCGTTTCGCCAGTACTAATTTCGATTTAATGGCACAGCTTGAACAGTTCGAAATTAATCAGACATACGGTGACAATTGGATTAACTACCCGCTGGGTGTATTGGACCAATTTAGCAAGCTCGGTGTGGAACTCGACGGGTTTGACTGCCTGTATTCCGGCAACGTTCCCAACGGCGCCGGCTTAAGTTCATCGGCCTCAATCGAAGTCGTCACAGCCCATGCTTTGAACACACTGATGGGTACTAAGCTGTCGCTACTTGATCAAGTCAAAATATCACAAGCGGCCGAAAACGATTTTGTCGGCATGCAATGCGGGATCATGGACCAGTTCGCTGTTGCGTTTGCTCAGGAAAACCATGCCATGATGCTCGACTGTCATACGCTTGAACATCGGCAGGTACCGCTTCATTTAGAAAACCTAGCTATCATTGCCACCAACACTAATCAGCGTAGAGAGCTTAACGAATCCGCGTACAACGATCGCGTTTCTGAATGCGAAAGGGCCTTGGAATTGTTGCAACAGTCGATCGACATCTCGCACCTGGCAGAGCTCACTCCTGAGCTTTTGGATCAACACACTTCTTTATTTGCTGACGATCAAACGCCGTTAATGAGAGCTAGACACATTTGCGAAGAGAACGCACGCGTTAGAGCTGCTGTTCCTGCGCTGGAGTCTGGTGACATGAAAAAATTCGGACAGCTGATGAATGCCTCACACGATTCACTGCGAGATTTATTCGAAGTATCCAGCGAACCTCTCAACCAGCTTGTTAATCTTGCAAGAAGCCAAAACAACGTATTGGGAAGTCGCTTAACAGGAGCCGGATTCGGCGGTTGCACTGTTAGCCTTGTGCCTAACGAAGACGTGGAAAAATTTAAAGCAGTCGTGGGAAGCGCCTATACAGCAGCCACCGGTTTAACTGCTGACTTTTACGTCATGCAACCCGGCAATGGCGTGAGGCAACTTAACCCCGAGGCCACTTCGTGAGCGGTAACTGGCAACGACGCTGGCAACCTCTGCTTCAGCAGTGGGTCATGATTTCTGCGCGTTCAGCAGCTCGCCCTTGGTCTGGCGCCGTACCAAGCCGCACTGTATCAACCGCAGCCTCACACGATCCAGACTGTTATTTGTGCCCGCGAGTTGTTCGAGCCAACGGAACTCATAATCCCAACTATGCGGGAGCTTACGCATTTGACAATGATTTCCCCGCACTCTCCTTCGATGCACCTGAAGCCGCAGCAGACGACAATAGCGCATGGCAAACACGCACAGCGCCCGCTCATGGCCAGTGCAGAGTACTCTGTTGGTCCGAGCGACACGATGCGACGCTAGCAAGCTTAAGTACGACTGAGATGCGTGCCGTCGTAAAGCTGTGGCAAGCAGAGTACAAAAGGTTGTCAGAAACACCGGGTATTGCCAACGTTTTAATATTCGAAAACAAAGGCGTTGAAATTGGTGTATCGAATTTACACCCGCACGGACAAATTTACGCCAGCTCATTTCTGACAGATACTGCAAGCAGAATGAGAGAAGCGCAGTGCCAACACGCGAAAGGCAACAATAATGAATCGTTACTGATAAGCCTGCTTAACGATGCACACACCCAAGAGCATTTAGTGGTTGAGGAGAACACCTACTTCTCGGTGATAGTGCCATTTGCCGCACGATTCGCTTATGAAACCTGGATAGTGCCGCACAGGCATGTAGCCAATTTGAGCGACATGGTCGACGAAGAACTGCAGGAACTCGCCGACGTTTATCAACGCCAGGTACGACGTTACGATTTACTGTTCCAGCGTTCGGCGCCCAATATCACGTTACTTCACAATGCCCCCTGCAATGAAGAAGAGTCAGCACTGAATAAACTATGCTGTTTTCACTTAGCGTTCCACCCCCCGCTTAGAGACGCAGAAAAATTAAAGTATCTGGCAGGCTTCGAGTCAGGCTCCAACAACATCGTAAACCCCGTTCAACCGGAAATTGCGGCAGAACAACTTCGCTCAATTGATTTGCAGGAGTGGCAACTTTGAAGACAGGCGTTTGCTATTACCCGGAACAGTGGCCATCCGAGCGCTGGGCTACCGATGCGACACTAATGAAAAAGCTCGGACTATCGGTCGTCAGGATTGGCGAATTCGCCTGGAGCCGCCTGGAGACGGCGGACGGCAGATTGCATCTGGATTGGCTCGAAGAGGTCATAGACATCCTGCATGCAAATGACCTGGCCGTTGTGCTGGGCACACCCACAGCAACACCACCGCGCTGGATGCTCGATCGCTATCCCGATATGCTTGCGGTTGACCACACTGGCCGTATTCGGGACTTCGGGTCCAGACGGCACTACTGCTTTTCACACGAAGGCTATCTTCAGGAATGCAAGCGCATTGTTTCATTGCTGGGTAAGCACTTCGGCAAACATCCGGCTGTTATAGCCTGGCAAACCGATAATGAGTATGGCTGCCACGACACCAGCATCAGTTATTCACCGCACGCGTTGAAGGCCTTTCGCGACTGGTGCGCCAGGCGCTACAACGATATAGATGAACTGAACCAGGCTTGGGGTAACGTGTTCTGGAGTATGGAATACGACAGCTTCGAGCAGATCGGCTTGCCGACAGGAACGGTCACCGAGAGCAATCCTGCGCATCAGCTGGCTTTCTGGCGATTTTCATCGGATCAGATACGACGCTTCAACAAGGCGCAGACAGACCTGCTAAGACAATACTCTCCCGAGCGGGACATCCTGCACAACTTCATGGGCAATTTCGCCGATTTCGACGTCCACGCGATATCTGAGGACCTGGACATTGCCACTTGGGACAATTATCCGCTGGGCTTCCTTACCCTGGATGAGGGCAACGAGGACCAGAAACGCACATATCTGCGCACCGGCAAACCAGACGGATCAGCATTCCATCATGATCTTTACCGTGGCTGCTGTCACGGACGCTGGTGGGTCATGGAGCAACAGCCCGGACCTGTCAACTGGGCACCCTACAACCCGTCGCCACTGCCGGGAATGGTCAGACTCTGGGGGTGGGAAGCATTCGCACATGGCGCCGAGGTGATGAGCTACTTCCGCTGGCGGCAGGCGCCGTTCGCTCAGGAGCAAACGCACACCGCAATGCTGCTGCCTAACGCTCAGGAAGATGTTGCCGCCGGCGAGGTTGCACAGCTTTCATCCGAATTACAACATCTGCCACAGCTCAATACCAGCGCCAATGTGCAATCTCGCGTTGCGATCGTGTTCAGCTACCCAGGCATTGCTATTCAGAACACACAGAAACTGGGTGGCTGCGACTTCAATCCGGTCAGCTTCTGCCAGCAGCTGCATAGTGCGGTTCGCCAGTGGGGGCTGAACGTGGATATCGTCTCTGCCCAGGCCAGCCTTGAAGACTATCAACTGATACTGGTAGCCAATTGCGCCACGGATGACGTGGCGCTGGCAAACCGACTGGCCTCTCTGCATGCGCTTGGAAATGCCACAGTTGTTCTGTTTCCCGGATCCGGCTGTCGAAACCCGGATCATGCCTTTCCGAGCGAACTGCCTCCTGGATTCTTTCGCCAACTGATTGATGTGACAGTGATTCGCACTGAAACCCTACCGGCAGATGAGATCATGACTGCCAGCAGCGAAGACGGTGCGCTGAGCCGCCAGGCGGGACTGTGGCGCGAGCACATTCAGTCGCCAGTACCCTGCACAATGCACTTCGACGATGGCTGGGGTTTCCATTACCAGCACAACAAGGCTCACTATATCAACGCAATTCCGTTGCAAGACGATCTCGTGCAACTGGTAGGAGAATGGCTGCACGAAAGTGGCCTTGACGGCAAGAACCTTGGCCCACACCTGCGAACACAACGAAACGGCCTGGTTCGAATCGCAGTAAATTATGGTGCTGAAACGATTGATCTTGACACTGCGCTCGGTCCACGCTTTCAGCTGCACAAGGACACCGAACTGCTGGTTGGCGATCGCCAGCTGCAACAGGCACAAGTAGCAGTCTGGTTGACAGCGCAGGAGCACTAGGAGTGCTTTCCACCTATGCTAACAAGCTATGACAATGTTATTGTTGTGCTCCGATTAACACGAATTGCTGGTCGTTATAAGTTACGGCAGAAACTGCAATAGACAACTGTCATCAGCAAACAACCGACTGGGAGAAATAAATATATACCATGTACAACCTGATAAGAAAAACTGCTGTAGCCCTGGCCATGGCCGGACTTGTCAGCTCAACAGCGGCCGCCCGCGATCTTGTGATCAATTTTGATGATCCTGGTCAGGCGCCCAAACAGGGTTTTGACATGGCTGTCGATAAATTCAAGGCGGCCAATCCGGACATCAACGTCATTGTCAATATCACCGACAGAGAAGCGCACAAGACAGCCATTCGCAACTTTCTCAGTGCAGAGGCACCCGACGTTACCGCATGGTACCCAGGCAATCGAATGGCCCCGTTTGTCAATGCAGGGCAGTTTGAGGACGTCTCTGATCTGTGGGAGGCTGAGGGCTTCATGGACTCACTTGCATCGACCCTGCCAGCCATGACCCTTGATGGCAAGCAATGGGGTGTACCCTATACCTACTATCAGTGGGGAATCTACTACCGCAAGGATCTGTTCGAATCCAATGGCATAGACGTACCCGCCAACTGGGACGATTTGCTGGCTGCATCAGCGAAGCTGAAAGAGGCCGGTATTACCCCTTTCACCATCGGCACAAAATACCTTTGGACAGCAGCAGGCGTCTTCGATTATCTGAATCTGCGTACCAACGGCTACGATGTGCACAATGAGCTCACCGCTGGTCGAATCAAGTACACAGACGAAAGAATTGCCGATGTCTTTGAGAAATGGAAGCAACTGGTAGAACCAGGATACTTTATCGAAAACCATGCCTCAATGAGCTGGCAGGACGCACTCGCACCATTTGTCAACGGCGAAGCGGCGATGTACGTCATGGGTAATTTTTCAGTTGCTGCAATGCGTGAGGCAGGCCTGACAGACGATCAGATCGATTACTTCCCGTTCCCGGAAATCAACCCGGATGTTCCGCGCGCAGAAGAAGCACCCACAGATGCCTTCTTCATTCCAAGCAATGCAAAAAACAAGGAAGACGCACGCAAGTTTCTGGCTTTCATAGCTCAACCGGATATCCAGACAGAGTGGAACAAGATCATCGGTCAGCTGCCCATCAACAAGAACTCCTCAGTTGGCGATGACAAGTTCCTGCAAAAGGGCTTCGAGACTGTCAGCACAGCACAGGGGCTTGCCCAGTTCTACGATCGTGATGCACCTGCCGAGATGGCGAAGGCGGGTATGGAGGGCTTTCAGGAGTTCATGGTGAAACCTGAAAGACTGCAAGACATACTGAAGAGGCTGGACAACATTCAGTCACGCGTCTACAAGTAAGTTTTTGACAGAAGTGCGCTGGGCCCGCTGTTGTGGGTTCAGCGCCGAGTCAGTCATCCGGAACAATCCATGGCAACAAGCGCTGACAGTACCTCGCCAAAGCCTCCGTTGAATCCGCAAGCCAGCTGGATTCGCAGAAACAGAATCCGGCTCGCTCCCTGGGTGTTTCTGCTGCCTGGGCTGATTTTCTTTTCCATCTACGTCATCATCCCGATTTTCCAGTCCATCTGGATCTCTTTCTATGCTTGGGACGGACTGGGCGAACGTCAGTGGACGGGCACCGCAAACTACAGCGAGCTCTGGGAAGATTACCGGTTCTGGATTTCACTGAAAAACAATGCATGGTGGCTTGGCCTGTATATGCTGGCTGTGCCGCTAGGGCTCGCGATTGCCCTGTTTCTAAATCAGACTGTCACCGGCATCCGCCTCTCCAAATCGCTTTTCTTCTTTCCGTTTGTCATCAGCCAGGTGGTTGTCGGCTTGATTTTCAGCTGGTTCTACAATCCAGATTTCGGAATTGTGGGTATTGTCTGGAAATTCTTCGGAGCAGATCCCCCGGCTATTCTCGCTGATGAAGATCTGGTGACCTTCGGGATAATCTTCGCCGGCCTGTGGCCACAAGTCGCCTATTGCATGATTCTGTATCTCACAGGTCTGAACAACGTTTCCCCCGATCAAATCGAGGCCGGCAGACTGGATAATGCCAAGGGCTGGAGAATGCTCTGGTACATCATCATCCCGCAATTGAAACCCGCCACTTTCATTGCTGTGGTCGTGACTGTCATTGGCGCTCTACGCTCGTTCGATCTGATTTCCATAATGACTCAGGGTGGGCCCTATGGCTCGTCCAATGTGCTCGCCTACTTCATGTTCGAGACAGCGCTGTCCGAATACGGCTTTCGCTATGGCTATGGTTCGGCCATTGCAACGGTGCTGTTTCTGATAATGCTGGTGTTCATCAGTTTCTTTCTGTGGCGCATGTATCAGGACGAAAGAGGGTAGCTGCATGTTTCCAAAACCGGTTGAGAAATCCACACCACTGGTTCGCAACGGGTATCAGGCGCTGTTACCTGTAGCCCTCTTCCTCTGGCTACTGCCGCTTCTTGCAATCGTTCTGACTTCTATACGCCCTGGCAGTGACATCAATGCCGGCAATGTATTTGGCTGGCCTTCCGAATTCCTGCTGATTGAAAACTACACAGCCGTATTCACCGAGTCCAAGGCTGGGCAATACATCTGGAATTCGCTGCGCATCACGATTCCCACCATGATACTGACGGTGGGCCTTTCCTGTCTGACCGGTTATGCCTTGTCCATATACCGCTTCAAGTGGGCGGTGCCCCTGTTTTTCATTTTTGTCGCAGGCAACTTCGTTCCTTTCCAGATTCTGATGGTTCCGGTTCGTGAACTGTCAGTCAACACCGGCCTTTACAATACAATTACCGGGCTTGTATTGTTTCACGCTGCATTCCAGCTCGGATTCTGCACATTGTTCATGCGCAACTTCATCAAGGCGCTTCCACATGAGCTGATTGAGTCGGCGCGCATTGATGGCGTTGGTGAGTTCAAGATATTCTGGTATCTGGTTCTGCCACTGGTAAGACCGGCAATAGCTGCACTGTCTGTCCTGGTATTCACCTTTATCTGGAACGACTATTTCTGGGCGACAGTGCTGATTCAGGGTGACCATGCCCTGCCCATCACAGCCGGAGTTCGGGCACTCAACGGGCAGTTTGTCAGTCAATGGCACCTGGTATCCGCCGCCTCCCTGATGGCAGCCATTCCACCGGTTCTCATGTTTTTTCTCATGCAAAAACACTTCATTGCCGGCCTGACACTTGGCGCTTCAAAGGGATAAGCGCCAACCATCGATCAGGCAAGCTCACTGTATGGCTTCACCCACACTGCGGTGTCATGAAACACAGCGCCACCGGCCGGCTTGCCCGGCTCACTGCTGATCAAGGTATTGATACCCAGCCCGCCGGTAAAACAGTTGTTTGGCCAGAGACTTTCAACGACCACGGTTCCCTGTTGTACACCGTCGAAGTTCATGGTTTGCAGGGTGACTTCTCCGCGGTCATTACCAATAGTTGCCATCGTGCCATCACCGAGACCATAGCGAAGAGCATCCTGAGGATGAATCCGCAACAGCGGTTTTTTTTCCATGCGACGACTCGACTCGGTTTCAGTGAAACTGGTATTCAGAAACTGCCTTGCAGGCGCTGCAACCAGGCGTAGCGGGCAGGAAGCGTTGGCATTTTCAGTCACATCCCAGTGGTCCGGGAATGCAGGCATGCCCTTACTGTTGTCGCCAATAAGATGCCAGTCAGGACAGAAGTGAAATTTCCCGTCAGCCGTGCCAAAGCCATTTAGGTGATTGGAACCTGCGAAGTCTTCCAATGGCGCGCAGTCGTGCCCTCCGTTTGCAAGGACGGTATTGAAATCTGGCAAACCTGAAGACTTGAGCATGTCTTCGATCAGATCACGCTCACTCATGTGAAACCCTGGATGTTCCAGGCCCAGCCGGCTCGCCAGCGCCTGCAACACCTGATGATTGCTCTTGCAGTGACCGGGAGGTTCGATCAGCTTCTGGCCTATCTGCAAGTGCGTATGACCGCCTGCCTTGTAGATATCGTCATGCTCCAGGAACATCGTGGCAGGCAGCACCAGATTGGCACACGCAGCCGTTTCAGTCATGAACTGCTCATGAACGACGGTAAACAGATCCTCGCGTGCCAGGCCTTGCAATACCTTGCGAGTCTCGGGCGCAACCACCGCAGGATTGGTATTCTGCACAAACAGCGCTTCGATAGGTGGCCCACCCTGCAAATCAGCTGCATTTCCGGTTAGTACCTGCCCTATTCGCGACTGATCAATAATGCGCGTGGAACAGGGGATGTTTTCGCCCTTGATGTTGGTGGAATCCAGATCATAGATAGACCCGTTGCTATATAGAGCACCTCCCCCCTCGTATTGCCAGGCACCTGTAATGGCGGGCAAACAGGTGGCGGCATGCATGTTCACAGCGCCGTTGCGCGATCGAGAGAAGCCATACCCAAGGCGTAGAAAACTCTTTTTTGACTGACCGTAAAGGCGCGCGAAGCGCACAATTTCGTCAACGGAAAGGCCGGTTATGCCAGCAGCCCAGCCTGGCGTGCGTGTTTTGATGTGCATTCGAAATGAATCGGAAACATCTGTGTATTCATGCATATAGGCTTCATCGGCATAGCCTTCCTCGAGCAACACATGCATTACCGCACAGGCAAGGGCAGCATCTGTACCGGGCTTGAGCATCAGATGTATGTCCGCCTTCTCAGCGGTCTTGGTGCGATAGGGATCAACAACGACAACCGAAGCATTGTTTTCACGCTTGGCCTGCGCAACGTGGTGCATGACGTTCACTTGCGTGCTGACCGGATTGCCGCCCCAGATCACAATCAGCTCACTTTTTTCCATCAGACGCGCATCACTGCCGCGCTTGATACCTATTCCAGCCATGAAGCCTGCATCCGACAAAGCCGTGCAGAAAGTGGAGTGTTGTCGCGAAGTGGCATAGGCATGCCGAAAGCGATCGAGCCCATCGCGCTGAACCAGGCCCATGGTGCCTGCATAGTGATAAGGCCAGACCGCCTCGCTACCGCTACGCTGACGTATACGTTCAAACTGCTCGGCGATGGTATCCAGCGCCTCGTCCCAACTGATGGCAACCCAGCTACCGTCCTGTTTCAGTAGCGGATCTGTCAGGCGGTTCGGATGATGGATACGTTCTGCATAGCGTGACACTTTCGCGCAGACAATGCCACGCGTATAGCTATGATCCTTTACGCCGTAAACCTTGCCGATTGTCGTATTGTTGAGCACTTCAACATCCAGTGCACAGACACTGGGACAATCGTGGGGACAGACACTGCGGCAACGTTGACTCATGAGCGGTACTCGAAAGCAATGAAAGGTCAGGGTACATCCAGCGAGGTCCAGACACCACCCCTGCCGGACGACTCAACAACAGCGCTAACGAACGCAACACCTGACAGTCCGTCTTGAACCGTCGGAAACAGCGATACGGTTGAAGGTTCTGCACCTGAACGTTTAGCAAGAATGGCATGTGCCGCATCGGTATACAAAGTGGCAAAACCTTCCAGATAGCCTTCCGGATGACCACCTGGAATACGTGTGACCGCGTTAGCCGCTTCATTCGCGCCGCTCCCACCGCGCGTCAACAGGCGTTTGGGCTCACCCAGAGGCGTATGCCAGAGATAGTTGGGATCCTCTTGCGACCACTCGATTCCGCCGCTACCGCCATACACGCGCAGTCGCAAAGCGTTCTCATTGCCGGGCGCAACCTGACTTGACCACAGCATACCTCTGGCACCGCCCTTGTAACGCAACATAACATGCGCATTGTCATCCAGCGCTCGCCCGTCCACGAAGGTCTGAATATCAGCACACAACTGATCCACCTCGAGGCCGGTGACAAAACTTGCCAGGTTGAAAGCATGCGTGCCGATATCACCAATGCAGCCCCCCTGTCCTGAACGTCCGGGGTCGGTTCGCCATCCCGCCTGCTTCTGCCCGCTGTCTTCCAGTTTCGTCGACAGCCAGTCTTGTGGATACTCCACCTGCACCA
>JBGCGD010000086.1:0-11915 GCA_045110515.1 Granulosicoccus sp. | reverse complement strand
AGCTAGGTACTTCATTTACATCATTTGCCGGAAAGCAACCAATGCAATACAAGCACCCATTTAAATTACTTGATCTAATTGTAAAAGAGCGGGCTGATCTACCAAAACACCCTGAAGTGCTTCGCGTCTGCCGAGTCCGAGAAGTATACAGGGGTAAATCCCAGTGTCAACGTTCCCTGCGAAATATTTTGAATTTTTTTTCGGCGCCTGACTTTGCAATTTTCGCACCCTCAGAATTCTAAAGGAGTTCTCGCACCTTCCCAGACAACATTTCTACGTACAGATCCTGCACTTGAATAGACTTGAGCGCTCTTTCCAGCTCGAATAAGTATTCCCTATTGGTCCCACTAGGTCCGGTTCTCGTGGCAATTAGGTGGGCTATCTGATCCAGTGACTCATTTTGACGCCAAGAGGGATTACTCTCTGTTGCGATCCACGTCAAACCCACACCTCCCTCATTGCCGTCAAAACACAAGGGGACGTTTACGCGCTCATACCCATCTTGCTCCCGAACCTCCAAATAATCCAGAACAGCGCCTGCATTGTTTCCCAGTCGGTAAGCAATACCCGTACATTGACTGTCCGCACTTGGAACGATGGTGACAACACGACCGGGAGCTTCCTGGGTGCCGCGATGATCATGGGAGGCTTGGCAAAATCGGCGCTCGTACCCGTAAACGGTTGCTAGCCGCTTTTCAATGTACTCAAACTCAGGACGCCAGATTAACGACCCATAACCGAACACCCATAAAGCCTGGCTCAAAATTGCTACTCCGGGGTATCACTGATACCAAGAACCGAATGCCTAGGCAGCACCCAACACATATGAAGAATAACTCAAGGCACTCACCCATCGGAGACAAGAAGAGAGCGCCATTGGACCTGCAGTGTGAAACTTAAACCTGAATAGATGCTCACCCACAAAGCCCTATTTGCTACCCTATTGTCCTATTAGGCCATACTCATTGCTCTTCTAATTGACAAGGGGAAACCGAAACCCTTGACACCTAAACAAAAGGCTTGCGTAGCTAAGGCAAGCCTAGGAATATAAATGATCAACGCACTCAAAGGCTCTTCCCCGGTAGTGTTAATAAGCCGCATGATTATCGCAGCTATTGTCGTTTTTGCTACGTACAACCCTACCGGAAAATCTGTCTTTCACTGGGTCGTAAACAATGACAACCCGACTGACGCATGGGTAATACTCGGAGCGATCGTTGCTATTTTAGCCAATATCGCGCTACTGATCGCCGCGTGGAAAGCACTGGGCAAGCTCGGCACAATTATCGTTATCATTTTTTTTGCCGCACTCATTTATCTATCTTTGCAAGAGGGCTGGGTCTCAGCGGACAATCGAGTATCGCTGGAATGGCTTGCTCTGATTCTGTACAGCGTGTTTCTCGGTATCGGGCTGTCGGGAGCCATCATTTGGCGGCGCGCGACAGGCCAGGTGGTCACGGATGAAGCAGACGATCTCAATCATTAAAGGTGTAAAAACTGAGAACTTGAAAACGCAAATTTGAAACAGGGACTCCCACCGAACAAACTGAGACTTACGCTAATAGCGGTGACGTTTATTGCGGTGGTTACCTTCATCGCAAGTTACACCTCACAACTCATTGTCCCCTTATTTCTTGGCTTATTAACGTGGAGCAAGGCTTGGCTTAAAAACCTTACTCCAAAGCTGGGCATGCTGATTGTAAAAAACAGCGCTGTCATACAGTTCCGTCGAATTACTATTCAAGCCTCTACTCATATGCTTGTAAAGTCGCATCGCCCCTGGCGCCGGTCGCTAACAGCCTTCCGATTGACGCTCATACGCTCGGCTCGACACACACTGGAATACTATTTACGACAACCCCTTTGGTTGCGAAGCCTGCTTGCAATAATTTTACTGCTTCTCACCACCGGGAGCTCGTTAGCGGTTTTCGCTTTACTTGTCATACCTCAGCCCGTACTTAACTGGATGAGAAAGCAGCTAATGAGCTTTCTCAACAAACTCGGTGTTGCACAATTATTCGGCGCAGTCTGGCGATTTGTCATTCCGCAAAGACTTCGGCATCACTGGCATATGTATGTGAAGTGGACTTTAGGCAGAAGCCAGGTAAGAACTGCGAAGAAACTTCACAACAGCATTCGCAGCCGACAGACTGGGAAGGCCATAGAGAATGAGACTGCCTTGAAAAAGCGAAATTAATGCTGCGCCTTTCGACGCTTGAATCGGTCGGGATCACTTGCCGCCCGCAAGTCCAAAAATATCCTTTGGAGGGCGAATAGGGTAAGAATCAAAAAGAATAACAGTATGGGAAAAGCAAGCGTTTCCAATATGTTGTCCAGGCTGTTCGCAACACGCTGCATACCGAGCTCTTCAATTTTGGATGCGCTGTGCTCGGTATTGAATATAGCAAACAAGCAAGTGGCAGCTCCTACGATACCCATAAAAAGCATGCCTAAGCTTATTTTCATCCGTATTGGCATCGGTGGCAAACCTGAATTCGTGCCATCGTTATTCGATAACAAAAGCTCCATCTTTTGCTGTTCAGCCTTCCTAGGTCGTGTAACTGGCTTAACTTTGCTCATATCAACATACAGGTAGCATTAGAGGTGCTAGAGGAGCACCACCGATGCTTGTGATTATCCTGAATTAGCCCGCGAAACTCAAACTATACGCGTCAATCAGAAAAAACCTTTTTATTTGCAATTTTTTGCGAACACCATCACATTAGCTAATATTGCAACATAGGGTTACAGAAAATCGTTCAAGTGTCGTTCAGGATTAAACCATTAAAGTGGTTCGGCTCTTACACGGCAAATCCTACGACGTGGCGGGAAGAATTCCCGCTAAAAACACTTAAGCAAGTTCGGGCAGCAAGCCTGAAGCTTACGATGCACAACCTTCGAAATACGGATACCAAAAAATGAACTTACCTTCCACCGCTACGCACTTAGGCCGTTCACGACATCCGGCAGCAGTAATATGCCTTTGCACTATTTTTGCGCTTCTTTCCGGCTGTGCTGCCACCACTAGAACGTTAGATCCTGATGTCGAGCAACATTATGACGCCAGCTACGACTTTTCGGACAAAAAACAAATTGTAGAAACCCTAACAAACAGCCTACTGAGCTCTTCTGCAGTTTCTACAGAATCCGGAAAGCCAGTCATCATAGTGTACGGCGTGGACAACGAAACATCAGAGCATATCGACACCGGCGGCATCACAGACGATATCCGTTTGTCACTGATCAAAACAGGGGAGTATAGATTTTTAAATCGCAAACAACGAAGCAATGTCCAGGCGGAAACGGAATTTCAGCACGCCGGCTTTGTACCACCTGAGCAGCGGGTAAGTGAAGGGCGCCAACTTGGTGCCGACTACATACTCTCAGGTACTCTTCGATCTATAGAGAAAAAACAACCGAGACAATGGAGACTCAACAAGAAAGAGTTGATCTACTACTCGATGAACCTAGAACTAACAAACCTTGAGACTGGTGAGATTTCCTGGGCTGACAACGTTGAGATCGCACGGGAGGCATCAAGACCAATCATCGGCTGGTAATACGAAGGTATAACCCCAACACTCCGACCAGCGCTAACAGAAATGCCAGTCCTATTAAAAATGACAAAGCTATGTACTGTATTCATAGCTTTCGTCACACTCCAAGCATGCGCCACGTCAGGACCGTTACTCGTCGCTCGCGAACAGTTTCGGCAAGGTAGTGCTGACGACGCATTGCAAACCCTAGAAAACGCGGAAGTATCAAATCGCGATCAATTGCTTCTATTTTTAGATCAAGGGCTGATTGCCCAAGCTTCAGGCAGGTACGAAGTGAGCAAACTCGCATTCGAACAAGCGATGGAAGTGATTGAAGAACTTGACTACGTTAGCGTAAAAGACCAAACAGCCTCAATAATCACTAGCGATTGGGCGGCACGCTACCCGGGTGAAACTAGCGAGCAGCTATGGGTTCACACGTTTCAAATGCTCAACTACCTGTTGCAGAATTCCCCTGAAGGAGCCGCTGTGGAAGCTCGCAGAGCTGCCGCGCTTTATAATGAGCACAGCGAAATTCTAAAACACGACATCTTCACGCGAACACTCATGGCACTGAGCTTTGAGAGTGCCGGTCAACCCAACGGGGCTCGTGTGGAATACCGTAAGTTAGCAAATGATTTTGATCTGGAGCCTCCTCCTCTACTCAATAGGAGTGAAAGCGAGTTAGTTGTTGTTGTCGCGTCTGGATTTATAGACCCGAAGTTACCGGGAGATTTGTTTTTCGATTTCGACGCTCGGATAGCATTTCCCTACTACGCGCCAAGCTTTCAAGTAGTTCCCCAAGCAACCGTTCGAGTGAACGGGGAGCTAGCCAATGTCATCACTGCCAACACCGCTCTTGTCGATATATCCCAGGCGGCTCTTAAGGCTCGCGGCAAATCTGTTGCCGCACGCCAAGCACTAAGACTAGCTGCAAAACACAACATGGCAGACTCTATCAGCGACCAAAGCGAGGTTGCAGGCACCATAGCAACAATTTTTCTTCTAGCGATAGAGCAAGCCGATACTCGTAGCTGGGAGACGTTGCCAGCCCATATGGCGCTCATAAGAGTCCCATTAAAACCCGGGAAACATACTATTTCCTTGGATGCTGCATCTTCTAGCAACACTACAGCTTCAAGTCTATCCCGTATTTTTGACGTGGAATTGGAACCCGGTCAGCGTCAATTCAAGCTTATACGCACAGGATTCGCTCACTAAAAGACCTTATCCCCACACTCTATCGTCTCGCTTTATCGCCACCCCGAGTGATGACGCATTTTTACACAATAAACAGCTGCGTATTATCTATGCTAGTCTTTAGGCTCCAACCGCAACGCAATGGAGGTGATCAAATGTCTAGTGTTTTGATTTTTGTCGGGTCAGCTATGAGTAATGGCGCGATCTAACTAACGTTTTTTGCGTACGACTCTAGCCAGCTGATTCGTCAGCCAAGGCACGGAAGCCGCCATATCTGGCGGCTTTTTTATTTCATTCCGTTAATTGCCGCAGATGGCGCACCTATAGTCTGCAATGGGAGATTGCACGGACCTCTCGCGACAGAAACCGCTAGACTCTGGTTATACTTCAAGCCTGCAAAGCAATAATTCGAATCCGTGTCTCATACTGCACTAGAGCATAAACCCCGCCCTTTCGTTGATTTAATTATCAGCATCATCATTCCGTCGGTCATCCTCATGAAATTGAGTGGCGATGAGAATCTGGGGGCAACAAACGCACTCATCTTCGCACTTGCATTTCCAATTGGCTACGGAATTTACGAATTTGTCGTACATAAAAAGCGCAATGGCGTTGCCATCCTCGGGGTTATTAGCGTTCTACTCACAGGCGGAATTGGCCTGTTAAAAATTGATCCACAATGGCTTGCCGTAAAAGAAGCAGCAATCCCACTTTGTATTGGCATAGGCGTCATCGTGGCAAATAAGTTGGGATACCCACTAGTTCGTAAACTTATCTTCAACCCTACTCTCATGAACATTGAGCGTATTGAAGAAGAGCTGGCAGAAAAACAAAACACCCAATCGTTTGAGAGTCGGCTAGATCGAGCCAACTACTTTTTTGCAGGAACGTTTTTGTTCAGCGCAATCATGAATTACGTTCTGGCTAAAATCATTGTTAAGAGCCCTGGCGGTACGTCAGAGTTTAACGAGGAACTCGGAAGAATGACCTTATTAAGCTATCCTGTCATTGCCATTCCATCGATGATAATGATGTTGGGCATATTTTGGTACATATGGCGAACCGTAAATCGCCTTACCGGCCTCTCACTCGAGGAAATCATGGTTTCTGAGCCTGACAAAGAGGACGCCACCGGCTCAGATAAAACTCAGTGACGGCCTATTCTATTTTTAGTTGCATCGACTCCCTATCGGGTAGCTACTGCTTGGCTGAAGGGATAATCAACGCTAGAAACATCGGTGCGTTTTGACGCTGAACAAGTACGGGTATAGCTTCATCGGCAGGCGCTGATTTAACGATTGTCTCCAGCTCTTCCACATCGCTAACTTCCTTCCTATTCAGCGAGATAATAATATCTCCAGAGCGTATTCCAGACTTAGCCGCTGCCCCATCGGGTGTAAGCGATGACACTACAACTCCGGCATCCAGCTTTAAACGTTTTTGCTGCTCACTAGTTAGCTCGGCGACTTCAACGCCTAAACGGGACTCGTCAACAGGGTCAGGTTGGCTCAACGCGCTCACCTTCTGTCCTTCATCAAGAGGCTCGATGGTCACCGTTAACGTTTCTTGCTTACCATTTCTAAGAATACCGACATCCACAGTCTTTCCCGGCCTTACAGAACCTACCATGGGTGGCAGAGCATTTGAGTAGTCAACAGATTGACCGTTGAATTCAAGAATGATGTCTCCGCTTTCTAGACCACCATTTTCCGCAGGACTACCTGCTGTCACTTGGGCCACCAATGCACCAGCAGGCTTGTCTAGACCAAATGATTTGGCTAATGCCTGATCGACGTTTTGTATAGCAACTCCTAACCAACCTCGCGTTGCGAAACCGTTGTCCTTGAGCTGATCTGCAACAGAGATTGCAACGTTAATAGGGATAGAAAAAGACAAGCCCTGATAACCACCGGACCGCGAATAGATCTGAGAGTTCACACCGATCACTTCGCCGTCCGTATTAAACAGAGGACCACCCGAGTTACCAGGATTCACTGCAACGTCTGTTTGAATAAACGGCACATAGGTGCCATCGGGTAAGCTTCTGGCCAAAGCAGAGACTATTCCTTGCGTCGCAGTGTGTTCAAAACCAAAGGGTGAGCCTATCGCCAACACCCATTCACCGACTCGCAAATCGTCGGAATCACCGATGGCAACCACAGGCAAATTTGACGCCTCCAACTTTAAGAGTGCAATATCCGTGGTCGGATCGCTGCCTACAAGCTCCGCTGGATATTCCCGACGGTCCTGTAATCCAACGAGAATCTCAGACGCATCATCCACGACGTGAGCATTTGTGATGATGTACCCATCGTCGGAGATAATAAAACCGCTTCCGAACCCGGTGCCACGCCGCTGTTCTGGCGCTGGGTTTTGCGGAAACTGTTCAAAAAATCGGCGAAACTGCTCAGGCATTTGCTCAGGATTAAACTCAGGTAAACCGCCTGAGGTCGTTTTTGTCACATCTGTCGTGACGGATATCTTGACTACTGCGTCACCTTCTGACTCAACAAGACCGCTAAAATCGGGCAAAGTACCTGCAAAAGATTTCGTTGTCGCAAGAATGGGGACCAGTGCTATCCAGAAAAGTGCTTTTCGATATATTCTGCAAGCACAATAATAAAACGACTTATTTGACGTTTCTGGTAATCGTAGTGCTTGTCTAGTGGTTTGTTGCGTCTGTGGCGTATCGTTGAGTGTAAGGTTCATGGTGTTTACTCCGTGTTTCTAAACTTTCAGAACTTAATCGATGCAAATTGATCAGTTGTGACAGACAACTAGCAACTAGCGTTGCATTACACATTTGTTACTCATTTGAACTGTACAAATAAAGCATCTTCAAATTAAGTTATCGATTCAATCAGTGGGGGCTACATGAGAATTTTACTAGTCGAGGACGACACAGAAGCGGCGGCTTATCTCGTCAAAGGTCTGACAGAAAGCGGGCATACCGTCGAACATGCGGCAGATGGTGAACAAGGGTTACACATGGCAGTCACGAATGCCTATGACTCTATGATTATCGATCGAATGCTACCGAAAAGAGACGGTCTGTCTATCATCGAAGAATTGCGTCGAATGGGCAACATGACGCCTGTACTCATTTTAAGCGCATTAGACAACGTCGATGAGCGTGTTACCGGACTGAAAGCCGGTGGCGACGACTACCTGACAAAGCCTTATCAGCTCAGCGAGCTAACAGCCCGATTACAAGCCTTAACTCGACGAGCGCAAACAGGTGTTCAGGGGACTGTACTTCACGCAGGTGATCTGACGCTGGACTTAATTAAACACAAAGTAACTCGTTCTGGTCGTAACATCAATTTACAACCTCGCGAGTTCCGCTTACTTGAATACCTAATGCAGCACACGGGTCAAGTTGTCACTCGAAGCATGTTGCTAGAAAACGTTTGGGACTACCACTTCGATCCGCAAACTAATGTTATCGATGTGCAAATTAGCCGCTTGCGAAGCAAGATTGATAAAGACTTCGACTCCCCGCTTTTGCACACAGTCAGAGGAGCGGGATACAAACTTCAGGAAACATCATCTTTAATAGACATTCACTAGCACTACATCCTCTTAAAAAAGCAACCACGGGCGCACAATGCGCCCGTGACTCTGAGTGCCACATCGCTTAGACTGCATCCTCTTACCATGGCTTCCAATGTGAAAGCGCAAGAACAAGCCAATGCCGCCAAACCCCGAGCAAACAACTAGTTCTTCTGAGCCTATCGTTAGCGCAGCTTCGGCAGAGAGCACTCAACCACTTCCGGATAACCGGCGTCTTTTTAGGACTTCGGCATTCCGCATGTCGCTTATCTACGCAACCCTGTTCAGCACCTTGTCGGCGGCCACTCTGAGCTTCATTTATTGGTCCACACGCGATCAAATAGAGTCGCAGGTGGACGCACGGCTTCGCCTGGAAACCGACTACCTTATAAATCTATACAAGTCCGGCGCATTGCCCGAGCTTCTTGAAGCCATACAGCGGCGCAATCAAATAGACACATACGGCCGCTTCTATTATCTGGCCAACAACGACACATCCGGCAACACAACTGAACAAGCCGACGACGGACTTCCCATGCGATTGAAATCCATTCGCTCACATACGACTCAAAACATGGGCGATGTTGCCGATCTTCCACCAGGAAGTGCGCGTGCATTCGACCCGGTACGAGTTGCTGAAACCCGTTTATCCAATGGCCTTAAGTTAACAATTGGACATGAGATAAGCGACGAAAAAGCGCTACTTGACCACACGTTTGTATTGGTTGCAGGAGCCACAGGGCTAACATTGTTGTTCTCGCTTATTGGAGGCCTCTGGATTGGCACGAGTGTTCTGAGACGTATTGATTCCGTTAGCCGTACCGCCACAGAGATCATGAGCGGGGACTTGTCTCAGAGACTGTCGGTGACGGCACGAGATGATGAATTTGATGAGATATCCACCAAACTCAATCAAATGTTGAACCGAATTGAGCACTTGATGAAAAGCATGCAGCAAGTAACCAACAACGTTGCTCATGATTTAAGAAGCCCGTTGACTAGACTACGCAATCGGCTGGAAGTGACCCTGTTAGAAGAGAGGGACCCTGAAATATATCGCGATGTCATGGACGAAGCCATTGGAGATGCTGACAGCCTAATCCATACTTTTAACGGAATGTTGAGCATCGCCAGACTAGAAGCTGGTATTGATTCCGAAGAATGGAAAGATACACGTATTGGCGACCTAGCCGCTGAACTAGCTGAGCTTTACGAAGCAGTTGCTGAAGAAGAACAAAGCTTAACATTCATAAGCGACATTCAAAGCAACCCTATTTTCTACTGCAATAGGCACTTAATTGGCCAGGTGGTAACTAATTTATTAGACAACGCTATTAAATATACACCTCGCCCAGGTGTCGTCAGTTTAAGCGTTTCAGGAAACAATGATCAGTTTCATGTATCGATATCTGACAACGGACCGGGTATTCCAGCGCATGAGCGTGAACGAGTTCTTGAAAGGTTCGTTAGACTGGAAAACGAAAGAAATTCTCCGGGGAACGGTCTTGGCTTGAGTTTGGTCCATGCCATTGTCCGCTTGCACTCAGCGAACCTGCAATTGTCTGATAACAAACCGGGGTTAAAGGTGACGATTACTTTCAAGAAGAGAATTGCAACGGACCACCGTCCGACTAAGGCAAAAAGGATCCGCCTATAAAGCTTGGCAATACACCTGTTTTCAGACGAAGTTTATCTAATCTTTGCTTAGGTCCATTTCTAAAAACACTGTTTCCCCCTGCTGTATCTTCCAAGCCCAAAGGGTTCGTGACCCTGAGACTGTAGGTGCTGTTTGAAGTTGAATATCTTCGCCTTTATTCAGCTGTTGAAGTTGGACCAGCTGCTCTGGCTGAATTCGAAATCCACGCGTCGTGCCATCGTTATTTATCCACAGATAATGCCGACCCTTTGCGCCGGACTTCACCTCTGAGAAGCCAGTAAAGATGCCGCTTGTCTGCCGACTCTCCGACAAAATGGGAGCCCCTTCATTCTGCGCAGATTCTCTTTGATAGTAAAAGTACAAACCCACCACTAGCATAATGACAGGTAAAGCTGTTAGAACAGAATGAATGGCATTCTTTTCTTTAGGCTCGTAAACATCATTTGGATCCGGTGGCGGAGGCCAACTGTAACGCCCCTCTTTCGCTACCTTTACATCTGACTTTCTCGGCTTTTGATCAGCCACATTGATGCTCTTTATGAGTTAAGCTCGCCCATAGTTATCACCGACACGAACGATATCATCTTCACCCAGGTAGGAGCCGGATTGCACTTCTATTAGCTCTAATGGAATCGTGCCGGGATTATGCAGACGATGCATTGCACCCAGAGGAATATATGTAGACTCGTTCTCTGTTAGCAATAGTTCCTCATCACCATTGACTACGATAGCGGTACCTTTTACCACAACCCAATGCTCGGACCGGTGAAAATGCTTTTGTAGAGAAAGTTTCGCACCTGGCTTCACACTAATGCGTTTCACCTGAAATCTAGGGTGAAGCTTAAGCGATTCATAGTGCCCCCAAGGTCTATAACAAGTTGTGTGGCTGATAAGCTCTCTTCGCTCGTGCTGCTGCAGAAAACCAATAACATCTTTAATACTTTGAGCATTGGAGTGATCGATAACCAGCACCGCATCGGAAGTTTCAATAACAGAAAGATTTTTTGTACCTAAGGCGACAACAAGGCGTTCACTGGAATGAAGGTAGGTGTTTACGGTTTTATGATGCAAAACGTCCCCTACGCCAGAATTTCCTTGCTCATCTTTGTCTCTGATTTGATGAACCGCATCCCAACTGCCGATGTCAGACCATCCAGAGTTATAAGGCAGTACGACGACATTATCAGCACTCTCCATAACACCCACATCAATGGAAATGTTATCGCACTTTGCGAAGGATTCTGATTCTGCACGTAGAAAATCCAAATCTGAAACTGCATTGTTTAATGAGAATTGGCTATGCTGGTGAATATCGGGTTGAAATTTCTTTAGCGCTTCTAGAAACACGGATGCCTTAAAGATAAATATACCGGCATTCCAATAGCAGGATTGACTTGCGATGAGTTCTTCAGCTTTAGCTTTGTTCGGTTTTTCAATAAACTGGCCCACCGATTTTGCTCCTGAATCAAAGCTCTGTAAGTCGTCTCCAGCCGAGATATACCCATAACCCGTAGCAGGCTCTGTTGGCATAATTCCTAAGGTGACCATATGATTGGCATTTGCCAATTCCACCGCCTGCGAGATAGTCGAGCGTAATGCATCGTTGTCTTCTATGACATGATCAGCAGGCAACACCACCATTACAACATCCGGGTCGTCACTCAATGCTTGCCATGCTGCCAATGCAATAGCCGGCGCTGTATTTCTAGCAACAGGCTCAAGAACGATAGTTGCATTATTAACGTTGATAGCTTGCAACTGCTCAGCAGTTAGAAATCTGTGCTGCTCAGAACATACAACGATTGGGGCAGCCGCTTGAGCGGTGTTAAGCCTTGCCACTGTGGACTGCAGGAGCGTTAGCTCTTCACCAAGTGTTAAGTACTGTTTCGGGAATTCAGCCCGTGACAATGGCCAAAGCCTCGTGCCCGAACCTCCAGCAAGAATTACAGGAACGAATTTATTCACAGAGA
>JBGCGD010000085.1:0-3841 GCA_045110515.1 Granulosicoccus sp. | reverse complement strand
GTTCCATGAAATCTGGGGTTCAGACAATATCGCTAGCCAGAAAGGATTAACGGTTGTTGAGATCATGGATGCGGTTCATGCCGGAGATATCCGCGGTATGTACGTATTAGGTGAAAACCCTGCCATGTCCGATCCGGATGTCGACCATGCTCGCGATGCCTTGGCTAAGCTTGAACATCTGGTAGTTCAAGATATCTTCTTAACCGAAACGGCTAACTACGCTGACGTTATTTTTCCGTCTTCGGCCTGGGCTGAAAAGACAGGTACGGTGACGAATACCAATCGTCAGGTACAAATGGGGCGTCCCGCTGTTGCACCTCCAGGTGAGGCGCAGGAAGATTGGTGGATTACCGTTGAACTCGCGAAGCGTCTTGGATTGGGGTGGACTTACACGCATCCTAAAGAGGTGTTTGCGGAAATGAAGCTATCCATGAATTCGTTTAATAACATTACCTGGGAGCGCTTGGAGTCCACGGCTGTGACTTATCCGTCGCTCTCACCAGAGGATCCTGGTCAGCCTATCGTGTTTGGTGATGGCTTTCCAAGAACAGACGGCCGTGCGAGATTTACTCCCGCGGAAGTCACGCCGCCTGCCGAAGTGCCAGACACTGAATACCCGATGATATTAACAACGGGTCGTCAACTGGAGCACTGGCATACTGGGTCTATGACTCGCCGCGCGTCTGTATTGGACTGGGCAGAGCCTGAGGCTAATGCATCACTGCACCCTAAAACGCTACGCCGGCTCGGCATTGTTCCGGGAGAGATGATGACAGTTCAAACTCGCCGTGGCTCAATCAGCATTATGGCTCGCGCGGATAGTGCGGTAGCGGAAGATATGATATTTGTACCGTTCGCCTATGTTGAGGCTGCCGCAAACACGCTGACGAATCCTGTGTTAGATCCTTACGGGAAAATACCTGAGTTTAAGTTTGCAGCTTGTCGCGTTTATAAGGCTGATGCGGAGTCAGTTGCTTCTTAGGTACTGGGGTCGTATACCGAGTGCGGCAATTGACGCAGCCTAAACGAAAAACAGGTAGTGGGTGAAACACACCCCACTACCTGTTTTATAAAGAACCTCAGAGGGTTCTAATGGCTATGTAGCCTATGCACTAGCCAATGGCTTTGAGTAAGGTCTCGCCAAGCTTTGCAGGGGAAGGGGAGACAACGATACCGGCTGCTTCCATCGCTGCAGTTTTGTCTTCCGCGCCGCCTTTACCACCAGAAATAACAGCGCCAGCGTGGCCCATTGTTCTACCCGGAGGTGCCGTACGCCCTGCAATAAAACCTGCGATAGGTTTTTTACGACCTTGCTTGGCTTGTTCGGTCAGCCATTCAGCAGCTTCTTCTTCAGCTGAACCACCAATCTCACCAATCATAATGATGGACTTGGTTTCTTCATCGTTCAGGAAGAGATCGAGTACGTCGATAAATTCAGTCCCCTTAACCGGATCGCCACCAATGCCGACTGCCGTTGTTTGGCCTAAGCCAGCTTGCGTCGTTTGGAAAACGGCTTCGTAAGTCAGCGTTCCTGATCGAGAGACAACACCAACGGTACCATCTTTGAAAATGCTGCCAGGCATGATGCCGATTTTGCAAGCGTCGGGCGTTAAGATGCCAGGGCAGTTAGGGCCAACCAGGCGAGAGTTTGAGTCGAGCAGGCGAGCCTTAACTTCAACCATGTCACGCACGGGAACACCTTCGGTGATGCAGATGATCAACGGAATCTCTGCGTCGATAGCTTCGATAATTGCACCAGCCGCTCCTGCAGGTGGAACGTAAATGACCGAGGCATCAGCACCAGTGACTTCCTTGCCTTCTTTTACCGATGCAAAGATAGGTAATTCAGTACCTGACGCATCACCGGTCCCAGCGGTCCATGTGCTACCACCTTTTTTAGGGTGGATACCGCCGACCATTTTGGTGCCGTGATAAGCCAATGCCTGTTCGGTATGAAACGTACCGGTTTTACCTGTGAGGCCTTGAACGAGAATCTTTGTGTCTTGGTTAATCAGTATTGACATGATTGCTTATCCTTTTACCGCCTTAACCACTTTTTGAGCGGCATCGTCCAAATCATCGGCTGCAATGACATTCAGCCCGCTTGAGTTAATGATGTCCTTACCTTCTTGCACTTTGGTGCCTTCGAGTCGGACAACCAATGGGACTTCTAAGCCCACTTCTTTAACCGCTGTTACGACACCTTCAGCGATAACATCGCAACGCATGATGCCGCCAAAGATATTAACGAGGATGCCTTTAACGTTCGGGTCTGACGTAATAATTTTAAATGCCGCTGTGACTTTCTCCGTAGTTGCGCCGCCCCCTACATCTAAGAAGTTCGCTGGAGATGCACCATAGAGCTTGATGATATCCATAGTTGCCATTGCAAGTCCGGCCCCGTTTACCATGCAGCCAATGTCGCCGTCCAAAGCGATGTACGCTAAGTCGTATTTTGACGCTTCTATCTCTTTTTCGTCTTCCTCTGTTTCATCGCGAAGTTCGGCGATGTCAGGATGGCGGAACAGCGCATTACCATCGAAAGACACTTTCGCATCGAGGACTTTCAAATGGCCATCTTTTAATGTGACTAGCGGGTTGATTTCTAACAGGCTCATGTCTGTTTCTACAAACGCGTTGTAGAGCAAAGGAAATAGTGTCTCACCATCTTTCGCTGCATCACCGCTTAGCTCGAATGCAGCATTGAGCTTGGCAACATCGTCAGCACTGATACCGGCTAATGGATCAATAGCAATAGTGTGAATTTTTTCCGGTGTTTCGTGAGCAACGGTTTCAATGTCCATTCCGCCTTCTGTGGACGCGACGAAAGATACTTTACTGTTTTCGCGATCAACCAGGATTGAAAGATACAGCTCTTGATCAATGTCAGCGCCATCTTCAATGTATAAACGGTTAACTTGCTTGCCAGCTGGTCCGGTCTGCTGAGTTACCAGAGTTTTGCCAAACATTTCCTGAGCATTAGCAATGGCATCTTCGGGTGAGAAACACACGCGAACACCCCCTTTGGCATCGGCGCCTAACTCTTTGAAGGTACCTTTTCCGCGGCCGCCAGCGTGGATCTGACTCTTGACCACATAAACCGGGCCGGGGAGTGAGGACACTGCAGATTCAATGTCGTCTGAGGATAGAATAGGGGCACCGTCTGAGACGGGGGCGCCGAATTTCTTCAGCAGCGCCTTTGCCTGGTATTCATGGATGTTCATAGAAGCTTCTTCTCAATGGATGGATCAGTGAATAACGCTATCGGGCCTTTCCGACCATGAAAGTCAAAAGGGCGTATACCAACGCCGATATGATAGCCGGATTCGGTTGTAGCTTCTGGCTTATCACGTAAAAGCAGTTGTGTAAGCACAGCATGCTTGGTGTCTTAAAGCTTCTAAACGCGAACGGCTTGAAGCTTGGATTTCCGTAGCTAATGATTGACACACGCTATGTGTTGCAAGAAAAGTGCAATTTTTCTCATCGCTTTGGGAGGCGTTCCATCCCAGTATTCCTGATGTATTCGTTGCAGCGGGAATGCTGTCTAAGTCTCTGTATTAAAGAGATAATTTGGTGCGCCAAAGCGAGCCGCGCAACGTTATCAAGTAACGGTAGGCAGTGCTTACTTCAGGTTCCGTCAGCTCGTTACAGCGCGAGTCTGCAGATATCCAGAGAGGTCGGGGTAGCTATCAAAGCGCTGGATTCTTCCAGGCTGTTCCAGTTCTCGCTATCGTTGTGCAAAGGCTCTGAAGCAATGAACAGCCCCCCATCTGCCTGCTTTTTATAGTACAGCGTTGGGCTGCGGGAGTCTGATGAGTATCTAATGGCAATAAGACGGTTG
>JBGCGD010000084.1:0-3811 GCA_045110515.1 Granulosicoccus sp. | reverse complement strand
ACGGTGAAATTCGTGGTGTCGGAGTCCGCTGATTTTGCACTCAAGGTATTAGCTTCCCGATTGAATTCTTGCATCAGAAAATCCAGACGTCTTCCTACTGGGTCGTGCCTCTTCAACGTTTTGTGTAATTCATTGCAATGGGCATCTAAGCGGTCTAGCTCTTCATCTACATCTAGCCGCTGTGCAGCATAGACTAATTCCTGCTCCATGCGAGTTTCATCATGCCCCAGTGATAGTTGATCAAACTTCGCTCTCCATCGCTCCGTTTGTCGCTCAACAACAACGGGCCTCAATCTGCGGATTTCAGATACCAGCTCTCTCACTTGTTCGGTTTTCGAACTCAGTAGCTGAGAAATTTGCTCTCCCTCTCGCTCTCTCGTGCATAGAAAATCTTGTAAAGCCTGCTCGAAGCAGTCCATTGAGTCGTTGGCCATAGTTTGTTCGGAGTCATCCAACACATCCATGACACCGGGCCACTGCAGCATTCTTAAAGGATCAACCTTACCGCTACTACCACTGAGCGCGGACACCTTGGCAGCGGCGGTCGTTAATTTCTCCAGCAGGGCTTCATTAATGACGAAACTTTGTTGTTCAGAGGAAGTTTGCGTGTGCTTTATCGAGACATCTATTTTGCCGCGATAGACAACCCCTGCAAGCCTCTCTCTAATCGAAGGCTCCATTACACGAACCGGCTCAGGTAAACGGATGGATATATCCAAGTACCTGTGATTTACAGCCCTCAATTCGCAGACAAGCTCGTATGCGTTGGTTTTCAAGCTGCTACGCCCAAAGGCCGTCATACTGCGCAACATAATTTGATGCTTTCTCAGGTGGTGATTTAACGCCCAATTTACACGATAGTCATCAAGGACAGCGCACAAATAGCATGATACCGCTCGTGAGACGGTATACTCTGCCGCCCCTGCGCCCCAACACGGGCTGCCTGTTTTTATATAGCTAACTAAGGATTCAACAATGCGACCCAGCGGACGTGCCACTGACGAGCTACGCGAAGTGTCTTTCCAAAGACAATTCACCAAACACGCTGCAGGATCTACGCTTATCTCCATGGGCGACACTAAGGTCCTGTGCACCGCGAGCATCGACAACAGAACACCTCCTTGGCTCAAGGGCACAGGTAGCGGTTGGGTTACTGCCGAATATGGCATGTTGCCCGGAGCAACCCATTCACGAGTTCGCCGCGAAGCTGCCGCTGGAAAGCAAAGCGGGAGAACTCAAGAAATTCAAAGACTGATTGGGCGCTCTTTGAGAGCCGCCATTGATTTGGAAGCGCTTGGCGAACGAACAATCACAATAGACTGCGACGTCCTACAGGCGGATGGTGGCACTCGAACTGCCTCTATCACCGGTGCTTATGTCTCACTATGCGATGCCGTCGATCAGCTCATCAAAGAGAGAAAAATCAAACGCAATCCTATACACGGCCACGTTGCTGCGATATCGGTGGGTATTTGCGGGGGCGAGGCTGTACTGGACTTGGACTATGACGAGGACTCTAACGCCGAGACAGACATGAATGTGGTGATGAATGAGGCCGGCGGCTTCATTGAAATTCAGGGGACTGCTGAGGGGCATGCTTTCAGAGAATCGGAACTTCAGGATATGCTGAACCATGCCAAACACGGAATCACACAACTAGTCGCTGCTCAAAAAGCAGCACTTTCCTCCTAGACAACGCGTATATCAAATACAAAGTGTCAAATCGAGAAGACTATAAGTGATGAGTCAGGTCGTGTTCGCCAGTGCCAACCCAGGCAAAATTAAGGAGCTTCAGGAGCTACTTTCGCCCATGGGGCTCGCCGTCGTAGCCCAAGGGGAATTTTCAATTTCATCTGTAGATGAAACCGCCCACACCTTCGTTGAGAATGCACTGCTCAAAGCAAGACATGCGTCAAAAATATCGGGCCTGCCATCCATTGCAGACGATTCCGGCCTTGAGGTTGATTTCCTAAAAGGCGCGCCAGGCCTGTACTCAGCAAGACATGCAGAGCGACATGGCAAAGGCTCCGGCGATGTCGCCAATTATGAATTCTTATTGGAGCAACTTGACGGACTAGCGGATGCACAGAGAACCGCACGATTTCGCAGTGTTGTGGTCTACCTTCGTCATGAATTCGACCCATCACCCATCATCGCTGAAGGTGCTTGGGAAGGACACATATTGCATGCGCCTGAAGGTGAAGGCGGCTTCGGTTACGATCCTGTTTTCTGCAACCATGACACTATGAGCCCGACAGCACTATTGAGCCCTGAGACCAAAAACAAGCTGAGCCATCGCGGCAAGGCAGTCGCTGAGATGGTTAAGCAGCTCAGCGCAAGAGCGAAATAGCCTGCATGGTTCGCGAGTTCACTGAACTCCCACCGCTGTCACTTTACGTGCATATACCGTGGTGTGTTCGAAAATGCCCTTACTGTGACTTCAACTCGCACGAGGCTCGTGGAGACATCCCGGAAGACAACTACGTTGACGCTCTCTTAGCAGACCTTGCCGCGGAAATGCCCTCGGTTTGGGGGCGCACTTTGCACTCCGTATTTATAGGCGGAGGCACTCCGAGCTTATTTAGTGCTGCTGCAATAGATCGCCTGATGAGTGGCATTAGAGCACTGACAGGACTCGCTCCCAACGCGGAAGTCACCATGGAGGCGAATCCCGGAACATTTGAACAGGCACGTTTTTCTGAGTACCGAAAGTCAGGGATCAATCGTCTTTCGATTGGAGTACAGAGCTTTAATTCACAGTCACTTAAAAACCTTGGCAGAGTCCATTCGGCAGAAGAAGCGACCCGTGCTGTGGGAATTGCGCACGAGGCAGGATTCGATGAAATTAATCTGGATCTGATGTTCGCTCTGCCGGAACAAAACCTGGAGGCAGCGCTTCTCGATGTAGATCAGGCACTCTCTCTTCAAACCACACATTTGTCGTGTTACGAATTGACCTTGGAGCCCAATACACTTTTCGCACGATTTCCACCAGCGAGACCCGACGATGACTTACGCGCTGACATGCAAAACGCGATTGTTGAACGATTAGCGACAAACCATTTCGAGCGTTACGAAATTTCGGCTTATGCAAGAATTGACAATACGCGCAGCTCGGCTCAAAGGGGCTCTCTGCATCGTTCGCAGCACAATATGAACTACTGGCAATTCGGTGACTATCTGGGCATTGGAGCGGGGGCACACGGAAAAATCAGCGCCGCTGACAGCGGTCAGATCGTTCGCCGCTGGAAACACAAGCACCCTGCAAAATACCTTGCTGCCAGTTCTCAAGCCGAACGCATTGGAGGCGAGACTGCAATTCCAACCGGCGATAGCGCGCTTGAATTCATGATGAATGCCTTGCGACTGATAGAAGGGTTTCCCATCCCTCTTTTCGAGCTACACACCGGCACGTCGCTCATGCCGTGGCAAGGCGTCATTGAAGAGGCAACACAAAAAGGTCTACTGGAACAACAGGGATTGAATTTAAAGGCGACACCGACAGGCATCAATTGGCTCAATAGTTTACTGGAACTGTTTTTGGAATCCCCGACCAATCAGCCAAACCACCCTGGCACATCACCAACAATAGAAGAAAAACGTTACCCGATTATCCCGTTAAACCTCGTAAAGAAGTAGGTCGCACCAGCCTATTGAGACTGAAGCATTTTTATGAGTTGCTTTGGGTTAACTGAACCAGCACCGTCTCCAGACTGAGACGATAAAATCTTGCCCACCACACCGGGTAACTCACCTCCCAGCTGATCAGCGACGTCTTGCACAGCAGGATCGGAATAACTTCCTGCTTCTT
>JBGCGD010000083.1:0-13263 GCA_045110515.1 Granulosicoccus sp. | reverse complement strand
GTTGGACTACGTAAACCGGATGCGACAGAGTCGGTAAGTTCTTCAGTCGTTCAGTTCTTTGTTGTTAACAATACGGCAAAGGACGCTGACTTGCTCATTTGGGGAACCCCTTTCGAGAAGAGGTTATCGGCTGATATTTTTACGGTTAGTAAAAGCGGCGTAGCCATGCCCTATTTAGGACGCCTTGTTAAGCGAGGAAAGCCGAGTGCGCAGGATTACATGCAAATCAGCGCAGGTGACACACTGCAAACCTATATTGATATTGCAAGCTATTATGATATGTCCGCGTCCGGTCAATACACAGTTCAGCTCAAACTGGCCAAAGACAATGGCGGAAGTCGGCTCAATCAAGAAACTACAGTGACCATCGACGACAATACGGTGATCTTGTCGATCAACCCTTAGTGGCTTGCTGTAAGATTATCTGGTCCATGTTTCGGCAGTGGGCACACTAGCTCAGAACGCGCTAGTGTGAAGTAAAGAAAAATACCGCAAGGGCCGCATAGCTAGTTGCCGCAAGAGCAAGCAATCCTTTTATCCAGAGTGCAGGTTTTCGCCGCCATATAACAGTGACTAAAAGAAGTCCTGCAACGCACTCTATCGGCACCCAGATCAATGCATGGTGCCTGACGTCCCAATAAGAAACGGGTGATGCATAGATCCAATTGCTTATAGGCCAGAAATGAGGGTGGCCGTCGTCGTGATGAAGAGGTAAATCGGTTAAGCAGTGTGCTAGTGCCGCCAACGACAATGTAAGCACGATGTATCCAATTTTCTGCAAACGTCCGTGGAATCCAGATGAATGCAACTCAGCTGAGGCTTTCTGCTTGCTGATACTCGACCTTAAATACGCAGCGCTTAGTATGCTGAGCGTCAGATAGACAGGGATGGAGTTACTCAGTGCTCCCAGCCACTGCCAGAAATCTGCGTAGTACATCTCCGACCAGATAACCGAGCTGGGAACACCGGTGAGCATGGCGTAACCGAACATGATAAACAGACTTAAGTCTGGCAGCAATGCGCCAACGACAATGGCGATATAGATGTAGCCTTGCTTTGACGACTCAGCTGACGAAAGGGCTTCCCTAGTGTCAGCAGAACCCAGCCGATGAGCAATGCCACCGACTATCGCTGCGGCTAACAGCACATGGGTTTGTGTGTTCAAGCGTTGCTTCTATATTTACTACAGCGCGGTTAATCTCGGGTTCCTTGAACAACGCGATTCAATATCATGGCGCAAAACAAAATAGCAAAGCCTGCCAAGATACCTTGACCCACTGATGAGTATTGAAGCGCTTCGAGTACGTCTTCACCAAGTCCTTTTGCTCCGATCAGTGATGCTACGACAACCATTGCAAGAGAGAGCATGATGGTCTGATTAACACCCGCAAGAATTGACGGCGCAGCCAGCGGAAGATCAACCTTTGTCAAAATGTACCAACGCGATGCCCCGAATGCGATAGCCGCTTCACGTACCGATTCAGGTACGCCACGCATTCCTAGAACGGTTAGGCGCACGACTGGTGTACCGCCGAATATCATGGTTGTGATAACAGCTGCAGGTTTGCCAACACTAAAAAAGGCGATGACTGGAATCATGAAGACAAATGAAGGCATGGTTTGCATGAAGTCCATGATAGGTCGAATGACAGCGTAAACTTTAGGCCGTCTTGCGCAAAAAAGACCCAACGGGATGCCAATACATATGGATAGCATTGCCGCTGTTCCAAGCAGAGCGAGTGTTGTCATCGCCTTTTCCCAAAAACCGAATAAGCCCATATAGGTGAGGAAGCACCCGGCGGCAACTGCAGCGCCGAGTCCTGCGGACAGCCAGGTTAATAAAATAATGAAACAGGCTACAACTGGCCAGGGCGAACCTACAAATACGATTTCGAGGAAGTCCAGTACGATACGAATTCCTTGTGAAACCGAATCAAAGAGAAAGCGACCATTGCTTTTAATAAAGCTAAATGCATTCTCGATACCGGTAATGGCACTTAGCCTGATTTGAGGGTCGGTGGGGAAGGTAGTTAACCATTGCAATAGACCCGGAAACGCGAAGTGGACTGTGCTGACGCCAAATACGATCAGTACAAATAGAATGGTGATGATATTTCTTTGCGTGGTTAAACCGGAAATAATCGAACGATCAGAAAGCCAAGTTGAAAACCTTTTTTCTAGCGCCGGGTTTGCAACGACTCCTTCGATAATTTTTACGGCGATCAACATTGCCAGGCCGAACAAGGCAACGCTTGTGGCAGACGCATCTGCTATCGCTGCTTCTTTTGCAATATCCGCTATGGCTGCCTCTAAAGAGGCGATGGTCCGCTCGAACACTTCAATTTTGTCGGATTGTTTCTCGATTGCAGCTTCGAGCTGCGTATTGCGAAACTCAAGAGTGCCTTGTATGTCGACAATTCGTTGTCGTGCGTCAGCGCCTAAGTCACCAAACAGCCCTCGGCCTAGTTGGATGACCGCCATCGTTTCCAAAATAACGAACGGCAGCCCCCAATTCCATAGACCGCGCATGCCATACCAAATAGGTCCTAATAGAGCGGCTATTAGATTGAACGTCCAGCTGAAGCCTGGTCGGCTTCCGATGTAGTCAAACTGCTTTTGATAGTAGTCAGGGTTGCTTTCGACAAACGTTGCGATATCGGAATTTCGTTGATCGGCTGAAGTTGTCATGTCTTACGCTGCCTCCTGACCTTCTGAAACGATACGCAGTAAGTCAGTGCGTGTTATGGCGCCCACACGTTGTTTGTCTTCATCAACGATGGCTATGGGATTTTGTGTCTCCAGAGATGCGTCTATGAGTGTGCCCAGACTGGTGTTCTTATCGAAAGCAAGTGCATCCCCCGGCAGTGCACCGTGTTTTGATTCGAATGCCGCAAGCGGCGTCATAATCGCGCTTGCCTTTACAATTTTCAGCCTTGATATGCCTGCAACGAATTCAGCTACATAATCATCGGCCGGATGCATCACAATCTCTTCTGGCGTTCCTGTCTGTATGACTTGGCCGTCTCGCATAATTGAAATTCTGTCACCGATACGAACAGCCTCGTCTAGGTCATGAGTAATAAAAACAGTGGTCTTTTTGAAACTGGCGGCAAGACCCATAAATTCGTTTTGGAGTTGTCGCCTGATGAGAGGATCTAATGCACTAAAGGGTTCATCCATCAGCAGGATTTCCGGATCAGCAGCAAGCGCTCGAGCCAAACCGACACGCTGTTGCATGCCGCCTGATAGCTCATGGGCAAATTTGTTGCCCCAGCTGGTCAACTCGACCATATCCATCGTTCGTTGTGCTGTTTCGATGCGCTGATTTTTACTAACACCACGTATCTCCAACGGCATCGCAATATTGTCAATAACCGAGCGATGTGGCATCAGTGCAAAGTTCTGGAACACCATTGATATGTGTTTGTTACGAAACTGGCGTAGGGCTTCAGGGCCCATAGCCATGACGTCTTTGCCATTCACTCTTATGTTACCGGCAGAGGGCTCTAATAACCTGTTTATGTGCCGGACCAAGGTAGATTTCCCACTACCTGATAACCCCATTACGCAAAAAATTTCGCCTAAGCGAATGTCCATAGACGCATTGGCAACACCAACTACGCAGTTATATTGTTGCAAAATTTCTTCTTTGCTAAGCGGCTGCTTTTGTAAAGCTGCAAGCGCTTCATCGGCACGTGTGCCGAAAATCTTCCATACGTTGGATATTTCAATAGCGTTGGGTGTATCGGCTGAAACAGTTGACACAAATAACTCTCAATGTAAAAGGGGAAAGAAGCCGGCCTTGGGCTTAAAAGGCGGGACCTCATCGACGCAGAATGCGCCGATGAGGTTTGAACTTGCGGAACTACTTTATAGTCCGAGCCAGCCGTCTACTCGGTCTGAATTTGCAGCTACCCATGCTTTGGCGACATCAGCAGGAGCTGTTCCACCCTCAATTTCAAACGCGAACTGCGAAACATCATCACCGGTTAGCGCAATGTTCTGCACCAGTTCTGCAATGATGGGTGAGCGATCAGCTAAAGAATTAGAGTAGGCAATTTGTACCTGCTTCAATGCATCTTCAGTCATAACCTTGGAGTTTTCAAACCAGTTAGGGTCTTGGTCTGGTTGCAAGGCATTGTATTTCTCAGCATCAAACTCAGGCTCGGACAGTCTCACGATGTCATGCTGGAACCAGATCGCATGGGGTGAGTAACAATAGAATGCGTAACCAATGCCTTTCTCAATGGAGTCACCGACGGTTGCTGTCATAACCGCTTGGTCTGCACGGATAGGTTCCATGAATGGCATTAGACCGTAGTCGCGCACTTTCACCTGATTAACGTTTGCCGATGCCCAGCCGGGCGCACCGATCCAGATTTCGCCTTTGCCGTTGCCGTCTGCATCCATGAGCTTTGCAATTTCAGGGCGAGCTAAGTCAAAAATTGAGGTGACGTTATTCGCTTCAGAAAATGCCTTGGATACGCAGAAACTCTGCTTTCCTTCGTAGGCATTTTCAGACAGAGATACGTTGCCGGTGCCATCAACAAATTTATCCGTGAAACTTTTCTGATTGGGTAGCCATACATCAGGATGGATGTCGATGTCGCCTTTGCCATCGTCCATCGCTTGAAAAATAGCCGCGTTGTTACCGGGGACGAGTTCGGCTTCTCCACCGATGCGAGAAACAACGATTTCCTGGATCAGGTGGGCAATAGCTTGGGCACCCGTCCACGAGGGCGCTCCGATGTTGACTTTTTCAGCGGCGTTGGCTGCGGTCGTTGCCATGGTCAAGGCGCTGGCACAGGCCAGTGCTGTGAATGTCTTCTTCATATATTTTGTCTCGAAAATGTCCACTTAGATTAATGGGGTCCAAGGTAAGAACAAACTCTTGCCTCGGAACGGAAATGACAATGAATTAAATTGCATGCCACGGTAGAAAAGTGAATTTCTACTCTTCTAGTATCACAAGGCTACCGTAATGAGCAAATGTGCTCGATGTTTGGGCGCATTGCACTGCTATCGTTCTTGGTTTTCACAACAAATACATTCAAAAAACATAATATGTCGGGCCTGCGATGGCTGTGATACAGCATCGGTATTGGGGTTCATAACCCCGTTTAGGACAGTTTTTTGAAATTTTTTGCCCGAGCTGCAATCAAACGAGTTTCCCGTTCGTTGTTTGCTGTAAGCATCGGCAAATCCGCGAAAAATAAGCAGACCCCAATTATTGTGTTCTCTCCCCGTAACAAGCTATCTGTTGAATCACTGATACAGGCAGGTTATCGCTACGCCTGTGCGCTACAGAAGGACCCCGGAGAAGCTCAGGGGTTAGTCCACGAGGCATGGCTTCGCGTAAGCCGGGCGCAGTCAACACCCCCGGATAAGGCATTGCTCTTTCGTTGTGTCAGAAATGTTTACATCGACCAATACCGCCGCTCCAAACGTGTTCGATTTTCAGCAGTTGACGATTTAGGTCGGAATGCTGGTGACCAAACAGGGTCGTTTGATGTTGCGGAAGTGCCGGATGCACAATTGCAATCAGCGCTCGATCAGTTGCGTGATACCGAAAGGGAGGCGTTGTTCCTTTCGGTTGTTGAAGGCTATACCGCCAACGAGATTGCCACATTAACGGGTAGTAGCCGAGGAACGGTTTTGAGTCTGATCCACAGGGCCAGGCTAAAACTTAAGAACCTGATGCAGGAAGACAACGTGACGCCGTTTAAGCAAGATTTGGGTAGAGGTCGATCATGACTGAACTAGACGATCGTTTGAGGGATCACTACCGAGGCATCGAACTGGATGAACATTCTATAAACACTATTGTAGCTTCAGCGAAAAAATCTTCCTTGCACAGATTGAACGGCTACTCATTGCCTTTCAAAGGGTTCATGTGGGCTGCCGCGGCGGTACTGGTGTTGTCCCTGAGCGTGGGCATCCATGAATACGGGACGAGTACTGAACGTACCGTTCGTACATTAAATGAAGCGGCAATGAATCACTCCACGCGATTCAATTTAGAGTTTGAATCAGAGAACATCGCTGAAATAGATGAAAGTATGTCTCAGCTGCAATTCGCGCTTGCATTACCCTCAGAGTTTGGGGAAAAGTTCAGTGTTGTAGGTGCCAGATATTGCACTATTAACGGTGAGCTCGCCGCACACGTAAAGCTCTTGGATAAAACTACGGACATGCAAGTCAGTTTGTTCATGACTCGCTCTGTTGAGAACCTACAAAATATCAAAGATACCCGTGACCGAATTGATGGTGTGAATGTCAAGCTATGGAATGAGTCAGGTCTGTTCTATGCCCTAGCTAGCCGTTCACCACTGATATAAGGATGTCTGAAATAGAATGACAAAAACACTAGAACGGTTTTCATGTAAATCCGGATAAATTAATCGAATACGTGGGTAATCAGATTGCTTAGATGATCTTGAAAAACAACATACAAACTACGAACACAGCGAGCTTAGAAACAATATTATGAATAAACGCGAATTTTTAAAAAACAGTGCGAAAATTGCCGCAGCTTCTTCATTGTCGCTTAGCGGCGTCAGAGCGGTACAAGCTCAGCAGGGTTATCAAGTGTTGAACCCGCCGGTCAATACACGCGTAAGCGATAAAGTTGAGGTGCTTGAGTATTTCTGGTTTGGTTGTCCTCATTGCTTTGCATTTGAGCCTAGCATTAATAAGTGGGTCGATGAAAAGCCTGACTATGTAGAATTTGTGCGCGAAGCACCGCCGCTTAATCCAGGTTGGGAACCTCACTCACGCGCATTTTATGCAGCAGAAATCATGGGCGTTACCGATAAATTCTTCGACCCTATGTTCGATGGCATACATGTAGAAAGACGCTCATTACGTCAACCAGACAAGATTGCCAAGTTCGCTGGAGAGCTCGGTATCGATGAAGACAAGTTCCGTAAGACGATGGACTCATTCGCGGTAAACACCCGCATGAAGCAGGCCATGCAAATGGCACAGGCATCAAGAATCAGGGGTGTGCCGTCAGTTGTTATAAACGGCAAATACTTAACGGGTGGCTCATTGGCCGGCAGCCATGATGGAATTATTCGCGTTATCAACGAACGCGTTGCTGAAGAATACGCGCTGCTGTAATCAGAAGGATATCTACCATGAAACGCAAAAAGCAGAATGCTCAGGATAAAAGCGCTCTACAGAGTTTCACTGCACTGCCGGCTGAAAGAATACGGCGTCTGTTTCTTAAGTCGGCTGTGTCTCTCGGCGTTATGGGTGTTGCGGCCGGAGCTATCTCCGGTTATGACGCTAAAAAGCGAGAGCTCCATGACTTGACATCGATTGGCGCTGGGAAACCGGTCGTCGTTCAGATACACGACACAGGCTGCCCTATCTGTCGTCGCCTCAAATCCAGATCTATGACTGTGCTAGGTGATCAGGAAGAAATTCAATTTCGAATTGCCGATATCGTGACTTCGAAAGGGCGGGAACTTCAAGAAAAATATGGTGTGCAGAAAACGACTTTGTTGTTGTTTGACGCGGAAGGTAACCTTGTGGATACTGTCTTTGGCCTGCAAACCATTGAAGAGCTAGAGCAACTTTTTGCGAGGCGTTTTCCGCCTGTTCCTGCATAGTAGGAATTCGGGAACACATTTTAAGGTGTAGGTGATTAAGTGGAGCGCTAACATGGCGCTTCGCTTTTCATTTGTTCTTTTCGGGGTGCGCTCCTATGCCTTTATATTCTACTAATGCCCAGCGCTGGGCCGCTGTCGTCAAGCGCGATAGGGCCGCCGATACTCATTTTTTTTACGGTGTTATCTCGACAGGAATCTATTGCTATCCTTCCTGCCCCTCAAAAGCATCGTTAAAAGAAAACACCGTTTTCTTCCAAACTAGAGAAGATGCCTTAAAGCATGGACTCAGGGCCTGTAAGCGGTGTCAGTCCGATGATGAGCCGTTGCTTGTGCGACAAGCAGGCATTGTTGAGTCTGCTTGTAGGCTCATCGAGTCCAGCCCCGAGTCTGTGAAAATAGACGAGATTGCACAAAGCGTGAACGTCAGTCGCTTTCATCTCCAGAAGTTATTCCAACAATTTTTAGCTATCAGCCCAAAAGCCTATGCGAAGGCATCCCGAGCAAAAGATTTTGAGCGTGCATTGGCGACGAGTGAATCCATTACCCGAGCCGTATATGATGCTGGCTACGACAGCGCTTCAGCGTTTTATGCAGAAGGTGCATCGCGACTGGGTATGAATGCGAAACGTTATAGGCAGCGGGGTAGGGGTATGGATATTCGATACGGATTCGGTAGCAGTCGATACGGAAAAATAGTCGTTGGCATTACAGAGAAAGGTGTGTGCTGTATCTTGTTTGGTATAACGCAAAAAGAGATGCTGGATGATCTTCAGTCTCGATTTTCCAATGCGACTTTGCTCCGTGACTCAGAGTATTTAGAGCCTATCGTTGCCTCGATAGTTAAAAAAATTGACTCACCTGAGAGTGCGATCAAGCTATCACTCGATATTCAGGGAACGGCTTTTCAAGAAAAAGTATGGGCGGCGCTTCGAGAAATCCCTGCTGGGGCCACGGCGACGTATTCAGAAGTTGCAAGTAGTATAGGAAAGCCCAAGGCATCACGTGCGGTAGCAAGTGCCTGCGCGGCCAACCCACTTGCGGTGATTGTTCCTTGCCATCGCGTTGTTCGGGCCGATGGAGAGCTGTCTGGGTATCGCTGGGGTGTGGATCGAAAGCGCAAACTGCTGGACGATGAAAAGGACAGTGGCAATATCGTCAAATAGGCACGTTGTTTACTTTGGCTTACGCTTCTGAACAACATGCTGTCGAGGCTGAATGATAAGTTCGTTGATGACTGCGTTGTCTGGTGACAGCAACATGGATTTGATAGCGTCGGCGACATCCTGAGCATTTAAAGCGTGTGCCTCTTCCGGGCCAGGTTCAAAATCCAGGTTATCGAAGAAGGTGGTTCTAGCCATACCGGGTTGTACAATTCCAATATGACAGTTTGCAGCTGCCACTTCGTGAGTCAAAGACTGCGCAACGCCACGCAGCCCAAACTTGGCGGCACTATATACAGAGCCGTAGCGTGCTCCCTGCAACGCACTGGTTGAGCCCACAAAGACGATGTCGCTTCGCTGGCATTGGCGTAGCGCTGGTAGACATTCTCTAGCGACACATAGCGGGCTGATTAAATTTAAGGTAATGCTCTGTTCTATTTGCGCGCTGGAGAAGTTCTCCAATGATCCGATGTCGCCACGTCCCGCATTACAAATTAACGCGCTGATGTTAAACGAAGAGAGAACCTCTCTTACCACCGCAATCGTGGCTTTTATGTCGGATAGATCCGCGCTGACATGTGTGTTCGTGTCCAGGGCCTCAACCGGAGGCTTTCTGGAAACGGAGACTGTTGTGAATCCGCTTTCGGCCAATGTGTGCAAGCAGGCGAGGCCTATGCCGCGACTTCCGCCTGTGACTAAAACACATCGCTTACTCATATATTCATGCGCCTTTATTATTATTTGTGGCTACCTAGCTACAGGGAAAAAACTGTTTTTCGTTTATGGCCGTGAACAGTTTGTCAGTGCAAAATTTACGCATTGACAGTTCCTCTGACTGCGGATAGGTCATCAAACCATCTCGTAAATCCATGGGGGCTGCTAATAGTTTTGAATCCGGATACAAGCGTACTAGTTTTTTGTGAAAGACTTTGGGTAGCCGGAATACTCCAAGGCTTACAGAGTGCACTGCCCCCATGTCTAGAGATTCGAACACTTGGTCAAAAAACTGTTGGTATAAGTCCTCAAAATTTTCAGCATATAACAGAGGGTCGAACCGAAGGCCAATCTGCCAGCCTTTGTCTTGTAGCGATTTTAATGCATCAAGCCGTTTCTCTAGCGATGGAGTACCGTGTTCTTCTGCCGCAACGATGGCCGCCGGTGACAAACTATACGCAACCACAACATTGTGAAGTGGAGACCTGTTAGTCAGTGGTCTGATTTGAGTGCTTTTAGTGCGCAGTTCGAGAAATGCATTAGGTGTTTTTTCGAAGTGATTCAGGCAGTCGTCGACAAAATGCGTAACCGGGTCTAGCGCCAGTGAGTCGCAATCGTATCCCGAAAAAAACCAGCTTGCAGATCGATGTTGATTTGCGGTTCGGGTGATTTCATCAAAAAAATCTTCGTTGTTGATGAACACAACGTAGTTTGCAGATTGATACATGCCTTGCAAAAAGCAATAGCGGCAGTCATACACACAGTTGAGCATGTGAGAAAAATAGTAGTTGTTTTCTCCGCCAACATGGTAGCCCGGCGGTGTGGCTTGTATGAGTTTGCCGGGCTTCTTCGCTAAAATGAGGCTTGGATTGGCCTTCTGTTCACGAAAATTCTGAGTGCGTGAATTAAACACATCAGAATAACGATTTATAGAGATTTGTCGTGCGCGTGGATACCGCTCGCATATTCGTAAGGTACGAGGATGTGCTGCAACTTCCTTTTCAATGTAGATCGTATCCACTAGCTGAAGTCTCCGTAGCGTAATGGATGCTCGTTAATCAAGGCATTCAGTTGTGTTCTTAGCGAGGCGGCACTCGTGGTTTCCGCTAGTGCCGATAATTCAGGTAATTCGCCCGACAGCGCATGATGTTGATGTAACAATCGCGACAACTGCAACTTGTCATTAACGCTATGGTGGCATTGGGACGTTAACGTATTTGCGAGGTGCTGAACGTCTTTTTCGATGCTTGATGGGTTGTCGTTCAGCGCGTACCAATCCAATAAACTATTCACGACAGGTACTGTGGTGCTGATAAGTGCGGTGACATCGTCCTTTTTGAATTCGCCCAGCGGCGCGTCCGGGTTGTCAGAGATGACTTTCACACACTGTACTGAGCCCGAGCTTAGATAAGGCGACGCTGCACTAAAAATCCCTGAAGCTTCCATATCAAAACTGACTCCGGCTCTGTAGTCGTCCGAGGGTTTGTCGAGGGTCTCAATGGTCGTTGAGGGTAGAGAGCTCACCACTCTCTGTGGAGGAAGGTGAGGGTAGGTGCTAAAACCGCTGCCTTGATCGACAATACAATGGGCGAGTAGTTGGGTACCGATTGCATCCGTTCCCCCTGCCACCCCAACATTGATTACTGCTTGGATATCGTCTCTTTGGTGCAGCACGGCACTAGTCGCCGCTGCTGATTTAAGTTTGCCCAGCCCGGTTTGAAGTAATAGATGTTCAGAATTGCCATAAAGTCGCCAGCCGTGATCTAAAATAGGCTTGAGTTTGAGCGAATCAATAAAAACGCGGGATTCCGCTGGCAAAGCTGTAATTATGCAAACAAGGCTCATCCTAGTAGTGTAACTTTTGACGGGGCTGAGAAGTTCATCGTCCATCACGTTCATTGAATTCAACACGAGAGAGTACATGCTGGTTTCCAATTTGGAGTTATTGCCTGATCGCACTGTTCAGCAGCATCTGGGGTTGGTGCAGGGCAGCTCTGTTCGTTCAAAGCATGTCGGGCGCGATATTGCTGCATCGCTGAAGAACTTTTTCGGTGGTGAGTTAAAAGGCTACACCGAGTTGTTATCAGATTCGCGTGATGAGGCAACGGAGCGTATGGTGCAGCAAGCAAAAGCACTCGGTGCCAATGCTGTGTTGAATGTCCGGTATAGCACCTCAAGTATTGCGGCAGGTGCTGCCGAGATTTTCGTGTACGGCACCGCGGTTGTGCTCAGCGATGAATAGCATATTGATTCAGGGCGTTGGTGTCGTCATTCTGTTGGTGTTGGGTTATACCTTCGGGCGTATCGCCGAAAAACGACATTTCAAGCGCATTATTAAACGTGAGGAGGCCTGTCAACACCTCCCCGTCATCGCCACCCGGTATCCGCCGACCGATCAACGCTATCAGCAAATTATGGTGACTGGGAATGTCGTCATAGCATCAGATTATTTCAAAGGCTTTCTGGCGGGTCTTATCAATATATTTGGAGGCCGTGTAACACCGTTTGAATCCATGCTAGAACGCGCGCGCCGCGAGTCAATATTGCGCATGAAGGGCGAGGCCATGAAGCTAAACGCGCGCTATGTTTTTAATGTTAAGTTTGATACAACGCGTATAGCAACGGGGCGTCTTGCAGCTATGGAAGTGCTTGTCTATGGCACGGCTATGGTACCTGCGAGTCAAGCCAATTCGGACGCCGAAGCAACCACACTAAACGCGGCAATATAGGTCGGTGGAGTACCACAACAAATTACCACCTGAGGGCATCAATACAACTGCCGTTCACCCGCTCAAGCAGTTTTTCCAGATGATCATTGCCGCCATAGTGTTGGTGGTTTTGCTTATTGCGGTGCTGCAGTTTTCCGGCTCATTTTTAGCCAAAAGAATCCCGTTCAGTTTTGAGACAGCCATCGTGTCCAAGGTTGAAGTGCCGTTTGGTGATGCATCAAAGCATCCAGAACTTACTCGCTACCTAAACGAACTCGCTAAGCGCTTGATGGCAAATATGCCAATCCCTGACGGCATGACCGTGCAGGTTCATTATGAGTCGGAGGAAATTTTCAACGCCTTTGCGACAGTGGGTGGAAATCTACTGTTTTATAAAGGGTTGTTGCAAGAAATGCCCAATGAAAACATGTTAGCCATGGTGATGGCTCATGAGGTGTCGCATGTTCTACACCGGGATCCTATCGCTGCCATGGGTGGAGGTGTGGCAAGTGCAATCGCTGTGTTGGGGTTAACAGGTAATGCTGGCACGGGTCCGGCTGGCTCTGTATTGAATATGGCAGGTTCCTTAACCAGTGTGCAGTTCACCCGAGGAATGGAGCTTGCCGCGGACCGTCAGGCTTTAGCAGCCTTATATTCTACGTATGGTCATGTAGGCGGAGCGGCGGAGTTATTCGAATTATTCAGCGAGCAGCGGGGTGATTCTTCCACTGCTTTGACGCAATGGTTTGAGCGGTTTAGCAGCACGCATCCATTGGATGCGGATCGAATAGAGCGTATGAACAACATCGCCGGTGAAAAAGAGTGGCCCGTTGTTGGCGATATTACTCCGCTTCCTGCAGATTTTTTCCGATGGCTTAGGGCTGATTAAGCTAACGACACCTTAAACATCAGACGCTAACCAGCGGTCTATCAGAAAGCGCGCGATAGAATCAGGTCTGGGCAGTTTGTTGCCGGGGGTTTCATCTCCCCAGTTACCAAATTCCTTTAGCTCGTGACGCGTAAACCATTGAGCATCAGCGATTTCATCAGGGTCACACTGGATTT
>JBGCGD010000082.1:0-11214 GCA_045110515.1 Granulosicoccus sp. | reverse complement strand
CCCGAACCCGAACCCGAACCCGAACCCGAACCCGAACCCGAACCCGAACCCGAACCAGAACCAGAACCAGAACCAGAACCAGAACCAGAACCAGAACCAGAACCAGAACCAGAACCAGAACCAGAACCAGAACCGGCGGCAGATACAGCAGGTGCGGAGACTGCGGAGACGCTAACAGGAACATCTGACAATGTTCAGCAGACGCAGGTGCGGGCAAGCCGTGGTCAGGAGGACTACAAATCAGCCTTGCAAGCTTGGATTTTGGGTCATCATACGTACCCAGCCAGGGCGCTCAGACGCAAATTAACCGGTGTGGTGATCGCAGAGTTCACAATAGACGATTCAGGCACGGTCGTTAATGCACGTATAGTCGAATCTTCAGGGCAATCCATATTGGATAAGGCGGCGCTGTCAACATTAAAAAAAGCCTCTCCCATGCCTATTCCACCTGAAGGCATGTCGGCGAGGACGTTTCCCGTGCCACTTTCTTTCAAACTGAGCCAATAGGCCGTTTTGCCAGAGGTTCTTGAGTTACAATTGACCGATTTACTTCAGGAGAAATCCGTGAGCAAGAGTTTTCCCTGGTGGGCTGTTGTTGCGATGGCTGTGGTGGTTGGTGCGTCTAATTACCTGGTCACCATTCCCATAAATGATTGGCTGGTATGGGGCGCGTTAACGTATCCGCTTGCTTTTCTGGTCAACGATTTAGTCAATAGATTCTATGGTGCCGCCCACGCACGAAAAGTAGTCTACGTTGGATTCGCCGTCGGTGTCGCTCTATCTCTATCGGTTGAGTCAATAGAAACACGAATTGCGTTGGCCTCAGGTACTGCTTTTCTCATCGCCCAATTGCTCGATGTCTCGATCTTTGATCGTTTGAGGGTAGGTAAGTGGTGGATCGCACCCAGTGTATCGTCGGCGATAAGCTCAGTTGTTGATACCGTACTTTTCTTCGGAATTGCCTTCGCAGGCACAGGATTGCCTTGGATGCAATGGGCGACAGGTGATTTGGGTGTGAAATGGGCAGTCGCTGTCGGTGCTTTATTTGTTTACCGCCTGCTATCTAAGCATATGGCCAGAAACATTGATGATCCGCAAATAGCTTGAGAGAACCTTAGGAGTTTTGTTGGTTCTCAAATTTGTTAATTAAGCCGCGCTGTTGGGCTTCCCTGACACACGACGTACGGTTCCTCACATCCAGCAGTTTGAATAATTGTGAAGTATGGTATTTGACTGTCGCTTCAGTGATGCCGATGATTTGCGAAATTTGTTTATTTGAATTTCCATCAGCCATTAATTGAAGCACAGTCCGTTGCTTTCTACCCAATTTAATGTTGGAACTGGATAAATCTGACGCATCGTTGTTTTCGACACGTTGAAAACTCCCTGTTGGGCTAATCGAGCGCTTCGGAAAACATGTACCTCCATGGACAATGGTTTTTAGACAGGCGATGACTTCATCTGCTGGTAGCGTTTTGGGGATAAAACCTGAGGCGCCGTTATCGATAGCCCTGCGGATGTGATTATCGTCATCTGTGCCGCTGATAATCACAATAGGTACGGATTTGTCGCGATTTTTAAGGCCGATAAGCAAACCCAAACCGTCTATACCCGGCATAAGTAAGTCGGTAAGCACAAGATGGAATTTTCGACCTGAGTCAACGATGGACAGGGCGTGTTGGGTGGAATAGCACGCCGTAATTGTTGAGGTAGGGTTTATCTCTTTGAGCATAACCTGCATCGCATCTGAAACAAGTCGGTGATCTTCCACCAAAAGAATGTCCATCAAATTCTCCATAATTGATAAATTCCTTAGCATCCATACCATTACGCACAACGAATCAGTGGTCAACTACCTGAATGGATAGTTTGGCGGATTTTGTAATTACAATGCGCTTCTATCAGGCCATGTCGGCTATCGGGAATAAGACTTTGGAATCAAAGGCATTTTTCAAACGAAATCAAGTGACATGAATATGACGAAATTACGAGTGCAACCCTTAAGCTCTGACGCGTTTTCGGCGTTTGGGGATATTCTGGAGGTCCAAGATCAGCCCACGGTCATGATTAATCAGGGCAATTGTGCCCGCTATAGTGATTTGGCCATGCTGGATTTTGCCGATGGTCGTCCCGGAATCAGCATTTTTCACGCTAAGCCTTACCACTCGCCATTAACGTTAGCGATGCTCGAGCGGCACCCTCTGGGAAGTCAGGCGTTCGTCCCATTATCTGACGATCCCTTCCTCGTTATCGTTGCTGAGGACGTTAGCGGTTCTCCAGCTGAACCTTGTGCGTTTCTAACGAATGGGCGCCAGGGCGTGAATTATCATCGCAACACGTGGCACGGTGTTCTAACACCCTTGCAGGGAAACGGATTGTTTGCGATCGTCGATCGCATAGGTGCGGGCAGCAACCTCGAAGAACATTGGTTTGATCACCCTTATTCCATCGAGGTTTGAGTTTGTTTTAACTCTAAATGACTTATTGTGTGTCCAGGCGCCGAGTTGCCATGGCAGGTAGGTAACGATTATCAAAAATATCTGAGGCTGTAGGGAGCGCAGCGAAATCGTGGACAGTTGCAAGTTGATCAATCGATTTTTCAAACCTAGCAGTGACTACATCGCCCAAGCCACTGCTTCGGACTTCATCGGTCACAATGTGATGGCCTATAGCCATAATTAAACGCTTCAATTCGGTAGCTCTGTCACTTTGCGCATTGCGCGACAACACGTGTTCAACCGCTGCAGAAGGGTTTGCGATAGTGGCCTTGTAGCCTTTTACAGCCGCCCTTAAAAACGCCTTAACAGCCCCCGGATTCTTTGTCGCAAAGTCGGGATTAACGATAATGGCATTGCCATAGAGATCTAAGCCAAAATCACTCATGAGCATAAGCGAAATGTCGCTTGCGGGTACACCGTTCTTTTCTAGGCTCACATACGAGGTGAATGAAAATCCGGTTATGGCGTCAACGTCGCCAGAGGCCAGCATAGGCTCACGTACCGGAAAGCCTACATCTTTTATCGTGACTCGATCTTCAAGTATGCCGTTTGCTTTTACAAACGCTGGCCATTGCGCGTATGCGCCATCGAAGGCGGGCGCCCCTAGGACATGCCCTTCCAGGTCCTGAGGTCCGAGTACACCGAGTGAGGGCCTGCCCAATATGGCGAACGGAGGGGAGTTATAAATAATGTAAATCGCCTTCATGTCGATATCGGGGTTCTTGTCACGCCAAGTTATCAGGGAGTTGATATCTGCAGAGCCCATATCAAACTTACCCGACGCGACTTTGGGCAGGGCGTCTAACGACCCCTTTCCAATTTCCAGGGTGACATCAAGCGCCTCTTCTGCGAAAAATTTCTGATCGAGCGCCAGCAGGAGGGGGGCTGCCTGTCCCTCCCATTTCCAATCATTGATGAATCGGACTTTGGTGTCTTCGGCAGCTACCGATAAGCTGGTGAAAAAAAGAGAGGCGCTGACGACAATATTTTTTATCATTGAAATTAATTGTGCGAAAAAATTTAAGGGAGTTTTAATTCTTGATTTTCGAATACTCAATGGCTACGCAAAACTTTTGCACTGGGTGACGATGTTGTAAGTTTGGCAATTCTAAAGACTGTCTTTGCAGCTTAAAGCAACCGCATTTAAGCGATGGTTCATTTCACTGCAAACCGATTCAAAGTCATCGTTAGCATGCTCTCTTTTTACCTCAAGCGGTTCTCCCACTCCAATTACAATATGTGCAAAAGGGCGGGGAATCATAAACCTATCCCAGGATTTCAGATACCAGCAACTCGACGCTGCGTAAGCTAGCGGTAACATAGGGGCTTTGCTCAGCTGCGCCAGCATTGCAACACCCGGTTTGCATTCGTAAATGGGCCCAGTCGGTCCATCTGGAGTGACAATAGGGGATAGCCGATCTTTCTTAATTCTCATATAGATATCTCGCAATGCCTGAGCGCCACCCCGAGTGGCGGAACCGCGAATGATATGAACGCCTTGATTGCCGAACATATTGCTGGCTATATCCCCATCCGATGAGGGGCTAATGAGATAACCTAATTTTAGTCGCGAGTCTTCGCTCGCCACGTTCAAAAGGTAGCGAACGCAAAAGATTTGTTGCTGATGCCAGTAACACGGAATGCACGGCTTCTCTTCCGCGAGCACCGTTTGCAAATGCTCACTTCCGATGACGGTCTTGATTCGGCAGGTTTTCCAGATCAGCCGAATGATTCCCCACACGATGGGTGGGAAAACCTTAGCGGCCAGGCGGCGGCGCGCTTGCTTGAATTTCATGCGTGAAAGCTCAAATCGGGCTGAATAAGTGGGTGCGATAGGACAAAGCTTAGGCAAACCAATGCTGGTAGGCCCAATGATATACTGTGTCGTAATCTAAATAGAAAAATAACCCATCTTAGTGCGCGCATATTCAGGCCTGTTTCGTGTCTCAATCAACTAGTGCTTCCAACGACATTCGCGGCCCAGCGGAGCCTTTTGATATCAATGTCGACGATGAGTCGTTCGATAAGCTGGCACTGTGGCGCGAGCAGTTCGGCGATATCGTGGCGCTTACGCCATCGCAGCGCAAATCCCCGGCCTTTGTGCTCAATAACCCTGAACATGTGCGGCATGTGCTAATCGGAAATCACCGCAACTATGCAAAGGGTGTCGGCTTCGAGCGCGTTAAGATGCTGCTTGGGAACGGCATTATAGTGAGTGACGGAGATTTCTGGCGTTCCCAAAGGCGCATGATTCAACCGGCTTTTCACCGCAAAATCATCGGCTCACTTGCCCGGATGATGGTTGAGTGCAACGAGCGTAAACGTCTAGATTGGCAGTTGAAGGCCGAAAATTCTCAAGCCATCAATCTGACAGAAGAAATGAGCGAGCTTGCGTTAGAGGTTGTTCTGCGCGCTTTATTTAGCGATGATTTGGATCGGCTTATTGAATCCACCGGCAGCAATCCATTTGCCATGTTGGTCGAGGATGTGACCCGGGATTTAAAGCTGGCTATGCGTTTTCGCGCCTTAACACGCCATGTAGCGGACATCATGACCAGTAGGCGAGAAGAATCCCGAACTGAGCTCGATTTTCTATCTTTGTTGATGGAAACTAAAGATAAAGAAACGCTCGAGCCCATGTCAGACAAAGCGCTAATTGATGAGGTTATGACCATCATCGTTGCCGGGCACGAAACCACCGCTGGAACACTCAACTGGGCCTGGTTTCTTTTATCTCAACATGCCGATATCGAATCGGCGCTTCACTTGGAGGTTGACGCTCTAGAGGCGGCACCGCAATTCGGCGAGATACCGCAACTGCGTTACACGAAACAGTTCATCGACGAAACGCTACGCCTCTATCCCCCGGTCTGGTTATTTTCAAGAAAAGCCATTGACCAAGATGAGCTGAAACAGGGCGATGGCGTCGTCAAAATTCCTGCTGGAGCCGATATCTTTTTGTGTCCGTATCATCTTCATCGTGACCCGCGCTTTTGGGACAATCCCGATCAATGCCTGCCTGATCGTTTTTCTGATGAACAAATAAAGGAACGAAACAAAGACGTCTACTATCCTTTTTCATTAGGCTCGCGACGTTGCATCGGGGAATTCTTTTCTCTGGTCGACATGCAATTGCATTTGGGCTTATTAGCTCGTCATTTTACATTGCGTCATATACCCGGAGAACCGGTTGAAATCGAACCACACATCAACCTACGTTCTCGCCATAGTATTTTCATGATGCCAGAAGTCAGGAACGCATGAATTCCAAACAGTACACAACCTTAGTTGATGTTCTTCAGGATAGAGGAGCTAGCCAGCACGGCATCACTATCGTAAACGGCCAAGGTGAGCATGAGCGTATTGCCTATGGGCAAATGCTGAGTCGTGCGCAGAGCAGGCTTGCTCAGTTTCAGTCTCTGGGGTTAGGCCGCGGTAGTCAATTGATTATCCAAACCTCCGATAATGCCGCGTTTCTTGAAGCATTTTGGGCCTGTCTTTTGGGTGGTATAACCGCGGTGCCGATTTCCGGTGGCAATACTCACGAACACAAAAACAAGTTTTTCCGAATAGCTGCGAAACTTGGTACGCCCGGTGTTTACACCGATTCTCAAACCAGCAAGCGTTTGCATGATTTCGCACAAGACAATGGGCTTGTTAACAACTATGCAGAGCTGGCGCAGCGAACGATTGACTGTACAGAGGCGGCGCCGGTGGGAGGCTCCGCCAATATTGTCGCCGTTAACGAAGACGACGTTGCGTTTATTCAATTCTCATCAGGATCAACAAGCGCCCCAAAAGGTGTTGTGCTGACTCACAAAAATTTGTTAGTCAACACGCGATCCATCATTGTTGGTTGCCATATGACGCAGAGCGACCATTTATTTAGCTGGATGCCGTTGACGCATGACATGGGATTGATTGGTTTCCACTTAACACCGCTAGTTTGCGACGTCGATCAGGCTCTTATGCCTACGGAAGTTTTTGTTCGTCGTCCTGCTTTGTGGCTGAGTGAGGCAGCCACTCTGAAAGCCACGATGCTCTGTTCTCCGAATTTTGGCTACCAGCATTTGCTTAAGTCATTTAAACCAGAAAAGCATGAAACCTTAGACCTAAGCTCGGTGCGCCTAGTGTTTAACGGGGCCGAACCGATATCAGTCGATTTGTGTCAGCGTTTTATGCAAAGTCTTGCGCCGTTCAACTTAGCATCTGATGCTATGTGTCCTGTGTACGGTCTTGCCGAAGCCAGTCTAGCTGTTACGTTTCCGCGTATGGATGATCGGTTTAAATCAATCACGATCAACAGAGGGCAACTTGGCTTGGGTCAGTCAATCCGCCTGTTAGAGAGCGATACAGCCACCGGTATAGACTTCGTTTCAGTCGGTAAGCCTGTGCAAGACGTGAGCGTCGAGATTCGAAGTGAAACTGGCGACACTTACGAAGAAGGAGTCACCGGGCTCATCTGCATTCACGGAGCTAATGTCACAGCGGGCTACTATCAAGAGCCTGAACTCAATAGTGAAACCATCACGGACTCGGGTTGGTTGAATACAGGCGATTTAGGTTTTATTCAAGACGGTAGTTTGTACATCACCGGCAGAGCCAAAGACATTATTTTTGTTAATGGTCAAAACGTATACCCACACGATTTAGAAGAAATTCTCATTCAGCGCGGGCTTGTTGAGCGCGGAAAGGTGGCTATTGCCAGTCATCGCGAAATTGGGCGAGATGATGAGTTGCTACATGTGTTTGTACTTCATCGCGGCGACCCCGAAGAGCTTGCTGATATGGGAAAAGCGATGACTAAAACACTATCAGAAGCAGCAGGTGTCAGTGTGCATGCCTTGGTGCCTGTGCCACGAATACCCAAAACAACCAGTGGTAAGGTGCAGCGGTATTTGCTGATTCAGGGCTTGGGAGATGGAGACTACTCAACGCTCTTGCAAGCTAAATCAGTTGCAGTCGAAGAACAAGATGCGCCGGTAAGTGAAGCGAGTCAAAGTTTAGATGACGCCGCGTCCTTGTTATTGGCTATCTGTAATAAGGAAGTAGAAGGCATCACAGTGACCAGTGACGACAATTTATTTGAGTTGGGAATCAGCTCGCTAACGTTGGCGTCGATCCATGCAGCGATTGAAGAACAATGGCCGGACCAGGTCGATATAACCGACCTGTTTGATTACCCGACGGTTTCAGAGTTAGCACAATTGCTCGATGCCAAGGCTTCCGGTTGAGAGCATGAATGGCGTCCTACGATAAACAAAGCGTTGGTGAGCAGGATGCAAAACTCGACCTTCATCGTTATGGTGTTGTGCGTGGCGCCGCAGAGCAAAGAATAGGATTCTATCTAACTGATACGTTTGCGATGTTGCCATTCGTATCTGCTCTTGAACCACTGCGGGCAGCGAATCGTTTTAGCGGACGTGATCTCTATGAGTGGGTGCTACTAGGCAGTGGCGCCGAACAAGTCCGTGCGAACAATGCCATGCAAATCTCCGTAGATGGCAGCATCCACGATATGAGTAAGTTGAGCAGACTTATCGTTTGTGGTCCACACGAACCTCATCGATTTCATGACACTAAGGCGCTTCGGGCATTGCGTCAGCATGCAGCCAGAGGCACGTTTATCGGTTCTCTTGATTCAGGAAGTTATCTGTTGGCTCAAGCCGATTTAATTAAACGTCGGCGTTGCACAATACATTGGGAAAACCTGCCGGGATTCCGTGAAGCCTTCCCACAGCTGACTGTGTCATCAGAATTATTTGAAGTCGATGACGGTCTCTTTACTTGTGCCGGTGGAACAGCGGCTCTGGATATGATGTTGGCCATTGTTCGTGAGGACCATGGCAATGCCTTGGCAACGCAGGTGGCCGATTTGTTCATCGCTACCGATACTCGAGAATCGTCGGCCCCTCAGCGGCGAAGCATTGTAGAGAGAACCGGGGTATATCATCCGGGGGTGGTTAGCTGTATAGAGCTGATGGAATCCAATCTCGAGCAACCTATCAGCACAGCAGAACTGGCCTCTATGGTGGGCATTTCGTCGAGGCAGCTGGAGAGACTGTTCAGGGCTCACCTGCGAACTACGCCCACTTTGTACTACCAGAGAGTTCGCCTACGGGTTGGCCAAGAGCTTCTACGACAAACGGCTATGAGCGTTCTGGAAATTGCGGCGGCCGTTGGATTCACATCAGCAGACTATTTCTCGCGGCGTTTTCGTGTCCAATTCGGCTACTCGCCGACAGAGGCCAGAAAGCGTAATTGACCCTGATTGCCACGTTAGCCAGGGCTTTCTCCACAGATATCGTACTTTAAGCGTTAGGCTTGTCGCTTTAGTGTGTGTATGAGTCGTGGCGATGCGGCCGAGGTACCAGTTCCGGGTTGATACTGGGGAAGTGAATTGTTCCTCTCGCGAATGGTACTGTTGCTATGAACGACCCAATCAAGAAGCAGTCTCGGCGCAACGCGCGCGCTGCCAAAAGAGCCTTAAGGGCTGCTCCATTAGCGGACGAGGACAAGGCGGTTCGCCCCGGAATGAGTAGCGGCCGATATAAGCCGCTGACCGACTCCGATATGGATAAAATTAACGAGGCTGTGATGACGGCCTTGTCGACGATCGGTCTAGCCCAAGCTATACCTTCCTGTGTAGAGGCAGTGACCAAGGCTGGAGGCACCTACAAAGACGGTAGGCTTCTTTTTCCGCGCGCGCTGGTAGAGGATGTGCTTGGGTATTGCGCGAAAGAGCTCGTTTTGTATGGACAGGATCCTAAGCACGATATCGAAGTGTCAGGCTCTCGTGTCTATTTTGGTACTGCTGGCGCGGCTGTTCACATCGTTGATATCGAAGGTCGAGAGTACCGTGATTCGACGTTGAACGATCTGTACGACATGGCGCGATTAGTCGACAAGATGGACAACATCCATTATTTCCAGCGTTGTCTGGTGGCGCGTGATGTCGTTGAACCTGTCGATCTGGATCTCAATACGTGCTACGCCGCGGTTAGCGGTACAACCAAGCATGTCGGTAGTAGCTGGGTAGAGCCTGAACATGTGACGCAATCGCTAGAGATGCTTCACATGATCGCAGGGAGTGAAAAGAAATGGCGAGATCGTCCATTCGTTAGCATGTCCAATTGTTTTGTTGTACCACCGTTGCGATTTGCTGAAGACTCCTGTCATTGCATGGAGACCGCGGTTCGAGGTGGCATGCCTGTATTATTGCTTGCTGCCGGTCAAGCTGGGGCAACCAGCCCCGCAGCACTGGCAGGGTCCGTCGTTCAGGAAGTGGCAGAAGTATTAGCAGGACTCGTTTTTGTTAATTTACTGGTGCCGGGGCATCCTGCCATTTTCGGAACATGGCCATTTGTATCCGACTTACGAACTGGATCGATGAGTGGTGGTAGTGGCGAACAAGCCGTATTGATGGCCGCGTGTGGTCAGATGGGACGCTACTACGGATTGCCAACAGGGGTTGCTGCCGGGATGGCTGATGCAAAACTCCCCGATGCGCAGTCCGGCTATGAAAAAGCTTACACCAATACGTTGGCAGCGCACTCCGGTGCAAACCTTATCTATGAATCCGCTGGTATGCACGCATCACTACTGGGTGTTTGTTACGAAAGTATGGTGATTGATAACGATATGTTGGGTGCGATCAACCGAACGGTCAGAGGCATTGAAGTCAATGATGAGACGCTCTCCCTGGATGCGATGCGAGATGTTTGCATCGATGGCCCGAACCATTTCCTGGGACATGGACAAACACTGAGCCTCATGCAAAAAGAATACATCTATCCGAACATCGGTGATCGTACAAGTCCGAAAGAGTGGGCGGAACAAGGCAAGCCGGTGCTGATTGAACAAGCGCGTAACAAAGTGGATGAAGTTTTGGGTTCTCATTACCCAACGCATATAGCAGCTGATGTTGACGCAGCTATACGCGCTAAATTTAATGTCGAGTTACCACTCGACGCAATGAATAGAACTGAGGAAGTATCATGAAATCGAGCGCTAGAGTTGTCATCATTGGAGGTGGCGTTGCGGGAACCAGTGCGCTTTACCACTTAGCAGAGCGTGGTTGGACAGACTGCATGTTGTTGGAAATGGATGAACTGACATCCGGTTCTACATGGCACGCAGCCGGAAACATTCCAACGTTTTCCGGGTCGCGCAACATCATTAAAATGCAGCATTACAGTACAGAGCTATATGCAAAGCTCTGTAAAGACCCTGAGTATCCCATCAACTACCACCAGACCGGTTCTATTCGCCTTGCTCAGAACAAACAACGCATGGAAGAATTTGAACACGTAACAGCCATGGCCAATGCTATGGGGCTGGGTTACGAGATGATCGATAACAAAGAGATGAAAGCACGCAACCCGTTCCTAGAAGATCATGATGTTCTGGGTGCATTGTGGGACCCGCATGATGGTGATATCGACCCGAGTCAGCTTACGCAGGCGTTCGCAACACATGCACGTAAAGCCGGTGCAACCATTCACCGGTTTACTAAAGTGACTGGAGTCTCCCGAACCGAAGCCGGTGAGTGGAAGGTACAAACTGACAAAGGCGATGTTCTTTGTGAATACGTCATCAACGCCGGTGGCTACCGTGGCGCTGAAGTCACGGAGTTAGGTGGCAAGTTCCTGCCTATGGTCTCTTTAGAGCATCAATACTTAGTCACTGAATCCATTCCTGAACTGGAAGCCATGGA
>JBGCGD010000081.1:0-3199 GCA_045110515.1 Granulosicoccus sp. | reverse complement strand
GCTAGCTTGACGGTTCCATCGGCGGTTGCATAAATCGGTGACCCGTGAGGTGAACCGTAATCGACACCTCGGTGTGCCCGAATCTTGTGGAGTACAGGATGCAATCGGTTTGGGTTGAAGTGCGATGTGATACGAACCACGTCGACAGGATGCCTCATGAATGTACGGCGTAAGGATTCACCGTCTGGGCTGTAATAGCTAGTTTTTCCGTCATCGGTCGTGAAACGAATGGCACGGTGAACTTTGCCGCCGCGCGCGAATTCCGCGGCAAGAATGTCACCGTCGCCGATGTAGCTACCATCGCGGTAGAGTCGGTCGTAGACAAGAGCGAATCGATCACCTTTACGAATATCTCTGGCGAAATCCAATTCCCATTGAAAAATGTCAGCGAGCTCCATAATGGTGGACTGCTTCAAGTTGGCTTGTTCTGCCGCGAGGTATAGCGACTGCTCAATGGTGCCGGAAGTAACAACACGCTCTTTTTCGACGGGTAGGTCAATTGACGCGACGGCAAAATCATTAGCAGAGCGGCGAATGGTTATTTTCTTATCGTTACCGACTCTGGCAGTCAGACTATGGAATTCACCACTGGGTAGTTGGGTGATTTCCAGCTCTTGACCAATGCGCAGATTTGACAAGTTCTTCTTAACCACGTTGTCGGTGAGCAATTGGGGCATCTGATCGATCTTAACGCCGTGCTTGTTCAGTATTCCGGACAGTGTATTGCCCGAAGCTACTTTTACCGTTGTTGTGTTAGAGCCTTCTGGTGCAATAGCTTGATTGCGTACTGCAGATATAGAAGGATGATCCGCTAGTGGATTAACAGATTCTGGCTCAGGCTGAGTTATGGTTGGAAGCGCAGGCTCTGGGTGCAAGGGCTCGAAGACCGAATCTATTTTCTTCAGCCCGTTGGGAACTGATACGGCAGACAGCGTAGAGGGTGCTGGCAGCGTGTTGTTATCTCGATTAGGGAAGTGAGCGGCTAATGCATCGACGGAATCATCAAAGAAAAATGTGGGCGTTTTCACCACTTTTTCTATGACGAGTGGTTCAGGTTCAGCTGCTGCTTCAACCGCAGTTGCTGTTTTACCGGTGCTGGTTGTTGTCCAGAAAATTCCGCTGGCAATGCAGGCTAATGCAGCTGTGACTTTTCCAACGTGATTGAATCCGTGCTCCTCGGGAGGTGCGCTGAGTCTGACCGCGCCAAGTTGGCCGTTGCCAGCTTTTGCCGGGCGGGCACGAGGCCGTCTGCGCGAGTGCCGCTCTGCTGCCTCGGCATAACGTCGTGATGCAGTGTTATCACGAGTATTGCCTGTCTGAGCAAATGCTCTAGGCGTCAAGTCCACACAGTGCGGACGGTATTGAGCGTTTTTGTTTGTCAACGCGAGTGCCCGTTCAAAGGTTCGGATTATGAGTTTGGTGCGCTTTTTTTCGTTATAGTCGCTTTCACAAGCGATAGCACATGACAAGTGTAGAACACTTGGCACTTTTTGACAGCAATTCAATCGCTATCAGACATTTATTGTTGTCTACTCTCATCATTAGCCCGTTAATAATTATTGGAGTTGTAATCAGGACATGTCATCGGATACCACCAGCGGCGCAATCAGCGTAGACGTAGACGAGCAAATGGCGTTGCTGAGACGCGGGGCGGATGAGATTCTGCTGGAAAGCGAACTGCGAGATCGCATTAAAGCCGGTAAGCCTCTTCGTATTAAAGCCGGATTCGATCCCACTGCGCCTGATTTGCACTTGGGGCATACCGTCCTGCTTAACAAGATGCGCCAGTTTCAGCAATTGGGTCATCAGGTTATCTTCCTGATTGGCGATTTCACCGGGCGAATCGGAGATCCCAGCGGTCGGAACGTCACGCGACCCGCGTTGGACGACGAAGCCATTCTTGAGAATGCGCAGACATATAAAGAGCAGGTCTACAAAATTCTCGATCCGGAATTGACTGAAGTTCGATTCAACGCCGAATGGTTTGGGCCGATGAGTGCCAGCGACCTCATACGTTTAGCCTCTCGACAGACGTTGGCAAGGATGTTGGAGCGCGATGATTTTTCGAAGCGTTATAAGGAGCAACAACCTATTGCGCTGCACGAGTTCCTATATCCGATGGTGCAGGGCTACGATTCTGTCGCGCTTGAATGCGATGTCGAGCTGGGCGGTACGGATCAGAAGTTTAATTTGCTGATGGGGCGGGAGCTCCAAAAAGGTAACGGTCAAAAACCTCAGATTGTCTTAACCATGCCGTTGTTAGAAGGCCTCGATGGCGTACAAAAAATGTCGAAGTCGCTTAACAACTATGTTGGCGTGGATGATGAGCCCAACGATATGTTCGGCAAGTTGATGTCTATTCCCGATTCGATTATGTGGAGATACTTCGAATTACTCAGCGTGAAGTCGAACCAAGATATTGAGAAGCTTAAGCAAGCGGCAGAAGAGGGTATGAACCCGCGCGATATCAAGTACGAGTTAGGTTTAGAGATTGTCGAGACGTACCACGGAGCCTCGGCAGCGGTGGCGGCCAAAGACGCGTTCATACAAAGATTCCGGCAAGGTCAGCTGCCTGAGGATCTTGAAACTATTGAGATATCTGTCGGAGATGAGGGGCGAGCAATTGCCAATGTGTTGGTGGATGCCAAGCTGACGTCCGGAACTTCAGAAAGCCACCGAATGATCAAGCAAGGTGCTGTCCGTATAGATGGCGAGAAGATTGAAGACGGTCGTCAATCTTTGCTTGCTGGTGAAACCATCGTGATGCAGGTTGGCAAAAGAAAGGTAGCAAAGGTATCTCTTGTCTAAATAGCGGGCCATGATGGTCGCTAACAACTGGCGGTCTGTGGGGCTCTAAGCTATCTTTTCCGTGTAGGCAAGAGTGATGTCTGTTCTATCGTCATTATATTTTCACAAAAGCCGTTGCCTTTTTAATTTGAGTCCGTAGAATACGCATCTCGCTCACGGGGCAGCTCACCGAACGGTGTTCAGCAACGATGAGTTAGGCAGTAAATAAGTAAAGTTTTTAGTTGTTTTTAAAAAAGTTCGTGGTAAACTCCTCGGACTCGGCAGACGCGAAGCACTTCAGGGTGTTTTGGTAGATCAGCCCGCTCTTTTACAATTAGATCAAGTAATTTAAATGGGTGCTTGTATTGCATTGGTTGCTTTCCGGCAAATGATGTAAATGAAGTACCTAGCT
>JBGCGD010000080.1:0-9512 GCA_045110515.1 Granulosicoccus sp. | reverse complement strand
GGTTGCCCTAACCTGATTTTGGCTGACACCAAGCTGTCAAATATTGATGTAAAAACTGTCAACTTAACAACTATCCCAACCACAAATTTGCCACCACGAAACACTAAACAAGGACGTTAACCTTCAGTAATGAAACAATCACGCGCTAAGAAGACATACGTCGCTGACTTCGCAAACATAGCTAACAGTTAGTTTCCTGTGGACAAGCAACAAGCCTGTAACTTCTGAATCGCCATCCTCCATACCAGCGGTCAGAAATTTCGTCGCTAGCACGGCCTGTGAGCGGCTTTGCCAGCAACCTAACGGAGTAATGAGCCATGGACACTGACAGCTTCAAGCTCGAAAATTACTACGAACTACTCGTCACTCACAAAATGATGATGGAGGCTCGGTTCTGCACGAACCCAATTGACCTGGATGTCCCCGTCAGCCCCGTTGCCGCAGGCCTGCACGATCGCATCATTCAGAAGCTCATAAGGTTAGACACTGAGAAGAAAGGCGAAACGGCCAAACAAGCGTGGGATGAGTGGTTACAGATATCCGCTGATTACCGCGAATGGGAAGTCTCGTTGGAGAGAGCGAAAAACGATCCTCGCTGGCTTTACTGGAATGATATGGAGCAGCGTTTCTTCACGATGACGCTATTATCGCCATTTGAGGTTAGCGAAGAGTTAATTGCAGAATTTGTTGGTGAAGTACAAATTCATCAGTTGAGGCAGAAGAACGAAGCCGCCTGAGTACCTCTCAAGGTTCTTCGCAACCCATACTCTTAGCACTGGGGTTATAAGTTTAAATTCCATGGCTACACCCTGTGTATAACGGATGTAACCATGGAAACAGCTTCTATTACTTACCGAACAGGCTTTTCGCAATATCAGCAGGGCTTCCACCGGAGCCTAAAGACTCTAGCAAGCTGCCACCTGAGCTCAGCTTATCCATTAAGCCGGGCATAACCTGAGACAGTGATTCTGCAGCTGCACCGGAATCAACACCCAGCTTTGATGCCATCTCGCCGATCTTATCTTCACCGAGTGCACTGGTTAGTTGATCGGCAGAGATTGGCGCATTTTCACCGTCACCGAGCCAAGAAGTAACTTGATCGCCTAAACCGCCTTCTTTCAGCTTCTCAGCGATACCGGCGATGTCTAACCCTTCACCACTTGTTAGACCTGAGATGGCATCCATGATGCCGCCCATATCACCCATTTTGTCGCCGAGTAATTCTTGTCCTATTTTTAAGAAATCCACAACTTTCTCCTATTTACAGTTTTAATTTGCGTTGTAGCGAATACACTCAACGCATGGCTAACCCACGCGCTACAGGATACACAAAGACCGACAGGCCGGGTGCCTGGGCCGTGACCCTCGGATCCGCTATTTGGGGGCTTTTCTGGATTCCCTTACGCTACCTTGAACAAGCTGGAATTCCCGGCCTCTGGGCCATTGCGCTGATTTTGGCAGCCGCATTTGTACCAGCATTGGTAATCACCCACTGGAAACGCGAGCTAGCAGATTTAACAACTGTTAACAGCTGGGTGGTCGGACTGGCACTGAGCTTATCGACGTTGCTCTACTTCACAGCCATTCTCTACACAGACGTCATCAGAGCCATTTTCCTCTTCTACCTCCTGCCCTTGTGGACAACGCTATCTGCACGCGTACTCTACGGAGAACCCATACGGCGACAACAATTAATAGTTATCGCAGCCGCATTATTCGGTGTGTGGTTACTACTCGGTGGCGGGTTTGCTTTTCCGCTTCCCAATAACGTAGGAGATTGGTGTGCAATCGCAGCGGGGTTTTGCTGGGGGTGCAGTTTGTCTCTATTAAGAAGTAAAGAGGATACGCCGCCGTTTGCCGGCACCACCGCCACTATATTCACAGGCTTTGTACTCTCAAGCCTTTGTGCACTAACACTAGAAATATGGGAAGTGAGCGATTTAACCGCCACTGTGACGACACAATCTGTTGACCTTGCGAAAACAATTCCATTAGCAGTGGCCTTTGGCGCTGCGATGCTCTTCCCTTCTATGCTAGGTCAAATATGGGGTGCCAGGCGCATACCTGCACCAACGGCCTCACTACTAACGATGACTGAAATACTCGTTGCCACAGCATCGGCTGGTTGGCTGATAGGCACTGATTTAGCGCCTATATCCTTATTGGGAGGTGCCATTATTGTCGCTGCAGTTTGCTTAGACCTTGCAACGAAACGATAACACCCCACCTAACGACCCTCTGAATAGACAACCGGCTCTGTTTCTATTTTGCTTATTGATAGGGGTGTTTCGGCAGTAGTGTCATACTGCGTTAAACCATCGTTATCAATAACGTACAAAAGATTATTCGCAGCGATGACATCACTACAATCGACACCCGGCACCGCGTTTTGTACAACCGGCTGAGTGGCATTAGATATATCAAACGTCTTAAGCCCCGCAACTCCATCACAGACATATAAGCGATTACCGGACACAGACAGTCCGGCAGGCCCTTGCATGGGAATTGTATTGAGTAATACAGGCTGTGTGACATCAGAAATATCCACAACGTTCATTTGATTAGTTATGCCAGTGTCGGGTTGTGATGTATCTACTTTCAACGTGATGTACGCAATATCATTTTGCGCCACAACAGGATCAATGGTGCGTGCATGTTGAAAATCCCCAACGTATTGAGGGGATGCGGGGTCAGTATTGTCAAGAATATGCATGCCATCAGCGGCGCCCACGAGTAAGTAGTCTTCGTAGGGAAATAGCGTTTGTATATCCCAGTCTATTTGCACTTGTGTCCAAGGTAACGGGGTAGCAGGATTGGCAATATCAAACAACTGAACAGTGCTACCGGCGATAGCGTACAGATAATCTCCTGCTATCGTCATGCGAGCAGTGGACCCACCCGTACCGGTGAGCCTATCTCCGTCGCTTGATGAAGACACACTTCCCTCATCGCAAGCTGATAGCAGAACACTTGCGGCAAGTATCGGGATACAAATGAGTTTCATATCAACCTCCAGTCAACTGGTAAGAGACAATAACGCCTTGTTCAGCGTCTATATCGAAACTAGAGAGATTGATGTTGTACGGAATGTTCTGGAATGCGTCGTAGGGAAAGATATTTTCCTGCCGCCCAACAATTTGCACCTCGGTTGGATTGCTTAAATCCAAAACCACCAAGTCGATATAACTATCGGCATATAAATAATTGTCTCTAATGGCGATGTCCGTATTCCCCGGCACTCTTATAAATCCTAAGTTAACCGGTGCGGTAGGATCACTGTTATCAATAACGTGAATTCCTTGATTGACCTCATTCAAGAACACATAGTCTTGATACAGATAAACCCTGCCCAGCCTGTCTGGCGGCCTGGCAGCCTCAACCTGAACGGCTTGCCGCAAGTGCTGGTAACTCATATAGACCGGCACTGCGGGCCGTTTGTATTCCACGCAATAGTTGCCATCGTAAGTCGCACACTCTGTATAGCTACCCCCATCGTCCCAGGCGGAACCCAAGGCTAACGAGCCAGAAAAAGTGCCTAGTAAGAACACCCGGAACTTATTTTTGCGTTTTCCTAGTGACGTGACGGTATGCATGCCTTCTCGAGCTAAAGGCTGTTTTCCCCACAAAGAGTAGACAAGCAGCTCAGCCAAAATAGCTCCCGCAACAATAGCTGACATGTCCAAGACATCGACATGGCCGATAAACACTTCTAAGCCCATTAAAAAGCACAGGACCAACAAGCGATAGCGAATCCGCAATGCGACCGCGCTTTGTGGAAAAAGACAATGTAGACACAAAAATGTTGCGAATGAATGTACCAAGGAAGGCAGCCAAAGCAGCTTGAAGCCCAACGGATACGTTTGACTAAACGAATAAGCAAACGCATTGAAACCAGGGATAAATTGCAACACCGGGTGTTGCCGATAAACACCGTAGTAAAACGCCCCCACCAACAACGCGCACAGCACCAGGATAAAACCCTTTATTCGCTGTGAACTGTCCAATCTTGATATATAACTATTCAACATCGTCGAAGATTTCAATCCTGGTTGCGCAATCACTACTTACGTGGTGATACCGAATGGACCCACATATGTTTAAAATCTCCCGTATTCCTATTAGCTCATTCACAACACTTCGCAAGGTCTTTGTCCTGTCTCTCTGTGTTACTTGGCAAACTACTTACGCGGATACCCTTGGCGTGACGGATGGTCAAACGTTCGACAACCAGCAACTCAAACAGTTTAGCCTTGACGTCGCTGCGCGTGTTCAGGCAGAGTCTCACCGCGTTGGGGTTCGGGCAACGCTTCGCCCTATTTTTAACAATCACGTTGCCCCTTTTATCGAAACCAGCCGCTCGTTTGGGGATCTTGACGACCTGACACCTGCCGGTACGGTAAAATTTGGAGGCACCAGCATTGGCTCCGGTTTCTATTACCTGGGCCTGCCTGACCTATACGGAGCAAGGTCGATTCTAAAAGTGTCCTATATCGACGAAGAAAACACCGTTGATACACGCATCTCTGTAGGTGGTCGTCAGGCAACCGTGGATTACAACCAACGCTCACTTTTCGCAACACTACTTTTGAGCCCTAAAAAACCCCTATTTGAGAGCGGCTTAAACGCTTATGCAGCGGTTGGAATAGGCAATCAACGTACCCGAAGATTCGTATTTGCCGATAGGCAAAACATCGACCAACTCGCCCAAGAGAACTCAACAATGCAAGGCTATATTGCCGCCGGTGTCGTTTATCCCTATAGGGATATGCGCTTCTATGCGGTGGCTGAATTTCAGGAGAAAGCCTCCTTGAGCATAGGGATGCGGTGGAATCGAAATAAGCGGTAGTTCACCAAAACATTTTCACAATCGTAATCATTTAAATACGCTAAATGGAACGTTTAGCCCGATAACCAGATGCCTCTGCGCCAATAATATTACCTCGCTACACGGGTAATAACCTTACCCTGCCCATCAGATATATTGGTCAATATTGGCGTAGAGAACGTCAATAGAACACTTTCATTGCCAATCTGAAAGAAATCTCTGCGTGCAGCTTCTCTGTTATGCGTGCCTCTAAGCACAAACCGTAAAGAGTTTACAAAGTCTTCACAGCTATTCCAGCGTTCAATCATTCCTCATCTGTTCGGGTGATAGAATTTGAATCGTCCTTAATTTTCCATACCAAGCTATCCGATACGACGTTTTGGAACTCGCAAGGATTCGAGATGATAAGACCGAGACATACTGTAATGAACATCAAAAACAGAGGTGAGGACGGAAAGCCGTTGCTCGCACAACTGATACTCAAAATGCCCAAAATACTTCCACTACTCACACTGTTTGGCTCACTGCTGCATCAGGGTATAGCACTTGCTGCTCCCGCACAGCCAAGCAACTTTACAGGCCAAATTGCGGAGACGGTTGTCACCCTTGACTGGGCTGATGCAAGCCCTGAGGATGCGGTAGACGGGTACAACGTTTATCGTAACAATCAATATTTAAGTACGGTGTTTGAATCCGAGTACACCGGTACCGTGGAAGCCGACACGCTATATACCTTTAGCGTTGTCGCTTTTGGGGGAGACCCGACTGAGTTCTCTATAACTTCAGAAAAACTTAGCTTACCTGAATCTCTGGTACCCACAGACCTCACAATCCCCCCTACTCAGCCACAAGATCTTAGTGGCACCATCGAGGGCAACACCGTTGAGTTGACATGGACGGCATCAACAGATGATGAAAGTGTTCAGGGCTATAACATTTACGAGAACAACCGTTACCTAACAACCGTGTTAGAACCTACATACACAGGTGTTGTAGAAACTGATGCCAGCTATACGTGGTCTATCGTCGCTTTTGATATCAGGACAAATTTTTCACAAGCCTCAGACTCTCTGACACTGCCCGACACCGGCCCCATTGATACCACCATTCCACCCAGCGCACCCACAGACCTACAAGGTGCCTTAACTGGCAGCAACGCAACCTTATCGTGGGCTGCGGCCACCGACGACAGAGGTGTCGCCGGGTATAACGTTTATAAAGACAACCAATATCTGACTACTGTGTTCAGCACCACTCATGTATTGGCTATCAATACGGATGAGTTTACAAACTTCAGCATAGTCGCCTTCGATTTCGACGGTAACTTCTCATCCAGCTCTGAGAGTATTACGCTACCAGAAATTACAGACCCTGCAGCTTTACTAGAACCTCCTACCCAACCTAGTGAACTTGCAGGCAACATAACGGGCACCACCGTTAACCTTAACTGGACCGCATCGACCGATAACTTGGGTGTTGCCGGTTACAACGTTTATAGAAACAATCAATACATCAGCACAGTCTTTTCAAACACCTATACAGGGTCCGTTGAAGCCGATCTGTATTATTCATTTTATATTGTGGCTTTTGATCACAATGGGAATTTCTCAGCTCCCTCATCAGCGTTACGACTACCTGAAGGCGGACCCGGCCCCTCTACTGAAGCACCTTCAATACCGGCAAACTTGACTGGGTCACTTTCTGACAATGAGGGTGTATTTACGGTATCACTCAGTTGGGATGCATCAACCGATGATGAGGCAGTGGCCGGTTACAACATCTATCAAAACAACAATTATTTAACCACGGTCAATACAGAGAGCTATCAAGGGACTGTTGATAGTGAAGGTCCATATTCATACTTTGTTGTCGCCTTTGACATACCACGGAATTTCTCGGCACCGTCACAGCGCTTGTCTCTTCCTGACGAAGGTAATCAGGCGCCTTACTTTGAAGGCTTTGAAGACCAAACTCTCTTTGCAGGACCCGTTTGGGAGCTTATCGTCAGGCCTCTGGACAGCGATGGAGATATTCCGGGTTTGTTTGGCGGACGCCTACCTTTAGGTATGCAGTCTATCGATAACTTTGATGGCACTCGTACACTTAGATGGCAGCCGCTTCAACCTGCTATCGGTGAACACCAAATCACGATGACAGCGTTCGATAATGCAGATCCGACAATTTCGACAACGCGCACCATCACACTCACTGTTGTCATGCCGGACGACCCATCCATTATCCCTAACCCCGGGCCAACCATCGATGCTATTGGGCAGTACTCTGTGCGGTACGGCGATAACGTTGTTATGCGCGTAAAAGCGGTTGATGCTAATGGCACCACACCGCATTTAGAAATTCTCAATCCGCCTGAGGGTTCAACCTTCGAAACCTTCCCCTTGGATGATCGAGTGAGAGTCTTGCTGTGGACGCCAGACGCATCGCACTTAGGCGTGCAGGAACTTCACTTTAAAGCGACCGATGCTGACGATGACAGCCTGACATTTGAAAGCACCGTTGAACTGACTATCAACGACCCTAGCAATTATGTTCTGCCGGGGGAAAGGTTAAGGGTGCTGGCCGACCGAATCGATTTCAAATTCGGCTATGCATCATTGCTGGAATGGTATGAGCAACCTGATGGAACCCTTTATGGCGATATTGCCGCTGCTGAATTTAATTTAGTCAGCACGGAAAACTCCATGAAGTGGGGATACATCAACCCGGAACCCGACGTTTATCGGTGGGAAGGTGCTGACAACCTGGTGAGCTTTGCACAGGAAAACAATCTGGAAATTCATGGGCACCCGTTAATTTGGTACACCGTTTTACCTCCCTGGATTATCAATTCAGAGGTGGCAGCTCGTGAAGCCATTATGAATACATTCATTGATACGGTTGTACAACGCTATAACGACAACGTCACTATTTGGGACGTCGTCAATGAAGCATTCGAGGACGATGGCACCTACCGTAACTCTGTTTGGTACGAGGCCATGGGCGAAGACTACATTCGAAAAGCATTTGTTCGTGCCCGCGCCAGCGCACCGACCGCTCAGCTGTTGTACAACGACTACGACGTCGGCATTAGCGGCGCCAAGTCCGATGCTATGTACGAGTTAATGCAAGAGCTGTTGGCCAGCGACACGCCCATTGACGGCGTTGGGTTTCAGATGCACGTTAAATCAGACTTCGACCAACTCAACGAGGTTGCGGTCAACTTGCAACGCTTTGCAGATCTTGGGCTGGATGTCTACATCACAGAACTTGATGTCGCCATGCAAGAGGGCGACACCCAAGAACAACAAGCAGAAGTATTTGCCGGTGTGCTCTCGACCTGCCTGGCTCAGCCAGCGTGTAAAGCCACACAAATTTGGGGCTTCACCGATCGCTATTCATGGCTCAATGACGCCAATGCGTTAATACTGACCGAAGACTATCAGGCAAAGCCTGCTTACGAAGCACTGCAAGGCGTACTGGCTAATCAGTAATGGGGATCAAGCTCAAGTCAGAATCAAGCCCTGCTTGCAGGGCTTGAGAGTCAGGTCAGTCCGGCACCATGACCGTCCAGTGTTTCTGTTGAGAGGCTGGGCGGGATTCCGATCAACAAAGACCCATTGGCTTTCCCAGTTGATCTGTAGCAGGTAAATCTGAATCTTATGAATATTCCTAACAGGAAAATCTAATTCCTGCGTTGAAAGACACAGAATCTGGTGGTACCGTCAAGTGCCCAAGATCAGAGAATGTGTTGTCACCATGTGCGGAATAGCCGGGCTCTACCTCAAAAACCCCGACCTTTACCCGAAGCTTGGGGAGCTCTTTAAGCCGATGCTGGTTGAAATGACCAGTCGCGGACCCGATTCAGCCGGTATCGCCATCTATAGGGACCCCGTTGCGGCTGGCAGTACCAAGTACTCGCTAGCGCACTACGACGTCAATTACGACTGGGAAGCGATGAGCCTGGCGCTGGACCAGCAGTTGAAAACCAGCAGCACTATTGACCAACGCGACAACCACGCCTTGCTGGTCAACGATGCCGACGAAGAACATGTCAAGCACTGGTTATCGGAGTTTGACGCCACTATTAGGGTTGTTGGAAGCGGTGAAAGTGTAGAAATATATAAAGAAACCGGCTTACCAGAGGACGTTTACGAACGCTTCGACCTGGCCTCAGCCGCCGGGCAACACATGATTGGTCATACCCGTATGGCGACAGAGAGCGCCGTCACCTCAGCAGGCTCTCATCCGTTCGCAACGGGTGCTGATCTGTGTCTAGTGCATAACGGCTCACTGTCCAATCACAACCGCCTCCGGGAAGAGCTCATGCGTAAAGGCGTCAGTTTTGGCAGCGAAAATGACAGTGAGGTCGCGGCAGCCTACCTGACGTGGAAACTTCGCCAAGGAATCCCCCTAAAACAGGCTTTAGAGGATGCATTAAACGATTTAGACGGCTTTTTCACTTTTTGTATCGGCACAAGCGATGGATTTGCCGTTGTACGGGACCCAATAGCTTGCAAACATGCCGTCATGGCCGAAACCGACGACTGGGTGGCTATGGCTACCGAATTCCGCGCAATTGCGGCACTCCCGGGTGCTGAAACTGCCAGAATCTGGGAGCCCAAGCCAGCAACCGTGTATGCATGGGGTAACGAGTCAGTGGCAGATCAAATAGCAGCCCCCCTTCCCTCTT
>JBGCGD010000079.1:0-23515 GCA_045110515.1 Granulosicoccus sp. | reverse complement strand
GTGATCTTTCCCATCGTCGGTTATTTCATAACGACCAATGGTGTAACGACCCGGTGATGTAAAGACGATGTCTTCCGGTGTGAAGTTACCTGACTCCAACGCAGCTGCAATCGTGAACGGTTTCATTGTCGAACCGGGCTCAAACACATCAGTCACGGCTCGATTACGTTGTCGGCCACCAGTACGATCTGACGTATCGTTCGGGTTATAGGTCGGGTAGTTCACCATGGCCATGATTTCGCCCGTACGTGTGTCCATGACCACAACCGAACCGGATTCAGCTTCGCTATCGGTGACTGCTTTTTCTAATGACCGGCTCGCGAAATACTGCAATTGACGATCGATACTTAAGCGCAAGTCCTGACCGGGAATAGCAGGCTTAACGACATCCATGCCTGTGATTTCACGGCCTGTTCTGTCACGCGTTACACGACGCGATCCGGACTCACCTGCAAGATAATTTTCGTAGGCCATCTCAAGACCTTCGCGCCCCTTGTCATCGATGCCGGTAAAGCCGACAACATGAGCCGCTGCACTGCCACTGGGGTAGTAACGCCGATACTCCTGAAGCACTTTTACCGAATCAACACCCAATGCCAAAACCGAATCAACCGTCTCTGGAAGCACATGACGCTTGATGTAAATGAATTCTTTTTTGCGCTCATGCGCACTGTCGACACGCTTAATAAGCTTGTCTGCATCAATACCTAATGCGGCAGCAACACCACGCAACGCTTTGCGATCTTCAAACAAATTCTTCGGCACACCCCAAAGTGACGGGATAGGTGTACTGATCGCTAACGGATCGCCAGCCCTGTCCAGCAAATCTCCACGATTAGCCGGAATTGGAACCGTTCTAAGCTGACGAGCTTTACCCTGACTGACGTAAAAGTCACGCTCTACAACTTGCAATTGAGCTGTACGAACAACCAACGCCATGGCCAAGGTGAAAAAACAAAACATAACCAACCCGCGTCGCCGCGACCAGTTGGAAAGCTCTGCTCCTTTTGCCGGAGCTTTTTTTATTGGCGCTCTCATCGGACAATCATCACTGAGCCGTCCAGACCCGGATAAACCATTCCCAATCGCTCACGCGCTATACGCTCAACCAAACCATGCTCTGAGAATGTGCTCTCTTCAATTTGTAATTGGCTCCACTGCACATCCAGCGCATCAATAGTCCGCTGATTACGACTAAGCTCAACATAGGCTTGTCGACTAAGATGCTTTGAATAAGCCACGGCAATCGCTGAACAAAAACATAACGCGGCAACCAATACCGACAAAACTGCGTAACGAGTCATAACACTCGCTCCGCAACGCGCAGCACCGCACTTCTTGCGCGCGGATTACGCTCAAGCTCTTCAGCGCTTGCCTTAATAGGCTTACTCACCACCTTCCACGGATGCGCTTCGAGCGCTGGTTGAGGCAAGTGCCTAGGAATTTTTGGATCAGGAATGGGCTGTCGCAATGCTCGCTTAACCAAACGATCCTCCAGCGAGTGAAAACTGATCACGGCAAGACGCCCACCTACCTTAAGAGCCGTTGCAGCTACTTCGAGCGCATGGCTGACAGCATCAAGCTCACCGTTTATTTTGATTCGTATGGCTTGAAAGCTTCGAGTCGCCGGATGATGATGACGCTCCCAGCGCGGGTGTGCGGCTTTGACAATCTCGGCCAGCTGAGCAGTACGAAGGAGAGGCTTTTCGGCGCGCGCAGCAACGATTGCTCCCGCAATTCGCTTGGCGTATCGCTCTTCACCAAAGTCCCTTAACACCTGCACCAACTCACCCTCACTCACCCCCGCCAGCCATTGCGCGGCTGATAGCCCGCTGCCCGGATCCATGCGCATATCCAACTCCCCGTCTCGCGAGAAACCAAAGCCTCGCTCTGCGACATCAAGCTGAGGTGACGACACACCCAGATCCATTAGCAACCCGTCTAACTCCCCAAACCACTGCCGCTCTTCAAGCACTTGCGCCATGTCAGCGAAATTTGCCTGATGAATCGAGAAACGCGACTCACCTGAAAAACGTGCAGAAGCATCTGCAATTGCCTCTGGATCTCTGTCCAGAGCCAACAACTGCCCAGCTTCTCCGAGCTGTGACAGCAAATAACCACTATGACCACCACGACCGTAGGTCGCGTCTACATACTTACCGCCAGCGCTTAGCGACAATGCGTCGACGGCCTCGTGCATCAAAACTGACACATGGCTGGGCGCCTTTGATGCGTCCAACTCAGGCTTCAAAACGATATGTTCTGCAGTTCAACCGGCATATCAGCCGGATCCATATCCGCTACTTCCTGCTTCCACTTTTCAGACTCGATTTCCCAGGAGCGCTCATCCCACAGCTCGAACTTTTTCCCCTGACCAATCAGCACACCCTTGCGATCCAGAGCGGCGTACTCACGCAACTCAGCCGGAAGCAGCATGCGCCCATTGCCATCGAGGTCGATATCCGTTGCATAGCCGATAAACAGCCGCTGAATCGCCCGGGTTGCTCGCGATGAATTCGGTAGCTCGTTGAGTTTCTTTTCAACTTCTTCCCAAACCGGCTTCGGGTACACCAGCAAACAACGACTCGGATCCGCGGTCACAACTAGCTCGTGAACACCATTTTCCTCAAGGCGATCTCGATGGTTCTTGGGCATGGCCAAACGTCCTTTGGCATCTATGCTCAATTTTGTTATGCCCCGGAACCGCATAATTCGCTAAAAAATATCCACAATTTGCCACTCATGGGCACTGGCGCCCACTATACGACCCCACTAACAAAAATTCAATAAAAAGAGAGCTAATCCACAAAATTTTCCTAATAAAGACAAGCATTTAGGAAAACTGCACAGTCTCATTACAATCAATGACTTACGCACTATTTGCTAGAAATGAGATGAGAAAATCAGCGGAAGCTAACCGTTTTTACACACTTAGCCCGGTACGGCGCATAAAAAAAAGAATTATTGACACTTGAGAGCGCTATTACCGATGACTGGGCGACTCAATCACTTGAAACCGGTTACTTACCCGCACAGACACCATTCACGTGAATTACCTATTCAGGAACACCGGCAATATGCCGCCTACTACTTAGGGACATAAACTCAGGTTTGATCGGATAATGAAGCAACTGGATATGAGCTGCGTGAGTCGATGGGTGGCAGGTAATAACCAGGTCCAGCACCCAGCATCCGTGGGCATTACCTGCCCAGAATGCTCAATGAAGGGGGCGTTCACGACAAAACGACGCCTGTATGACGAACACCGGGACACACTGTCTTGCTCTGCCCTCTGCCCATCGTGCAACACTCATATTCACCTTTGGATCGTTGACGCCGTAGGATCATCCAAACAAACTGAAAGAGAAGAGCCGATGATCTACATGATGCCCGGGACAAAAGATTCCGTGGATCTATCTGATTTACCTGACACTGTGCCGCCCAAAGTTGCCCAGTACTGCGCATCGACGATGGACGTCTACAGCAGCGGAAATCTGACCGCAACCACCGTGCTTGTTCAGTCTGCGCTGGAGTCAATCTTTGATGACTTTCTGCCCGTGGGCAATAGCCGCACAACGCTGCCGAAACTCATTCAAGACTCAATCGACAGCATGAATCTGAACGCACCACTCAACGAAATCGCAATTTCTTTCCGACCTGAAGGCACATTGGACAGCATATTCTCCAGTAGCCAGCACACCACCAAGGAATCGGCTGATGCAATGATGGCGTTGCTCGACAAGCTAATTACCTACCTCTACGTCATGCCTGGTGAGTTCGCCACACTTCAGAAAGAGTTTACAGAATTGAATCGCACCACAAACCTTGCGCGCAAGGGATTGGACGATGGCCGACAAGATGCGGCGTAAGAGCTCGTAAGAAAAAAGTGGGAGTTGGCCGTAAGCCGGGTTCTGTCTAGGGTTATCATTCATCTAGGCGTCATGTCACCATGACGCTCAAGCGACCTACCCGGGGACAGCGCGGACCACGCCAATGTCCCTCTATTTGGTCTTGCTCCAGACGGGGTTTACCATGCCATCGAATGTTGCCACCGATGCGGTGCGCTCTTACCACACCCTTTCACCCTTACCGGTACTGATTTGCCTTGCGGCAAGCAATACTTAGGCGGTCTACTCTCTGCTGCACTTTCCGTAGGCTCGCGCCCCCCAGGTGTTACCTGGCGCCTTGTCCTGTGGAGCCCGGACTTTCCTCCATCGGTTGTGATGCTGCTTACACAGCTAAACCGACAGCGACAACCAGGCCAACTCCCGCGCGGATGATATCACTGTCGCTGAAGCTCAAGTGCGCGATCGTAGGCTGTTTTTCGCTTCACCCCGCACAACTCTGCTGCGCAGCGGGCAACAGTTTTCACCGGTAGATGTTGCAGCAGCACTGACAAGGTTTTATCCAGATCGACCGTCGGCAGGTGGTTGGATTGCGCTCCTTCAAGCGTGGCTAAGCCGCCAATGACCAGCACGAACTCGCCCTTTTGCTGATTAATATCGGCTTTAACCGACTCGAGCACTTCAGACACCGAGCCGTACAGCAGCGTCTCAAAACGCTTTGTCAGCTCACGCGCCAATGTCATAGGCCTTTCACCACCGATGACCGAGGCGATATCCGCAAGGCTGTCGACAATTCGATGAGGTGATTCGTAGATAACTAAGGTGTTGGGTAACTTGGCAATCGGTTTTAGCCATGTTTGCCTAGCAGCGCTTTTTGACGGAGGAAAACCCACAAACATGAATCGATCGGTGGGCAGTCCGCTCGCACTCAAAGCGGCGGTAACGGCACAGGCACCCGGCACAGGCGACACCCGCACTCCAGCGTCATGACAGGCATGCACCAATCGATATCCGGGATCACTGATAAGCGGTGTGCCAGCATCGGTTATAAGCGCTGCCGATGCCCCGCTTTGCAGGTGTTCGATTACCATTGAGATACGGGACTCTTCATTATGCTCATGGAGTGTCCAAGTTCGCGTATCAATGCCATGATGTCTCAGCAGCGGTAAACTATGGCGAGTATCCTCTGCGTAGATCCTGTCGACATGCCGTAACACGTCGATTGCTCTTGCCGAGAGATCGTCCCGGTTCCCGATAGGGGTAGCAACAATGTACAGAGTGCGTTCAGAGAACATGAATTTCCTCAAAGGCCGAATATCAGACCTCGATGCCGTTAGTGGCGCTCTCAGCGCTGCGCGAACGCACGTAAAACTGTTGATGATCACACTGAGCGTGTGCTTGCTCTCAGCGTGTGTGACTCCGAGCTCAAGCCTTCCACCGCTTGCAGAAAACCCGATGCACGCAAGGGTAACAGACCCTGCCGCACGAAAGCAGCTGCAACTGGGAAACCCGATTGGTGCCGCAGAAATCTACACCCAGAAGGCAAACAGGGCCGAAAATGCGGAAGTTCGTCAGGACTACACGCTTCTGGCGGCTGAGATCTTATTTGATCGATCACTATACGCCGAAGGCCAACAACGAATCGACAGTTTGCCCGAAGATCTTGCCACATTGGCCCTAAGCCAGCGTCAATACATTTTGTTAGCCAAGGGCTTCAATTTCGAACGCGAACCAGAGCAAGCACTTGAAATTCTGCCCGACCCGAACACGGTAGAAAGTGCCTTTCATCGGGCGCGGCTATATGAGGCACAAGCACAAGCGTATTCAATACTTCAAGACCCCGACAGTGAACTGATCGCCAGAATAAAATTGGAACAAAATATCGATGATCCAGCCATCATTCAACAAGGACACGAACAAATCTGGAATCTTTTAACGACACAGCCTTTATCCGATCTTCACAGCATGACAACCAATGTCAGAGGCGATGTGTATCAAGGATGGATAGAGCTTGCTCTGACTCACGCAGCTTCCGGCGTACGCGGCGACAAGCGCCGCGCAGGCATGCGAGACTGGCAACAAAGGTTTCCTACCCACCCTGCAAATCCAGCATTTGTCTCTTCGCTCTACCAACCTTCAGGAATTGACAGCAATCAAAACCTGGAAACACCCGTAAACCAGATAGCCGTATTACTGCCTTTGTCAGGACGCAACACAGCGGCTGTCGCCGCTGCGATTCGTGACGGGCTCATCGCTGCCCACGATCATGCAAAGAGCCAACTACAGGCACCGACTTTGCGCTTCTATGATGTGGGTGACAATGCAGGCTATGCAAGAACTGCCTATGCCACCGCTATCAAAGATGGCGCTGGTGCCGTGATCGGCCCGCTGCGTAAAAACGCGGTTGCTGCCATAGCCTCTCAACGCGACATTCCGGTTCCCACCCTCACCCTCAATACCATTCAAGGATCGGGCATTTCTGCTACCACATCAAACCTTATTCAGTTTGGGCTTGCCCCCGAGGACGAAGCACGCAGCGCAGCAGCGAGAGCCGCAGGATTAAACCTCAACAACGCCGTTATTTTGCAAAGCGACGATTCCAGAGGAGAACGCGAAGGACGCGCTTTTCAGGACACAATGTTTCTTTACGGTGGCAACGTCGCACACATAGCCGTTCTGCCCAAAGACGAGTACGACTACTCCAAACAGATAAAAGAAGCATTAGGCATTGATAAGAGCGATCAGCGATTTAAAACACTCAGCCGTACCATTGGCGAGAAGCTCTTTTTCGAACCCTCCATTCGCAATGATATCGATGTTATCTTCCTCGCAGTCACATCAGAGCAAGCGCGCTCAGTTCGGCCACAGTTGGACTTCTTTCGCGCCAGAGCCATTACACGGTTGGGAACTTCCAGAGTTGCCTCGCTCGATGATGACCCTAAAAATAACAAAGATCTCAACACTATCTACTACCCAGACGCACCTTGGGTACTCAGAAAGTCTTTACAGAATGACCCAGTTAGAAAAAGCATTCTGGAGACGTTTCCTTCGGCAGAAGGTGCCTATGCAAAACTGTATGCATTGGGGGCCGATGCGTATCAACTGGTCACCAACCTTAATGAACTCAGTCAAGGGCAACGATTGCAAGGCTATACGGGCGGCCTCGAGCTAACGCAAGGTGGTCGTATTCAACGGCAGCTGGATTGGGCCCAATATGTTGATGGCGTCAGTGAAAACGTCAAAAGTGTTGAGGCACCGTCCCTACCCTCAATTACATCATCTTCGATAAACTGATCATTGCAGGGTAAATACCACCCGCTATGAAACCTCGGTTATAGCTGTGAACATTGGCAGGCAAGGAGGCCTTTCATGCAGAAGAAACAAGTAGGTGATCGAGCAGAAAAACTCGCCTTGAGTTGGCTCGAATCGAAAGGCTATCAACTTATCCAAAGCAATTACGCAAGACGCGTTGGCGAGATAGATTTAATTGTTCGGCATCCAGACGGCACTACCATTGTTTTCGTGGAAGTTCGTTACCGATCCTCCGAGCAGTACGGCGGCGCCTTGTTTAGCGTTAATCACATCAAGCAACAACGATTAATTAGAACCGCCAATAGTTGGTTGCAGAGACACGCATCAGAGCATGACCACGCACGAATAGACGTTATAGCTCTGCGACCGGCTACCAGCGACAAACACCACGCTACCCTATGGCAGGACCATGAGATTGACTGGGTAAAAAACGCGGTAGAGGAGTAAACGCCCTACTTGACGATTTTTAAGTTCGGTCGCTTAGTTTCTGGCGGTGCTTTCGGGCCATCACTTGATTCAGGCGTTTTTTGGGTCGAACCTGGTCCCGGACCAGAATCTGGATCTGGCGGCGAGTCATCCTGATCCCCGAACATCATACCCTGCCCGTTCTCACGCGCATAAATAGCCAGAACGCTGATAACAGGTACATGAACATCCATGGCCGTTCCGCTGAACCTTGCATTAAAAGTGACCGCTTCATTCCCCAAAACTAGGCTGTGTGTCGCTTCTGGGCTGATGTTGAGAATGATTCGACCATTCTCAACGAAGGCCCGTGGCACCTCAACAACATCGAGAGACGTATCCACCAACATATAAGGTGTATAGCCGTTGTCTACGATCCATTCGTACAACGCTCTGATTAAGTAAGGTCTACTGGAAGTCATTGAGCCATTTCCCTTTCGATTCCACTTAAGCTCGCCTGAAAACCGGGCCTTGCGAACATCCGTTTTGCATAATTCACTACAGGTGAGGCAAGTTCAGGTAATAAGATGCCATAGGTCGGCAGACGCCACAACAATGGCGCGAGTGTAGCATCCAACACAGAGTATTCATCGCTGAAAAAAAACGGCATCGTAGCAAAAACGTCAGATGCCTCAGTTAAAGATTCAGCTAACTGCCGTGCCGCCTCCTCTTTTGACAAGGCTTGCCCACAAGCATCCGGCCGCGCTGCATACCACTCAGATTCAATCCTGTGAAGGGTAAGGCGCACCCTGGCCCGCGAGACAGGATCCATCGGCATGAGCGGCGGATGAGGATATCGTTCGTCTAAATAGTCGATGATGACCCGTGCGTTGTACAACACAAGATCTCGGTCAACCAGCGTTGGCAGCTGCCCCTGCGGGTTGGCTGCCAGCAAGTCAGAATTTGCCTTGTCGTCATCGACGGAGACTATGACCGCTTGGACGCCTTTTTCCGACAATGCCAGCCTTACTCGATGACAAGCAATACAGTCGCTTTTTGAGTAAAGCACGATCGTGGATCGCCGATTTCCGATCTCTGCCACTCTCGGCCCATCCACTAAAGCGTGCTCCTAAAAATAAAGCGGGCCATATGCGAATGGCCCGCTATGATTGCCACCTCAGACCCTGAGTAGGGACGACTCTACTAACCCAAGAGTCTCTGAGATTAAATTGGTCTTAAACGACGTCCTTCCAGTATTCTTTCTTGAGCGCATAAGTTAGGCCCAACAACAAGAATAAGAACAGCATGACCCAGAACCCAATACGGTGTCGTGTCTGTTTGATTGGATCGGCCATATACGCCATAAAGTTGGTGATATCGGCCACATAGTCCGCGTACTCGTCAGCCGACATGGTTCCGGGTGTTTCGATAGCTAACGATTCTATGGGTGTTACCCCGTGGGCCTCTTCGCCCAGCACCGGCACCTGCCAACCTTGCAAATCACCCAAGACATGTGGCATCGCTGTGCCAGGATAAACTAGGTTATTAACACCGGTCGTGGTCTTCTCGGGATCTAGGTAGTATGACTTTAGATAGGTATAGATCCAATCAACCCCACGCGAGCGAGCGGTTAGCGCTAAATTTGGAGGCACAACACCAAATGCTTGCTTTCCGTATTCAGTGCTCATGGTGTTCGTCATGAGCGCACCCACCTTTGTGGGTTCACCAGCTGCATCCGTTGTGAAAATCAGATTAGCCCGTACGTCTTCCTCGCTCAGTCCCAAGTCTTGAGCCATACGGCTGTAACGCTGATAACCGGCTGAATGGCAGCCCATACAATGGTTAACAAATGCCTGCGCACCACGCTGTAATGACTTTTGGTTGCCCTGATCAATGATTGGAGACTCCAATGCCACCGAAGAACCTGCCGCTTTCGCAGAGTTAATAAACAGCATTCCCGCCACGGCTAACAAGGTAGCCGTTACCAGAAGAACAAAGCGTTTGTTCTCTTTTTGTGTTGCCTGTTTTGCCACTGCTTTGACCTTGAGCGGCACGGCACGATTATTTCTGTTCAATGTGTGACCCTCTCAGGCAACGGTTTGGTCGATTCGGTTTTACTGACAAAGTAGAGACCAACAAAGAAACCAAAGTAGATTAGTGAACAGATTCGCGCAACGATCGTACCCATTGGAGTGGGTACCTGCATTCCGAGATAGCCAAGGATAATAAAGGCCACAACGAAACTGAACAGCAACACTTTGTACGCTAATGAACGGTACCGGATAGAGCGAACCGGGTTGCGGTCAATCCACGGCAGGAAGAACAATACGACAATTGCTCCGCCCATTGCCATGACACCACCTAGCTTGTCAGGTACTGCTCTGAGTATTGCGTAGAACGGCGTGAAGTACCAAACCGGGGCAATGTGATCAGGTGTTTTCAAAGGATCAGCCGGGATAAAGTTAGCGTGCTCTAAGAAATAACCGCCCATCTCTGGTGCAAAAAACACAATGGCGAAGAAGATGATGAGGAAGACAACCGCCCCCATTAAATCCTTAACAGTGTAATAAGGATGGAATGGAATACCGTCCTTTGGAATGCCGTCGGCATTCTTGTTTTTCTTGATTTCGATGCCGTCTGGGTTGTTGGAGCCAACTTCGTGAAGCGCAAGTATATGAGCAACAACCAAGAAGAGCAGAACCAAGGGAACCGCGATGACGTGCAAAGCGAAAAAACGATTCAAGGTGGCATCAGAAACGATGTAATCGCCCTTGAGCCAGAGTGTCAGCGCATCACCGATACCGAAAGGAATGGCACCGAACAAGGAAATGATTACCTGGGCACCCCAGTAACTCATTTGTCCCCAAGGCAAGAGGTAACCCATGAAGGCTTCTGCCATTAAGACGACATATATAAGCATGCCGAAAATCCACAGCAATTCACGCGGCTTTTTATAGGAGCCGTACATGAGAGCGCGGAACATGTGCAGGTAGACCACCACAAAGAACATTGAGGCTCCTGTGGAATGCATATAGCGGATGAGCCAGCCGAAGTTGACGTCTCGCATGATGTATTCGACCGAGGTGAACGCCAGGTTGCCGTCAGGCTTGTAGTTCATGGTCAGGAAGATACCTGTCACTATCTGGATGATCAGGACCAGAATGGCCAAGCCACCGAAGTAGTACCAGAAGTTGAAGTTTTTAGGCGCGTAGTACTTGGTGATGTGCTCATCAAGCATTTTTGTGAGCGGAAATCGCTCGTCAATCCAGCCCATCAAGCCATTGCCGGAATTATCTGGTTTCGCACTCATGCCGCTACTCCTGAGTCTTCCCCGACAATAATAGTGGCATCGTCAATATACCGATAAGGCGGAATTTCGAGGTTGGTTGGCGCTGGAACCCCTGAATACACGCGGCCAGCCATATCGAATTTTGATCCGTGACATGGGCAGAAAAAACCGCCATCCCATTGATCGCCTAGATCGGGCGGTGCGATTTCCGGACGGTACGTTGGCGAGCAACCTAGGTGAGTACACAGACCAACCACAACCAGATACTCAGGTTTAATAGAGCGAACCGGGTTCTGCGTGTAGGTGGGCTGCTGCTCTTCCAAGGAATCTGGATCTGATAGTTTGGCTGTCTCGGTTTCTAAACGCCCCAGAGTTTCTTCGGTGCGGTTCACAATCCAGACAGGCTTTCCGCGCCACTCGACCGTGATCATCTGGCCCGGAGTCAATTTGCTGATATCGGCCTCTACAGGTGCACCTGCCGCTTTGGCTCGAGCACTGGGCGACATAGAACTCAACATAGGCAGCACCAATGCCGCACCACCGAGTCCACCCACCGCAGCCGCACTGCGAACAAGCAGCCGACGACGTTTCGGGTCTGCCACGGTCTCAGCTATGGATGACTCCACAGCCTCAGGATTACTTCTAGAAGACGCGTCACCCGAGCCCTGCTCGTTGGAGGCCTTCTGGTTTCTCGCACTCATGCGAATTCTCCAGATAAAACGAATTTGGATCTGCCAAAGTCCGACGACGACAATGGTATACGTTGTTTTGTAGCGGGTTCGATAGCCATGAACAGCAAATTGCACACCACCAGCAACCCTTAATTTTATCACAAGGATGCATAATTGCTCGACTGTTGAGGCAAAGGTTCAATGAGAAAAGCGAATAACCTGTAAGTCTTTGCTCAGGCCGCCCGCGCAGCGCCTGTTCAGAGCAGAAAATACGCATAACAGCTACCATGAGCCAACTTCAGAACAGCTAAGCCACACGAGAAATACGCTCAGGCAGCTCGATAAATTCATGATCAGGTCACTTTTTTTCTTTGTGTGCATAATGTTTGGAGCATCAGGCGGCTTGTGGCTGTCCTCAGGCGGAGGACCGCTCGCCAATCTCAGCAACATACTCGCCCCCTTATATAAGGCACCTGCTGCAGCAAAAATTGGCACGCCAACTACCGAGGACCCTCCCATAACAGCCAACACAGACCCATCCGCTTCACACAATTCCTATACGACAAACAGAAGCCCGGTGGTTCTGAGCTATCACGACGGCATCACAAAAGTAGCCCCTTCGGTGGTCAGCTTGTACGCCAAAGCCGATAGCGACATTCAAGCAACGAGTCAGGGATCAGGGGTTATTGTCGACGCTAACGGCATTATTCTGACCAATTTTCATCTGGTCGAAGGGTTTAGCCTAATAACCGTTGTCCTCAGCGATGGTCGAAGTTATTCCGGCGAACTGATTGGCAGCGACCGGGAAACAGACCTTGCAGTGGTTAAAATAGCAGCCGTCAACTTGCCGTTCATGCGACTGGATGAAGCAGCTCCACTTCGTGTTGGCGACGTCGTGTTGGCCATAGGCAACCCTTTTGGAGTAGGTCAAACAGTCACTCAGGGCATCGTCAGTGCGACACGACGCCGAGTCGCAGGCGGCACCGTTTGGCAAAATTTCATTCAAATAGATGCGGCAATCAACCCTGGCAACTCCGGTGGCGCCCTGATTAATCCACAGGGCCAACTGGTGGGTGTCAATACCGCCGTATTCCGCGGCGATTCAGGCGCCATAGGCATTGGGTTTTCTATACCCGCCGACCTGCTCGCCCAGGTTGTTCCACAGATTATTGAGAACGGCTCCGTTGCCCGAGGATGGCTGGGCATTGGCGTCGACGACATTAATATGTTCCCGGTGCTGCGACGACTTGAAATGCAAGGCGCTGTGATCACCGCGGTACTAGAAGGCAGTCCGGCTAGCAATGGCGGCTTGCGCGCTATGGATATCGTGGTAAGACTAGGAGAGCAACCTATTGTGAATGCGACACAACTGCTGCTTCAGGTATCTGCCCTGCCGCCAGGGGCCACGGTTAAGCTAAGTATCATACGAAGCCAGCCCAACGCTCTGACAGATTCCACTCAGATAATCGAATTTGAAGCACTGGATTTAAAGATGAGATTGGGTTTAAGACCCCAACTCAATTCAGCCGGCTAGCTGAGCCAGACAGATTGCGGCTGCGAGCGCCGGCATCGCATAAGAATGCCAATGGCCCCCAGCAATAACCATACTCCACCCAAAGCACCTGAAGATTTCGCCGCACTTGGCGAACCAGTGACATTACCAGTACTGTTAGTAGGCGCGACAGAACTCACCGGCGATTGTCCTCCGCTGATCAAGTGTTGCGAGGATGACCCGCCCTCCACTAGCACAGTGGCAAGATTGTCTGACGAGCGTAGCTCTAAGAGTCCAATTGGCGACAGCTGTCCTGAGACCGGTGCATCACTGTGCTGATAAGCTTCATTGACAGTGAGTGACAGTGTTCGTTGACTAGCGGGCTTGATTGCGTCGATGTAGCACATAGCACTTGTGGGCGTCAGGACGCGGCAACCGGCAGGCCATTCCACTTGATCAGGACTACTGGTTTCTATTTCCAGCTGTGCATCCAGTGTCAACGATGCATCCGGATTGACGATGTCGAAGTTTACGACCGTACCGGTCGATGAGGCATTTAGCAACAAGTCAACGCTATTGATCAGGCATTGTTTTCCATGAGACTGCAAAATGCTGTCCTGACTACAGGATGTGAATTCAGGCTCAGTTCGACTGGAAATATTCGGCCACATTAAAGACTTCGAATTAGTTCCACACTCAGTGTCAGTGTCGTGTTGTGCACCCAGTGAATGCCCCAACTCATGAGTGAGCAATACATCGCCGAATCGAGATGGTGTTGTCACGCCAACATCGTAACCATCGACACGACAAGCAGTATCAATCCACGCCAAACCCAAGGTAACATCTGAACGCGGATTGCCTGTAAAGAGATAAGTCAAAGCGCTATTTCCAAATAGCGTTTTGTACTGTAAGCGGTAGTCTCTGAAAGAGCGCAAGATTGTCTCCAGCTTCACTCGACCCAATTTCATAGGGTCATCGGCGTCCTCAAGCGTTACCGCTTCATCAAGCACCAACGCTAAACCGAACTGACGGTAGATTCCGTCCGCCACATTCATATTATTCAGCGCTTCAATCAACCCGGCCCCAGCGTAGTAGCGGTTGTACTGACTATCGACAACAATGGAAACAGGCACTGCTCGCACATCAGTGTGTACCGTTCGCGAACGAGACTGCACAGACTCCTGAAACTCCGGCGGTGGTGCAATCAAAGCGTCTATACCCTGAACGTTGTCTGCCAGATCAGAAGACACAGTCCGCGTCCTGCCAACACTACGCGAACGAGGCTGATAGTAATCCAAAGTACCTATTAAGTTGCCCGGCCTGACCTGATGCTGCTTACCGTTCATATAAACCGCACCACTTATCGCACTTTGCTGTAATACAACTCGCACCCAGCTATCGTCTATACCTTCTACAACTCCATCGTAGACACCCACAGATGGCGGTAACTGGTTCGTCAGTTTTCCATCAAGCCATTGCGTTTCACGCGTAAGTGGACTTGGAACTAGCAACAGTTGCAAATCAATGCCATCCACGTTGACAGACACACGTAGCTTGCCATCCGATTGCTTCTGGCGGGAACCCAGTCGACTTGCGTTGGTTATGCGCTCTTCAACAATTGCCAACCGCCTGTCTGCACGATCAAACCAGTAACGTGAAAGCACAGTGCCTTTGGGCCAACGGAATTCCAAGGGCAGATTTAAGGCCGTGTGCCTGTCACGCAAATCCATCAGCAGCGTTCTTGCAGCGCGGGTGTTGCCCAACTGTTCCAATGCAATGGCTTCCAGATATTGAGCGGAATCTGTATAGGCGGAATCAGGGAATCGCTCTTTCAACGTCCACAAGGATATTCGCGCCTTCTCGAAATCGTAGCGATCCATCACTTGCAAGTAAGCCATGATGTACAACGCATCATCTGTCAGCGTGCCAGCCGGATCAGCCGATGCGATAGTTGCCAGAGACACCAGGGCCGCATCCATATTGCCGTTGTCCCTCAGCGTTAGAGCTGATAGAAAAACGCGCAACGACTCTCCCGCGTCCGCAGATTCCTGCAACACAGCGATACGAGTTTGTACACCGGCTAATTTCGTGTAGTTCGGGAAACGAATTTGCACTTGCCTAAGCGTTGCGAGCGCTTGCGAATACCTCTGACTCTCAATTTGCGAAAGGGCGCGGGAATACAACCCATCAGCAGCGAACTCCCCTCCTGCTCTTGACTGCGCGTTTACAACCGTAGTTAGTAGAGCGCAAGCAACTAAGCACACTGCACGTAGCAACGAAGCATCCACAATTGGTGTCTCCGCTTCTATTGCCCGTTGATTCGCCGTGTTTCGCTATCGTCCTTTGCAGCAAAAGACTCGTTCTTAGCCCGCTCAGTGCAATCAAAATAGGTGAGCACGTTGTGGCAATCTTGTAATGCCTGGCGCACTTCCTGATCATCGGGGCTTGGCTGATCATCTAACCTGTCCATGACTTTTGTCAGCTCACGGGCTTCGCTGATTTTGCTATGCACTTGGTCCAAGGTACGATTCAATGCAACACAAAGCTCATTAAATTCAAGGCTATCACCCGTTCGTAGGCGAACTTCCAGATTGCCATCGCCAATTTCATTTAGCGCACGCTTGATGGCCAGTATAGGATTACCCAACTTGCGCAGCACATATACGGCAATGCTGCCAGTCACAATTGCATTGATAACCAACATGACCGCTAACCAGGAACCAATAACGTTTCCCATTGAAGGAATAGCATCACCCAGCCCACCCATGTCTTCGGAAGCGAACAACAGAGGGGCGTTACCGGCTACTAGCTTTCCTAGGAATGTGTAGTAGAAAACGCCCAATACGATGGTCGACTGGACGATAAAAAACGCAGTCATCCACATGACCCTACGAATCAGTCGAAATTGAAACGCTTTATCACCATACAGTGATTTTGGAAAAGTAGCGTCTGATGAACGCGCCATGGTGACCCCCTGCTGAATACTCGAGACATCGCGAGCGATACGGGGCAAATCGGCGTAATTAACTATTTCTTGACAGGTTCAACACTAATCGGCGGCACTTTCGCGATCCACGCACAGCACATACGTGGACCACTTAACAAAAACTGCTGCGGACCTAACCTTAAACACCTCGCCGAGCTTTCACAGCTGCAGCCAGTTGTTCTAGCATTGGAAGGGTGTCATCCCAGGAGACACATGCGTCCGTAACACTTTGCCCTCGAACTAGGGGCTTGTTGCTAGGATTTTGACTACCCTCTACCAGGTTACTTTCAATCATGACTCCCATGATGCGGTTGTCGCCATCTTGCAACTGAGCGCAAATATCACGACAAACATACTTTTGACGACGATGAAGCTTGCGAGAGTTTGCATGACTGCAATCAATCATGACACGCTCAGGAAGACCGGCTTTAACCAACAAAGCGCAAGCGTCATCAACACTCGCCGCATCATAGTTAGTATGAGATTTTCCTCCTCGTAGGATGACATGACAATCGTCATTGCCTGATGTCTGGAAGATGGCAGAGTTTCCGTCTTTAGTGACCGATAAAAAGTTGTGAGATCCACGCGCAGCGCCAATAGCATCTACTGCAATTTGTACGCTGCCTGCAGTGCCATTTTTGAACCCGACAGGACAGGACAAACCCGATGCCAATTCACGATGTCCCTGACTTTCTGTGGTTCGTGCACCTATTGCTCCCCAGCCGACGAAGTCTGCAATGTACTGCGGGCTGATTAAATCCAGATACTCGACTCCCGCGGGTATGCCTTTACCATTGATATCAGACAGCAGTCGTCTAGCGATTTCCAAGCCTTCATTTATTTGAAACGTATTGTCCATTGTTGGATCGTTGATCAAACCTTTCCAACCAACCGTCGTCCGCGGCTTCTCAAAATACACTCGCATGACTATGCAAAGCTCTTCTTTTAGAGAAGGTGCAAGCGATGCTAGTTTATCCGCATATTCTAAAGCCGCTTCAGGGTCATGAATGGAACACGGACCTACTATCACCACTAAGCGATCGTCTCGGCCTTGTAATATTTCACTCACATCGTTTCTGCAACGAGTAACTGTTTGCGCGGCCTCATCACTCACCGGCACCAACGAAATCAGCTCGTCGGGAGAGCGCAGCTCGCGGGTTCCAGTAATTCGCAGATCATCCGTATTGGTTGTCATGGAAATCTAGGTACTCTTCTTTTAGTTAACGGCACTGGAAATGCGCTCGAGTATTTCACTGATGCGCGAATGCCTGATCTTCATCGATGCACGATTGACGATCAACCGCGACGTTATATCACTGATATGTTCAAGCGGCACTAATCCGTTTGCCGCTAGTGTCGAACCTGTATCCACAACGTCGACAATCAACTCACTTAGACCCACTAAGGGTGCCAGCTCCATGGAACCATAGAGCTTTATAATTTCTACTTGCCGACCCTGCTGGGCAAAGTGGCGACGTGCGCAATCGGTGAACTTAGTGGCCACCCGGAATCGCTTGTTGGAGTCAAGATCGGTGTTCGGAAATCCAGCTACCATGAGTTTGCACTTTGCAATTTTCAAATCTATAGGTTCTAGGACACCCTCACCACCATGCTCTAACAGGACATCTTTTCCAACAACACCTAAGTCTGCACCACCGTGCTGCACATAGGTGGGCACATCGCTGGCACGAACAATTAAAAACTCAACGTCAGGCTCAGTGCTGGGCAATATCAGCTTGCGGGATTTTTCGGGGTCTTCGGCAGGCGTGACGCCCGCCGCCTCAAATAGTGGCAACGTCTCATTGAAAATTCGCCCTTTTGATAAGGCAATGCGAAGCTTGCGATTGCCCTGAAAATCAGAAGACTCGTTCATTTATCTGGAACTCGTCGAATCTCAGCACCAAGAAGGTGAAACTTCTCTTCGATGCGCTCATAGCCCCTATCAATGTGATAAACACGTCTGACTGTGGTTTCACCATCAGCCATTAATGCCGCCAGTATCAAGCTCGCTGAGGCTCGTAAATCTGTTGCCATAACGGGCGCGCCACGCAATCGTTCAACACCACGAATGGTCACTGAATTTCCATCCACCGTCATATCAGCGCCCATTCTCTGCAATTCGTTTATGTGCATGAAGCGATTCTCAAAGACGGTTTCAGTAATTTTTGCGGTACCTTCGGCTAAGGCGTTTAGAACGCAAAACTGAGCCTGCATATCGGTGGGAAAATCTGGGTAAGGCGCTGTGGTAATGCTAACAGAGCGCGGGCGCTGCCCGTGCATATCCAGCTCAATCCAATCTTTGCCTGTTGTTATCTCGGCACCGCACTCGCGTAATTTATCCAGAACAGAGGTAAGAATTTCAGGAACGGTGTCGCGCACACGAATTTTCCCTCGAGTGGCCGCAGCACCAACCAGAAAAGTACCGGTTTCTATCCGATCAGGGACAACACTGTATTCGCAGCCGTAAAGGTTATCGACACCTTCGATAGTGATGGTGCTGGTTCCAGCCCCTTCGATTTTTGCGCCCATCGCAATGAGATAATTGGCAAGATCTACAACCTCAGGTTCGCGAGCCGCGTTTTCTAAAACGGTGGTTCCTTTAGCAAGCGTTGCTGCCATTAACAGGTTTTCTGTACCCGTCACTGTTACCATTTCAAAGGCGATGCGAGCGCCTTGAAGCCTGCCGGCTTTCGCGCGAATATACCCGCCGTCAATTGTGATCTCAGCACCTAGGGCTCTGAGTCCTTCGATATGCAAATTGACAGGTCTTGCGCCAATGGCACAACCGCCGGGTAACGATACCTCAGCCTGACCGTAGCGGGCTACGAGAGGACCTAGCACTAGTATGGACGCGCGCATGGTGCGAACCAATTCGTAAGCTGCGGTGTAATCGTTAATGGATGTCGGGTCAACATCTACCCGCATGTTGTCACCCATCGTGATTTGACAACCCATTCTGGCCAGCAAAGACATCGTGGTGGTCACATCGTTTAGATGTGGCACGTTACTGAGACTGGAGGTACTGCTGCCAAGAAGCGTTGCAGCCAAAATAGGGAGAACAGCATTCTTAGCGCCAGAGATGCGCACATCACCCGTCAGTGGCGGGCTGCTTTCAATCAGTAATTTATCCATCGAACCTTATGAACTGGATGTCGAGATGAAAACCCGGCAGGCAGATTCCGATGGATTGACTATGTCATCCTAGCGGGTGAACTTGCTCGGCACTGCGTCCATACAGACGCCGCGAGTTGTAACATCTCAAAAATTAATCAGCCCGCGTGAGGATGATTATATCAGGCCGTCAACCTGGCAAACGCCTGCAAGCTGACGAAGGCTGTTGGGAATCTGATTAAAAGTGACAGAATGATTTTCCGAGCGCGCAATTGCCAGCCACTCGATCATGAGCGCAAGCCCCACGCTATTGCTGTCAGAGACAGCTGACATATCGATCGTCAGCTGTGGATGGTCTTTAATATGGACGGATACGGCTTTAAGCGCCTCACCGGCCGTAACGAAATTCAGCGTGCCGCCAACGTGGCACACGCCGTTTTTTAATTCGGTAGTCGCGACAACGTTGGCAGCGGGTTGACTCATGACCGGTTGTTACGCTCCTTCAGAGTTTCTATTAAGCCGGCAATACCACCTTTGTCTATTTCATTGGTGAAAGCCGAGCGATAGCTAGTCACCAAACTAATGCTATTCACTTCAATGTCATAAATAGACCAACCATCTTTTTCCCGAAGCTTGTAGATGACAGGAACATCGCTCCCGGCAGACTGCGTGAAGGTTGAACGCACCACGGCACGATCTTCTCGATCTTCGGGTCTAAACGGTTCGAAATTTATGCTCTCTCCGCTGTACTCAGCCAGCGCACCGGTGTACGTGTTGAGCAACAAGGTTTTGAATTCGACAACGAGCTCAGTCCTTTGGCCTGCATCCGCTTTTCGCCAGAACTTGCCAACCGCGAGCTTCGTCATGGTGTTGAAATCAAGATTGGGAACAATCAATTCATCTACCCGGCCTTGGAGAAATTCAGGATCGGATTTAATTTTCTCTTCTTCGTTTTTAAGCACGTCTAGCATGGACGTTATCGAATCAACAACGAGGGTTTGTGCTGGGTGATCTTCGGCACTGACTTGATAGCTTGATAGGCTCAGTACAATGGCGGCAAGCGCTGTTACTAAATTTTTATACATCGTGTGTGTCTCTTGTAGCTTGTAGCAATCCAGATACGGCACTATTTCGCATCGAATATAGTTATTTCGTCCGCCGAACCTGGATCATTAGCTTCCACCAGAGCGGCTGAACAGCACCTGACCAATCAAGCGCTCCAGAACAATAGCCGACTGGGTCAGTGTTATCTCATCGTCATCTTGCAAGAAATCTTCCTCAGCCCCCGGATCCAAACCAATGTATTGTTCTCCAAGTAACCCGGATGTATAGATACTGGCCGTGGTATCCAACGGAAAAGCATTGAACGTATTCTGTATTTTTAGAGTCACAATGGCTTCAAAGTTCTCGGGATCGTAGACAATTTGTGTTACCTCCCCCACCCTAACGCCGCTCGCTGAGACGCGTGCCCGTTCTTTCAGACCTCCGATGTTCTCGAATTTGGCAACAACCGTGTAGCCCTCTGTACTGGTAAGGCTAGTCAAGTTGCTTACCTTCATGGCTAGGACAAACATTGCCAGAAAGAAAAGCAACATAAAAAAGCCAACCAGAATTTCAGTCGTTCGTGAATTCATTAGTATTCCCAGACCCTGTCTTAAAACATGACCGCGGTTAATAGAAAGTCGAGGCCTAGAATGGCCAACGACGAATAAACCACGGTACGAGTTGTTGCACGACTAACCCCTTCGGATGTCGGTATGCAGTCGGCTCCTTGAAAAATGGATATCCAACTCACCACAAAACCGAAAACGAGTCCTTTAATTAGACCGTTGCACACATCGTGCGTAAAACTGACCGAGCTTTGCATTTGCGACCAATAGGCATTGGCATCCACACCAAGAACCTCTACACCGACCAGATGCCCCCCCATGACACCCACGGCACTAAACATGGCAGCTAGCATCGGCAGCGCAATGAAACCGGCTAGAAAGCGCGGCGCAAATACACGCTTGAAAGGGTCGACGGCCATCATCTCCAAGCCGGATAGCTGTTCTGTTGCCTTCATGAGTCCAATTTCAGCGCTCATCGCAGAACCCGCACGGCCCGCAAACAACAAGCCGGTGACCACCGGCCCGAGTTCCCTGACAAGCGTCAGCGCGACTAAAGTGCCAATACGTTCTTCCTGACCGAAATCGACCAACGTGTTGTAGGCCTGAAGCGCTAAGACCATTCCAACAAACAAACCTGAAACAAGCACGATCGAGAGCGTCATGACGCCCGTTGCGTGCAACTGCTTAATGAAGAGCGAAGGTCGCTTGACCAAAGAGAAAATGGCAACGAGCAACTGAAACAGAAATAGTGTGGCTCTGCCCAGACTCTCAAGCAGGCCAATCCAATGAGCGCCGAATTTTTGCAGGAAACGGCTCATCGCGTTTTACCGAGCAGCTGAGTTTCATAATCAGGCGCTGGCGCTTGAAACGGCACTGGCCCATCGGGTTCTCCACGCAAAAACTGCTGAACCCATTCTGAACTTGAGGACTTCAACTGATCCGGGGATCCGGCTTCGACCACTGTCCCTTCAGAGATAATCACAAGATAGTCGGAAATAGACATGGCTTCTTCGAGGTCATGAGAAACCATAAGACTGGTTAGACCCAATGCACTATTTACAGTGCTAATGAGCTCTAAAAGAACCCCCATTGAAATAGGGTCCTGACCGGTAAATGGTTCGTCGTACATGATCATCATGGGATCGAATACCAATGCACGTGCGAGCGCTGCACGACGTGCCATACCGCCTGACAGTTCAGCCGGTGAAAGATCTTTAGCCCCACGCAGGCCAACCGCATGCAGACGCATTAACACTAAATGGCTGATAAGACTCTCAGGTAAGTCAGTATGCTCGCGCAGTGGGTAGGCGACATTTTCAAAAACACTCAGATCGGTCAGCAAGGCACCAGATTGGAATAACATTCCAAGTCTTTTGCGAAGATCGTAGAGTTGCTTGCGACTTAACTTGCCGACTTCTAATCCGTCCACGGTGATGGATCCGCTGCTCGCCTTGAGCTGTCCACCAATCATTTTTAGAAGTGTTGTTTTACCGGTGCCGCTGGGACCGAGGATAGTCGTGACCTTACCGCGCGGAATGTCTATGTTCAGTCCGCGAAAAATCGCCTTACTCCCACGAGAAAAATGGAGATCGCGAATTTCGACCAGCGTCTCTCCGGGCTCAGACATGGGCGATGATGATTTTTGCAACTATCATTGGGTAATTAGTGTACCAGTTTGAATCTGAGCCTAACGTAAGCGTTTGTACAGTATGCATATTAGTCAGCTGAACACCACCAACAACACAGGACACGTTACTTATTGGCAAGCCCCCATTTAAGCGATTCACCATTGGGAGGAACCTTCATATAAGGTGACGGTCCAGCCTTAATGGTCGACTACACTGTTCCCATCGCTCTAGCCCAGCGCCGATAAAATGGCACAACAACCATGACTTCACTCCAAAAAATTCTATTAGTATCGATGACCGTTTTTCTGGTTAGCGGCTGCGCCACTGGCAAGCCCACCGGTCCGGTATACGACCCTTTCGAGAATACGAATCGCAAGATTTACAGCTTTAACAATACGCTGGATCGTGCGATTTTGAAGCCGGTGGCAAAAGCCTACAAATGGGCTCTTCCCGATTTCGCAGAAATAGGGATCGCCAATTTTTTCAGTAATCTCGATGACGTCAACGTCATTGTTAATGACTTGCTGCAAGGCAAATTTAAGCAAGCAGGCCAAGATACCGGACGTTTTCTCTATAACAGTACTGCAGGCCTACTCGGGTTTATCGATGTAAGCACGCGGGTTGGTCTCGAAAAGCACAATGAATCCTTTGGACAGACACTTGGGGTATGGGGTGTGGGTGAAGGCCCCTTTTTAATGCTGCCTCTGTTCGGCCCTGCCAATGGTCGCTCCACCGCGGGTCTAGTCGTTGAAAATTTCACCACTGATATCCCTAATTTAGTGATCGACGACGACCCCACTCGCTTAGGCCTAACGGCACTGGAAGTCGTATCGCTCAGGGCGCGTCTACTCTCAGCAGGCAATCTATTGGATACCGCTGCACTTGACCCGTATCTGCTTTTGCGCGATTTCTGGGTTCAACAACATCGTCTTGCCACCGTCGATGGCAAGGTTCCGGTAGGCATCGGACAAGAATCCTTCGGCGATGAGCTAGATGAGCTAGATGAGCTAGATGAGCTAGATGAGCTAGATGAGCTGGATGAGCTGGATGAGCTGGATGAGCTGGATGAGCTGGATGAGCTGGATGAGCTGGATGAGCTGGATGAGCTGGATGAGCTGGATGAGCTAGACAGCCTAAATTAATTCCAATGTGACAAAGTTCAGTAGATA
>JBGCGD010000078.1:0-10131 GCA_045110515.1 Granulosicoccus sp. | reverse complement strand
GCACCAACCTGACTAAAATCAACTCGAAACTCATAAGCACGAGCCGATTCATAATGGAAGTACTCAACAACACTTGGATAACCCAAAACATCAAGATCAACGATGGTGATCGTGTCTTTATCATTGATTCCAATAGGTATGGAGCTAGAGTCACTTGGATAGTCACGCTCAGTTTCACCTACGTCTATCACTTCGCTCGTTGCCGGATCAGCCGCTAAGATTTCGACTACCTCACCGCCCTCAGCGACAAGCCACTCATACTTATGAATACGGCCTTGCCTGTCCTCTACCGAAGTTATACCAATATCTGCTGTTGAACCTTGAGAGTAGCTAAAGCGCAGGTCTGGTAACCCACGCTCACTTCCGTCTGCTCGAATGTTCCATGATGACCGGTAGCTCGATATACGTTCGTGATCATCATAGGTCCATCTGGCGTAAGGTACATGCAACGCGTTTGCTCGTTCAGTGAGCAAAGCTTTGTTACTTTCATCCTCAAAGGAATAATGCACAGCACGACTGCGTATCGTTCCTCGCGGGTAGTGAACAGCAATTAAATTCTGCAGGTGATCGTATTTGTATTCCACTCGGGAACTATCGGGCAAAACAATGGCAGCCAGATGACCCGCAGGAACATCAATATCTGAGTTGGAATAGCTTCGTAAACTAATGACACCCGGTGCATATTCAAAGTCTATTGAACGGCCTGCACTATCGGTGACAGAGACTAGTCGGGTGTCACGATATAGAAGTTCTAACCTATCGTTTTCGAAAGTAATAGAGGCTAAAAATGAACCTACAAATAGAAATTTGCGACCGTCAGGTAAGTGCCAGACGTGACGCCCATTTGGCAACACGCTAATAAATCCATCTTGAGTATGAGTTGCCCTAAAGTCACTTTCATCTAAAACGAAAGAAATTCGCCTTCCATCGGATTGCACTATCTGTAGCTGCGTTTCGGCGATTCTTGACAGCATGACAGAATACGAGTGTCGCCAGCCGTTGCCCACCCCGATGTTGATATTGCTTTGGGCGCTGTTGTAGTGCCGCTTAAACGACAATTCGGAATCAGCTAGTTTGGCATCAATATCAGACTGGTATTTATTACCCGAGGCCACGTCGACTGGATTTCCGACATGTAGCGTATTACTAACACTAGGTGCACTGCTGCCGACGTCAGCGCTTTCGCCGCAGGCAGGCTGCCCTGTTGAGATAGACGTGGGGCAAGAGGATTGATCTGCCAGAGCGCTACGGAACGCTAAAAGCTCGGCCAACACAAACACACAAAGACACGTGCAAAACCAACGCGGTTTCCTCTCCATCGTTCATTCCTTTTCCTTGGAATATGCGAACTACTGAGGCAACCGTAACTAGAAGAAGGCAGCGACACAACCTCCCATAAGAGGTAGTGTCGACATTTAAAGCCGGGGGCTTATTACCCCGGCTACGCAGAAAAAGTTTTTGCGACTAGGTGGGAGAGCGCTCTGCCCAACCGGCAAATATTTTTTCCAGAATAACAACGACGTAATAAAGAAGTATGCCCATGAAAGCCAGTGCAATTAGCACAGCAAACATCAGAGGATAATCTGAACTAATTTTCGCACTGTCGAATAAATGCCCGAGACCTCGACCGTGCGGTTCGATAATTTCCACAAGGTTGGTTCCTATAAACGCCAACGTCACGGATACTTTCAATGCGCCAAAAAACTCCGGTAAGGTTTTAGGTAACGCTATCTTGCGAAAGATCATAAACTTAGAGGCACCTAGTGCTTGCAAGATATCTCGATACTCAGGCTCTAGCGTGCTCAGACCGATTGACACAGACACCGCTATAGGAAAGAACGAGATCATAAACGCCATAAGAATGGTATTTAAATCATGCTCTCCCACAAACATAAGCGCAATGATGGGCACCACAGTCGCCTTAGGGATTGCGTTAAAACCCACTAACAACGGATAGAGCGCATCTCGTACAGTTCTTGAAAGTCCCATCATCATTCCGATAAGAGTTCCAAACACTATGGCCAAGAATAATCCGGCAACAGTTCTCCATAATGTTTGCCATCCGTAAATTAGAAACAGTTCTTTATACTTAAGAAACGCTGGCCAAATATCCGACGGCGAGGCCATCTTATAGTTAGGCCAGTCATTCACATAAACCAGTAGTTCCCATAAAAGCAGGAACACAATGACGGCCGTAAACGGGATTAGGATTTTTCGGATACTCATTGATCGCGCTGCTGTGCTATTCGTATTTGAGCCCGTAACTCTGCAAGCATATTTGAAGCTTCAGGTGTGTAGAGATCTTCCAACGATCTTTTCGCGGGCAAATCAACCTTTAGGATATGCTGGGCGTGAGCAGGCCGACCGGACATCACCACCACCTCATCTGCAAGGAAAATGCTTTCCCGTAAATCATGAGTTATGAGTAACGCCGTAAAAGGCTCTTGTTCTCTGAGTGTATGCATTAACTGCCAAAGGTCTTCGCGCGTAAATGCGTCAAGTGCACCAAATGGTTCATCCAGAATTATTACATCCGGCTTATGGACTAGGGCTCTACAGAGCGAAGCTCTTTGTCGCATGCCCCCGGACAATTCTGAAGGGCGTCGATCCTCAAACCCCTCTAACCCGACAAGCTTAAGAAGGTAACGAGCTCTTTCTTCTTGTTCTGCTTGCGGCATACTGCTGTTTACTATTTCCAGCGGTAAAATCACATTTTTGAGTATGGTGCGCCATTCCAAAAGCACCGGGTTCTGAAAAGCCATACCTACCGTGGCCCGCGGGCTCACGACACGCTCGCCGTGCAACCACACTTCGCCGCTATCGGGCTTCATGAGACCGGCAACTAGTCTAGTCAACGTGGATTTGCCACAGCCAGAGGGGCCAACAACCGCTGTAAATTTACCTTCAGCGATAGAAATATCCAGCGAATCTAAAACTGGAAGCGGCCCGTTGGCAGTGTTGAATGTGTGACTAACTGCCTTGATATCTATCAAGGCAGTGTCATTTGCATCCCCGCTAGGCGAGGATTGATCGGATGTTTGCATTTACTTAACTGGAAAGTTTCCTTCAGGCAGGTATGCATCAGTGAAATACAAAGACATATCAGGCTCACTATTGAACTCGTAGTTTTTCGCTAGTTGCTTGAGAGCTGCAGCCATACGATCCGCGTCAATACCGCCCATGCCATTTTCCTTAACGTAGTCGGTTAGGACATTTGCATTAATTGCCAACTCCAATCGGCGCTGCTCTAAAGCGACATCTGCAGCCGGGTTTCTAGCACCCACGGCCTTCGCGCCCATAGCAGGGTCTGCGATTACATCAGTCCAGCCAGCTGCCACAGCCGTCAGAAAACCTTTCACGAGTTCAGGATTTTCACTGGCAAAGTCAGTGTTCACAATGATTGCATTGCCGTACAACTCAAGACCATGGTCGGCCATCAAGATGACTGAAATGTCGTCCTCAGATACGCCCAAACGAACCAGATTTAGGTATGAGGAGAAAGAAAAACCAGTAATAGCATCGACCTTACCCTCAGCAAGCATTGGCTCTCTGGTAGGGAATCCGACTGGCTCTACTTTGACATTCGCCATGTCAATGCCGGCAGCTTCAGAGAATGCAGGAAACTGTGCCCAAGCACCATCCGGTGGTGGAGCACCTAAAACTTTACCTTCCAGGTCTTTAGGAGCGCTGACGCCTTGAGACTTTCTGCCTACTACCGCAAACGGGGGCTTGTCGTACACCATCATGACGGCAGTAACTGGCGCACCTGGGTTTTGATCTAAGAATTGGACCAATGAGTTGATATCTGCAAAGCCTAAGGGGAAAGCTCCCGTAGCCACCTTAGGAATGGCAGCCAACGAACCTTGCCCGGCTGCAACTTCAACGTCTAAATCGGCCTTGGCGAAATGACCATTGTCTATAGCAGCAAAGAACGCCGCTGATGGGCCCTCAAACTTCCAATCCAGTGCAAAGGGAACTTTGGTGGCTGAAAAAGAGAGTGTGCTTGCTACAGTGAGAACTACGGATGCAAGCACCGTAGCGCTTTTCTTTATGCGATTGCGAGTGAGACTCACTCGAGTGTTGGGTAATCTGATTTTCATAAGTCCTTCTTTAAGTGGTTTTATCGTAGATTTAACGGTTACTCACCTATTGCTCAGCACTGTCCATACCAGACACAAATTATTTTATATATCAAATAGTTACAGCATTTCTTCAAAAAGGCATTCCGTTTTTCGCGCATCATTTTCGTGCGGTTAAAAGCATTATTGCATATATTTAGTGCGCTGCGATTGAGGAGCAATTACCCCGCAGTCAAACACCACATGCTAACAGCAGCTCGTTTTTTTAAGCGGCGCATTTATTATTGAGGCGCAAGCCAACCTCAGGAGCTTGAGCCTGGCTGTATCTAGGTTAAGCCTAGGAACCGAGACAAATTGCTCTTGATATGAGGGAGACTGGCGACAGAGCTGGTGGCCTAGACTTCGCCGTTTCAAAAATCAGATAATTCTCACTGAAACTACAACATTCAAAAATCTAATTTCATCTGCGGGCTCGGTGGTGCCAGAGTTTTATTAGCCACTTTTTTTCGTTTTACGCTTTTATTCCTAGAAGGCCTGCGTGAGCCGTGGTTCCTTAAAACGATGGCGGAGGCCTCTTTGCCCTCCTCACTCTTTCTTATTGCATACACCTGATCTTTTATATATTTACCACGCTCATCAATATCAATAATGGGCGTTGGGTAGTCACCTAAACGCGTAGAGTTGTATGCGGCGATCTCAGCTGCGCTGAATTCTCGTAGCTCAGGAATCCATTGTTTAACGAACACACAGTTTGGATCTTGATCCGTCAGTTGTTTATGCGGGCTATACACACGCAAAGTATTGATACCAACAATACCCGCTTGCATTTGAATCTGAGACAGATGAATACCCGGTTCGTAATCCAAAAAAACTTGGGCCAATGGATTGTGAATAGAACGCCAGGATTGGCCTAAGCCAAAACAGGCGGTCGTCACTGCCATAGCACGCATACGAAAATTTAAAAAACCTGTATGCCTTAGACAACGCATACATGCATCAAGAAGAGGAATGCCAGTTTTCCCGCGACTCCAAGCTGCAAGTATTTCCGAGTCATCGTAATAGTCTATGTAACGGTATGCAGGGTTTAGAGCTTCAAACTCCATGGCAGGCGCTGATTCGAGACGCTGTATAAAGTGATCGTGCCAATGCAGTCTAGATTGAAACGCTCTTATACTCTTGCGCCATTGGGACGTGTTAGTGTCTTGTTGACCTGAAAGTTCTGCGAGCCGTTTGTTACTTTCGTAAAAGACAGAGCGCAAACTTATAGTGCCCCACGCTAAATGAGGCGACAAACGCGAACCAACCTTAAACGCCGTATTGGGTGAAGAAATCCCACCCGAATAGCCCAATCCGCGCACCGTTAAAAATCGCTGACATTCACGCTGAGCCTGTTTCTCTGACACGGTTTGCAGTAACGATGTATCGAGCCCACAATGAGTCTTATTGACTGATATAGAATCAATACCTGGCAAGACACGTGATGCACTAGTAGGCTGCCAACTCACAATCGCCTGAGGAGCCGGATTGGGCGGTGTTTCGAGCAACCGCTCTTTGAATATACGCTGTCGATCATCCCGACTGTGCAGCTTGCGAATGACTCCATTCTGAAAGGATTCATGCCAATGAATGTTGCTGTTTGAACACCAATTGGCTACCGCTATATCTCGTTGATAAGTGACATCCGCCCCAGTCTCTTGATGACTATATATCGCGTCAAAACCGTCTTCTGTTAGCAGCTGATCGAATACACCAACGACCTCGCCTTGAACTATCTGTAATAAGCCACCTCGATCCTCGATTGCCTTAGACAATTCGGCTAGCGCATTCCACTGTGCGTGCAAGTGGAAAAACGAAGCATCAGAAGCTTGCAGTACCTCAGGTTCGAATACGAAGAGCGGAAGAACGCGTCTACCCTCATCAATAGCTCGCATCAGAGCATCGTTATCAGCAAGCCGCAAGTCTCGCTTGATCCACCAGATTACTTTGTCGTAGCGGAAACTCATTGAGCTGATTTCTCTTTAGGGGCATTCCGACGGCACCGCTCTGAACAGTACTTCACCGATTCCCAGACGCCTCGAGCCCGCCACTTTTTTCGATTATTAAACGTTTTCTCGCAGACGGGACAAATTTTGATATCAGATGCCGCGATCGATTTTTTTCCACTGCCACCCACAGCAGCAATCTCCTTTGTTGCGCATTTTCTGGAAACCCGGTCTCAGAATAAACTGTATACGCGGATCGACATGATCTGTATCGATTTTTAGCCATAAACCGCGCGAATTAACATATCGGTAGCCGACACTAAAGTGTTTAAACGAAAACAATCGAGGATCCGGAATCCGCCAAGCAAGAAAATGATCAGGTTAACTTGAATTATCGTACGATTACCTATGAAAACTGCAGGCATCATATTTCCCCATCAGCTGTTTGAAGACCACCCGGTCCTCGCAGAGAACCCCGATGAAATTTTTCTGATCGAAGATTCCCTTTTCTTCGGAGATAAGCAGTACCCGGCAAATTTCCACAAGCAAAAGCTTGCCTATCATCGCTCAACCATTCAGCACTTCGCGTTAATGCTGGAAGAGCAAGCACTGCCGGTCTCGATAGAATCCTGGACACAACCAGAATCCGCTTTACCGAAACTGTATAAACGTCTGGCAAAGCAAAATTTCGGACGTGTTGTTTGCTGTGATGTAGTTGATTACTCACTAAACAAACGAATTGCCCTTGCTGCAAAGAATGCAAAGCTCGACCTCGTTACATTGACCTCTCCTGGCTTTCACAACACCACAGCCGAAAACATTGAATGGCGTTCCAAACGAAAAAAGTGGGCGATGGTTGATTTCTACCGCTGGCAGAGAACCCGGACAGGCATACTAATGGAAGATGATAAGCCAACTGGAGGTCAGTGGAGCTTTGATGAGGACAACCGAAAAAAATTTCCTAAAAAGAATCTGTCTCAAATACCAACACTACCCTTGGTTCCTGAAACAGAAATCACCCTGACCTCTATTAAAAGTATTAATACGCAATTTAAAAACAATCCGGGTAATCTCAAAGCAATCCAATACCCGGTAACGCATCGTGAGGCATCAGAGTGGCTAACTCGGTTTTGCACTGAAAGATTAGAGCTATTCGGGCCTTATGAAGATGCAATTGTCGAGGACCAGAACTCTCTGTATCACAGTGTGCTAACTCCCATGTTAAACGTGGGCTTGCTAACGCCTCAACAAGTGATAGATGCAGCACTAAAAGCCTGTGTTAGTCGACAAGTTCCAATCAACAGTATTGAAGGATTCATCCGGCAAGTACTAGGTTGGAGAGAATTTATGCGAGCCTCTTACGAGGACATTGGCGTACAAATGCGCATTAAAAATCATTGGGAGCATGATCGGACTATGCCCAAGGCGTTTTATGATGCAAGCACAGGTATTCTCCCCGTCGATAATGCAATAGAGCGCCTTCTTGATACAGGCTACTGCCACCATATCGAGCGTCTGATGGTACTCGGAGGCTTCATGTTCCTATGCGAAATTAGGCCGGATGATGTCTATACCTGGTTCATGGAAATGTTTATCGATAGCTACGATTGGGTAATGGTGCCAAACGCCTACGCCATGAGTCAAAACGCGGATGGCGGCCTTATCACAACGAAGCCCTATTTTTCAGGCTCCAACTACATCATTAAAATGAGCCATTACAAAAAGGGGGAATGGTCCGAAATATGGGATGCACTTTTCTGGCGCTGGATTTTTAAAAACCAAGAGAAGCTTGCCGGGAATTTCCGTTGGGCGATGATGTGTAAAAACGCTGACAGGATGAGTGAGGAGAAAAAAACCCATCATCTTGAAATTGCAGAGACCTACCTAAGCGGCTTGAAATAAACCCTGATGTTTTCAACGTTGCTTCAGGGTGTCGGTACTTTTGAATCACCAATGTCCCAATACAACCCTGTCATAATTGATAAAGCTGAACGGGTTAAAGACAGTAGAATATGCTCGTTGGGTGCATGCTGGGAACAGGCCGCGTAGGAGTGTGGAACCCATATGGCCGGCAAGCCCAACACATCAGTGAAAAGATCATTACAAATAGACCCTCCCATACCTGGAATAATTGCGGGCGAGGCTTGCATCGTCTGCTCCATAGATGAGTGCACAAATTGCACCCACGGATGATCCGGTTCCGTTCGCGAGGCTTTGAAACCCGCCACGCCATCAGGCACTGTTATCTTCACGTCGCCGAAACCATGTGAATCTAGATGGTTACGAAGCGCCGGGATAATCCTACTTTCATCTGTGCCTGCAAAAAAACGCAGTTGACAATGAGCTCGGGCACTCGGGGCTATCGCATTAACAGGATCGTCAGGTGTGCCGGATTTCATAGCCAGTATTGAAAAGCTATTCCACGCATATACTTTGGCAGCCGACGTCAACTCTGCTGGCCCCCAGTCAGGGTCAATCTCTGGAGCCCCTTCACCTGCCTCAATGACTAAACATTCTAATGCTTTTTGGACGGCTATGGGAGTGGCTGGAGGTAGCCAATCACCAATTTTAATCTCACCATTTGACGTTGTAATAGAAGCCAAGGCATGACTTAAAATGATAGCGGGATCAGCAATCAGGCCCCCCCAGTTCCCTGAGTGATGACTACCTTCCCGAAGGTTCACCTCCAAATTGAAGTTTAAAGCACCACGACAACCTAAGGTGATAGTGGGAATACTTGGCGACATGCGCGGCCCGTCAGACCCGATAAAAACATCGGCAGAAAAGTCTTCTCTATTCGCTTCTATTACTTCCCTCAAACCGGGGGAACCTACTTCTTCTCCCATTTCCATAATAAACTTTGCATTGAATCCAAGCGCTCCTCGCTCATTAATGACCGAACGAAGTGCAGCAATGTTTATTGTGTGTTGTGCTTTGTTGTCAGCCGTACCGCGACCATAAAGCTTGTCTTGATCTTTCGAGATTTCCCACGGACCGTTGCCAGCAGTCCAATGCTCATCTTGCCCCTGAACAACATCGCCGTGCCCGTATCCCAAGACCGTAGAAAAGTTAGAGCCCTCTATACGAGTAGCTAAGAGAATGGGCCCATAGCCTGTTATCGGATTCTCATACTTCTTACAGTGAAATCCGATATCGGCAAACGCTGGAATGATGTTGTCATCCAGATAACTATGCAGAAGCGCAAGGCTTTCGCCCTTTTTTTGACTTTCGGTTCTAATTCGTACCCGAGTTTCAAGCTCAGCCTCGAAATACCCCTCGTCCATATAACGACGTGCACTATCTATGGTCCGTTGCCGATTCATTTTAGTGCTCATCGTCTTACGGCTCTTCCAAAATACCAGCCTGTAAGTATATATTTTCTGGAGAAATATCCGAGATATTTGTACAAACACAGACAGCCCGTGACGATACCTGTCAAATATGTCAATATCAGAGGGGAATTACCCATCAAAAGGATACGTTATGAAGTTACGCAAGTTCATTCCATTTTTTGCTGTTGCACTGGCTGCAACAACATCACAGGCACTGGCAGAAAACACATTACGTTGGACTAGTCAAGGCGACGCGCTTACGCTAGACCCGCATTCGCAGAATGAGGGTCCTACGGTCGCGACAAACGGCATGATGTACGAGTCTCTCGTGACACGCGATAGTGCATTATCACTACAACCTGAATTGGCCGTTTCTTGGGAGCCAATGGATGGAAACATCTGGCGCTTCAATCTACGACAAGGCGTAAAATTTCAAGGTGGTGAAGACTTCACTGCTGAAGATGTTGCCTTCAGCATCGATCGAGCTAAGCACGAAAAATCTGACTTCAAAGAGCAAATCAAATCAATCGTCGAAGTTAAGATTGTTGATGATCACACCATCGATTTCGTAACCGATGCAATCAACCCAATTCTGCCTAACCAGCTCACGTCTTTTTACATCATGGATAAAGGCTGGTCAGAAGCAAACAATGTAGCAACCCCACAAGACTTTGCCGGTGAAGAAGAAACATTCGCTGTTAGAAACACCAACGGTACAGGCCCTTTTAAACTTGTCAG
>JBGCGD010000077.1:0-42346 GCA_045110515.1 Granulosicoccus sp. | reverse complement strand
CAACCAACACCGCAGTATGGGCAGACGCTTTCAACTTCTCTATCAAACGCTTTACTGTCACCGACCAATTCTTCATTCAAAACTGTCGCCGGCATTAAGGCACCTGTCGGGCAAGCCTGAACGCATTCACCACAGGCAACGCAGGTTGAAGCTCCCATGGGGTCGTCGAAATCAAACGTGATTTTCGCATCGTGTCCACGACCCGACATACCGATAACATCATTAACCTGAACTTCACGACAAGCTCGTACGCACAGATTGCAATGAATACAGGCATCCAAATTGACACTCATGGCTAGGTGAGAGGCGTCTAACAAGGGAACGCGGGACTGCTCCATCGCTGGAAATCGGCTCACTTTAATGTCCTGCATGTTCGCCATATCCCAGAAGTGAGACGACTGATCGTGGGCGTTAGCCTGCTCGGGTTGATCGGCTACCAACAACTCGACAACCATCTTACGGGCTGCTACCGACCGCTCATTTTGAGTATTCACTACCATGCCTTCGCTGGGAGTACGGATGCACGAGGCCGCAAGTGTACGTTCGCCTTCTATCTCAACCATGCAAGCACGGCAGTTACCATCCGACCGGTAACCCTGAGAATCTTTATGACAAAGATGAGGGATCAGCGTGCCCTGACGCTTTGCAATCTCCCAAAGTGACTCATCAACCTTGGCTGTAACTTGCTGACCATCGAGCGTAAATGTGACTGTATCGCTCATTGTTTATACCTCGTCCGCAAAGTGTTGAATGGTTAAGCGAATGGGGTTCGGCGCTGCCTGCCCCAAACCACAAATAGAGGCATCTACCATGACGGTGCAAAGCTCTTCCAACAAGGGTTTATCCCACTTGTCTTTTTCCATCAACTTAACCGCCTTCTCACAACCCACTCTGCACGGCGTACATTGACCACAGCTTTCATCTTCAAAGAATCGCAGCATGTTTAAGGCTGCAGCTTTAGCGCTGTCTTTGTTCGATAAAATAACGATAGCAGCGGACCCGATGAAAGAGCCTAGCGGCTGCAAGGTATCAAAATCCATAGGCACATCATTAATAGAGGCTGGCAAAATTCCCGCTGAAGGCCCGCCCGGTTGATAGGCTTTAAACGTATGCCCCTCCAACATGCCGCCGGCAGCGTCAATTAAATCAGTAATGGTGGAACCAGCTGGAAGCAGATGGACACCGGGATTTTTAACACGCCCTGATATGGAGTAAGAACGTAAGCCTACCCGGCCATTCTTCTGTGTTGAGTTGAGCACTTCAGGACCTTCTCGACAAACCCGGGTGACCCAATAAAGCGTCTCAACGTTATGGACTAATGTGGGTTGGTCGAAGATACCTTTCTGCGCGACAAACGGTGGGCGGTGACGTGGAATACCACGCTTACCTTCAATCGATTCGATCATGGCGCTCTCTTCACCACAGATGTACGCACCGGCACCACGTCTTAAATCGATGTAGCCTTTGCTGACGATGCCGGCGGCTTCCAGATTAGCGATCTCATCACGCAGAATTTGCAACACAGCCGGATACTCATCGCGCATATAGATGTAGCAAGTCTCCGCTTCAACTGCCCAAGCAGCGATCAGCATTCCTTCTAAAAATAGATGCGGTGTGCGTTCGAGGTAGTAACGATCCTTAAAGGTACCGGGCTCACCTTCATCACCATTAACCGCCAAGTATCGAGGGCCTTCTTCAGCTCTGACGAAAGACCACTTTCGGCCAGACGGAAAACCTGCCCCACCTAAACCCCGCAGCCCCGATTCCAATACTTTGTCCTGAATCTGTTCAGGTGTTGCCGCACCCTCTCGCAATGCCTTGAGCTGAGCATATCCGCCCGCCTGCTCATACGCAGCAAAACCTTCGTAGTCAGGCATGCGTGCATGAGTATCGTCATTCTCGATAGCTTTGGAAACCAAATCGGCTGTAGCATGGTCGATATGGTTGTGTCCTATTTCAAGCACGGGCGCTGTGTCACAACGTCCCATGCAAGGTGCTCGTACTACTCTGACATCTTCAGGATTCAAGCCTTTCTTAAGCTCTGACATCAGCTGCTGAGCACCTGCCATCTCGCAAGCCAGGGAATCACAAACGCGAATAGTCAGTGCAGGAGGTGGCGTTTCGTCTTCCATCACGACGTCGAAGTGAGCGTAGAAAGTGGCCACTTCATACACTTCAGCCTGTGAGAGGCGCATTTCCTCAGCTAATGCACGCATGTGCGCAATGGACAGATGCCCATACTCGTCTTGAATGAGGTGCAGATGCTCGATCAGAAGGTCGCGACGCCGCTCCTTGTCACCCAATAGAGCACGAACCTGCTCGATTGAAGTGTCATCGATCTGCCGACCTTTGGGCGTTGGACGCCCTTTTCCTCGCCCAGATTTCCACACGCCGTATGCATTGTTGGAAGAAGCCATGCTAAAACCCCAAAATAAGTGTGCGTAATAAAGCTTATTTCGGCAATAAATACAAATAATTATATTGGATAGTGTGATTTGTTTTAGTTATTGTGGGAGTTTATATAGATCTGAAGCGCTGATATAGCAGGCAGACTCGGTTCGTGATCCAGCGTTGCTAGTCCTATCGGGTGACTAACAGAGGGCCCACTGAGTTTCAAAGCTACCACTCGCTTATCCAAAACCAAACTCTCCACCAATTTGTCCGGCGCAATAGTTGCGGCCGACCCATTCGTCACTTGCGCTAACGCCGCAGTAAAGGCGTTGGTTTCCATGACAGGCTCAGGGTGCAGACCTGCTTCGTCAAACACCTCGTCGACTATCTGGCGAAAATGCATATCTTTACTTAACAAACACAGCGGTAAGCTTGCAGACTCACTCCACGTAATCGTTCCTTTCTTTCGGGGTGCGAGCGTGGCGGGTGCCAGTAGCACATAGGTTTCCGAGTAAATAGCTTCAAACTTCACACTCGATGTATCTAACTCATCTGAGTACGTGATTCCGGCATCAAGAGAAAAATCGAGAAGACGTCTAGCAATTTCATTGGCTGTGAGCGACTGAATCTGTATGGCCAGACTGGGGTGTGTCGTTCTTAGCTGGGTTGAAATATTGGCCGCATAAGTTAGCGCAGTAGGCACAACGCCAATATTCAAACTTCCCCTGAGCGCGCCTTTAGAAATTTCCATCTCTTGTCTTAACCCTTCTGCATCTGTCACGATTTTTCTGGCCCACTTCAAGATCAATTCACCGTCGGGTGTAAAGCCTAAGAACTTGTTGCCACGCCGAACAATCGGCACACCAAGTTCTTCCTCCAGATGACGAATACGCGCAGAAAATGCGGGTTGGGAAACTCCGCACTCAGATGCAGCTTGAGTGAAGTGTTTTCGTTGAGCCAGTACGAGAAGCAACTGCAAATCGCGTATTTCCGGATAAGGAGTCATGAACTTTCTCGATTGCGCAATTCGCTAGGACTACAACCTTTGGTGCGACGGAACTCGCGGTTGAAATTCGATTTAGTTAGAAAACCACATTCAAACATAGCATCGCTAATAGACACACTTTTGTCGGAAAGCATATCGCACACAGCATCTATGCGAGCAGCATTAACCCACTGTGAAATATTCTGTCCTGTGCAAGCATTAACAGCACGCGATACATGCCTTGCGGGTACTGAAGCCTTACGCGCTAATTTTTGAAGATTGAGCTCGGTGTCGGCAAACAATCTCTCGTCAACAAGCAGTCTATTGAGTTCAAGCAATAAGGCCTCGTTCTCGCTGTCCGACAACTCACTCCGCGCGCTGGAGGTCGAGACGCTTGACTTAACAGAGCTTGAGTCTTCGTTTTCAATGGTAGGTATCACCGAATCAGGAAGCTCTTGTTGAACATCAACGACTCTCTGCCGCCCTGCTTGAACCGATACCCAACCCAGTAAGAGCAGAACGATGAAACTAACACCACCGACCAGAAATTCAGCGTGCCGCCCGTCGTAGAACGCAAAGTCCAACGCGATACCAAAATCCAGAACCAAACTGAATAGCAACACCCCGGCCGCACCCCACAAAGATTTCTGCGTGTTTTTTAGCCAACTTAGCCGGACAAACTGCAACGAGTCCGGTGCACGTCTGGCTAATTTGGCCAGCAACAAAGCGTAAACCAGCTTCGTCAAAGCCAATAAAATGTCCACGCCATTCAGAAAGACAAACGAGCAAGCGGCAACCAACACCACCGGTACCGCATGAGGCCAATCCCGACGTGGGGATATCACAGGCCCAACACGCCCCAAGCTGCAGAACGCCAGATACAACATGGCAGATGTGACCACAGCCAATACCGCCGCGGCTGGCAGCAAAAAGACCATATCCAGCGACCACCGTAGCCCGATAATCACCATGGAAAGCGCGTGCAGATAAATCATCTGCAAGAACACCCGGCCGGTAGCCGTTGCCTTCATAGCGTGATGGTTTGTCATTGCCAGTAACACCAACAGAAAAGCGACAACGAACGGAATAGGCAAATTGGTCATGTGCTGAATTGGCAGTCTACAGGTACTTTATCGTGATTTAGGACGTCCTCAATCATGATAAAGGTCTCAAATTCAATAGCTTAGTCCGATGCTTATCTCACACCAATAAAAAGGCATCGACATGAAATTACAAGCACTCCCCACACTACTGGCAGGATCTATGGCACTTTCCTCACTAAGTATAGAGGCCGCAGGCTTCCAGGAAATAGAAGTCTCAGATGCCGGATTCAAAAACCTTAATGTCGGACTTTGGTATCCCAGCGATCAGGCGCCGCCAGATTCTCCCAACACTAAGTTCGGCTTGCCTGTAGCGCTGCATGCACCTGTAGGCAAAACCAATGGAAGCCTAATCGTTATTTCTCATGGCTATGGTGGATGGTACGCAGGACATGCGGATACGGCCGCTGCACTCGCAGACGCAGGTTTCATCGTGGCAGCCCCGTCCCATACCGGCAACACATGGTCAGATATGAGCTCATCCATTGAACAGTGGACAATTGATAGACCTCGCCATATCAGTAAAGTCATCGATCAATTAAGCATTGATTCACAATGGGGACCTCTCATCGACCCTACAAAAATCGGCATGTACGGGTTTTCAGCGGGTGGCTACACCGCTATCGGGCTCATAGGTGGCGTACCCGATATTGCGGGAGCCAATGCCTATTGTGCTGAACACCCTAATGAATTCGTCTGTGCGGAAGGCATGATTCAATCCATGTTCGACAAGGGCATGCACAACCTCCCTTCATCGGCATGGGGCGCAGATTCACGAATTAACGCCGCAGTAATCTCAGCACCAGGATTAGCATTTGCCTACACAGAGGAATCTTTAAAAGACGTTCGAGCAGATGTTCAGCTCTGGTCCGGAGAGCTTGACGAGAGCGTTCCAACCAGCAGCAATGCGGCAGTTTTGGCACAGCGTTTACCCAAAGCGCCAGATACTCATTGGGTAGAAAACGCCACTCACTTCGCTTTCATGATTGTCGCCTGCCGGGAAGCCTTTAAAAATGAGGACCCAGTTGAATATGAAATGGTGTGTGGCGATCCAGAAGGATTTGACCGACTCGCTTTTCATGATGACATGCATCAACAGATGATCGGTTTTTATAGCAATAGTTTCAGTTTGAACGAGTAATACGCCATACGCATCAACATGCGCTAAATCGACTGGCAACTCGAGAAAAGCCCAAGGGGATCTTTGGGCTTTTCTCGTTGATGCTATTCGATTTACAAATTACCCATCAAAACCACCATCTAATCTATTGGATAGTGTTTAGAGACAAAGTCCATTCCATTCAGGCAAAGCGTTAAAAATCTCCTGCGGCCCTAATCGTTACTAGGTTTAGTAAACAGAGCTTCCAAAAAAGCAAATAACGTATCGTTGACAACAGTCGGTGCTTCTAATGTAGGCAAGTGCCCCGCATCAGGTATCTCATGCAACTCAGACTGAGTCATTAATTTATGCATGAGGGTATGTCGTTCTGGTGGGCAAAGTGAGTCATATTCACCATGCATGACTAACGCGGGTTTGTCCCACATAGACAACACCTCTGAACTATCCACTCGATTCATTAAGGCCTTTGATTGCTGTGCAAAGACCTCTGGCCCCAATTGCTTTGCCATATGCAACACCAACGCTAACAGTGTTTCGTTTGACCGATTCGCAGGTGCGAGATAGAGCGGCTTCATCTCGTCGATCAATATGGTTTCCAGCTCACCATCCAGTGCTCTTTTTATCTGTGGCGGCCGCAAACGCTGACGTGAAGAATCTTCAGCCAGCGGGTTCGTATCCATCAGGATAAGCGCATCAAACAGGTGTGGCGCTTGCCGAAGACATTCCATGGCAACAATGCCACCCATCGACAACCCTACTAAAACGCTTTTACTATCGCCTACAGACTCATCGGCGTGTTGAAGGCGACTATCGATAACCAACCGGGCGTACTGCTCTATTGAGTCACCAGTATTGAATTCAACAATATGACAAGCATAGTGAGGAGACAAATCCGTGATCTGCGATGAAAACAATCGCTCATCGCACATCATGCCCGGCAAAAAATAGAGCGTTACTACTTGCCCCATAGTGTGGAAGTTGCCATCTCTGCACCTTCGCTTAGGCTTGCAAGCTTGGCCCACACGATATCTTCATCGACAGCACCGAACCCTGCAAACGTTGCGAACCCACAGTCCGAACCTGCTATAACACGTTCGCGGCCAACAATATCCGCATAGCGACAAATACGGTCAGCGACCAACTGAGGATGTTCCACAAAGTTAGTGGTGGAATCGATAACACCTGGGATTAACACATAGTCATCAGGAATTTTATTTTCCTGCCAAGCACGCCACTCATGCGAATGACGAGGGTTAGAGGTCTCAAACAGCAAGCCTCGAGGCTTGGCTTTGAGTACAGCCGGTAGTACTTTAGCTAAGGCGATATCGCACACATGGGGCCCTTCATAGTTGCCCCAGCACACGTGCATTCGCACTCTATCACCCGGCACGTTTCGTAGGGCATGATTTAAAACTTCAATATGAACTTCAGCCTGGCGCACAAATTCATCATCGCTTAAATCCGGAAACATCATGTGTCGCCCAAGGCCAAGATCAGGACTGTCCAATTGCAAAATGAGACCACTGGCAACAATAGCCTCGTACTCATGCCGCATGGCTTCTGCGACATCTTCAAGATAGGCTTCATGAGTTGCGTGGTACTCGGAAGGTTGGAACAAGGCAATAACACCTGGCGTTGCAGAATTCATAAAGCCTTCTTCGAAACCGTGTGATTCCATGGCAGCTTTCATCCACCGAATGTCATCATGCAAGGGCTCTAGGTTTTTTACTTCAATAGGACCGACACACTGAGGCCGCCTATAAGTCGGAGTACCGCCTCCTTTCGCCTGACGCTCTAAAAATCCGGGAAATTGTTTAAGGTCCGCCGGTGCTCTTCGTGGACTATCACCGGCAAAACCTGTCAGCCGGTCTTTAATATACGTTGCATATGAAATCTTACTCATCTCGCCATCGGACGGGATACTAATACCTGCTTCTTTTTGTTTTGCCAGGGTATCGCCTACTGCACGCTCAATAACCTGATTGAACTCAGCTTCATCAACCGGCTCTTCCTTCTCTTTTGCGAAGACAAGATCGGTAACATCTTGCGGTCGTGGCAAAGAACCAACATGTGTAGTCAGGATCTTATCTGAAGACATTTTCATACTATAAGCTCTCTATGGGTTAGCTATAAAAGCAGAACAAACACATTGTGGCTAAGCGGCAACCGGAGGTTTAGGTGAATCCCCGCCTCTAACAACAAACGCAACAGCAGGCGTCGCAGACGCATTAGACCAACTGCGCGCCATACCAACAGGCAAACTCAATGTGTCGCCGGGCACCATGTCAATCTGTTCTCCATCTGCAGCTGTCACGGTTAACGCACCTGATTGTAAAAATACGACTTCGGCTTCTTCACGCGTGTGCGATGAAATCTGTGCATTCGGCTGTAAGGTCACGCGGCGAACATTAAAGTCATGCGCCCACCATCCTTTAATCGGACCAGCTTCAAAGCCATCATAAGTTGCGGCAGGCGTTATGACTGCAGCCTCGGAGACACCACCATTAACGGCCAAAGTTAACAACGACGATGAATCATTTTCTAACAGGGAATTCTCAAACGCCACACAGCCGGCTAAATCAGCAGCATCAGGGGTTTTTAACGCAGCGACTTCGGCCTCATTAGGGGGTTGTTGACGATTTGCACCAGCAGGTACTTCGTCTCCTGCAGCAACGTCCACTAAGCGCCCACCTTCCAGTAGTACCAGACCGTACTGTTCGGCCAATTCAAACACTGACGGTGCCCAAGTCACTTTGCCCGGGTCATCCCCTCCTAGTACGGCAAACAAATAACCGGTTGTATCGCCGGTGTTTTCAAAACCACGAAACATTTTGGTGGGGATAGAGATGGTGTCGCCCGGACCTAAGTCGACGTAGGCATCATCAGCATTCACGCCGTATAAAAATCGCCATTGACCGGTATGAACAACAAAGACTTCGGCCGTGTCGTGACTGTGCTGCGAATTTAAGCACCCAGGTGGTTGCCGCGCGCCACCAATATTGAAACCGTGAGGCTCAGGAAGGTGTACGTGCTGATCGGGATTCTCTGAGACACCCGGCCCCACAATTGTAAAGTTCTCTTTTTTATCAGAGCCCGGGGTACGGGTATCAACGAACGCATTCAAGCACGGCTTTAAGTCTGCATAACGCACGAGACGAGATGACAAAGTTGATTGGCTCAAGCGTATCGCTCCCAAAAATTTTGAATTTGATGAATCAACCGGCTGTCCATCCACCATCTATCAGTAAGGAGGTTCCGGTGACAAGGCTTGCGGCATCCGAGGCCAGAAACACATACGCTCCCATGACATCTTCTATCTCGCCGATGCGACCCAGTTTAATTTTGGATTTAATCCATGCGACACGCTCAGGATCAGCGAGCGTTGCGGCGGTAAAGGGTGTTGCAATAAATGTCGGGCAAACTGTATTGACACGAATATTATGTTCACCGACTTCTATGGCTAATGCGCGAGTCATACCTTCGAGTGCAAACTTACTTGCGCAATAAACGGTTCTATCGATACCGCCCACATGCCCCATTTGAGAAGACGTGTTAATGATCGAACCACCTTTTCCAGCTTTGATCATTCCGTTGAGCACAGATTGCGCAACAAAATAGGCAGCGCGAACGTTTAGGTCCATGACCGTATCGTAGTCTTCTGTCGTCATAGCGCTCATAGGGCCCGGTCGGTTAATGCCCGCGTTATTCACCAGTATGTCAAACGGCCCAGCCTCTTCAATGCGCGCTTTCGCGGTAGCAACCTCACTGACATCAAGTTGCATAAAGGAGGCAGTAAAACCTGCGGCCGTCAATGCGTCACAAACAGCGGAAAGTTCAGAGCTTGATCTAGCTGCCAGAACTACCTCAGCACCGGCTTGTGCTAACGCACAGGCAGCCCCTAGACCAATCCCTCGACTGGCTCCTGTAACCAGTGCTCGTCGTCCATCCAGTCTGAATGAAGGTGTTTGAGGAAGATCCATTGCTTAGGAAGATACCGGTGCGCCTTCAGCGTATGGCACATTGCGTCCACCATAGCGTCGTACTCGGACGTTGGCTTGCTCGGCATGACCTGCGAAGCCTTCAAGCATACAGAGCCGTGAACAGTACTCGCCCACCAACGCCGAAGCTTCATCGGTTAGCACGCGCTGATAGGTATGCGTTTTAATGAATTTACCAACCCACAGACCACCGGTGTAGCGCCCTGCTTTCTTGGTAGGCAAGGTGTGGTTGGTTCCGATAACTTTGTCACCGTAGGCAACGTTGGTTCTTGGTCCTAAAAACAGTGCACCGTAAGCCGTCATGTTATCGAGAAAATAATTATCGTCTCTTGTCATAACCTGAACGTGCTCTGAAGCCAGAATCTCAGATTGCTCCAGCATCTCATCTAAGCCTTCACACAAGATGATTTCGCCGTAGTCTTCCCAGGACTGTCGGGCAACGTCGGCAGTCGGTAATACCTCTAGTAATCGCTCTATTTCTTTTAGCGTGTCTTCAGCAAGCTTGCGCGAATCAGTGATGAGTACCGCCGGAGAATTAATGCCATGCTCAGCCTGGCCCAATAAATCGGTTGCCACCATCTCACCATCGACCGTTTCATCTGCAATAACACAGGTTTCTGTGGGTCCTGCAAACAAATCAATACCCACACGACCAAACAACTGTCTTTTAGCTTCAGCGACAAACGCATTTCCCGGTCCAACAAGCATATCGACCGGCGCAATAGACTCGGTACCCAACGCCATCGCGCCTACCGCTTGCGTACCACCCAGCACGAGTATTTCATCGGCACCACCTAGATGCATTGCAGCTACGATGGCTGGATGAGCACCGCCTTCGAATGGAGGTGCCGCCGCAACAACACGTTTAACACCTGCCACTTTCGCCGTCAGTACGCTCATGTGAGCACTGGCAACCATGGGGTACTTACCACCGGGTACATAACAACCCACCGAATTTACGGGAATATGTTTGTGACCCAGTACAACGCCCGGCATGGTTTCCACTTCAACGTCGAGCATTGAGGCGCGTTGCTTCTCAGCGAATGCGCGAACCTGCTGTTGAGCGAACTTGATATCGGCAAGATCCTGAGCCGATACTTTAGACATTGCAGCCTCAATCTCACTTTCCGATAATCGGAATGAGCTGGGCGACCAATTATCAAATTTCTCCGATAGTGCACGAACAGCCCTGTCGCCATTCGTTTCAATATCATTGAGTAATCCTTCAACAATGCCGCGAACTTTCGCATCATCGTCCTGCCGCTCAGATTGAGATTTACTAGCCTTGAGTATGACGGCCATAAGCGCTGTGTTCCTACCGGTAACTGATGGGTGGTTCAGGGTCTAACAAAAAAGGAGGAGGCAGCTAACAACAATGCCACCGCATTAGTCTTACAAAAACGTAGACTCTTGAAGATACGCCAAACTGCATACGAATGCAAAAACCAACCACAACGACAAATATTGCATAGAAGATAAACAAATTATCCCTGTGGTCTGCGGGCGGTATCTCGCTCTACCAAACTCACCGGCAGGCATTGTCGGGTCGTTTCCGCGTGACCCACTTCCAGCTGATCGAAGAGCAGAGACACAGTGGCTTCAATCATGGCATCGGTTGGCTGCGCCACTGTCGTCAGGCCGTAAGCTTTCCATGCTGCCTGCGGAACATCATCGAACCCTATAACCGAAACATCCTCTGGCACCCGCAACCCCAGGTCCTGTCGCAAGGTATCTAACACCGCGAAGGCCATATGGTCGTTTGCAACAAATATGGCATCAGGCGGAACGTCTGAGCGCATAAATGCATGAGTCGCCTCAGAGGCACCTTCATGTGTGTATCCGCCCACTGCACGATGAGCAAGCGAGACACCAGCGGCATCTAGCCCTGCCAGGAAACCTGCCTCTCGGTCACGATTGGTCGAGGAATTTTCAGCTCCGGCAATATAGGCCAATTGCTTATGGCCTGCGTCAATGAGGTAGTCTGCCACCTGTCGGCCACCAGCAAAATTATCTGAGGTCACGCTATTAGCCGGTGAATTGGGAACATCACGGTTAAACAAAACCACGGGGATAGCGGCATCTAAGCACTCGCGGGCCAACGCTGATGACAGCGTTGCAGAGGCCATCACGACAGCATCCACTTGATAGGCCAGTAATTTTTCCAGCTCGTGGTCCTGATCACCGGGTTCCGAAATAAACAACAAAGTGTGATAGCCGCGAGCTTGTAGCGCTTTGGCCAATCGCTCCAGCACAATCGGATAGAACTGGTTGTCCAGGTAAGCCGCAATAAGGCCAATCATTTTGGATTGGCCGCTAATCAAGGACCGGGCTATAGCATTGGGTCGGTAACCCAGCTCCCGGGCCGCATCCATAACGCGTTTTCGCGTACCAGGGGCTACGCTTGCTCCGGGCGTAAAGGTACGGCTTACGGCGGACTGCGATACGTCAGCCTTAATAGCGACCTGAGCTGAGGTTACCCTGTTTTTCATGCTTACTGATCGATTAGCGCGTGCTGCCTCTTAGCTATCCCACTGAACGTTTTCATTAGCCGCAATGGCAGATTCCAACAAACTAATCAGCGGTCCGGCGCGCGTGTGCAGCGCAACAGGCGGTGACGCGTCATCGTCATCGTGCTTACTGATGTCTGATGACACGCTCTCACCACCCTCTGCACGCAATTTGTCTAAGCCATCGTGTAAAGTCTTGAGCGCATCGGGAAGATCAGCCGCTAAAAGAGCTCCGGGCACATTGCCGCTCTGCCCCATCAGTTTGAGCAGTGAAACCGCCGCCTCACCAAACATGGTGATATCGGCGTAAGAGCTTGTCTTAAATGTAACCAGCACAACAAACCTCTACATGAGTTCATTCGAATGGCCGACTTTAACACACACATTTTAGGTGCTACCGTTGTTGTCAGTCTTGGGGCGACGTGTTGTACCAAGCTGCTCAACCTCGGTATGAGCGATGGGCTCATGCTTACCGTCGCAGGACTCGTCGGCGGCGTGTTGCCAGATATCGATTTGAAGCAATCCCAGCCTTCCAGGTTTCTATTTTCCCTGCTCGGGTTAATCGCAGCCTTCGCCTGGCTATTCGCCAACATTCCAGCGTACAGCGGCCTGGAACTTTGGATCGGTGCAGCATTTGTGTACCTGCTTATCCGATTCCCCCTATGGTGGCTTTTTCACACGGTCACCGTACACCGAGGCATTTTGCATTCGCTGATTGCAGCGTCAATGATGGGTGTGTTGCTCAGCGCAGTAGCGTGGCAGTTTCTCAACACCAGCGAATTGCAAAGCTGGTTGTTGGGTATTTTCATGACGCTGGGGTATCTGATTCACCTCACGCTTGATGAAATTTACAGCGTCGATTTCAGTGGAGTAAAAATTCGCCGCTCGTTTGGTAGCGCACTAAAACCTATGGATTTCGAACAAATACCTGCCAGCTGTTTAGTGTTGTTTATCACAGGCATGGCGTGGTTCTGGACCGCACCGTACGACGCTGCCTGGCAACAGTGGCAATCGCTTTACACAGACTGGCGAACCGCGCTTCTTCCAACTTGGTTGTAAGTTGCATAAAAAATGCCGCTAATCTTAAGCGCGGCATTTTTCTTCACATCAGCCTTTAATGAGTTTTTAGGACTGAACTTTCAACTTCTTTAACACTTCGAAAGTTATTCCGCCCCGGTCTATACCTTCTTGAATCTGATAGCGCTCGATAGCGCGAAGCGTACTTCTACCAAACAGACCGTCAATAGGGCCTGGATCAAAACCCTCGCGCTTAAGTGCACGTTGTAAGGAGGTAACCAAGTTGTTGGTCAGGTTAGTTTTACAAATAACCTGCCGCCATTCGACTTTCGCAGGAGATGTCTGTACTTGAGTCGTGACGGTCTTTTTGCGTGCAGGAATGGTGATTCGACGCTCTGAAGCTGGAGAAACTAACTCCTCCACCTGAATTGTTTGATAACGCGCGGGTACTGTCGAAGCCACCACATCAGCCGCTTTGCTAATGACATCTGTTGTGACATTGACAAACTCTGCCGGTTTTTCTGTCATGCAAATTTCGCGACCGGTGGCCACAGCACCTTCAGGAGCGGTCTCACCTTTGGCTAACCAGAAAAATTTAGGATCTGCGACTTTCACACGTCGGTTCACGCTGGTGAACTGAGCAGGAACCTGCTGTCGCGTCTCAGATGCAGGACTTGATAGCTTTTCGACACTGATAGTCTTGTATACAGCCGGCACGCTGATCGTTTTCGTGGTTGCGGGTGTATCTAGAACAGTTTTGGTTAGCGTTTCGTACTTCGCTGGCACTTCAACCAAGCACAGTACCTCACCGGTTGCATTGTCAACCTTCTCGATCACACCACAATCTTCTCTCCACACACTGCGTGCTGGTTCCACCAACACAGATTCTGTCTGAGTTCGATAGATTGCTGGGACATCCACGACTTCACTGGACGCCTCTTTTACAACGATTCGTTCCTGAACGGTTTCGTATTCTGCAGGAATGGTCGTGATGGTCTCATAGGCCGGCTTGATCATCACACGTTCTACTTCGGTTTTATACTTTGCAGCTTCAAAAAACTCGATAAAACAGCCACCAGGATCAACTGAATCGGTATCAACACCGGAACTCGCAATTTGCGCTATCGCGTCTGGGCTCGCCGGTAACGTCTTGTTGCCAGACTTAGTTGTCCAGGATTTAGATGCCGTCAGTACCTCAACTTTTCGTGACTCTTTGGCAAACTCAGTTCTGCTTGCGGTTAACAGCTGAGAGGGTTCTTTTATAACTATCGTTCGATCAACCTTTTCGTATTTCGCTTCAATAGTCTCGATTCGTTCTGAAGCCTCCTGAACTACAACCTCTTCTGTTTTGGTAGTAAATTGTGCAGGTGTGATTACTTTTGCATAGCACTCACCGGGCTTTGCATCCGGCAAAATCAGAGTGTTATCGATTTGCTGAGCACTAGCAGGTAGGGTGAATAAAACACTGCTCAGCATGCCCAGCAAGGGCAATGTCAGTTTACGCACAATGAATAGCTCCGATGAGTTCAATGGCACCGCAAAGAGGTGATGCTTACATTGTGGTACGGCAAACCACTTTATTCAAATATTCCTAACTACACCCTAATAAACAGCACATGCATGATTATTTTTTGACGCATCAAGCGTGCGTAAGCGACAAATAATCGACACCAACGAGCATGGATAAATACACTTTCTATGCTCCTCCTGACTTGGCTGCTGGAGTTGTTGTCAGAGTCTGAAACTAACAAGGTCGATGGACGCGTCGACGTTTCATCCTCAATTAGTACCCAGCGGCAGATTAACGAGAATCTACTTCCTCGACCAGCCGGGCTAGTTTATCGATGCCTGCGACTATTTTCTCTGCAGGTATGGACGAAAAACCTAATCGGCAAAAATTACCTGGCCCGTTTCGGCTAGCAAAGTAGTTATCTCCTGAATTAATCACGATACCGTTTTCAGCTGCTAATGCTTCCAGCTTTGCAGAAGAGACAGTATCGGGCAATCGGACCCAGAAAGAAGAGCCGCCAAACGTCGGTGCCATTGACGAGAAAACATCATGCTTTTTTAACGCTTCGTCCATGATTTCCCAACGAGTTTTAAACGATTGTGTCAGCCTGAGTAACGCGGAATCGTGATGACCGAGAGATAAAAAATGTGCGACCGTTCGCTGGTTGTTCGTGGGTGGATGCCGATACATTAGCCGGCGCAGTGCACGAGCTTGTCTTATAAATTTCTTAGGCCCCACCATGAAACCAACTCGCAAGCCCGGCGCGAGAGTTTTCGACAAACTCCCGACATAAATAACCCTGTGCTCAGTGTCCAAGCTCTTCAGAGCAGGCGTAGGTTTACCGACAAAATTCAGCTCACTCTCGTAATCGTCCTCAACAATCGTCACATCATGCTTACTTGCTTCGGCTAACAATTGTTTTCGCGCTTCAAGCGGCATCGTAGTCGTCGTCGGGCATTGATGACTAGGCGTGACGTACATCATTTTGCAATTTGCCAAGCGCTCATCTACCGCAACGCCAGTTTCACCCACCGGAAACAATACGCTTTTATCGGTGTACAACCTAAAGATGTTTCTGGCGTCTACGTAGCAAGGATCTTCAATACCAACCGTTGCATCTTTATCGAGCAGCAAGTGCGCAATCAAAAACAAGGCATTCTGCGCACCCGTTGTGATTAGAATTTCTTCTTTATCAGCCCATACGCCACGCCTTGGCAATACCCTTGTATGAATTTGCTCCACTAGCAAATCATCATCATGATCAACTCTATCCTGTGTCCACCGACTAATGGCATCCACTCGAAGCGATAACCGGCAGGCTTCCCTCCAGTCATTGACAGGAAATAAGGAGGAGTCCGCCTGCCCATAGATAAACGGATACTCAAACTGACGCCAGTTTAATGGCCGATTGATATTGCGTTGATCTAGGAGATCAACAACTGTAGTTGGACCCTCATCGCGTTCTTCAGAGCACTCATCATCACTAGAACGAGCGATGGGCTTTGGCGCCTCTACTCTGCCTTCAAGAATGGCCGGGTTTACAAAATAACCACGCCGCTCATGGGAAATAAGGTAGTTTTCATCAATGAGATGTTGATAGGCAAGTACAACGGTGTTCCTTGCAACACTGAGTTGGCGACATAACTCTCGCGAGGATGGCAAAGGTATATCAACCGGGATTCTGCCGTCCAATATAGCCTTCACCAAAGCCTGACGAAGCTGAGCCTGTAGGCTTTGATCACTGCTCGAATCTAGTTTGAACAACTGATGCCACATAGGCTTTTCGTAGGTTCTACCCACGAATCTTTCCCCCACTTTCATCCCAGTCAGCGACCTCGAACTCTAGCTCTTCGACTGAATCCGGCAATTCAGATTCTGCCAAAGCGGGGATTTCTAAATCTTCAGTTAAGGACAGATCTAAATCGGAGCTGCTGGTCGACTTCGAGGCGTTTCTGAGTACCACCGAAGAGCTTCCCATTGAATGGAATTTTTCTGTTGCCGGGAACGAACGACTTAACAAGGAATCATCTCTCCGAATACGCTTATTCAATACTGGCAGTTGGTCAGGCTGAGACCAGCTTTCTGGTTCAAAACGGGCCAATTCTAACTCGCGAGTTTTATTTGACTTGTAGGTAGCGAAGTCTCGCTGTAGTCGAATCTGTTGTTCCTCGTACGAGGACAACTGCGATTCTAACGAATGGATGCGCTGGGATAGTAACTGAGAGTGCAATTGAGTTGATTCTTCGCTTTTTTGCGCTAAGTTCGCACGTTCTTTCGCTTCGGCGACCAATTCTTTCAATGCGTCATTTTCTCTAGCTGAGGCGTTAATCTGATGATCTGCATCAGCTAATGTTTTGCTCCACTCAGCCTGCAGACTTTGAATTACCGCGTTTGAGCGCGTATTGGCACGGATGCACGCGACAATATAGCCAATAACGGCTCCCATCAGCGAAGCGGCAATAATGCCGATCAGCACTGTCTGCAGCACTTCTGCAATCATTCAATAACATCCTCTGGCGCCACTCTGACACGATGTTTGCCAAACGGCAAACCGGCTCCTGAGTCCACCGACACAGTAAACCGTCTGCGGTCCAACCCTCTATCCGATAGGTAGGCCAGAATAGCGCCGGCCCGATTTCGACTTAGAGTGTTGTTGACCGCAACACTAATAGATTCATTTGTCGCCACCGAAATAGAGACAGGAACCTCAGAGTATAGGTACAAGGGATCAAACATGCGATTCAGAACCTGCATAAGCCGCTGATTAAGCTCGCTGGAACCGCTGAGGAACCGGGCACGCTGAGACAAACCCAATAAGATTCGAGTTTCCTCCTGCCGGACCCGCTCATATTCCAACCGCCTGGCTTCCGCCTTTATTTTCGCGACAGTGCGGGCATCTGACACCTGTGCCACCTGTGCCACCTGTGACACCTGTGCTGCCTGTGCTGCCTGTGCTGCCTGTGCTGCCTGTGCTGCCTGTGCTGCCTGTGCTGCCTGTGCTGCCTGTGCTGCCTGTGCTGCCTGTGCTGCCTGCGCCGTCTGTGCTGCCTGCGCCGTCTGTGCCGTCTGTGCCGCTTCTAGCACTTCTGCCACCTCTATTTTCTTCTCGCTGGCGACTACAAGAGCCTGCTCAGACTCATCCATCAAACGGATTGTGGGCACTAAACTGTCAGCTTGCTGGGAATCTAAACTCGTCGCGCCTGCATCAAGAATCACCAGTTGCCGCGACTCGTCAGCAATCAAAGGGTTCACACTCTCAGATTCAACGGTGGGTACCAGGCTTTCAACAGATGCAGAGTCAAAAGGTATGTCGTCGAAAGGCTTGTGACTAACCAACTGCAGCGTCCAGAGACAAATCCCCACCCATGCCACAAGCGCACAGACAAGCCCCAGCCAAAGGCGGCCGGTTCGGGTTGGCGTCGATTGTTTGAGTTTTATATTCATAAGGCTTACGGCTGCACCAAGTGTGCGTATTTCCTGCCCATAAGACAACTGAGACGCGCGTAACAGATCGCAAATTTTGATCATATCCTCAAAATATGTCGCCCCGTCTTTGAGATCGACACCACGTTCTTTATTACGGGGATGAATATGCTTGTCGTCAAGTTTCTAGACGCTAGTGACGGCAACATGAAGATGCAGCCCAACAGACACATAAAATTCGTAGTATGTGCGACGGCAATGAGTTCTCTATCAGCCTGTGGATGGGTTGACTCAACAGGTACTCAATTGGCTGACTTCACCGGCACAGCAGGCCTGCTGAATGCTCAACCCATTTTGGTGATTGAAGAGACCACTGTTGAAGCCAGCCTGATTGGCGAAGGCTCAACCTTAGACAATTGGAACTGGACGTTAAAAGGCGACGATGCCAGATCAAGCTGTCATGGCATGAACGGATTTGACGCAAACGTCGCAGAGACCTCACTGGCAGACGCGTGTGCCAACGGAGGAACATGCGCCATTACGCTTGAGGAAATCAACTCAGACTCCGGCACTCAGTTTTCGATCAACGTGCCCACCCTTAAAGCGCCCGTTGCATTGAGCTATAACTTAACGGCTGTCCGTGATGACGGGGCTACAGTACGACGCGAACAGGTGTTGTGCGCAGTCTCTGTTAACGAGGCACCGGTTGCGGAGGACGATACTTACACCGTGCGTATAGATTCTGCAAAAATTGTAGATGGTGGGGACATTGACAACTTACTAAGCAACGATAGTGATGATAACGATGTTCGAAACAGCGCACTCAGAGTTATTACAACGCCGGTTACGCGACCTAAATATGCCAGTCAGTTTCAACTCGAAAGCGATGGAGGTTTCACCTATGTGGCATCCCCAACGGCTCCACTCAACGACACTAGCTTTTTAGATGATACGTTCACCTACTCCGTGACTGACGGCCTCTACACCGTTGATGCGCAAGCGACCATCAAAATCATTGATTCAAACGAGCCACCTGTGCAGCTATTGCAACTACCTGACGTCGTCTTAACTTCAGACAACGGGCTTGATGAATCACACAAACGAACGTTAAATATCGCGCAGCACTTCGCCGACCCAGATGGAGACGAGCTAACGTTTAGTTCGGATGAGCTTCCACAAGAGGCGTTAGTGGCACTAACCGCCGACGGTTTTCTCAACTCAGATGCAAGTTCCAAAGAGGTAAAACAGCAGCGAGTACTAATTAATGTTACCGATGGCAAAGAGAGCATTAGCGGTAGCTTTGTACTTACCATTCGACTACCTGTTTCAATCAAGGACACAGAGATAAACGCAACACCTAGCGTTACCGACATTAAAAACCACGTCTTCTCTGGTGAATTTACTTACGACGTGAGCCCATTCTTTTCCGATAAAGATGCAGAGGATCTACTGACCTACACAGCGACTAATCTTCCAGCCGGATTGCAAATACGAGCTGATGGCGTTATCGAAGGTGAAGTCGATTCGTCCAATAAGGGGCGATGGTTTATCGTCGTAACCGCAGACGATGGTTACGGCGGCACGGTTGATGATGGCTTCTTACTGGTACTCAACTAAGGCATTTGCAGTATTTTCAGGGTTTGCTCATGGATAGCGGTTGAGCCACTAGCCACAACATACCCGCCATCAACAGCGCTCTTTCCCTGCCAGTCAGTGACTATTCCACCGGCCGCCTCTATTATCGGGATAAGTGCTTGAATATCGTAGGGCTTTAAATCACAGTCCAACACTAAATCTACGTGCCCTGCAGCCAATAAGCCGTAGGCATAACAGTCACCTCCATAACGCGTTAATTGAACTGCATCCTTAACGCCCTCGAATCGACGCTTTCCCTGATCGCTGACGAACATATCAGGCGTCGTGCAATACATAGTCGCCGATTCCAAGGAGATACCCGAACGTGTATTCAAGGTCTGCACGCCACTCGAACTACGCAATTGGGAAAGTCCATTGGCGGCCGTAAAACGTTCGGAGAAAAAAGGCTGGTCCATAACGCCAAGGATTGCGTTCTCTCCGTTGAACAACCCTATCAAGGTCCCCCAAAGAGGCATACCGCTCATAAATGCCCGTGTCCCGTCGATGGGGTCAACCACCCACGTCAATCCGGACTCGCTTTCGACCGCATCATGCTCCTCTCCATAGAAACCGACTCGCGGAAATTCTGTAGACAGTATTTCGCGAATGGCTATTTCTGCCTCTTTGTCTGCCTGCGTAACTGGGTCAAAGGCGTTTTCACCGGCCTTGTTGTCTACGTGAAGCGACTGCCGGAAATACTGCATAGTGACTTTAGCGGCAGCATCTGCAGCACGCTCAGCTGCCGCCAGCAGACGTGCAAGCTCTTCTGGAGGTACTGAGACAGCAGCCTGCTTTTTCAAACTCATGGTATTCGCTCCGGGAAACTTAGCCTCAAAGGGTAGCGCAGACATTATGCACGTAAGAGACAAGTGATTGACTGCAGATGCATTTGTTGACGGGTGTTATACGCAGTTTGCGTCACGCGTCGGTAGCCTATTGCGTGATAATTCACACAGCATTAAATCAATGTGAATTTAACGCTACATTGCCTTGTATTGCCACGCTCCTTTACCTATAAACCTTGACCGCACTGCTCACAAGGCTGTTTTGGTGAGGGCCCTGCCATGCATTTTCTGAAGGGATTCGTAGGAACATTTACGTTATGAAAAAAGTGGTTGTAAACTCATTAGGTAAAACCGCGATGTTGTCGCTCGTGGCGATCGGCACTGGTTGCTCACATATCAACGTCAATCAAATTGCCTATGAGGCCTTGCGACAAGAAGATTGCCGGATAAATCAGCTTGATGATTTCTGTAGCCGCAACTTCGCTCACGAATTCAGAGAATACGAGCTAATGCGCCGCGACTTCATGCGTAGTCAACAGCAAGAGGTTTGGCGTGCGCGTCAAGATGAGTCTAGAATCGTCGCAACCAACATTCAGTAACGCGAGTTCATCATGATCGAGCCCACCGGATTGGGGGCACTTGCCTCTGTCATTGCCCATAGAGGTGCATCGGGAGAAGCCCCCGAAAACACGGTGGCGGCTTTAGCTCTGGCTGCGGATCAAGGCGCCAAATGCGTGGAAATCGATGTATCGATCAGCAGCGATCACATCCCTTTTGTACATCACGACGATACCCTTGATCGCTGCACCAACGGATCCGGTCTGCTCAGTAAGAAATCCGCAGAGTCCTTAGATAGACTCATAGCCAACAACGGCAAAGAGGCTTACGCTCACGAGCCGATTCCGCGCCTTGCTGCGGTGATCGATTTATTAAGCCAACGAAACATTGGCTTAAACCTTGAAATCAAACCCCAGGAAGGCTTAGAGCAGGACACCGTTGAAGCCATTTGCAAGATGATAGAATGCTCTTGGCCTACAGGTTTACCGTTAGTGTTTTCCAGCTTCAGCCAGTTATCACTTGGACTAGTGCATAAAAGACTACCCGCAATACCGCGTGGCTTACTAGTTGAAGAATTACCCGACAACTGGATGCAACTGATAGAGCGCTACGAGTGTTGTAACCTGCACTGCGATGCATCACACATCACAACCGATCAAATCAAAGCTCTGTCATCTCATGGGCTAGGTGTGTATTGCTACACCGTTAACGACGTTGATAGAGCTAAAGAGCTTCTATCATGGGGTGTTCATGGCGTATTCACTGATTACCCGAAAGTGATGCTGGACTCTCTGACGTCTTAAAGTGATCTGCTAACAGAAGTTTAGGTTTGTCTACGTCTATCGTTTTCAGAACCCTGGGCCACAGACTCATCCAGCAACATCCGTGGTCGTATCCACTAAAAGAAAATCCGTCAGCTGCAGGCTGGCTTTGTATAAAGGGCTTAACCAACTGAGGTGGAACAATAGAATCTCGTTCGCCCACCAAATGCCACTGACGTATTGAATGACTCAGTGGCGGCCTTTGAGCCGGGTTGAGTGAACTGTACAAAGGTGAGTATCCGTGATGCTCAATCCAAGCATCTGTATCCAAATTACCAGCCAAAGTCACTACCTTAACCACCTTCGGCAATTGCTCTGCAATAAGCATCGCTAAAGCGCCTCCTCCACTATGACCGAACAGTCGAATCTGATCAGGTTTGTAGCGATTAACTAGTACATTGATTGCATCTGTCATGCTGGCAACCACCTGTTCCGAATATCGCCCGGATGTCCACAACCTGCTGGTACAACCAGGGTCGCGGGAACTGCCGTTGTAGCAAGGTCGACCGATATAAACAGAAGGCTGCTTATCGAGCGACATCAAGCGAAGCATAAGTGGTTGTCGGGGAGTGGGGTCAGACATGATGACGGTTCTATATCGCCAAGGCGTTCCGTCACCTTCCAGATAGACATGCAACACGAGAGGATTTTCGCTACTTTCCTTCATTCGTGGTATCCACTGCACCTTATTTTGATAGACAAGCAACTCAAACCCGCTGATGCGCAGGGTGCTTCTGGTGTACCCTTTTTCTCTGGCGTAAAGATCCAATTTATCGCCTGGTGTTGCGCACGCTTGCAACAAAATACAAAGAGATACAACTAAAAGGGTCTTGACATGCAATACTTTGAAAACGTCTCCTACTTTAAGAAATTTCTGATATGTCATTAGCCGAGTCGATAGGTCTGGGTGTGGAGCCGCTCTATACTGTACTCATGATAATAGCCGGAGTGAAAGTATCGTGAAAACGTCGTGGTTAGCGGCAGGTTTGGTTGTTTTCGCACTGGTTATCTGGATGGCCTCAGGCATGTTCAGCAAAGAGGATACTTCAACTAGTCAAGCAGAGCCTGAATCATCGCTTATGCGGGTGGCGGTAAAGGGGCTAGGCGTAGAAGCTATGCATCGGGAAATCTCTCTTCAGGGGCAACTCGAACCCATTCAACACCTTTTGCTTAAAGCCCAAACCAGCGGCTCATTAAAGCAGTTTACGGTTGCTAAAGGCGATAGAGTTGAACAAGGCGCCCCCCTCTTAACACTTGACTTAGCCGGTCGCGAGAACACATTGGCAGAAGCACAGGCTCGTGTAAAAACAGCCAGAAGCGAACAAAAAGCCGCTGAATCGTTAAGACAACAACGACTTCAGTCCCAGTTGCAACTGGAACAAAGCGAGGCCTCCTTAGAAACTGCGCTCGCTCTTCTGGCATCCGTCGAACTGGACATCGCCAACACCACTATCACTGCGCCTTTCAGCGCCGTTGTGAACGATCTACCCGCCGACCTCGGCTCGCTGGTTGAACGTGGCGATGTCGTGGCAGAGCTTGTTGACGACAGCGCGTTTAACGTCAGTGCACAAGCCTCGCAACAGTCTTTATCCCAGCTAAAGGTCGGACAAGAGGTCACTGTAGAACTCATAACCGGCGAAACCCTGCCGGGCCGGTTGACCTACATCAGTTCAATTGCCGATTCCCAGACTCGCAGCTTCGCTGTCGAAGCCCGCGTTGAAAACACCACGGGCAGTATTGCCGCGGGTGTCAGCGCGTCTATGCACATACCTGTTGAGCAAGTTAACGCCACATTTGTATCTCCCTCCGCCATGTCCTTAGGGGAAGATGGGGAGCTGGGAATAAAAGCGGTTGACGACAATAACACCGTCATCTTCCTCCCCATAAAATTGGTAAGCACCTCCATAGACGGCGCATGGGTGAGCGGTATACCGGTTAATACCCAGGTAATCACTATGGGCCAAGGATTTGTAAACGTCGGCGAAGTCGTAGAACCGGTCTCCGACAACGGCGGCAACTGAAGATGCACAAGCTGATCGACGCGGCGTTTGACCGCAACCGTACGGTCATCATGATGATGATCTTTCTGCTGGCAAGCGGAATTGTCGCCTACATCAACATTCCGAAAGAATCGGAACCTGATGTGCCTATTCCCATCATCTACGTATCGATGAATCACGATGGCATCTCACCCGATGATGCCGAACGCCTTCTCGTGCGCCCCATGGAGAAAGAACTGCAAAGCATCAGCGGCCTTAAGCAGATGAGCAGCACAGCCAGCGAAGGCCACGCCTCTGTACTGCTGGAATTCGATGCTGGTTTTGATGGTGATACCGCCATTGCAGACGTACGGGAACGTGTAGATGCCGCTAAATCGCAACTGCCTGCAGCGACCGATGAGCCAACCGTCAACGAGGTCAACGTCGCCCTCTTCCCCGTTCTAAACATCAGCTTATCTGGAGCACTTCCAGAACGTACGCTGATTCGAATAGCGCGTAGCTTAAAAGACAAATTAGAGGCGCTTCCAGGCGTGCTCGAGGCCGATATTGCCGGTGAGCGTGAGGAAGTACTGGAAATTGTGGTGGAGCCCTTGGTGATGGAAACCTACCAAGTAGATTTCAGCTCCCTGTTCAGCCTAATCAGCAATAACAATTTACTGGTTGCCGCAGGGGCTATCGATACCGGTGCCGGACGTATGGTGCTCAAAGTCCCAGGCGTTATTGAGAACATAGAAGACGTCATGAGCTTACCGGTCAAAGTTACCGATGCGGGAGTTGTCACATTCGGCGATGTCGCAAGTATCAGACGAACCTATAAGGACCCTTCAAGTTTCGCAAGGCTCAATGGTCAGCCCACCCTAATGCTGGAAATATCAAAGCGGCTGGGTGCCAACATTATCGAAACCATCGAGTCGGTACGAAGCACCATTGAAGCGGAGCGGCATCTGTTGCCACCATCGCTGAAAATCGGGTTTCATCAGGACAAATCAGCCGAAACAAAAATCATGCTGACTGACCTACAAAACAATGTCATATCTGGTGTGGTTTTGGTCATGATTGTCATCATGGCAACACTGGGCATCCGCTCATCCATTCTGGTGGGATTCGCCATTCCAGGTTCATTTTTAACAGGCATCATGGTTATTAATGCCATGGGCTACACCATGAACGTCGTTGTTCTGTTCAGCCTGATATTAGTGGTGGGTATGCTCGTCGACGGAGCCATCATCGTCTCCGAGCTCGCCGATAGAAACATTGATAGAGGTATGAGCACTGGCGAGGCATATGCCAGTGCCAGTAAGCGTATGGCCTGGCCTGTCATAGCATCCACGTTTACCACGCTTGTTGTGTTCTTCCCGCTACTCTTCTGGCCGGGCATCATTGGCCAATTCATGCGCTACATGCCTATTACCGTTATTAGCTGCCTCATCGCGTCGCTGTTAATGGCCCTAGTGTTTATTCCAGTCATTGGGAAATTTATCGGCCGCCGAACAACAGCGCGCTCAGCCGATGGAAAGGCAACCGCATATGAGGAAGTCTTCAACCCGGCAGAGCATAGCGTTGAAAAACTTATTTCGTCTGCTTCAGGGTTCAAGCAGGGATACCTGAATGTGCTTCATGTGCTTTTGCTAAACCCTGCAAAAGCATTGTTGTCGGTAATTGCTTTCACGGCAGCTAGCTACGCCCTTTATAGCGTGGTTGGAAAAGGCGTCGAGTTTTTCCCAGGCGTTGAACCGGAGTCCATGGCTATCAAAGTACAAGCCCGAGGAGACTTATCCATCTATGAGCAAGACAAAATTCTCAAGCAAGTTGAAGAGCGCTTATACGGTCACGAAGAGCTTGAATCCATCTATACCCGCACAGGCAACGGTGATGGCGATGTCATCGGCAACATCACCCTTGAATTTATTGATTGGGATATCAGGCGAAAAGCGGTTGACATCACCGCTGAGCTGCGTGAAAAGCTAAGCGACATTCCCGGCATTCAAGTTGAATTTGTTGCCAATGAAGGCGGACCTGATGGTGGCGGGAAGCCTATTAATATTCAGGTCAGTGCGCCGGTAAACAAGCTCGATGATTCTGTTAACGAGCTGCGTAATATCATGTCCGAACAAGGTGGCTTTATCGATATTTCCGATAACCGACCATTACCTGGTGTTGAATGGCGATTAAAAGTGGATCGCGAGCAGGCTGCCCGGTACGGAGCTGATGTCGCCCTCATTGGTAATGCCATTCAACTGGTGACCAACGGCATTCGAGTGGCAGGCTATCGACCTGACGATGCAACCGACGAACTGGACATTCGTGTGCGCTACCCCGTCGATCAACGCAACCTCGATCAAATTGGAGAACTCCGGGTACCGACCAGCAAAGGTATGGTCCCTATTTCAAATTTTGTCTCGGTGAGCCCTGCACCTAAAACCGGTGTTATTCAACGCGTCGGCGGCAAGAGAGTCATCACGGTGGAAGCCGACGTTGCCGAAGACAAACTACCCGACACAGAGTTGAAAAAGCTTCAGGAAACGCTGCTAGAAAAAGCCAATGATCCTGATGTCAGCGTTGAATTTAAAGGTGAAGCAGAAGAACAACAGGAAACCATGGTGTTTTTGGGAACCGCTTTTGTTTCCGCCATTTTTCTTATGACAATAATATTGGTGACGCAGTTCAACAGCCTGTATCAGGCCGTACTCGTACTCTCAGCCATCATATTTTCAACATCCGGCGTGTTGATTGGTTTGATGATCACCGGCCAGACTTTCGGAATCGTTATGGTGGGTATCGGCATCATCGCTCTAGCTGGTATCGTTGTTAACAACAACATCGTACTCATTGATACCTACAACGGGTTTCTAAGACAAGGGGCTCCAGCAGTTCAAGCTGCGCTGCTTACCGGATCTGCAAGAGCACGCCCTGTACTGCTCACCGCCATCACCACTATTCTGGGGCTAGTTCCGATGGTATTCGCAATGAATATTGATCTAATTGATCGAAAGCTAACTTTCGGCGCACCGTCAACACAATGGTGGACTCAACTCTCTAGCGCCATCGCGGGTGGTCTTGCGTTTACAACGCTGCTCACCTTATTTCTCACGCCTTGCTTGCTTGTACTGGGAGCAAAAGTGTCAGCATGGTTCGCGGCTCGAAAATTAAGACGCAGGACGTCGTGAGTGCAGCAGCCTTAGTGTTGGATCAGGTATAGAGAGACGCCATAGATCACACGACATCTGCTCAGTGTCAGGCCAAAAGGCCGCACTGGCAGGTGTGTGATCTAGAAAAACGAAGGTGGCGTCCCCTAGGGGACTCGAACCCCTGTTACCGCCGTGAAAGGGCGGTGTCCTAGGCCACTAGACGAAGGGGACATTGATTCGCTGGAGAACCCAGCGCCTTCGAGCTGCGCAGTATACCCGAAAGTATTTGCCTGTGGCACCAACGATGGGAAATTTTTTGTATTTAGCTCAAACAAATGACTATTTGTTGAGTGTTCGTCGTTTTTCTGAACAGAGAAACGGACTTTTAAGCCGCAGTCGGATCGTTCCCATCGGTAGGATCTTCCGGTGACAATGCCCTCACCTGATTTCGACCAGCCGTACGTGCCAGAGTCAATGCATCGCTCGCTCTGGAGACTAATGTGTGTGCGTCGTCAGTGACACTCAACTCGGTAACGCCTGCACTAGCGGTCAGCACGAATTGGACGTTGTCGTAACTGACACATCTGTCCACTTCTTGACGTAAACGCTCTGCCAGTACCAACGCACCATCAAGGCCTGTCTGGCTCAACAGTATGCAGAATTCATCCCTTTCAGTTCGAAAAATCAGATCACTTTCGCGAAGTCTGCCCGTTAGCGTTTCAGCAACGGATTGCCAGGCTTGCTCACCCACATTAGTTCCATGATGCTCACTGATAGATTCAAGATAGTCCACCGAGATCAAGATGGCGGCCATTGGCTCCTCCACCCGACGTGCAAGACGAATTTCACGCGGAAGAAGATCATCCATAGCCCGTTGATTGCGTAAGCCTGTCGCACCATCGGTCATAGCCTTCATGGTTACCTTGTGATGCTCAAGAGCATTGTCCAATGGATACACAAGGCTTTCCACCAATCGCTCTGAATCACGTTCATCACGAGCGGTGAATGGTTTAGCACGCATAAGGATAACCTCACCCAAACTGCGCTGGCCCAACTTCAATTCAAATCGTTGCCTGTGCTGCCGGGAGAACCCCAACATGATGTCCGCGCCACGCTCGGCTGCGAGAAACTGCAGGCCATCAAAGCGAACGAAACCCTGCCCTTCGGTCAGTAGACACTCGAATAGGCGCTCCAAGTCTAGCTTTCGATGCAGCAACGCATTGAATTCCAATTGCCGCAATTGAACGTCCAGACGCTGCTGGCGCAATGCCGAATGCGAGGTTACGGCAGAATGTTTAGCGCTGAGAACGGGCATGGAACCCACTCCAATTGTCGAAGGTGACAGAGGTATTGCAAGCTGCGGACCAATGACTCGCGAACGGGTTCAGGAGATGAGCCCCGAGCTTGCATTTAGGTACAAAATCACGGTGAGTGCCGCCAGAGTGATCCCCAACAACGACCAAGGTAGAACGTTGTGTGAAACCGGTGCTGCTGGAGCAGACCATTCGTTTCTCAAGTTGTCCGGGGTTGGGTCAGGAAGTACACGTCGCTCAGAGACGGCCGGTATTTCCAGTTGTCGCTCGTCCTCGACCTTACGAACATTCAGAAACTGATTCCAGCCCTCATCAGACTGCAAGTTAAGCAATTCTTCGGGAATGAGTTCAGGGACTTGAGTCACCGGTTCCCAAAGTTCGCCGTCGCGACTAACTCGATCAGTATTACGAACTCTGCCAAGCAGTAAAAAACGGCCAACTTCGTTGGTGGAGAAAGGACCTTGTACTCGAGAACCTTTCTGAACGTACCATTGTGATTCGTCAGTCACCATAATGATTGCCCTACTTCTTAGTCCATTCAGTCATTCGCGCCTTCAATCTAACTAAAGCTTGACCGTGGATCTGGCAAACACGGGACTCACTCACACCGAGAATCTCACCTATTTCCCGCAGGTTCAGATCATCGTCGTAATAGAGAGACATAACGAGCGCCTCTCGCTCAGGTAAATTACTAATAGATGTCGCTAAGGCCTCACGAAAAGACTGATACTCCACTTGCTCACCAGGACTAATTTCAGAGCTTTGCGGTAGTGCAATTGTTTCGCCTGTGTGTTCGTCCGGTTGATCAAAGCTGAAAACATGTGCTGCGGAGCTCTCAGTCAAAATTAAATGGTAAGCCGACAACTCTACACCAAGCTTCTCAGCAACGGCTTGGGCTTTGGCTTCCCGCCCGCTGCGCTGCTCTATATCGCGTAGCACTTCTGCAGCTTCGCGAGACTTTCGGTGAACCGATCGGGGTGTCCAATCTGAACGCCTAATCTCATCTAACATCGCTCCACGCACCCTGATACCTGCATAGGTTTCAAAACTTGCGCCTTGTGAAGGATCGTAATGCCTAGCAGCCTCCAGCAAACCGATCATTCCAGCCTGTATCAAATCTTCTGCCTGCACACTCGGCGGTAGACGATTCATTAGGTGGAACGCGATCCGTTTTACCAAGTTCGCATTAGCAGCAACCAAACCGTCAGGGTCAACAGTGGTTACTTCGTTGTACATAGCGTGTGCATTCATGCTGAAAATTTTCTCACCGTGTACCAGCGTCGGCTTGAATTAGCCGCTCTACAAAAAATTCTATGTGCCCACAAGGCGTTTGAGGTTGAGGCCATCGAGCGACTCGAGTGCTCAATTTCCTGAACGCCAATGCTGCTGGCGATCTTGGAAAGGCTTCAACAACCGTGCTTTGCTGACACACTGCTTGCTTCAAACGAGGATCGAAGGGTATCGATCCGCAAAAATCCAACAACACATCGAGGTAACGATCAGTTATGCGGGACAGAGATGCGTATAAATCTATCCCGTGCTGAGAAGAGCTGGTCTTGTTGGCAACCACTCGAAAGCGATTAACCTGACATCGTTCATTCAGTACCCGAATCGTTGTGAATGCATCCTGTACAGCAGTTGGTTCATCAACAACGACGACGATAACTTCCCGCACTGCCCGGCAAAAGCTCAAAACACTTTCCGAGAGCCCGGTCGCTACGTCTACGATTAAGGTATCGGCAGGGGTATGCAGTTCACTGAATAGCCCAATCAGGCCTGCGTGTTCAATCTGTGACAGACGCGCCATTTCCATCATCCCACTCGCACTGGGAATAACAGATACACCGCGAGGTCCTTGCAATATGACTTCATCCAAACGACGTGCGCCGGTGAAAACTTCCTGCAAACCGAACTTTGGCCGGAGGTTTAGCAGTCGATCAACGTTACCTAACTCAAGATCACCATCAACAAGTAACACTTCATGATTTGAAGTTCCCATCGCGGCCGCCAAATTAACAGCAACGATAGATTTACCGACACCACCCTTACCACCAGCGACAGCGATAGTCTGCACCGGATCCGGGTATACGGTAGGGTTAGTTGTTGCCGGCAGAATCACGAGATAGTAATTCCACGATTGCCTGACTGAACCAATTGAACGACTGACATCAAAACACTCATTCCTCGATAGCTCCGCAGCGCCACTGTCTCGCTATGAGTAGACAGTGTGAATCGCTGCGGTGACGGGATGAGTTGGGAGCAAGTCTCGAACCACGACGTGCCGAATAACGTCAATCAGCAAACGTGAATAAGTGTCAACCGCTCGTTTTGGGATACGCGCCGCAAAATGCTTGAAACACTGGCGGGCGTTATACGACCGCGGTAGCCGTTAAACGGCTACCGCGCCTCTAATTAAGAGACTTCTTCAGGACGTTGAATGTTGTACTTACGCATCTTCTCTACAAGCGTTGTCCGTCGTATCTTCAATCTATTTGCAGCATGCGCTACAACTCCCGAGCATTCATCAAGCGCTTGCTCTATTAAACTGATTTCAATATCAGTTAAGTGTTGTTTTAAATCGATTCCATCTCTTGGCAAGCGAGGCTTGTTGTTCAACGCTACCTGCGGCATGCCTGACACTAGAGGAATAGCGCCACCAGAGGCACTGGCATCTACTTCATCCCGCCCCTCACTCAACACTCTGCCATGCGGCGCCATCTTGGGGGGTAAGTCTGCCGCGTCAACGACGCCATACGGATGCAATATGGTTAACCTTTCCATCAAGTTGGCCAGTTCACGAACATTACCAGGCCAGTCGTAATTACACAGAGCCATCATAGCCGCAGGGGTCAACCGAACAGATGACTTCTTTTCGTGCTCAAGACGAGTAATAAGCTCGTTGACTAGCAATGGTAAGTCTTCGGCACGACTACTTAAGGGAGGCATCTCAACCGGGAATACGTTTAAACGATAATACAAATCTTCCCTGAAACGCCCGTCTTCTATAAGCATTTCAAGATCACGGTGAGTCGCGGCCACGATGCGTACATCACTCTTTATGCTCTTGTTACTTCCAACACGTTCGAAAGAACGCTCCTGAATAACCCGCAGCAACTTCACTTGCATAGTTAAGGGCATGTCACCGATCTCATCAAGGAAGATCGTTCCGCCTTCAGCTAGCTCGAAACGCCCCTGACGAGAACCCACTGCTCCAGTGAACGAGCCTTTCTCATGACCGAACAATTCACTCTCTAACAGTTCACTCGGGATAGCCCCGCAGTTGATCGGAACGAAAGGCTTGTTTCTACGATTCGAGTAGTAATGAATGTTACGGGCAACAACTTCCTTACCCGTACCAGACTCACCTAAAATGAGGACAGTGGCCTCGGTAGGTGCTACCTGATCGATCATCTTTCGTACACGTTGCACCGAACGGCTGTTACCCACCAGTGAGCGGAAGAGTTCTGGGTTTTGCGTACCCTCTTTGCTAGGTGTGGCGTTAGCGGTTCCACGTACCTTTGACTTATGCAGCAAATCTGACAAGCTGGCGTAGCGTATGTCTGACTTTAAGCAGCCTACGAAGTTCTCGTCTATCTCTTCTTGAGAGATATCGGCTGGCTGATTACCGAGTAACAGGACAAGAGGCGGGCAGTTCTCATGCTTGGCTCGTAAGCCTTTTGCCCATGGCACGATGCCATGGAAGTTCGCAATAAGAATACTGCTGTAGATACTGAGATCACCAAGACTGTCTAAAAGCTCTGGGGAGCTTAAAGCTTTGGTCTCATAATCGATAAACTGCAACTGATGAGATAAGCGCTGAGAACTGTCAGCATCCTGATCAACAATCAGTACTTTTCGGGTTTCTTTTTTTACGCTCATTTAGACGCTCTCCGCAAGGCGGCCGTGTCGAAAAATAAAAGGACTCCCAGAAGGATAGAAGACAGTTTCAAGAAGACAAAGATTTGACGAGCAATTCTTTAAACTTCCTGCCTATTCCCCCACATTTAGTGGTTTTGACTCGTACGCGACTGTTTTCTGACGAACTCGCGACTTGAAGAGCATATCGGCCCCCGAACACTGTGAATCAAGCGCTCGAGCTTTGTGAACTAACCGGCTCTACGGCCAATTGACGTTACACTAAGTTGCAATTACGCCGATCCAGTGCAGTAACTGCCGTAGCAATGCAAAGTGGTCTGAAATCGCAAATGCGATGACATACTTGCTTGATCGTTGCTCACTGCAGATGGCTGTACAACATAAAAACGAGAATAATCCGACAGTTACATGCGTGTAGATGTCAAAGGATTACGATAGAGGATGTAAACAATGGCTCTACCCAAGAGCGGCAAGTCGGGCAGCAATGTCCTAAAGCTTGAAGATGTCCGCAACAAGCATAAGAAGTCAAAACGCAATCATTTGAGTCAATCCCAATCTTCGAATGAGGATGAAGCTCACGTTTCGACGGCCAGTTTTGAGACTGATGCCCACGATAAAATCGATGAGGGTGCAGTAAAACTGCAAACCGCCTCCCCTCCTGGCGTTGAAAATTCCGGACCGGAAGTGATCAAGACGCCTGCCAAACGTTCCTTAGTGAGCAACCGGCGGTTCGATAAAGTGAAGGTGGAACGCTTAAAAGCAGAAATTGCGAACGGTGACTATGAGATTAACTACCTTCGCGTCGCCGATCGATTCATAGAACACGAGAGATTTGGATAATTCGTCTCAGCCCATAATGCAACTATCGGGGGGCGTGCTAGTCTACTGGTGAAACAATCAGCCGGTAAATTAGTGACATGAAATATATACGCCCCCTAGTCTCTTGGGTTTCCGTTTTGTGGATGTGCTACATCTTCTTGGCCTCGCTGCCTTACAAATTCACGCGACACCCGGACACACAGCATATCTTCGGCACCATAGGCGATTGGTTGGGGACATTTTTCGGCGAAACGATCGGCGGACTCTTCTCCGACTACGGTAGTTACGTCATTGGCGGATTCGAGCTTTTCGTCTCAATCATTCTCTTGCTACCCGCATTACTCTGGGTCATATCAAAGCTCAGCGGATCGTATTTCGGTGTCACCCGTCGCCGATTCCACATGTTCGGCGGGCTCATGGCCTCCGCGGTCATGGCAGGCGCCGTATTTTTCCATCTCGTGTCGCCATTAGGCATAGAAGTACTTCACAACGGCGAGAGCGACGGTGGATCCTTGTTCTACGCAGCGGTCTCTATCCTGGTGCTGGGGTTTGTGCTGTTCTTTATTAATCGTGGCTGGAGCGACAAAGACAAGTACGAATACGTCTAACACGTATCGCAGTCAGTGTTACCACAAGGGATTCTTTGTTGAATCCCTTGTTCGTTGTGCCACTGCTAATTTAGCGCTTACGCGGCCTTCGTCGTGCCGAAGCGCCAACCACATCCCCAGAATTGGCAGGCTCTGTTACCGCAGCCACTTGCCCGTCGGCAACATCGACAGACTTCATGGTGCTATGAGACGACAAGGGATTAATACCCGGATCAACAACCTCAGCCACCATCTTTAACCTCACTTGGCGTTGTCCGATACGCCGTATGCCGATGATGTACTCGCTTTTAATATTCCCTTGCCGGATGACGTCGAATAAGCGCGGTATGCGTGACGCTAATTTTTCCAAGAATGCTTGCTGTTCGATATTCATGTCGCTGAATACTGTTTATTCTTACAGTTTTCGATAGACTACAACAAGACACTGCTCTTCAGGTTAAAAAAAAGCAAAAAAAAACGGCGCCACCAGGGCGCCGCTTTGATACTTCTTTACTGAGCTGACTTAAGCTTCTACAGTATTCTCAATTACCGGGTTAGCACTGCCTACCGGAATTTTACGAGGTTTCATGGCCTCTGGAATTTCCTTAACCAGAGAGACCTTCAACAAACCGTTATCAAGCTGGGCATTGACGACTTCAACGTGATCAGCCAGATTAAATTTTCTCTCAAAAGAGCGCGTTGCTATTCCACGGTGCAAATAGCGAGAGTCCTTGCGTGGATCCTCTTTTTTACCGCTGATTGAAAGTACGCCCTTCTCAACCTGAACATCAACTTCGCTTTCCATAAAACCCGCTACCGCAAGCGTAATGGAATACTTGTTTTCACCGACGAGTTCGATGTCATAGGGAGGGTAACCTGCGGCTTGTCTATCACTGCTAAGTGCAGCATCGAGTAGTGAACCAAAACGGTCAAAGCCAACAGTATTTGCGTATAGCGGTGTTAAATCAATTTTCATTTCAATATTCTCCATTAGAAGCAATAAGTTAGTGCACCGACTCTCTTGGAGACCTCGGTACAACAACAAACTAGGGATTGTTAGGGTGTTTTCAAGAGCGCATATCACGCTCTTGAAGCAGATTTTGTGAATCAGTTTTCGTCTCTGATGTTGACGCTACAAACTAAGCGCCTTACTCACCAACTGAGATTTATTGGCTAGCAAGTTGACGTCAACACCCCGCACTAACAGCGTGTCAATAAGTTCCTCTTCCGAAAGTGCTTCGACTGCATCGAACGACATATTCAAAAAATCAACATGACGTTTGACCACCGGATTCGTATCTCCAAACGCCGAACAATCTTGGAAGTTAAAATCATCGGCGTACTTACTCATGAAATAACTTAAGAACGTATTTATGGCAGGCCTGACTCTATCGTCTTGCGTGTAATCAACAGATGGGTGGTTCAATGTCTCAACCATAAGATCTACCCAACGTAGTGCCCCTTTATCATTCATTAATTCAAAGGCATTGTGCGTATGGTGGAAGTTAAGCCGAAACTCCCCTCCGTGATAAGCACGGCCACCACCCATCACATCAATCCACATAGAAGCCTGCGTCTGTATATGGCGCTCTTTGGAGGCAACCCTTTCAAACACTGACGTGAACCAAGGCTCGTCTTCAAACACGCGGTTATAAAAGCGTCTCACTATCGCTTCTATACGATGAGGCCCCATGACGGAATACAGCTGCCAGAACTGAATAGGCTTATTTGGATCATCGGAGGCCACAAGCGATACGACAGGCGCTAAACGATGCGCCTGCTCTGGCAGCAGATTTTGCTCAATGGCTTTATCAATATATCGAGAACGAATGCTATCGGTCATGACTCCGCTTTGGGGCGGATAGGTGGGATAGTGGTAAGTGTTAGTTGACATTGTTTAGACTCCCTGGCTTGTCGATTTACGAATACAGGCCAACAACATTGAGTCTGAATTGGGTATTTCAAGTGCGAGTTGCTCTTCTGAAGTGCAACCGATACAGTTCCACCTCCCGACCACCAGCCCATAGTTCAGCGCCCTCGTGACACCGTCCAATTCTCAAACTGAAAACTACGCCGTAGGCGTACTGTGGATGCTGACGACCATGTGTCTGTTTGTAACCATGGACACGGTGGCGAAGTATTTAACCCAAAGTTATCCGGTTGCGCAGGTTGTCTGGGCAAGGTTTTTCTTCCACATGGCCTGGCTGACCCTGTACTTAAGGTCGTCCATTCTGCAAGTTGTCCGCAGCGGCAATCTCAAACTTCAATTAGTGCGTTCGGCGTGTTTGATGTTGACGACACTTTTGTTTTTTACCGGCCTACAAACTGCGGAGTTATCGACTGCCACGAGCATCATGTTCTTATCCCCCATATTTGTAACGGTACTGGCTGTACCTCTGTTGGGAGAAAAAGTGGGGCTGCGAAGATTATTAGGCGTCCTTGTCGGGTTCTTAGGTGCCTTGATCATCGTGTCGCCAAAATCGGAAACATCGCCTGCCTTGTTGTCAGATTCCGGATTTTCTATCACTCAATGGCTACCTCAAACAGGTCACCTTATTCTGATTTGCGCAGCGCTGAGCAACGCCCTTTATCAGTTGATGACTCGCAAACTCAGCAGCGTTGACTCATCACTAACCGCACTTTTTTACTCTGGCATCATCGGCGCTATCGGTACGACGGTTTGGCTACCAAACGTTTGGCAATTGCCGACGGTATCAGACTGGCTATTACTCTCTTGCGTGGGCTTACTAGGCTGCGTAAGCCACTTCTGCCTCATTCGGGCATTTAGGAATGCCCCCGCCTCGTTGGTAGTGCCTTTCAGCTATTCGGCTCTATTATGGGCCACGATATTAGGGTTTATCGTGTTTGATACCTTGCCAGATCGCTGGACACTATTAGGTGCAGCACTCATCGTATCGAGTGGCTTGTATATTTTTTATCGCGAGAAAACGCTTAAAGAAGGGAGTTAAACTCCTAATTTCTTAAAATCATAAGCCCACGTCAGATTTAACCTGCTTCCAAAATTGCGAAAAGCTGCTGTATTCATTCGCAGGAGTGGGATACAACCAACGCCTTTGATCCTTCACGCCCGGCCAGTCTTTACATACCGGGTATTCTCTATGTATGGCGCCAGCGTTCTGACATGCAGCCGTTAATCCAGCAGTTGTTCCCGTCATGACCTTCGTACCTTTTGGTATCCAATGACGAATAAATTGCCAACGCTTTGGACTTAGCGGCCAACTGTTATTAACGTTGGTATCGATGAAAAGTATCTGTTGCTTAACATCAGTACGCCAATCCGGATCAAGGTTCCAAATAGAGCGAACAGCCACATCCCCCGCCAGCTCAGACACACTCACAGCCGCTAAGCATTCAGCAAGATCAGTTTTTTCAATTTGCCATTCAGCCCGTCGCTCTAACGCAGCAGGTATCGGCAAGTCAGCCAAGTCCTCGTAAGTACAATCCAGCCAGGTATTCTTCTGGTGGGTTCGGCTGTACTTATTGAGGTTATCTTGATTCGCTATGTACTGCTTGTGACTAAAAGTACCGGCCACCCACTGCCAACTTAAGGTGTTGGATGCCAAGTCTCCATCTAACAAGTGATAGTGCATCCATTTCGCAGGTTCAAGCCACTGGGTCTGCGCAGTATTACAGGTAATACCAGCAATCCACATACGAGCGTGATTGTGTAAGCTACCGTGCTCAAGCAGATGTTTAATAGCCCCATCTACCGCATCTATTCCGGTTTCACCTTGTCGAATCGCCACTGGAAGGAAACTGTGCTCCCTACCCTGCACTGAAAGCAAGTCTTTATAAATAGCATCGCCATACTTATGCCATGTTCGATGGAAGTATTCCCGCCAGGCAAGCTCAAAAAGAAATCGATAACACTGCTTGGGTTTGTAGCGAGTCAGTAGTCTTGTCGCAACCGTGGTTGTGTCTATGATGCCGTGTGTAATAAACGGGCTTAGCCAGGTGACTGAGCCATCAAGATAGTTTCGAGTCTTGTCGTATGCACGCGCATCAATTTGATCAATACGACTATACAGCTCATCGGGCGTACATAAGAAATGGGATAACTCTGGGCTCATACGTTTCGTTGATTTCTATGCTTTATACCAACGCAAGGGTTTACTGGCTTCTCTAACATTCACAGCTTCTTGTATTTCTTTCTGAGTCAACGTTGGTAGTTTTACCCGGCACGTTGATGTTTTCTACGGCTATTTTGTCGGAAGGGTTTTTCATGGGCATCCAATATTACTCCGCGGAGTAATTGCTTATACTCATTTAAGATATGCTGACTCTTTGAGGCATGGAAGGTCACAGACGAATGACAGAGAAGGATGCAGAGAACTCGAATAGCCGCCAACTCCCGTTATTTGAGTTTGACGATGATAATCTTAAAAGAACAAAGCAATTTCAATCTGATAGAGATTCTGCCGAATCAGCGTTCGGTAAGTACATCGTGTACGTTGACGAAAGTGGTGATCACAGCTTACAAAGCATAGATCAGCAGTATCCCGTTTTTACGCTCGCCTTTTGCATCTTTCACAAGAGACACTACAGCGAAGTGATCGTGCCTGCGATTGAAAAGTTTAAATTCAATCACTTTGGCCACGATCAGGTAATTCTACATGAACATGAAATTCGTAAACGCGTCGGTATATTTAATTTCTCGGGTGACAGAGTTCATCAGAAACATTTTATGGACGAGCTGACAGATATCGTAGACTTCGGTAATTTCATACTGATAGCCACAACGATTGATAAGTTGGCACTAAAAAAACAGTATGCCGATAGCAACGCCTACCATATTGCTTTAGCACATTGCATGGAAACATTACATGAGTTTCTGCTGGAGAAAAACGAACAGGACAAAAAAACCCATGTCGTGGTCGAGAGCCGAGGCAAAAAAGAAGATGGGGAACTAGAACTTGAATTTAGACGCGTTTGTGATGGTAGCAACCGTTTCGGTATTCACCTCCCCTTGGACATACAATTTTCAGATAAAAAAGCGATGTCATCAGGATTGCAACTGGCAGACTTGGTCGCGCGACCAATAGGCTTGAACACTTTAAGGCCAAATCAAGAAAACCGCGCTTTCGACGCGCTGAAAGTCAAACTGTATTGCGACCGAGGCAGAGAGGGTGCAGGAAAAGGCTACGAGGGAGTTGGACTGAAGATTTTCCCAAGTCCAAAAAGCGAAAAACCCCGGTGAGAACACCGAGGTATAGACGCCGACCGGGAATGCCCAATCCATTTGTTCTTAGATATTGGCCGTAGGCAGCCAATTTGTCAATGTGATTCAGCTACAAAAAGCCGTAATAAGTGTTCTTCCGAAGTGCAAAATTCACTCCAACCAACCTGACCCACGCTAAGGTATTTATCGGCCTGATGACTTTTTTCTTTATTTTTCAGTGATGAGCGTTGGCTCTAGGAATAAAAAAATTGAAATTACTCCGCGGAGTAATTGTTTATGAGGCAGCGTGTCTAAGATGCTCCACCAAACTCAATCAAATCATAAATCAACCGAGTAAAATTCTTAGCCTTCTCCGGATCAGCCAACAATTGCATCATCTGATTCCGCTGTGCTTCACCGCTTCCAATGATGGCATCGTTTACGGCAGTGGGAAAATCTCCCAACATCGCCTGTTCACGGGTATTGTTGCGAAACTGCATCATGGCTCGTTCGTTTTCGGTGACTTTATTTTTCACGGTATGTAAAAAGTCGACTGCATCGCCTTCTGTCAATTCGTCCATTAGAAATATCTCATTCAGTCTGGCGAGTATTTGCGACAGAAACTCTTCCTTTGGATCTTTCGCCTTTGCAGAGCCTGCTCCCTCACCTGGTTCTAATCCGTAGTCTTCAGCGTCCTCAGCCAGTTTTAGATTTTGCTGCTTGATCTTTGAAAGGCGGTAGTGACTCAAAACAACGTTATCTAAATCAACCTCGTCCTCTTCAACGTTGGCTTCTCGTAGCATGGGACGTAGTTTTCTGGCGAATAAGCTAAGTTTTTCTAGGTCTAGATCATCGAAGGGGACTATTTGGGAGATGAATTCGTAGAAGCGTACGAAGGTGCCTAGGTCTTTTTTGAATATTTCCAGCTCGTCTTTCACCTTTCTGCATTCTTTGAGCCTTGTGTCTTCGTTACCAATCAGAACCGCGTCACCGGTTTTTCGTGTGCGCTCCATCATCACTAACGATTCTTTGTAGGCATCAACAGCTAACTCGTATCGTTTAGTCCATCGCTGAACTGCAGGGAAGCAAATAGTGGACAGGGCATTATCGCTCTTGCCCTTTTGATAGAAAGCCGTGCAGAATTGTTCTACTTCTGCCCATTGAAAAATGCTGCTGGCACGCAGCTTTTCGAATAGGTCATACACCATTTGCGGGTCAGACACATCGGTGAGTTCTGCTATTTGGTAGTACGGTTGGAACGAATTGAGGATGTCTTCGGAGTCGTTGAAGAAATCTAAAACGAATGTTCCACTGGCTTTCTTACCTGGATAATCCCGGTTAAGGCGTGAGAGGGTTTGCACGCATTCGACGCCACCCAGTTTCTTGTCCACGTACATGGCGCACAGTTTGGGTTGGTCGAAACCAGTTTGAAACTTATTGGCAACGATCATGACTTGGTAGTCGTCAGTATCAAACGCCTTGCGCATGTCTCGCCCGTTAAGGTTCGGGTTCATGGTAGTTTCTGTAAACTTCTCGCCCAGTAAATCAGTGGCTTCCGGGTCTTTCTCTGTGAATTCCACCTCACCGGAGAATGCTGCCATGGCGTGAATATTCTGGTAACCCTTTTCCTTGATGTAGCGATCAACGCTGAGCTTATAGCGCACTGCCTCCTTTCGAGAGCCGGTGACTATCATGGCCTTGGCCTGTCCGTGTAACAAGCCGGCCACGTTATCTTTAAAGTGCTCAACAATGACCTGCACTTTTTGCGAAATATTGTAATCATGCAGGCGTACCCACTGATTGAGTTTCACCTTGGCTTTCTTACTATCAACCTCTGAGTCTACATCCTGCATTTTTAGGGCAAGCTGATAGGCCACCTTATAACTGGTGTAGTTCTTTAGTACATCCAGAATGAAACCTTCTTCAATAGCCTGGCGCATGCTGTACACATGAAACGCTTCAGGCTTGTTGGTCTTGGACGGCGGCTCCGTTGGGTCAGGGCAACGACCAAACAGCTCTAGAGTTTTGGCTTTCGGTGTTGCGGTGAAGGCAAAGTAGCTTAAGTTGGGTGAGGCGCGTCGGGACGCAATAATTTCATTTAGCACATCATCTGCGCTGAGGTCGGCATCGCCGTCGGAAGCATGGTCACTACTATCCTTCATCAATACTTCTTTAAGCTGGCGTGCTGTGGAGCCTGTTTGCGAAGAATGCGCTTCGTCAGCGATGATGGCGTAGTTACGCTCTTTTAGGCTGACCGTGTTTTCAATGGCCTTGAGTACAAATGGAAAGGTTTGAATGGTCACAATAATAATGGGCTGTGATCGTTCCAGCGCTGTCGCCAATTTATCAGATTTAGACCCCTCGCCTTCTTTGCGATTAATACGTCCAACCACACCATCCACGTGTTCTAACTGGTAGATGGTGTCCTGGAGCTGATCGTCTAGTACCGTACGGTCTGTCACGATGATGACTGAATGAAATTGTTTATCGCCTTTGCTGTCATAGAGTGACGACAGCTGATGCGCCGTCCACGCAATGGAATTGGACTTACCCGAGCCTGCACTGTGTTGAATCAGATAGCTCTGCCCCGGCCCTTCGTTAAAAGCCGACGATACCAAGCGGTTAACCACATCCCATTGGTGGTACCGCGGAAATATCATTGTTTCTTTTTTGAGTTTGCGTCCGTCACCGTCTTCTTTATCTTTTATCTCTAGATGGATGAAGCGCTGCAGTATGCGCAGTAAGTTTGCTGGTAGAAGAACCTCATTCCATAAATAGTCCGTAGGGTGAAGGCTCTTATCTTCAGGTTCATCATTCCCTTTACCACCGTCAGCCGTACCCTTATTGAAAGGCAGAAAGAAAGTTTCCTCGCCTTCAAGCCTTGTGGCCATCCACACTTCATATTGACTAACGGCAAAATGCACCAAGGCCCCACGCTTGAATGTCAGAAGGGGTTCAGCTTTGCGGGTAGCTTTATCAACGGGCAGACGTGTTTTTTTATATTGTTCTACGGCGTTACTGAACTGTTGTTTGAATTCAGACTTAAGCTCCATGGTCACCACAGGCAAGCCATTAACAAACAGCACTAAATCGATTCGGTAAGCAGGTGCCTTTTCACCAGTCTCTGCCAAATGCTTTTCCGTTGCCCAAGGGCTATAGACCAACTCCGGCACAACACGCAGCTTGTTCATCCCATAGCGCGCCAACGTATCAGGGTTTAGATCATGCTCAGGCTTAAACTGACATAAACTAAAACGCGCCCCACGATCTTTGATTTCGTGCCTCAACACACCTAATGTGCCAAAGGTTCGTAGCTCTTTATTAGCAGCGTTGGGGTCGGCTTTGTTAAGTTGAGACGCTACTCGTTCTAGGAACTTGGCTTCGGTATTGGTCGGGTAGATACCGCAATATTTGTCCCACTGATCTGGCTGGCTTTCTTTTACGAACGCTAATGTATCTTCCGGATACAACGCTAATTCGCGATTGTAGTTTGCCGCTTTCCCGACAAGCCAACCATTACTTTTAAGATGAGCAATGATTTCGTTTTGGAATACATATTCAGCAGACTTATCGGGATGAAAGGCCATAACGTTA
>JBGCGD010000076.1:0-14420 GCA_045110515.1 Granulosicoccus sp. | reverse complement strand
CGCTCTTAGCGGACAAGTTCGGTTCCATCGATGCCTTGAAAGAAGCAGGCGAAGAAGCGCTCACTAGTATTAATGACATTGGGCCAAAAGCGGCGGCAAGTGTCATGGCTTTTTTCGCTAATGAGGACAATCTGGCTATCGTTCATCGGCTACTGCAAAGCGGTATTGAATTCCCGGTTAGCGAAACTGTTGAAATAAGTTCAGAGCTTGAAGGCAACACGTATGTGTTGACGGGCACACTGAGCACTTATTCGCGCGATCAGGCCAAAGCCAAATTGCTTAAGCTGGGCGCTAAAGTCAGTGGCAGTGTGTCTAAAAAGACCACCGCGGTTTTTGCCGGTGAGTCGCCGGGTTCGAAAGTCACAAAAGCCGAAGCATTGGGTGTGCAAGTAATGAGCGAAGAGGAGCTGATTGCGATAATCGGCCCGCCCGACGCGTAGCTCGTCAAATGTAGTGCTTTTCTGCTCAAAGTTGCTGCTGAGAACAGGCTTTGCAGCCACCAACAAGGCCTTTGAGCCTAGGTACAAGGCGGGCTGTGATATTCTCCCGCGATTCAGTTTGTTTCACTTGTTTTAAAAAGAGACACTAGCGAGTAGGCATGTCAACGAATCTTGCAGTAAACGGGGCCGCAGGGCGTATGGGCCGACAGTTGCTCGGCGCTATCGCAGAACGTGACGATGCGGTGCTGACAGGAGCCTCAGATGCTCCTGGGCAGGCCTCGATTGGTGTGGATGCCAGTGTACTCTCAGGTGGCGCTTCAACTGGCGTTACCGTGGAAGATAATCTGTCCACGATTGTCAAAACCAGCGATGTGGTTATTGATTTCACCGCACCGAAGGTGTCATTGGCCGTGCTAGAAGCCTGTGTTGATACTGATACCGCGGTCGTCATCGGCACCACCGGTTTCGACCCTGAACAGCTGGAACAGTTAAACAGCTATGCCAAGAGAATGCCGATTATGTTCGCGCCCAACTACAGTATCGGTGTGACTGTGACACTGGATTTATTGGAAAAGGCGGCACGTGCGTTGGGTGACGACTACGATGTGGAAATCATCGAAGCCCATCATCGTCATAAAGTCGATGCGCCATCTGGTACAGCCATGAAAATGGGTGAAGTTGTTGCCGATGCGTTAGGCCGTGATCTTGCCACATGTGCTGTGTATGGAAGGCAGGGCATCACTGGCGAGCGCGATACTCAGACGATTGGGTTCGAAACGATACGCGCTGGGGATATTATTGGAGAGCACACAGTTCTTTATGCTGGCAACGGCGAACGAATTGAAATTACCCATCGTGCCACCGACCGTATGACCTTCGCGCGTGGTGCCGTTAGGGCAGCAGTTTGGTTGTCAAAACAACCTGCGGGTATTTACGATATGCGTAACGTTTTAGGGTTAGTCTGAACTCATCCGGCACCCTCATAGTTTTATAATTTGAACCAGTTAGTGACAAGGAGATTCTTTTGACGATTGCAATCGTTTTTCCAGGGCAGGGATCGCAAAGTGTCGGCATGTTGGCCGCCTTGAGCGCCGAGCATGAAGTGGTACAAACGACCTTTGCCGAAGCATCAGAGGGGCTGGGTCAGGACTTATGGTCCTTGTCTCAAACCGGTAGTAAAGAAGACTTGGCTGACACCCGGGTGACACAACCGTTGATGTTCACATCAGGTGTCGCTGTATGGCGGGTATTGCAAAACGCTGGTCTTGAAACTCCCGCTGCGTTTGCCGGACACAGCCTAGGTGAATTTGCAGCTATGGTCGCCGCAGGCATGCTCTCGTTCGACGATGGAATCCGCTTAGTAAAACGTCGAGCTGAATTGATGGCGTCTGCCGTGCCCGAAGGTGAAGGAGGCATGGCCGCGCTTATCGGCATGGATGATCAAGCCGTTGTGGATTTATGCGAATCGATTACGGGTGACAGGATCTCAGAGGCCGTTAATTTCAACGCTCCTGGGCAGGTGGCTATTTCTGGGCATATCGATGCGTTAGAGGCCAGCATAGAAAAGGCTAAAGAGTTAGGTTGCAGAAAAGCGTTAATGTTGGCGGTCAGCGTGCCCAACCATTCTTCCTTAATGCAACCCGCCGGTGATGAGCTTGCAAACACCATAGAAGGTATCGAATGGTCAGAGGCATCAAGCCCGTTGTTGCAGAACGCCACTGCAAAGGTGGCCAGTGATCTAAGCAGCCACTTGGAAGTATTGAAGGCGCACGTTTACAGCCCGGTATATTGGACAAAAACGGTCGAGTCACTGCGTGATGATCATGGCGTAACGACACTGATAGAAGCAGGCCCCGGTAAGGTGCTGACTGGGCTTAGTAAGCGTATTGATCGCAGTTTGCCAACCTTGCCTGTTGACTCACCCGAGACGTTAGCAGCGGCGCTACAAGCAATAAATACGTAATAATACAATGTAGGGCACATCTAAGCCTGGGTTGTATTAAGGTAAGGCCGATTTGCATTGACGTCAAACCGTAGCAACTCAACTTTGCCAAACTTCACAACTGATTTGGAAATCCAATAGTGACTACTTCAATACTAGAAAACCAAGTTGTACTGGTGACCGGTGCCAGCCGTGGAATTGGCGCTGCTATAAGTGATGTTATGGGTAGCAACGGTGCCACAGTTGTAGGTACCGCAACATCAGACAGCGGTGCGGCAGCAATCTCTGAACGTTTCAAAACCTCCGGTATTAATGGGGTTGGAATGAAGCTTAATGTCACTGATGCAGAAGAAACGGCGGCTGTGATAGCAAAAATTTCTGCAGACTTTGGCAACATTTCGATACTGGTTAACAACGCAGGTATCACGCGGGACAATCTATTCATGCGTATGAAGGACGAAGAATGGGATGACGTTATTTCGACTAATTTGTCGAGCGTGTATAGGCTATGTCGTCTAGTGATAAAGCCCATGGTCAAAGCGCGAGGCGGTCGGATTATCAATATCAGTTCTGTCGTGGGAATTACAGGCAATGCGGGGCAGGTGAATTATGCTGCAGCCAAAGCGGGAGTTCTTGGATTAACTAAATCTATGGCTCGAGAGCTAGGCTCGCGCTCAATTACCATCAATGCCGTCGCACCGGGTTTTATCGAATCCGACATGACAGACGCGCTACCTGACGAACAGAAAGACAAACTTAAGGGTGAAATAGCACTTGGTAGGCTTGGAACACCAGATGATATCGCGCAAACGTGCTTGTTTCTGGCCTCGCCGGGGGCAGCGTACATCACCGGTCAGACCATTAGTGTCAACGGCGGCATGGTCATGACATAATTATTTTGGTTCGCGGCGTATTATTTATCCGTCTCGGTAGCTTCTGCGTTTAGAATACCCCCCTCGGAGTCGCTCATTTTCGGAAAATTTGCGAAAAACGCCTATCCGGGAAGATCCAGCGGTTGTTTTAGTGCCGTCAGTTACTAAGTTAGAATCAAAGAATTTACGGAAGAGTTGGCAGGTTCTGTTGGAACTCACTACAATGGCGGCACGGCCAACGCCGCTTTCTTTTTATCGGAGGTTTACCCCACAATGAGCAGTATTGACGAACGCGTCAAAAAGATTGTCGTAGAACAGCTAGGTGTGAAAGAAGAAGAAGTCACTACCACAGCTTCATTTGTCGAAGATCTAGGCGCAGATTCTCTCGATACCGTAGAGCTAGTGATGGCGCTGGAGGAGGAGTTCGAGTGCGAAATCCCCGATGAAGAGGCCGAAAAAATCACGACGGTAGCCCAAGCAGTCGACTACGTTAAGGCGAATCTCGACGACGCTTAATTCCGTCACCTTGTCCCAGTGCGTCACTCGGGTGCCTTAGCGAAACTTTTCGTGTAGTCACTTGATTGAGCATGGGGTTTGGAAGTACGGTTATGGGGCCGCAACGGGTCGATGTCCTACTCTTAAGGGTTGGGTATTTGTGCGTGTTGCGGCTCTTTTGTTTTCTGCCCACCCTACGTTAATGGGTCAGGGCGAGTCGTTATCGGAGCATGACGGGTTTGACGCGTAGACGAGTAGCAATTACGGGCTTAGGGCTGGTAACACCGGTCGGTGGCGACGTTGAAGAAAGCTGGAAAAATATTCTGGCTGGAGTGTCGGGTGCCGCAGAAATAAGTAGTTTTGATACGAGCAAATTCGGTACACGATTTAGCGCCTCAGTTAAAAACTTCGATTACACCGATTACTTCTCCAAGAAAGAAGCTCGTAAGATGGACACTTTCGTCCATTTCGGTATTGCGGCCGGTATGCAGGCTATTCGTGACGCAGGCTTGGAAGACGCTGCGCAAAACGGCCTAGATTTGGAACGAGTCGGTGTATCCATCGGTTCAGGTATCGGCGGTCTGCCTAATATCGAGGCACAGCACAAAGCGCTTCTTGATGGCGGTGCGCGAAAAGTGTCGCCGTTTTTTGTACCTTCCACCATTATCAATATGATCAGCGGCAATCTATCCATTAAATTTGGATATAAAGGCCCCAATGTTTGTACCGTTACTGCGTGCACTACAGGTACACACAATATTGGTGATGCCGCCCGTTTTATCGAATACGGCGATGCAGACATCATGATTGCGGGTGGTGCGGAGATGGCGACATGCCCCTTGGGGCTGGCAGGCTTTGGTGCCGCCCGAGCCTTGTCTACTCGCAACGATAACCCGACAGCTGCCAGCCGCCCGTGGGACAAAGACCGTGACGGTTTTGTACTTGGAGATGGCGCAGGTGTTATGGTGTTAGAAGAGCTTGAACATGCCAAGGCCCGTGGTGCAAAAATTTACGGTGAGGTCGTTGGTTACGGCATGAGCGGTGATGCCTCTCACATGACGCTACCTTCAGAAAACGGCGAGGGTGCTGCCCGATGTATGAAAGCTGCTTTAAAAAATGCGAAGCTTGATGCCTCAGATGTCAATTACATTAACGCTCATGGCACATCGACACCTGCTGGCGACGTTGCAGAAACGGACGCCATCAAGAACGCATTGGGTAGTCACAGTCAGTCGGTTTTAGTCAGCTCAACCAAAAGTATGACAGGTCATTTGTTGGGTGCTGCTGGTGGTATAGAAGCTGTGTTCTCCGTTCTTGCGTTAAGAGATGGAGTTGCACCGCCAACCATTAACCTGGATAACCCGGGTGAGGGCTGTGATTTAGACTACGTTGCAAACAAAAGCCGCGAAGCGGCTATCAAAGTCAGCATGTCTAACTCCTTTGGGTTTGGTGGCACCAATGGCACCTTAATATTTGCGACCGACAGCGTGTGACTCGTTTTCTGTTGTTCCTGATAGTCGCCGCGGCCGGGGCGGGCTGGTTCGGGTGGTCTGACTATCAACGTTATTTGAATCAGCCAATCAATCTAGCTGGTGACGGCCAGCGCGTGACGATAGAACGTGGCTGGTCTGCCAAACGTGTGGCTGATGAGCTTGAACGTGAAGGCATTATCGATAAGCGTTATTGGTTTGATGTCTACGCAAGACTCAGTCAGAAGGCCTCAGGGATTAAATCTGGTGAGTTCAACTTACAGTCCCCAATGACGGTGCCCGAGCTGTTTGACGCATTGGTCAAAGGTCAAACTATTCAGTACTCGTTAAGTATTATTGAAGGCTCTAACTGGAAACAGGCCATAGCCCGGGTAGCTGCTTCTGACGATTTAACTCATACTCTAGACGAAGAAACTCTTAAGTCAGCTGAAGCGCTTATGAGCGCTTTGGGATTTGAAGGAATTTATCCCGAAGGGCAATTCTTCTCGGATACCTACGCGTTTCCAAAAGGCACTACCGATGTTGAATATCTGCGGCGCTCAAAGAATATGTTGGACAAAGTGCTAAAGGAAGAATGGGAAGGTCGTGAAGAGGGACTGCCGCTGGAGTCGCCTTATGAAGCGTTGATACTTGCATCAATCGTCGAGAAAGAAACAGCGGTTGCAGCGGAGCGCCCTTTAATTGCCGGTGTCTTTCTATCGCGCATCAATAAACGCATGCGTTTGCAAACTGACCCCACGGTTATCTACGGTATGGGTGATAGTTACGATGGAAATATCCGGCGATCGGACCTAACAACCGATACGCCATACAATACCTACACTCGCGCAGGACTTCCCCCAACACCTATCTCGATGGTGGGCCGCGAGGCCATCAACGCTGTAATGCATCCCGAAGAAACCAAGGCCTTGTACTTTGTCGCTAAAGGTGATGGCACGCATCAGTTTTCTGAGACACTTGAGCAGCACAACGCGGCTGTACGTAAATATCAGCTTAAACGATAGTGGATGACAACAGTCCAATGCGTGGAAAATTCATTACTCTAGAAGGGCTTGAGGGTGTGGGTAAAACCACTAACCGAACCTTTGTTGAGTCTTTACTACACGAGCACAACATAGAATTTGTGGGAACTCGCGAGCCCGGTGGTACCGAATTAGGCGAGTCCGTGCGCAACCTGGTTTTGCACGCAGCAGGAAAGATGCAGAACGAAACTGAATTACTGCTGATGGCTGCCTCAAGAGTAGAGCACGTTGGCCAAGTCATAGAGCCTGCTTTAGCCAGTGGCCGTTGGGTTTTGTGCGATCGTTTTTTAGACGCCAGTATTGCCTATCAAGGGGGTGGTCGTCAGCTAGGTGTAAATCGGGTAGCAGAGTTGCATAAACTGATGGGCGTCACGATTGAACCTGATTTAACCTTGCTTTTAGATATGTCTGTAGAAGCCGGACTAGCGAGAATGGCTGCTCGTGGTAAACCTGATCGAATTGAAAGCGAAGCGCTTGAATTTTTTGAACGCGCCCGTGCGGCTTATTTACAACGCGCAGCCGAAGACCCGAGCAGAGTTGTGATCATCGACGCCTCTCGTTCAGTGGAAGCTGTTCAAGCGTCTGTAAAAACTGCCGTCATGCCTTTCGTTAACGCCGCATAGTTTGATCATGGGGTCGTTGACAGAGTGTCCTCCCTGGTTACTAGACGAAGGCGTTGCTTTGTTGTCGCGATCGCGCAGTGGCAGGCTTCCACATGCTTTGTTACTTGCTGGCGTCGATGGTATTGGTAAGCGCGCCTTCGCTCAATGGCTTTCAGAGTCTTTATTGTGTCGTGAGCCTACTTCGACGGTACAGGTCGGTGTTCGGCTTGGAGCATGTGGCGAATGTGAAGCATGCCGTCAGCTATTAGCAGATTCTCACCCGGACTACAAAAAGCTTGTACCACAGGGCGCGAATGCGGCAATTAAAGTGGATCCCATTCGAGCATTGGTAGAGTGGCTTCAATTGACGGCAAGCCAAGGTAGCTACAAGATTGCATTGCTAGAGCAAGCAGACACGTTAAACCGCAATGCGGCGAATAGTCTCCTGAAAACGTTAGAGGAGCCGAGCGACCATGCCGTTCTTATTCTAAGTGCGACCAAGCTTGGCTCATTGCCAGCAACCATCCGCAGCCGATGCCAGAAAATCACGCTTAAAATGTGTGACGCTCCGTTAGCATTGGAATGGCTGAAAGGTAAAGTCAACGACCCTGAAGCGGCTTTAAGCGAAGCGGGTGGTGGACCTTATCTGGCGGTTGAAAACAGCAGTGATGAGAATTTGGCCTCCCGGGAGCTGCTTCTTAAAGCCTGGCGGGACCTATTCCTACATAAAGGCAGTGTGGGGCGAATCAGTGATTCTCTGTCAGATTTGGATACTGCTGTTTGCCTGGCAACCTTCAGCCGATGGTGTCTTTTGGCGTCAAAACAGCGTCAAATGTTGGAAATTGACGTAGCGCCTGCCGTGAAACAGGTGTTATCGGAGACTCAAGAACGGCTAAAAATTGAGCAGTGGTTCACGCTTTATGACCGTTTGATTCAATTGCACCGTTCAGACAGCGCCAGCTTTAAAACACAGACTGTGCTTGAGGGGCTCTTTGCCGATATAAGGATCATGACTAACGGCTGAGTTTACGGCTTATGACTGAACAAACACGTAAAGGCATCATTTTGTTTTCCATCACTGATCGTGGTGCTCTTTATTCGTCCTACATATCCTTCGCGAAAAACGGGGGAGTTTTCATTCCCACGACGCGTTCCTTCGATATGGGCGATGAAGTATTCGTGTTACTCAAAATGATGGACGATGTCGATATGATTCCCGTTCGTGGAAATGTCGTGTGGGTGACCCCCCCGGGGGCGCAAGGTAACAAAGCGCAAGGTATCGGTGTGCAATTTAACGTTGAAGATGCCGGTGGTACACAAAAACACATAGAGCTGTTATTGGCAGGTTCTCTGAACAGCGATCGCGCAACCCAGACAATGTAGTGCCAAGCAGCCCAGCTTGACGCTCGGCTGGCAGAATTGCCGGTGGCGCAGCGTGCTGGTACTAATCCCTCTTAAATTTAATCACGCAATATGCCTATCTATTGCGTGTTGTCGCGTGGTTTAGGGACAAAGCGCAATTTTTTCATTGCCTGATATCGTGTACTTACACGTGGTTTTACTGGAGCCTTTCGTCCGGCTCGGGTAGGCTTACGCTTTTATTGACAATGGACACGGCAATGGCAGCTGACAAGAAGAAACAACAAAAAGAAAACAACGATAAATCCAAGCAAAAGAAGGCCTCCAAAAAAAGCGTTGATAAATCTGCAACGTCTAAAGTAGCCAAGAAAATCACTGCTTCCGAGAAGCGTAAAGCGGTTATGGCGCAGTTTAAAAATGCCAGAATCAGCGACGTTTCTGACAAAGTCTTTGTTGCTGATAGCGTACTTCACGGCAAGGGCTTATTTGCCTCACAACGCATCAAAGCCGATACCGTGTTAGGCCGACTTGTGGGTATGCCCACTTTCGATGATGGCATTTACGTTCTCTGGATTACCGATGACTTAGGCCTGGAGCTGGTCAATGACTTTAAGTACATCAATCACGGAAAAAAACCTAACGCGGCCTACACGGATGAAGACGTGACCATCCTGCGCGATGTAGAAGCCGGTGAAGAATTACTACACGACTACGGCTGGTAAGGCTTGTTTTTAGGTAAATATACTCGGCATGTCATAGTCTTGGTGCATTGCAGTTTTTACAGTTAAAGGAGGCCCGATGAGCCAGTCTTTAAAAAATCTTGAGCAACAGTTCCATCGTATTACGCAGTTAGACCACGCGAGTACGTTTTTGGCTTGGGACCAAGCAGTCATGATGCCCGATACCGGAATGAATCCGCGAGCTGAAGCTTTGGCTGAAATTGCGAGCATGCGTCATGAGCTCATGACGGCGCCCGCGATGGGAGACTGGATAAACGAAGCCTCCGAAGAATTAGCAAAAGGTTCCATTGCTCCGGAGCTGGCCAATCATCTGAAAGAAATGCGAATTACGTGGCAGCAGTCTATGGCTATGCCAGCTGAACTCGTTCATGCCAAGGTTATTGCTGGTTCACGTTGTGAACATGGTTGGCGTACGCAAAAGGGTGAGAGTGATTGGCAAGGCTTTCTTAAAAACTTTAAGGAGGTGGTTGCTCTTGGGCGTGAAGAAGCGCAAGCGCGACAGGCGCAAGCTCCCGAGCGATTTGACACGCCCTATGATGCTCTTTTGGATTTGCACTGTACGGGTGATTCGCAGGCACTCATCGCGTCTGTGTTTTCAGAGCTGAAGGCTGAGCTGCCAGATTTATTAATACGTGTTTTAGAGCATCAAGCCAATCAAACGCCTAAAGATTTAAGCGGCCTTTACCCCGTCGAGAATCAACAGGCTCTCAGTGAATCATTGATGAGTATGCTTGGTTTTGACTTTAATGCGGGTCGGCTTGATGTCAGTATGCATCCGTTCAGCACGGGTGTATTGGGCGATCAACGTATTACAACGCGTTACCGGGAAACCGATTTTGCTGATGCGCTTCAGGCCACGGCTCATGAAACCGGCCATGCAAGCTATGAAGCCGGGTTGCCTCCTGAGCTTTCCTCTTACCCGGTAGGCAGGTCGCGCAATATGTGTATCCATGAAAGCCAAAGTCTGCTGTTTGAAAAGCAGCTGTTTTTATCGCGTGCCTTTGGCAAAGCGATTATGGAGCCACTGCATAAGCACCTACCATCGACAGCATCGTTTACGGCTGATGATATTTGGGTAGCGCAAACCCGAGTGAAACCGAGCTTTATCAGAGTCGAAGCAGATGAAGTGACCTATCCGCTGCATGTCATGCTCAGATTTGATATCGAGAGTGCTTTGATTAATGGTGATATCGAAGCTGCTGATGTTCCCGATGCTTGGGAAGCATCATTGAATAGTTATCTCGGCCTATCAACAAACGGAGATCATTCTATAGGGTGTCTGCAGGATATCCATTGGACAGACGGTGCGTTTGGGTATTTTCCCTCCTACACCATGGGGGCGGTCAATGCCGCTCAGCTAAGTGCAGCCCTAAAACGTGAGCATACCGATTGGCAGGATCGTTATGCCTCAGGTGATATCGGGTTCGTGCGTGAGTGGTTGTCTAATAATATTTGGCAGTACGGTTGTGAGTTCGAATCGCAGGAACTCATGAAAAATGCCACGGGGGAGGGGAGCGTTGCCAGCCACTTAATTGAGCATTTAAAAACACGATATCTTCATGAAACAGATTAAGTGGGTCATAGTCTTTTCCTGCTTATAATGCGGCTACGTGAGCTTCACATCGTATTCGTCGTCCTCTAATTCTGATTGCACAAGAGAATATTTCCATGACCCTTCCAGGCTTTGATCCAAAGTGGAAAGACTTCCCCGATTACATCATTGGTATTACAAAAGAGATCTGGGAAGATCGACAGATAAGTACGCTGCATCACTACTATTCTGACGATATCGTCGTAAGAACGCCTGCCTCAGTGGTTGTGGGGAATAAAGGGGTTATTGGCGCAACAATGGCCACGCTGGCTGAATTTCCGGACCGAACCCTGTTGGGTGAAGACGTTATATGGAGCGGCGATGAGAACGTTGGATTTTTATCGTCTCATCGAATCTTGTCTACTGCGACTCATGCGCACGATGGTGTGTATGGCAAAGCATCTGGCAAGAAGCTGGTGTATCGCATCATTGCTGATTGTGCAGCCAAGGAAAACACGATTTACGACGAGTGGCTCATCAGAGATCAGGGCGCCATTGTCCGTCAACTTGGCTGGGAGCCGTTGGCTTATGCGCGTGATCTCATAGAACGCGAGGGTGGTCCCGATGCCTGCGTTAAACCTCTAACACCTCATAATGATATTCCCGGTCCTTATCAGGCTAAGGGCAATGAGCATGAAGCGGGTCAGCGTTATGCCGATATTCTGACAAGAATTATGGGCGCTGAGATGTCGGCCATTCCTGCTGAGTATGATCGCGGTTGTCATTTGGAATTGCCGGGTGGAATCACAGGCCATAGTCATGCAGATGCTGATGAATTTTGGATGGGCCTGCGGGCGTCTTTTCCATCAGCAACGTTCAAGATAGATCATGTCATAGGACGTGACGATCCCAGCATGCCACCACGTGCGGCAGTACGCTGGTCGCTTCACGGCAAACACGAAGGGTGGGGAATGTTCGGCAAACCGACGCAAGCGGATGTTTACATTCTGGGTATGAGCCACGCAGAATTTGGTCCTTGGGGGTTGCGTCGCGAGTACGTGTTGTTTGATGAGACGTCTGTCTGGAAGCAAATCGTACTGCAAACGGGGTAAGGCGCTGTATTAATTGTTTGGCCAGTGGCTGCTTGGTGCTATAACGATTTTTTCATAAACCAGCGTTGGTGTTCTGGAGGAAACTGCTCGGCACCGTTTCTTAAGTGTCCAAACTCAATATATCCAAGCTTGTCATAGAAAACCTGAGAGGCCGGGTTTGAAGTATCCAACCAGGCCGAATGACAGCCCATCGTCCGTCCTCTGTCTTCGGCCTCTCTCATAAGTGCTTGACCGATACCTTGGCCACGATACGCTTGGTTTACCCATAGAGTTTTGATCAGTAACCAGCCGTAGGACGAGCTGGCAGTCAAACCTCCTATCATCTCGCCGCTAGAACACGATGCGCGAAGAACAAATTGTTCATTGCGAGACTGCCTGAGAGATTCGTGCAGAGCCTTCAGTAATTCGGACTCAATGGTCTCGGCATCTGCTGCATCCGAATCTGTTATGCGTATATCCACTAGATAAGTAGCTTAGTGTTTATCCGGGTTGTCCTCGCCTAGATTAGGTGCTCTTTTGTCCAATGATAATTCTGCGTCACTGAACTTGATGGGTGTACGAACACCGGGTATGCCGTCTGGATTAATCTGCATACCTCTGGCTTGAAATTGTTTGTCGGCAAAAACGTCAGCGACGGTATTGATGGGGCCAGCAGGCACAACGGCAACTTCAAGAGCGTCCAGCAGAGCCTGTCGTGTCCATTTGTTTGTTTGTTCACTTAACAAGGCTTCCAAGTCATCGCGATTCTGTACACGCAAAGCATTGCTGGCGAATCGATCATCTTCAGCCAAATTGTTCAGACTGAGCGCTTTACATAATCGTTGAAATTGCTGGTCGTTTCCGACAGCAATGATGAGATGACCGTCCTCAACTGGAAACGTTTGGTACGGCGCGATATTGGGATGTTTGTTGCCCATACGTGTCGGTGAATTTCCACTGGCTAGAAAATTCATGGACTGATTAGCTAGAACGCCACTCATACAGTCGAACAGTGACATATCTATATGTTGACCCTTGCCTGTTTGATGTCGTTGTAAAAGGGCAGACTGAATACCGACAACGCCATACAAACCTGTGAAAATATCTGCAAAGGCAACGCCCATTTTTTGAGGACTGCCATCGGGTTCGCCGGTTAAGTCCATAATGCCTGCCATCCCCTGAATCATAAAGTCGTAGCCGGCGCGTGTTGCATAGGGTCCCGTTTGTCCGAAGCCTGTTACTGAACAGTAAATAAGCGTTGGAAATTCTTTACACAAGGTCTGTGCGTCTAAGCCGTATTGCGTTAAGCCTCCGACTTTGAAATTTTCAATAAACACATCGGCGTCCGCCAATAGGGTACGGACATAGTCTCGGCCCTCCGATGTTTTTAAATCAACGGTGACCGATTTTTTTCCACGGTTGCAAGCATGAAAGTAGGCGGCGCTGCGTTCACCTTCGGTCTCTATCCAAGGTGGCCCCCATGTTCGCGTATCGTCCCCATCAGGGCTTTCAACCTTTATGACTTCGCAGCCCAGATCTGACAGTGTTTGTCCTATCCACGGGCCGGCGAGGATGCGTGCGAGTTCAACAACTTTTATTCCGCTTAAAGGGGCTGCGTTCATGGTAAAACCGTTTCGCCGATCAAACGTCTGAACGCCATTCGGATCCGCGGTGCGCACCATCGCAAAACGGTTTGTTTTTACTCAGTCCGCAACGACACAGAGCTGTTTTTGTACCTTGCCAGGCGGATCTTCCACTGCCAGCTACAATGCGAACGTTTCCGCTGAGTCTAATTGGGCCGTTTTCCATCAGTGTCACTTTTAAAGGGCCACCGGTCTCTTCAAGCGGAGTACCTTTGTCGCCAACAGCACCGTAATCCTTGAAATCGGAATTTGCATGGCTATTGTCGCAATAAGGTTTATTTTTACTTAAACCACAACGACATAACGATGCACGAAACTTGAGTCCTGGTGCATCGTCTGGCGCGCCTTCTATTTCAAGCTCACCTTGAAGCACGAGAGGACCACCATACACCACAGTAATGGTGTTTTCGGTTGCACTTTTTTCACCATCGGTACCGTCACTAAATACAACAGATAAGGCACCTGTTGGACATCTTTTGACAACGTCAAGTACGTCTTCATTACTACTGGTGTTGGGATCGCACCAGGGTTTCCTGCTCATGTCGAACAAGTCGCCTTTCGCGCGGCCACACTCAGCGACATGTATGCATAGTTGGCTGTTCCAGGTTACCGTTGCCGCATCACCGTTAAAGTCTTTGACGATTTTTTTTGCCATGATGTCGTTTGTCCTTTTTATGGTTTCTTAATTTGCCCGGCCGCTATTAAAGTGCGCTTGCCCAGTCTGTTTCTTGAACCGGCATACTCGCTATAGTTCTAACTTTTCTCTCTTTACCGTCAGCTTCAATAATGCAGTGAGCGCAGTTGGGCAAAGACGAGAAACTATGTAATTCGTTTAGCGGAATTTCTAAATAGTAGGCCAGAATCGTTTTCATGATGGCGCCGTGACTAACTACCAAAATATTGTCTTCTTTGTCAGCATTTTCATGGGCTGCAATTATCGATTCGATGGCGTCTATGCCTCTTGTTTGAACTTCCGATGATTTCTCGGCACCCTCTACTTCAAATAGTGGTGAGCCCTTGGCGTGGAGTTCAACGAGTTCGGGGTACTGCTTTTCAATATCTGCCCAATATTGACCTTGCCAAACACCCAGTTTGACCTCTCGTAGATCATCCCGGTAGGTGACAGTGTCTGTTCGTGTTCCCAGTATGAGTTCGGTGGTTTGCCGCGTTCTTTTCGAACTGCTTGAGTACAC
>JBGCGD010000075.1:0-7188 GCA_045110515.1 Granulosicoccus sp. | reverse complement strand
GGTGCAGATTGCATCGAGAAGGAAATGACAGCAGAGCATGAAAATACGCTTGCCGACCTACTTGAAAAAGCACAGATCAACAAGGACGCGAAATTATTCCGACGTTATGGGTCTGCAAGGACGCTATACAACTTCGATATTGACCAGGCAGATGCCTACTAAGTCTCTGGATCAAAGACATCTATTTGCTAAGCCCTGCCTTTGAAGCGCGCAGGCCGACCAAACAACGTAACTAAAGAATAATGGACGATAAGATTCCACAAGCCGCTCCAAGACCTTCGGCAACCTTCGATGAATACACGAATTCGGAAATACGCAGAGCTGCCAGCACCGGTATCTACGACATACGTGGATCGGGCGCCAAGCGAAAGTTGCCCCACTTCGATGACCTGCTCTTTTTAGGCGCATCGATATCCCGTTATCCGCTGGAAGGGTATCGCGAACGTTGCGGTACTGAGGTGACTCTAGGCGATCGCTTTGCCACGAAGCCTCTTGAATTAAAAATCCCTATCACCATTGCAGGCATGAGCTTCGGTTCATTGTCCGGCCAGGCAAAAGAAGCATTGGGTCGTGGCGCGAACCTAGCCGGCACATCAACCACAACGGGCGATGGCGGTATGACACCGGAAGAGCGGGGTCACTCAAAACTGTTGGTATACCAATACCTGCCTTCTCGTTATGGAATGAACCCGGATGACCTTCGCAAGGCTGATGCTATCGAAGTCGTTGTCGGGCAAGGCGCAAAGCCTGGTGGTGGAGGCATGCTGCTGGGACAGAAAATTAATGATCGTGTTGCTGCGATGCGCTCTTTACCCAAAGGCATCGATCAACGCTCAGCCTGCCGTCACCCAGACTGGACCGGCCCGGATGATCTTGAAATCAAAATACTGGAACTGCGTGAAATAACCAATTGGGAAAAGCCTATCTTCGTAAAGATAGGTGGCTCACGGCCTTATTACGATACCGCACTAGCGGTTAAGTCAGGCGCGGATGTCATCGTACTCGATGGCATGCAAGGTGGCACAGCCGCAACTCAAAATGTCTTTATAGAACACGTGGGACAACCTACGCTCGCGTGTATCCGTCCTGCCGTTAAAGCACTACAAGAACTAGACATGCACAGAAAAGTGCAGATCATCGTATCAGGCGGCATTCGCAACGGTGCTGATGTGGCGAAAGCGATGGCATTAGGAGCAGACGCAGTCTCTATAGGTTCTGCCGCACTCATTGCTATGGGCGACAACGATCCGTTCTACGAAGAAGAATACCGCAAGCTTGGCACGACAGCAGGTTCCTACGATGCGTGGCATCTAGGACAAGACCCTGCCGGCATAACCACACAAGACCCTGAACTCGCTAGCCGCTTGGATCCTGAAAAGGCCGGTAGACGACTCGCTAACTACCTCAAAGTTATGACGCTGGAAGCACAGACTATCGCTAGAGCCTGCGGCAAGAACCATGTCCATAACTTAGAACCTGAAGATCTGGTTGCACTCACTGTCGAGTCAGCAGCTATGGCACAAGTGCCCCTTGCAGGCACAAGCTGGGTTCCCGGACAAGGCTACTAACAACGCAAGGCGTAATTTTTCCACTAAACACCAATGAACTGAGAGCAGGTTATGACCCAAAACTTGACGACCCTGGCCAAAGAGCGTGGCATTAAGTATTACCTGTTTAACTTTACTGACTTGTTTGGTACTCAACGAGCTAAACTTGTGCCCGCTGAGGCGGCTGGCGGCATGCAGAAAAGCGGCGCAGGCTTCGCAGGTTTTGCGGCATGGCTAGACTTCACGCCAGCACATCCTGACATGTTTGTTATGCCTGACGTAGATTCTGTTATCCAGTTACCGTGGAAACCGGAAGTTGCTTGGATAGCCGGTGACCCGTGGATGAACGGTGAGCCTGTCGCACAGGGACCACGCAACGTTTTAAAACGCTTGATGGCCGAGTCCGCCAGCAAGGGCATGTTGATGAAGTCTGGTGTTGAGCCTGAGTTTCATCTTATATCGCCTGATGGCACTGCAATCTCCGATGAGCGGGACACGCAGGAGAAACCATGCTACGACCAATCAGCCGTTATGCGTCGCTACGATGTGATCTCTCAAATCTGCGACACCATGACCGAACTGGGCTGGGGTCCTTATCAAAATGACCATGAAGACGCCAACGGGCAGTTCGAAATTAATTGGGATTTTAATGACGCACTAACCACAGCAGATCAGCTAGCGTTCTTTAAGTTTATGGTTAAGTCCATTGCGGAGTTACATGGCCTTCGCGCTACGTTTATGCCTAAGCCATTTTCACACCTTACGGGTAATGGTTGTCACGTACATGTGTCTGTTTGGAGTAACGACAGTAAAACCAACCGTTTTAGCGATGACGCCGGTGAACTCGGCTTATCTGAAGAGGCTTACCACTTCATAGGCGGTCTACTGGAGCACGGCGAATCCTTAGCGGCAATTACTAATCCAACAGTCAACTCTTACAAGCGAATCAATGCGCCTCCAACGCTCTCTGGCGCTACTTGGTCACCAAGCTCCATTACCTTTGGTGGCAACAACCGTACGCATATGATCCGCATCCCGGATGACGGCCGCATTGAATTGCGTCTGCCTGATGGAGCTGCTAATCCGTACTTACTCATGGCAGTGATTTTGGCTGCTGGCATGAATGGGGTCGATAACAAGATTCCATCAGGGCAACGCTTAGATAACGACATGTACGCCAACCCGGAGTTGGCTGGCGACAACGTTAAAAAACTTCCGCTGAATCTTCTCGATGCTATTCGTAACTACGAAAAAGACAGCGTATTACAAAACGCGATGGGTAGCGAATTTAGCGAAGCCTATTGCAAGCTGAGAAGAAACGATTGGAGTAAATATGCTTCGAGCCTAACTCAATGGGAACGTGACAACACGCTCGACTGCTAAGCATTTTTTATAAACCAGAGTATTCAGCATTTAAGTACAGGAATAAATTTAATCGTACCGGTAGCACGACACCTGTTGCCGGTACGTAAATTCCGCCTGCTAAAAACTGCAAGCTTTACTAACTCACTCGTGTGGTTTTTTAAAAGGACTGCGGATAAGCAATAATTGACAGATAACGCGCTGGCAATTCAATGAGTTTCTCCGGACCGTGCGGTGCATCAGCATCGAAAAACAGGGAATCGCCTGGCTCCATTAAGAACGTTTTATCACCGTGACGGTACTCGACTTTTCCTTCTAAAAAATACAGGTACTCAATTCCCTCATGCTGAAATGTGGGGAATACATCAGAGTCATCCGTGAGAGTGATCATGTAGGGCTCACCAATGACCCCACTCTCATTTGCACCCAAATACCCAAGCAACTGGTATTGATGTCCAGATCGTGTTCCACGACGCTCCATGGATACGCCTTCGCCACTTTTAACCTGTACAGCAACCCTTTCCTCCTCAAACCGCTTTAAAAAACTAGAGATAGGCACACCCAAAGAATGGGACAGGGCTTGTAAGGTGGTCAAGGAAGGGGACGTCAGGCCATTTTCAATTTTTGACAACATTCCAACAGATAAACCGCTACTTTCCGCCAGGTCGGTGCCAGTTATACCCAATTGCTTACGCAGCGATCGAACTTCACGACCTATCGCAACCTCTAGTCGACGTTCGACATCCGTGCGAAGCGCATGAGGGTTTTGTTGTAACGGAGAAGGTTTAGTATCGACGCCGAGCAACGGTTCATTGCTCGCTTCACTGGCGAGAGGTTTTTCCATGCGTTCAACTTTACACCATTCACAGCCAACACATTACTCAGCGTTGGTATACCCGGATGTAGTCAATTTCAAAGCGTGCCGGAAAGGGTGTTGTACTATCGGCTGGCCCTGGAAACGCTCCGCCTACAGCCAGATTAGCTAATAGATACATCTGCTCATCTGACACTTGATCACCTTCAACACGACCGGTTTCAACATCATCGACGTACCAGACAATTCGACCCTCTTCCCAATCGACACGATAGGTGTGGAAGTTTTGAGAAAAATCACTGATCTGGGCACGCATTTCAGTTGAAGACTGCTGGTTATAAAAACCGCTGCCATCGGTATCTGTTCGATAATGGTAGGCATGATTCGCTGTCGTTACTCGATCACCTATCGCTTCGATGATATCGATTTCAGGGTCTTCTGGCTGGTCTTGTTTGTAATACGCATTCAGTAACCAAAAAGCACTCCACAAACCTTTTCCGGCAGGCATCCGAGCACGTGCCTCTACCCGCCCATACTTAAACCGGAAAGAGTTATAGCTGGTAATAATGCCGGAGAGAAACGGCTGCCTGTTTAACGCAAAACTATTGTCTGCCGTATTCAGCACTCGGCTGGTTCTATCCACCTCAACACCGTCTGCATTGAACGCAACGACCAAGAACCGTCTGTCGACACCGGGAATTAAATCATCAATAAAGAGGGAACGAGCATCACTGTTCACGATAAAGGCATCGTTGTCATAGATATCGTAGTTGGATGCACCCTGCACGGCATTCCAACTAATTTCCGCAGTATGGTCAGAATAGATGGAAGATTTAATAACCAGTCTTTCACTTTGCGCATCGGCTGGAGTAACACCATCGCCCGTGTTCAAGGTATGCGATTGCTCGATGATCAATTCATCACAGCCGTCGTATGCAGCCACCCGGTAGGTATAGTCAACGCCTTCCTGCAAGCCCACTTCATACAGACTTTTATAGTCAGCACCCACAAGCGTTCGGTACAGCTCACCGTTGCGGAATACCTCATATCGATTTGCACGATTGGGAGACTGCCAAATAACTTCGGCTACGGTACTTGAATATATTTTTGAGTCTAAGCCCAGCGTAAAAGCTTGTTGCGGCTGGGCGGGTGCCGGACGATCTGCAGTATTTACAGTTAGCTGCGCGCTAACCAGCGCGTTACCATTGTCATCTAAAGCAACAACCTCGTACGCATAGTCAATACCATCGCGCAAGTCAGTTTGGAGATACGATCCGCCCGTTGCTGTTCCTTGCAGCACATCATCTCTATACACTTCATAGAGCGTTGCGTTTACTGGAACACGCCATAACAATTCAACAACATTAGCAGAGTAGATTGAACGTGTCAGGTAAAGCTGTGAACGGTCAAAAGGTGTTTTTATAGCTTCAATGGAAAGCAACCCGTCGGATACCTTAAACGGGTTATAACCAAATTGATTGTCGTTAACGTAGTACTGAGTTTCACCGTTAATGATGACACCAGGCCCCCATAGATACTCAGTTTCCCAACGTCCACGATCTAAGCTGTCTCCGTCAAAATTTTCTTCGAAAACTAACTGATATTCATTAGAAGGATTAGGGACGCCGCAGGTATCGGCGTACACACTTGCCGAGGATATGCTTAGGGCAAGTAGTAAAAAGAGAGACTTGATCATGGGGTAACACACTGCTCAGACAATGCAGATATTGTACTCCTCTTCACTTAGGCAGCTGGTGGTAGGATTACCACAGACCACCAACTACCTAAGATTTTTGGCACTAATTTACAAAGTGTAACCTCAGTTCACAGTTACCCAGCGAAGAATGAAGAAGTTATCACTTCGCTGTGTCAAAGACACATTGTCTTTAGATGCCCAAATTAAGGGCTGGATGTACATAGGAACGTAAGCAACTTCCTGCTGCATTAAACCGTGAACTTCATCAACCATCGCTTGACGCGACTCTTCGTTGAGTTCCTTTTGAATCAACGGAAGCAACTCATCGATACGCTCATTGGAGTAGCCGCCAAAGTTCCAGCTTCCTAACTTCTTTTCTTTATTAGGAGTAGACGCCAGGAAACGAATAGGATGCTCTGCATCGAATGTACCCGGCGACCAACCCAGCAAGTACATATCAAATTTGTCTTCGCGAAGCTCGGGCCAGTAGTTTCTGACAGGCATGCTAGTCAGCTTTGCGTTAAGGCCTACCTTTGCCATCATTGACGCTGCCGCCTTACAAATGGATTCATCGTTGATGTACCGATCGTTAGGGCATTGCAGTCCAAAACTGAATCCGTCCGGATAACCTGCATCAGCAAGCAGTGCCTTTGCCGCCTCAGGATCATAAGCGAAACGCTCACTTAATCCTTTGGAATATCCGTTCATATTCTCAGAGACCAACTGTGACGCAGGTTGAGCATTGCCGCGCATGATTTTGGCAATCAATGTATCGACGTCGATAGCTTGATAGGCCGCTTGACGAACACGCACATCTTGGAACGGATTTTTACCGGATACATCGTCAGAAAACATCAGCGCATCGCTATCGTGCTTGAAGCCGAACATAATGACTCGGGCTTCAATTCCCTGGTGCACCGTGAAGCCACTACGCTCTTGCATACGTGGTACGTCTTGTAGAGGAATGGGTGAGATGAAATCAATTTCACCAGAGAGCAATGCCGCCATGCCAGTTGCACTTTGACCAATCGGTGTGAACACCGCTTTGGTAATATTAGACTCGGATGCATCCCACCAGTTAGCAAACGGTGCAAGTTCAGTACGAACGCCTGGGTCACGTGAGGTCACCGTAAAGGCACCTGTGCCGTTAGTGTTACGAGTCGCGAAGTTTTCAGCCTCTTTGGACGGACGCTCAGCCCCATTAGCTTCTGACCACTCGCGATCCATAATCATGAAGTTAGCAATCGATCCGGGAAACAACGGGTTTGGTGCTTTAGTTAAAAAGTCGATTGTAAAATCATCCACGACTTTAACTTCACTGACTGGTGCAAACCAGGAACGGGTATCTGATTCTTCAGAAGATGCTCTTTCATAAGAGAACAAAACATCGTCAGCTGTGAAGGCAGAACCGTCATGGAAGGTCACACCTTCACGAAGATTAAAGCGCCAACCACCTTCTTCAATTTGCTCCCAGCTAGTCGCCAAAGCGCCTTCGACTTGCATTTGCTTGTCGCGTCGAACAAGGCCTTCATAGACGTTGTTCAGAAAACCGAGCACAGGTGCTGTATTGCTCGCATGTGGGTCAAGAGTTTGCGGATCTGTAGTGCCTGCCCATCTAAATGTCTCTGCTGAGGCACTCAGAGGAATCAAGGCGCTTGAGGCAGCTGCCAACACAAGGGCTAGTCCTGCCGTCGGCCATTGTCGACGAATCATAGTTTTATTCCTTTGCCGTTACTTCGCTAAAAATTGTCAGCTCTATCGGATGGGAA
>JBGCGD010000074.1:0-32946 GCA_045110515.1 Granulosicoccus sp. | reverse complement strand
GCCATCGCTTCAGCCTGATCGTGGGTGACGATGATGAAAGTGATGCCCACAGATTCTTGTAGCTTGACCAGTTCTAAACGCATCGCATCACGTAGCTTTGCATCGAGTGCTGAAAGAGGCTCGTCGAGTAACAACACGCGTGGTTTCTTAACTAATGCGCGTGCAAGTGCGACTCGTTGTCTTTGTCCGCCGGAAAGTTGATCCGGCATACGGGTAGCAAAGTCTGCTAAATGCACTTGCTCTAAAGCTTCGTTAACCCGGATTTTAATTTCCGCCGCTGGGACTTTTTCCATTTTTAATCCGTAGGCAACATTCTTCTCAACACTCATGTGCGGAAAAACAGCGTAGGACTGAAACACCATGTTGATTGGACGTTTATTTGGTGGCAAGCGCGTCATATCTTCACCGTCCAGTAGTAACTCACCGGAGCTAGGCGCTTCAAATCCTGAAATGACTCTTAGGAGAGTGGATTTGCCGCACCCTGAAGGCCCGAGCAATGCGAATATTTCTCCGGGGCGGATGTCGACGGATACATTGCTTAAGGCATTAACAGACCCAAACTGCTTACTGATGTTTCGGATGGAAACTATGGAGTCGCTCATGATGTGGAATCCATACGTTGATACCGAAGAGCTATAAAGGTTAAAAAGAGAGTCAAGATGATGAGTACTGTGGAGGCTGCGTTAATTTCCGGTGTCACCGAAAACCTCACCATAGAATAAATTTTCACAGGGAATGTAACTGTGTTCGGGCCCGATGTAAAAAAGGTAATGACGAAATCGTCAAGCGAAAGTGTAAACGCGAGTAGTGCACCTGCAATAAGCCCTGGCTTCATATGCGGTAGCAGTATGTCTTTGAAAACTTGAAACTCGTTGGCGCCAAGATCTTTCGCAGCCTCTTCCATCTCGCGGTTAAAACTCTGCAGACGTGTGCGTATGACCATCGCAGCAAAAGGGAAAGAGAAGGTGATGTGCGCGATGATAATGTTGGTTAGATTGAATGGCCAAACGGAGTCACCCGTTTGCAGCATGCCCATTTGTGAGAAAAACATGGCCAGCGAGACGCCCATGCATATTTCCGGAATTACGATGGGTAATGAGACCAAACCTTCATAAACGGGCTTAAGAGGAAAACGAAACCGCCACAAAACAATAGCTGTTAATGCACCTAGAAGCACGCTTATGATCGTCGATGCTATCGCGATAGTTAGTGAGTTGGCAAAGGCCAGCATAAGCTCTTCGTTGCCAAATGCTTTTTCATAATACTTTGTAGTGAAGCCTTTCCAGATAATATTCCCGCCACGTCGGGAGTTATTAAATGAAAAAATAATCAGCACAACAATGGGCGCGTAGAGGAACACGGCACCCAGGGTGAATACCGTTCTCAAAGACCATTTTCGACTGTAGTCAAAAGGCCCTGCCTTTTTGTTTCTCGTAAAAAGCGGCATAGTTATCGTCTACCAGCTCGTTTAGCCCGTGCGGCATCGTTAAACGACCGAATAGCTAAAATCATAAACGTGGCATACAGGAGCGTCAGTGAGATCGCTGAACCAAATGGCCAATCGTTAGCACGTTTAAATTGTCGTTCTATGACGTTAGCAATCATATCGACTTGACCACGACCGAGTAAATCCGGTGTTAAGAATTGCCCGAGTGCAGGGATAAACGTAATAATGGCAGCGGTGATAACGCCAGGCATGGCCAGAGGAATTAACACGTTTTTAGCGGTTTGCCATTGGCTAGCGCCTAGGTCCATGCTTGCTTCGAGTAACGATTTGTCCATACGCTCAAGCGATGAATATATCGGCAGGATAGCGAAGGGCAGGGAGACGTAGACTATTCCGTATATGACACCTGTTTGAGTGCCTAATAACTTTAAAGGTGTAAAACCATCGCCCAGCAGGGCATAGTTACCTAAGCCAATGGTATTCAAAAAGGCATCGGCTTTTTCGTACATCCAACGCAGTAAGTCATTGAGCCGTCCGCGTGTGCCAAGAATGTTGAGCAGCGCATACGTTCGGATTAATAAGTTAGTCCAAAACGGCAACATGATAAGGAGCAACAGCCACGGTTTTGCATTAGGTGAAGCTGTTGCAATAACCAAAGCCATAGGAAAGCCGACAAGTAGGCAAATAACGGTAGAGGCAAAGGCCAGCCACACCGAGCGCCCCATCAGCTCTAAAATTTCGGGTGCCAGCATCCGCCGGTAGTTGTCCAGCGTCCAAGTCGTTTCAACTTCCGTCAGAGAGACGTTTTCACCGAAACTGTAAAGCCAGACAATGCCGAGAGGGACAACAAAAAATAACAGTAGCCAAATAAACGTAGGGCCACTGAACGAGAGAAACACACCCACATTGTTGCGGATACTTTGCACTGTTCGGTAGCCCTAGCGTAATCTTACTTAAAAATAAAACGAATACTTAGCTCGCTTTTATGCGTGTCCAAGCCTCGTCGATCTTTCGCGTAATCTCTTGACCTGGATAGATTGACACTTCGCTTCTTGCAGTCGCCTCAGCGGACGGGAAGATGGCAGAGTTGCCCGTGTACTCTTCGCTCATAAGTGCTTTGGCAGCAGCGTTTGGAGTTGCGTAGTAAACAAAATCTGCAATAGCTGCACCGACCTCAGCATCCAACAAGAAGTTGATTAGCGCGTGCGCGTTTTCAACATTTGGCGCGCCTTTAGGAATACACAGCGTGTCTTCCCACAGCAGTCCGCCTTCGTCAGGTACCAGGTACGCAATATCGTCGTCTTCGTCCATGGCCTGCAGAATGTCACCATTCCACTCCATTGCTAAATCTACTTCGCCGGCAAGCAGTAAGTCCTGTCCGTTGTCAGGGGCGAAGGCGACAATGTGCTTTTTCTGGTCGCTGATCATTTTTTCAGCTGCAGCAATATTATCATCAGACCATTCGTTTAATGATTTACCCATGGCCTTTAATGCCATTTGCATAACAGTTTGAGGCTCGCTCATCAGAGCAATACGACCTGAAAATTTGTCTGAGTTAAGCAGATCGTTCCAGGATGTGGGCAGATCTTTCACGGTGGACTTACGATAGCCAACACCGATGCTACCCCACATGTAAGGCATGCTGTATTTACGGCCCGGATCGAAGGCAGGATCGAGGAATCCCTTTTCGATGTTCTTCATGTTGGGAATTTTGGAATGATCTAGCGGTAGCAGCATTTCCGCTACCAGCATGCGTTCTACATAGTCATTTGTGGGAACAATTAAATCGTAACCCGGGTTACCGCCGCGCAGCTTGGCAAACAGCTCTTCATTGTCAGCAAATAGATCGTACTGCACTTCGATACCGCTGGCTTTTTCGAAATCCTCAATGGTGGTTTCACCAATGTAGGTATCCCAGTTGTAGAAGTTGACTTTGCCGTCTGCGGCAAATGCATCTTTAGGAAGCTTAAAGGAGATGCCTACTGCCGCAGCACCAGCTAAGAACTTACGTCGGCTAATTGGAAGTCGCCTGTTGTTTTTCATCGTGTGCCTCATGACTTATGGAGATTACTACGCTCCTTTATATCATTGAACGCACTGCACAAACCACTCGGAAACAGACACAGAGCGGTACTTGTCCAATTCTCTGGATACAAGCGCGCCTGGTGGGTTCCGGAACCGAAGGCTTCAGTTCCGTGAGGGGTTATGCCCGTCGGGAGCGACGTCTTCGAGGCGAGACTGAACTTGTTGGCGTCGGTAAGTTGACTACGGCTCCCAGCTCAGGAAATGTGGCCGTTTTGTGTGGAAAAGCCATCGCCTCCACAAAGTGCTGCTGGAAATCAGCTTCAACGGCGGTTTCAACTTTTTCAATATTACGAACGGTTTTTTCAATCGACAGGCGTGCACCCTTATCTAAAAGGGCCATCAGAGCCCCGGTTCCGGCTGCATTACCCGCTGAGCCGACCTGCTCTAAATTGCAGTCCGGTATCAGTCCCAAGACCATCGCGTACTTCACGTCAATATGACTGCCGAACGCACCGGCAAGGCGGATTCGATCGACCTTATCGATAGTGAGCCTATCCATCAGCAAGCGCACGCCAGCGTACAACGCAGCTTTGGCTAATTGAATTTGGCGCACATCGTTTTGCGTAATACGTACAGTCACATCACCGTCATGCAGCAAGTATGAAAAGGTTCTGTCGTTTGTTTCTATGCGTGGGTTTTTAGCGGCTAATTCGCCGTTCACCACACCATCGGTGTCTATGATGCCGCTTAAAAACATTTCCGCGACCACTTCAATAATTCCTGAGCCGCAGATGCCGGTGACGCCTATGGCAGCAGTCGCATTTTTAAACGTCGGCTCGTTTGACCACGTGTCGCTTCCGATAACACTGAATCGAGGTTCCAGTGTTTCGGGGTCGATTCTGACCCGTTCAATAGCTCCCGGTGCCGCGCGCTGGCCGCCACTGATCTGTGCACCTTCAAAGGCTGGTCCCGTGGGACTGGAGCAGGCGACAAGACGCTTGCTGTTCCCCAGTACGATTTCAGCATTTGTACCGACATCCACTAGGAGAGTAATGTCGTCCAGTCCTTGCGGCTGCTCGGATAGAACAACTCCAGCAGTATCTGCACCAACGTGCCCTGCAACGCACGGTAATAAATAAGCCTTCGCAAGTGGGTGTGCCTGAACGCCCATTTCAGCTGCACTCACTTCCAATGATTCGTCAGTTGTCAGCGCAAACGGTGCTCCGCCTAATTCGACAGGGTCGATACCAAGCAGTAAGTGATGCATAACAGGATTGGCCACGAAGGTTAATTCGAGGATGTCTGTCGCTTCAATGTTGGCTTCTTGGCTGACGTCGGCAATGAGCTCATTGATGGCGCCGATGACCGCCGAATTCATATCTTCGTGGCCGCCTGGATTCATCATGACGTAGGAGACTCGGCTCATGAGGTCTTCACCGAATCGTATTTGAGGGTTCATTGCTCCGCTACTGGCTAAAACAGTTCCAGTTGCCAGGTCGCACAAATGTCCGGCAATAGTGGTTGAACCTACATCTATCGCTAGACCATAAACGGCGTCCTTAAATCCAGGCCATACGCCAATGATTTCACCACTTTTGGTTTCGTTGTCTGTGGTTGAGTTATGGACAGCGACGGTGACCTGCCATTCGCCTTTTCGCAATGCCGTTTGCAACGATTTTAGAATAACCAAGCTTGCGCTTAAGTTTTCTAATCCCCATTCGGTATTTAATGCTGATTTTAAGCGCCGCAAATCGCCCGACGGGTCGTGCATGTCCGGCTCCTGGACATCAACCACATACAAACGAACAGCAGGATCGACTGTCATGTTGGCGTGATCTAGAGCCTTGCGAATAACTTGTTTGTGTACCTGGCTATCCGGCGGGATGTCGATGACCAGATCGCCTTGAACTGTCGCCTGACAACCTAGACGCCGGCCCTTGGCAAATTCACCATTGATGCGTTGGTAGCGTGCTTCAACACGCGTACCTTCGCCTAAGTTATCCAGACGGGAAACGATATTATGTTTGGAGAACTCACCTTCAGAACACAACACCTGGCAACGTCCGCATAGTCCGCGGCCACCACAGACTGAATCCAGATCGACGCCTAAGTCTCGAGCAGCATCCAATACGGAGGTTCCGATAGGGAAGCTGCCTCGACGGCCGCTGGGTGTAAATACGACTAGTGCTTGTTCTGTTGTTTCGCTCATGCGCGTCTTCGTCGACTACTTCGCCGTCCTCGTCCAGCTCCTTCACCGCCCGGTTCTGCAGGGGCTCTATATTTACGTATCCAGGCCAGACAGTCAGGATCGTTGCCCATCAAAACGTCTGCAGCCATGACAGATCTCATGACTTCTTCATGGCAGGGGTTTGTGATGGCTGATGTCATACCGGCACTGATTGCCATGGATAAGAAGGCACCGTTTATTCCGTTGCGCTCGGGTAGACCGAAACTGACATTAGACGCACCGCACGTGGTGTTGCAACCTAACTCATCGCGGATACGGCCTAGGATATCGAAGACTTGTCGGCCTGCGTATCGCATAGCACCGATGGGCATCACCAGAGGGTCAATAACAACATCGCTTGCTGGAATACCATGGTCGGCGGCTCTTTCTACAATTTTCTTGGCGACTTTAAAGCGCTCGTTGGGATCTTCTGAAATGCCTGTTTCGTCGTTGGAAATCGCGACAACAGCTGCTTTATGCTTTGCCACTAATGGCAGGACTCTCTCTAACACCTCGTCTTCACCGGTCACTGAATTGACGAGTGCTTTGCCTTGATAGACAGCCAAGCCTGCTTCCAGTGCTTCAATAATTGAAGAATCGATGGATAAAGGAACATCGGTAATTGATTGCACTAATTTTACGGCCTGAGCCAGAAGGGCAGGTTCATCGGCCAGTGGAATACCCGCATTGACGTCTAGCATTTGAGCGCCGGCCGCTACCTGAGCCAATGCATCTGATTCAACACGACTAAAATCTCCAGCTTTCATTTCTTCTGCAAGAATTTTACGGCCGGTGGGATTTATCCGTTCACCAATAATGGTGAAAGCGTGGTCAGAACCGATGATGTGCTCACGCGTGGCTGAACTGATAATCGTGTCGGTCATTATAGATTTTCCAAATGTTGCTGGACGGTGGCATCGCCGTCATAAAGTTTTGGATGCCAAGGGGTTCTTCCGTTTAATACGCCTGATTTACTGACAATTTCTGAAACGGTGTGTTCTTGTCGGTAGGCCATGATGTGTACACCATCGACACCTTCAATTTCTCTAACTTCTTGAATAAGATCAACGCATAGCTGCTGACCTTCAGCTTTCTGGTTTTCAGCGCCTTTCAGGCGATTGATAACGCTGTCTGGTATGTGTACGCCGGGGACATTTTTGCGAATCCAGTCAGCAGATTTTGCCGAAGCTAAGGGACCAACGCCGACAATAATAAAGACTTTATCGTGTAACCCAAGATCACGAACCCGGCTCATATACTCACGTAAACGTGGCACGTCATAGCAGTATTGTGTCTGAACAAATTGTGCTCCAGCCGCCACTTTCTTTGCCAGGCGAATCGGGCGCCAATCAAATGGTTCAACAAACGGATTGGCTGCCGCACCTAGAAAAACTTTCGGTGGTGAGTCCAGCTTACGACCGCTTTGAAATGTTGATTTGTCGCGCATGGTACGGGCAATTTCCAGCAGTGACATGCAATCAAGATCGAACACCGGTTTGGCTTCAGGGTGATCGCCTGTTTGCACTCCATCGCCCGACAGGCAGAGCATATTGCAGACACCCATGGCCGCACCGCCAAGAATGTCCCCCTGGATCGCGATGCGGTTTTTATCGCGACAGGATATTTGTTGGATAAGTGCGTAGCCTAAGCGGGTCAGTAAGGCACAAACAGCCTGCGAACCCATATGACAATGAGCACCGCTGCCATCTGTTGCGTTAATGGCATCTACATAACCATCGAAAAGTGCAGCGCGTTCGTAGACTGCAGCAGGGTCAGCACTATCCGGTGGTGCGAGCTCACTGGTAACTGCAAAATGACCTGCGCGTAAAACTCGCTCGAATCTTCCAGGTGAGCTATGTCCGTTAAGCATCGGCAGGGGGTAGCCCGGTACTGGCTCATCAGTAAACATCATGATGAAGGTGCCTCTGAATTTTCATCAGCGGGGGCTTTATCCCGGACCACTTTGAGCCAGGAAGATTTACCTTTGAGCTGATAGTCCACTGCAAACTGTACAGTGGTTATGTCTTTTCCGTTCTCCATTTGGCTAGCACCTTTCCACGCTTCAACCCAAACGCAACGCATCTCCGGTTTGACCTCGCAATAACCGTCAGGACGAACACCTCCGCAGGGACCATTGCGAATAGTTTTAGGGCAGTTCATTGGGCAAGACATGCCAGTGCTGCTTAGTGCGCATTGACCACACATTTGACAGTCGAACAATATGCCTTTAACGCCTTTTTCAATAGCTGCTACGGGTGCTTCGAGCCTCTCGTGACCAATTTTATTGATCAAGGGAGCTGCAAATAGCAAGGCTTTTTCCACACCTGCATAAACTCGTTCGAGCATCCGCGCATGACGCACTGACCACTTTCTAATTGCGTACATCGTCAGTCATCACCCGCAGTATCGTCAGAACTTTTTGCCGCGTTTTCAGCCCGCTCTGCTCGCGATTTACCCATGTTTTCGGCAACACCTTTCGCTTTGGTCAGTGTTTCAAGGGTCTCATCGTTCCATTGTGATACCAGCTCTGCGGCAGCTGCATCAGCTTCTGCCTGTAAGTCTCCACTGCATGGGCTTCTATCCCTGCGCCAGTCTTCCATATAAGCGTCACTAGAGCCTTTTCCGGCACGCATAGCAGCACGATCAATGGCTTCCTGAAAGCGTTCCGGTAGCATCACTTTGGCGCTCTTGCGACCCGCCTTCGCGATCACTTGCGATGGGATATCGCGCCAGTAAATTTTGATAAGTTCAGGCATGGCAGAGTATCGGATCCAGAGGTTTTCAGATGTAGTGATTACGCGGCAGCTATTCGTATGCCGCGCAAAGATTTTTCAAAAGGGGCAAGCCCTGTTTCGTGGATAGCTAGGGTTAAGCCAAGAGCATCAGCAGCTTCTTGTGCTGCTACTTTGCGTCTGTTGAGTTCTTCAGATTTGCCCGCTTGCGCCAGATACATCACGCGTTTGTAGTGAGAAAAATATTGGTCTCGAAGTGCCGGGTGCTTTGTAATACCCAGACCATCAAGAATCAGTCGTTGAAAGTTGTCGACCAAATAGTCTGTTAAGTAGAACGTGCCGAGCTCCTCTGTCGCCATGGCATCAAAAACCTCATTGCCTGCGAAAAAACCATAGCAGTGATCGCTGGGTAGGCGTTCTACATCGTATTTACGAAGCACGCTGTCAAGAAGCCCCCCGGTGCCACAATCGCCGTAGGCAACCAAAATTTTTGCGTGGGTTGATTGGGCGAGGGTGATTTTTTCCTCAACAGCAGGGGCTATTTTCTCAGGTGTGTTGTGCCACTCTGCAGGCAAACACTGAATATCGATGTGCTTGAGTTGGTTGGCCTTAATAACGGCAACCAACTCGTGAGCAATAGCGCCACAAGCAATAACCAACGTGCGTTCCATCTGGTTGATCACTGCCTACCCGCCACGCATCGAGACTAGCTCGCTGCGCGCCTATCCGCTATCAAACTCTTAGCGGTTTCAACGGCTACAGCAGCATCACGGCAATAGGCATCAGCACCGACAGCTTCGCCGAACTCTTCATTGAGAGGGGCGCCACCGACTAGTACGATGAAATCATCACGCATGCCTTGCTCTTTTAGCGTGTCGATAACCACCTTCATGTAAGGCATCGTGGTGGTCAGAAGAGCCGACATACCCAGAATATCCGGCTTGTGTTCTTCCAGAGCTGCTAGGTAGTCTTCAACCGGATTGTTGATGCCAATGTCGAAAACTTCAAAGCCAGCTCCCTCCAGCATCATTCCCACCAGATTCTTACCAATATCGTGGATATCTCCCTTCACGGTACCGATAACCACTTTGCCGATTGACTCAGCACCGGTTTCAGCCAGCAGAGGGCGCAAAATAGACATGCCGCCTTTCATTGCGTTCGCTGCCATGAGTACTTCAGGTACGAAAAGGATGCCGTCGCGGAAATCGATTCCGACGATTCGCATGCCTTCAACGAGTGCATTGTTCAGGACTTTGTCAGGCCCCCAGCCTCGTTTGAGAAGGATTTCGGTGCCTTCCTCAATCTCCTCTTTCATGCCGTTGTACAGATCATCGTGCATCTGTTCTACGAGTTCATCATCGTTCAGCTCGTCGAGGATGATGTCTTCTTCGTCGTCGTAGTTGTCTTGATCGCTCATGGGATTGTTATTCACCTAAGTAGACGTGCATGGTAACTAGGGTTATCGGCAATCAGAACTCATGTAATGCCTTAGTCACGACTCATAACTTATCGATTCGCGACAAATTTTCATCTGGAGCGACGGAAAACAGCCGAAAACGGGGGTAGTTCGCGTTTTTGGTCGTCATAGAGGCCTGCTCTATGACAACCAGGTACACAAGTAGTGCCTCATTCGCCAGTAAACACGGGTGAGCGTTTTTTAAGAAACGCGTCAACACCCTCGGCAAAATCTTTGGTGCTACTGGCAGCTTGCTGGTAATCCCGCTCAAGGTCGAGCTGCTCGTCCAGAGTCCTTGTTTGCGACAGTCGTAGTAACTGTTTCGTGAAGCCCAGACCTACGGTGGCTTTCTTGGCAAAGGTGTGGGCCAGCTGAGTTGTTTCCTCGGTGAGTTCTTTGTCGTCCACGCACCGCCAGATCATGCCCCAGTTCTCAGCTTTTTCGGCGGAAACGGCTTCCCCCGTCATGCACAGCGCGGTTGCTCTGGCTAAACCTACGAGTTTGGGTAGCGTCCAGGTGCCACCACCATCCGGCACCAATCCCAGCTGGTGGAAGGATTGAATAAATTTGGCTGAACGAGCTGCCAATACGATGTCACAGGCCAAAGCCAAATTAGCGCCAGCGCCGGCGGCAACACCGTTTACGCAGGCAATGACCGGGATAGGGAGCTGCGTGAGGGTTCGGAGCAAGGGATTGTAATAGCGTTCAACAACATCGCCTAAATTGGACAGATCCAGATCGGCCAAGTCTTGACCGGCTGAAAATGCGCGTCCAGCTCCCGAAATGACCAAGCAGCGAACCGAGGAGGATTGTTGTATTTGCGACATTACATCCGCGACTTCTTCGTGCATTCCGGCATTGAATGAATTGAGCTTATCGGGGCGGTTCAGCGTCAACCAGGCGACACCGTTATCAAATCCAAGTTCGATGAATTCATAGTTGCCCTGCACGTTCATGGCTAGGCTGCTCCTTTAGGCTTGGCTGATCGGAACAAGCTTGCAATCAGCACGAGCAAAAAGGCCCCGAACAGGGCTCGGAGGAGGTAGTCCGGAGAGCTTACGTCTACAGCAAGCGCTTGCCCCACCAGAACCGGGAAAAAGGCACCTAAAGAGGCACCGATAACACCGAGCAAAATATTGACGATGAATACAACTCCGCGACCGCGGAGGATGACGGCTGCTATGCCTCCGAAAACGATGCCAATCAACAGCATGAGGATGAGATTTGCGACTGGCACGTGGGGTAGCTCCTTGTGTTGGGCGCTGTCTCTTCGGCGCTTGATGGGTGTCTACATCATAGATGTTTCGCGATCAAGTATAGGCTAACCATTATCTAGGATGCCAACGGTCGGTCTGATCTTAACAATTTGTGAACCTCGTTTATGGCGAGGGACAGCATGGCAAAATCGACGGTCGCGTTTGCTTTTAATTCAGAGACCAAGGCTTTGTATTGCGCTGTGGCCGATGCGTTTCTATCAGACCATTGTTTAACGCGCTCACCAGAGTCGAGTCTTTCCTCTGTGCCGCTGGCCACTTCAGCGCAAAGATGGCGTTGCTGGTAGTGCAGGTCGCCTCGTAATTCTGCAGTAGCCAGTTTGTGCCAGTGTGATGTGGCAACCAGCGTGCCGATGCGTTCGCGTAACCAGTTGAGTTCCAAGTGCTGACCAAGATCGAAATACACCGAAGCAATACTGGCAACGGGTTGATCGAGTGAGCGCGCGATCTCAACAATATCTAAGGAGGATGAAAGTGGTACAACCCTGGCCACTGCGTAGGCAGTGTCTTCTGGAGCACCCGCGTCCATGAAATGTTTCATGCGTTGGTCGAGCGTCTCTTTTTCGGCAGGCGACAGGCATTCGGGCATTGCGTCGATTAGCTCTTCAAGACCTGGCTTGAAATTCCCAATTTGGTCGGCAATGGTACTGTTTGTCTTTCGTGTTCTGATTAACCAATGCGTCGCGCGTTCGACTAATCCGCGTACCAGTATTTGCATCCGATATTGCTCGTCGCTGGAAATATTATTATCCAGTGATTCAATCGATGCCCACAGCTTTGGTAAATCGAAGATCTCTTTGACGATGAAGAATGCGGTGGCTACATCACTTGAACTGGCATTGAGTTCTTCGTGCATGCGGAACGCAAACGTCGGCCCGAGTCGGTTAACAACATCGTTCGTCACGATCGTTGCGATTATTTCAGGGCGCAGACGATGAGTGCGAATTTGCTTGGCATGACCGCTTTTCAATGCGCTGGGAAAGTAGTCCATTAGCGTGGTTTCCAGAGCTGGATCCTCCGTGAAATTCGATGCCATTAATTCATCAAACATCACCATCTTGCTATAAGAGACGATAACGGCGATTTCAGGGCGAACTAGGCATTTATCGTTAGCCATGCGCTCGGCAATTTCTTCTGTATCGGGCAGGAACTCGATCGTTCTATCCAGTCGTCCGATAGCTTCAAGGTGCTGCATAAACCGAGATTGCTCATTGAATACAGCCGCGCCATCAACCGCACATAAGTCCACACATTGGGTCTGCAGGTAGTTGTCTCGCAGTACGTGCAACGCCACATCATCGGTCATGGACTCTAAGAGGATGTCGCGCTGTTTGATGGTCATGTCATCACTGGCAACAATGGAATTCGCCAGGATCTTAATGTTGACTTCATGATCAGAGCAATCAACGCCTGCTGAATTGTCAATTGCATCGGTGTAAATAAGACCGCCTTTCTGAGCAAACTCGATGCGGCCGCGTTGTGTGAAGCCCAGATTTCCGCCTTCACCAACCACCTTTGCTCGAAGTTCAGAACCGTTAACGCGCAGCGCATCGTTGGCCCTGTCAGCCGCTTCGGCCTGAGTTTCTCCGGTGGCTTTTACGTAGGTTCCAATGCCGCCGTTCCACAGTAGGTCGACAGGCGCTTTAAGTATGACTGAGATGAGGGCAGTCGGCGTCAGGTATTCTTCGTTTGTGCCTAACGCTTCGCGGGCCTCTGCCGATAATTGAATTTGCTTTGCATCCCGCGCATAGATACCTCCACCATTTGAAATAATGCTAGCTTCATAGTCCAGCCAACTTGATCTGGGCAGGTTGAAGAGTCGCTGACGTTCAGCGTGTGCAAGAGCAGCATCCGGGTTGGGATCAATAAAGATGTGTTGGTGATTAAACGCTGCGACTAAATTTAAATGCGGAGAGAGCAGCATGCCGTTTCCGAATACGTCGCCTGCCATATCGCCTATGCCTGCAACGGTGAAGGCGTCCTGTTGAGTGTTGACGCCTAAGTTTCTGAAGTGTCTCTTTACAGATTCCCAGGCACCGCGGGCAGTAATACCCATCTTTTTATGATCGTAGCCAACTGATCCACCGGAGGCGAATGCATCGCCCAGCCAGAACCCGTAGTCTTTGGCAACCGCATTTGCGTAGTCTGAAAATGTTGCGGTTCCTTTATCGGCTGCAACGACAAGGTAAGGGTCGTCTTTGTCATATTTAACGACATTTGGTGGTGCTATGACATTCTGACCATCAAGGTTGTCAGTAATATCCAAAAGGCCACTGAGAAACGTTTTATAACAATCGACCACAATTGCCATCATGGCCTCGCGCTCTGTTGGCAGAGCAGCTTTGACGTAGAAGCCGCCTTTTGAGCCCACCGGAACGATGACTGCGTTTTTGACCATCTGCGCTTTCATTAAACCAAGAACTTCTGTTCTGTAGTCTTCTCGACGATCTGACCAGCGCAGTCCACCTCGAGCCACAGCGCCGCCTCGAAGATGTATCCCTTCAACGCGAGAGGAATAGACGAAAATCTCGTACATGGGGCGCGGCAGTGGCAAATCCGGTACAGCGGCGCAGTCAAACTTGAACGATAAGAAATCGCGCAATTGTCCATCCGTGTCGGTGCGATACGCGTTGGTCCTTAGGATGGCCAGAATCAAGTTGCGATATCCGCGTAAGATTCGATCTTCATCCAAGCTTATTATGTTGTCCAGTGCTGTGTCGATTTTGTCCAGCAATGCCGCAACTTGTTTTTCATCTTGCCCTTTCTTTGGGTGAAAACGCGCCTCGAACAGCTCAACTAAAAGCCTTGTTATGGTGCCATTGGCCACCAGGCTGTCGATCATGTAGGTTTGCGAAAAAGGGACATCGATTTGCAATAAGTATTTGCATAGTGCTCGTAAAATCACCACTTGTCGCCAGTCAAGCGCAGCATCCAACATCAAGCGGTTGAAGCCGTCGTTTTCAACATGGCCACGCCAGATGTGGTTGAACGCGATTTGAATTCGCGCAGCCGTCTCCTCACTGTTGCTATCAGCAACCGCACTAGTTTGTTGTACGGTAAATTCGTGCATCCACACGCTGGGGGCGTTTTGTCGGCGAATTTCAAATGGGTGTTCGGACTCCACGCGCAGCCCCATATTCTCAATTATAGGAATGACGTCTGACAATGACACAGGCTCATTCAGGGCGAATAGTTTGAAATTGATAATTCCAGAGTCAGCCACGATATGGCGATAAAAACTCATGACCGGCGCATTTTCGGGTACATGGTTTTCGATAAAATCTATGTCAGCTGCTGCCGCTCTGGCTGAATAATCTTCTCTGTAGCTTGATGGGAATGCGTTGTCATAACGGTTTTGCAGTCGGATGGCCGTGATTTCGTTGTGTTGCTGCTTTAACGTAGACTCGAGCTTGTCGTACCAGGTAACGCTGGCTTTTCGAATGTGGTTGCCAATTTCAGCCCAGTTTGTGTCAGCCATAAATGGCGGATATTTCTGGATGACGAAATGCAGTCGTGCAAGATTAGACTCAGAGGAAAATCGGATGTCGAATCCAACGCTTGCACCTTTGATATTGGCTTTGAGAATGTGTTCGATGCTTAATCGCAGGTCGCGGCTGTAGGCATCTCTGGGAATGTAAACCAGGCAATTACAAAAACGGCCGAGTGCATCGCTGGAGTAGAACAAGCGTACTTGTTGTCTTTCCTGAAGACTGACTATTCCGTTTGCCATATCGATGAGCTCGCTGCTGCGAGTTTGCATCAGCATATCCCGGGGCAAGCCTCTTAAGACAGACGCGAGTGCCTTGCCATCGTGCGATTCTAAGTCGGTACCGGAAGCTTGTAGAACTCGGTCGACCCGGTTTCGCATCCAGGGGATATTGCTAACAGCCTCATGTTGTAGGCCGGCGATAAACAGACCAACACTACAGCGAAGTAAATTTATTCTGCCGTTTTCATCACGTTGGGCATGAATAATCAAATCAGCAGGTTCGTTACGAATGATTGGTGAGGTCATGCCCGATTTGCAGACCACTAGTTCATCGTTATTGAAAACCGCCTCTAGTGTCTGTGCATCATAGCCTTCAGGAAGAAGTTCGCTGGTATTCCAGCGGGCGTCCATTGCAGCTTTATCCAGAATGCCGAGAGTATTCATCATTGACGAAAAGCCATCATCTGCCTGTAATTCGGCATAACCGAACCAGGCAAATTGTTTTTCGTCTAACCATCGAACAAACGCAGATTGTTCTTCGCTGTTTAGGGAGTCTGCAAGTTCGTGCATGTGCCGGCGAATCGAGTTAGCATCATGCCGAATGATCGCCAAGGAGGTGAATAGTTTATCGAGTAGTATTCTTACCGAGCTTTGACCTTCTTCAGTTTGTGCATCTATTTCTATATGAATTAACGACTCGCCCGGAGCGTCATTTTTAATGTCGACCCATTGACCTTTGTCGTCTCTAACCACCTGCATAATTGGGTGGATGATGTGATGTACGGCTAAGTTGGCTTTGTCTAATTCTGCTTGTAGTGAAGCTACCAACCAGGGCTGATCTTTGGCAACGATTTGAATAACGGTATGTGCGCTTTGCCAGCCGTGTGAATCGAAACAAGGATTAAAAACCAATACGTGGGGCGATTGTTCTTTAGCAGTTCGCGCGAGTTGCCAGTGCGACATAGCCAAGCCTGCTAAATCGTCTGGACTTATACTGGATAACTCGTCAAAGGGAACATGCTTGTAATAGACGGGAATAAACGTCTCTAGCTGTGTTCTATGAAGTTCGCTTAAGGAGCGCGGTAACGACTCCAGTATGGCACTGATCAGGTTTTGCTGATTAGAAACACCTGCACTCAGACCCGTCTGCGGATCGGACATGGCGTTACGCTCCTAATAGGAAGAAAAAAGTTAACTTTTCGATGCTGCAGTTAGCCTGCCAGCGCGGTGTTATATGAGAACGGTAATGAGTCTGTGCTCTCTTTAATAACAGTGCCACGTGGTTACTTCTGCAGTAGGCGTAGCGTAGTACAGCTGAGTCTGCATGTGGGGCAATTCATACAGACTTTTTTTTCTAAATGGAAAGTCCGCCCATTCGACCAAACATAAAAGCCGCTAAAGCAAAAACAACCAGAGTTGCAATGCCACTAACCAATGATGTTTGCAGCGAAACGTTTTTGGATCGAGTGGGTTGCCAAATGAGTAAGTAACCCATCAACGCACCCGAAAGGATGCCGCCAAAATGCCCCCAGAACGAGATGCCAGGAACTAACAGTGGTAAAGCTAGATTAAGAACCACTAAACCCATGACAGGGGATTGCCTCGGACTAACACCTTTTGCATGCAATGCAACACCCATAGCGCCGGCTAAACCCAATGCTGCCCCTGAAGCGCCAAGGGTGGCTTGTCCCCAGTCGAATATCATGACGGCTAGTGAACCACCTAGCATGGCGCCAAAGTAGATCAGTATAAAACGCACACTGCCCAGCCATCGTTCGAGTTGAGGTCCAAGCACATACAGAAGGTACATATTAAATGCCACATGCAAAAGGCCGCCGTGCATAAACCCGGCGCTCAGCAAGCGCCACCATTGGCCATGCTGCACGAGCGGACCGTACAGCATGCCTAGTTCAGTGACGGCACCCTGGGTGCTTATCTGCGCCAGGTAACATGCAACCGTGATCGCGATCAGTGTCAGTGAGGCGGGGCAACGGTCGGGGAGAGTGAGCCAACTAGGCAAAGCGTTCGCCAACTGCTTGCATTTGTTCTTTTGTTAGGCGGGCGCCCATCTGTTGGATAAGCGTGGTTGCTGCATGGCCTGCCATTTCAGCGCAGAGCTCAAACGACATGCCCTGACTCAATCCATGCAGGAAAGTCCCTGCATAAATATCTCCAGCACCGTTGGTATCGACAGCGGTTACGCGTTGTGCAGGAATGTCGTGGAGCTTTTCACCATCAAATACCAGGGCGCCGTTGGCACCTTGCGTGATGGCGAACTGACGGGAGATGGTTTTCATGCCTTCGATGCAATTATTGATGTCGTCGGTAGCAAACATCAATTTGGCTTCATCTTCATTACTGAATACTAGATCGAGACCGTCGCCAATAATTTCCTGCAGACCGTCTTTAAAGAAGTTGACCATATTGGCATCCGAGAGGGTCAAGGAGGTTTGCACGCCTTTCTCAACCGCGATCTGGCGAGCTTTAACAGCCGCCGCCCGTGCGTTGATCTCAGGCACTAGGTATCCTTCGATATACACATACTTAGAATCTGCCAGGGCAGACTCGTTTAGTTCTGCCACGCTGATTTTCTGGGTAATACCCAAAAACGTGTTCATGCTTCGTTGTGCGTCTGGCGTTACCAGCACAATGCATTTGCCCGTGTGTCCCGGATCCAGTTGACCCGAAACTAGGTTGGTTTCCACGCCATTGGCGGTGAGATCGTCCAAAAAGTAATCGCCGGTTGAGTCGCCAGCCACTTTGCAGGAATAAAAAGCGTTGGAACCCAGCTGCGCCACGGCCGTGATGGTGTTGGCTGCGGAGCCTCCGCCACAAGGTCTAGACTCGATGCCGCTGAGTTTGTCCAAGAGCTCGTGATGCCGATCTTCCTCAATCAGCGTCATGAGACCTTTGTCGACACCGAGTTCCCCTAAAAGTGCTTCAGGGATCTCATATTCTAGATCGACAAGGGCATTACCCACGCCGTAGACGTGATACTTGGACATAAATTTTCCGTTCATTATGAAATGGATGTGGATTATCGCTGGTTGCGCGACAGATAACTATCTACAATTGTCGGTTTTGCCCTTAGAGGTCTTCAATGCGCACACACCCCTGTGGGGTCATTACCCGAGATCAGCTCGACGCGACAGTGTCATTTTGCGGCTGGGTCCACCGCCGACGCGACCATGGCGGCGTTATTTTCATCGATTTACGAGATCACACCGGCCTGGTTCAGGTGGTATTTGATCCGGATCGAGAAGAAACTTTCGCACGCGCTGAGGAAGTTCGCAACGAGTTTGTACTCAGAATAACTGGCAAGGTTCGTACCCGGCCAGAGGGCACCATCAATTCGGACATGACTACCGGAGAGATAGAAGTCCTTGGCTACGAGCTAGAAATTCTAAACAGAGCCGCAACGCCCCCGTTTCAATTGGATGATACCAACGTGTCCGAGGAGAACCGGCTGCGGTATCGCTACATTGATATGCGGCGTCCTGAAATGCAGGAAAAGCTTCGCTTGCGCGCCCGGGTTGTTCGCCAGCTACGACATGCACTTGAAGATGACGGCTTCATCGAAGTGGATACACCCATGCTCACTCGAGCCACTCCCGAGGGTGCCCGCGATTACCTGGTGCCAAGTCGCAACCATCCGGGTGAGTTTTACGCGCTGCCGCAATCGCCACAGCTGTTTAAGCAATTGCTGATGATGGGTGGGATCGACCGCTATTATCAGGTGGCTCGATGTTTTCGAGACGAGGATTTACGCGCAGATCGTCAGCCGGAATTTTCGCAGCTGGATATCGAAATGTCTTTTGTAGACGAGGACACCATCATGAGCAGTATGGAGTCCATGATGAAGTCTCTATTCAAAGACGTGTTGAATGTGGATTTGGGAGGCGATGCCAATACGCCTTTCCCAAGGATGTCTTATGAAGAGGCGATGAATGTTTACGGGTCGGATAAACCCGATTTACGTATCCCACTGGTGCTCACAGAAATCTCCGATTTGGTGGCAGACGTCGATTTCAAAGTGTTTGCAGAGCCTGCGAAAAACCCCAAAGGTAAAGTGGCTGCTATGCGGGTCCCCGGTGGTAACTCGCTGACGCGCAAAGAGATTGATGTTCTGACTGAGTTTGTCAGCCGCTATGGGGCGAAAGGCTTGGCGTATATCAAATGCAATGATATCGCGGCAGGTGTAGATGGCCTCCAATCACCGATAGTCAAATTCTTCCCGGCAGAGGTTCTCAGCGCTGTCATTGAAAGAACCGGCGCTAAAGACGGCGACCTCATCTTCTTTGGTGCGGACAAAGCGGGTGTGGTTGAAGCCGCTTTGGGTGCCTTGCGGGTTGAGGTTGGGACGAAGATGGGTATGGTTGAAGAAGGGTGGCGACCGCTTTGGGTTGTCGATTTCCCCATGTTTGAACACGATGAGCGAGAAGATCGCTGGCAGGCCATCCACCATCCGTTCACAGCGCCCACCGCCGCCACAACTGACGAATGGCAGGCTGAGCTAGATGCCGATCCAGGCAAGTGCTTGTCACGAGCGTATGACATGGTCCTAAACGGGACAGAAGTCGGTGGTGGTTCAATTCGTATTCACAACACAGACATGCAGCAGAAAGCGTTGGACGTGCTGGGGATCGATGAAGCAGAAGCTAACGATAAATTTGGCTTTCTGCTCGATGCCCTGAAATACGGAGCGCCTCCGCACGGTGGTATCGCCTTTGGTTTGGATCGTCTCGTCATGTTGATGACGGGTGCTGAAAGCATCCGTGATGTTATGGCGTTTCCGAAAACTCAAAGCGCGAGCTGCCTGTTAACCAGTGCGCCAAGCGTCGTATCAGATCAGCAGCTTAAAGACCTGCATTTGCGTACCCGTGCAAAAGCTGCGGCCAAGGCAACTGATGCCTGATAGAAAACCACCGGTCTCCGAGGTTAGGTCGCTCTTCAAGCGACCCGAATCGGTACTGGTCGTTGTCTATACCGTTGATTTAGACGTTTTGTTGATATGCCGCCAGAATCCTGCTGGATTCTGGCAGTCCGTCACCGGCAGTTTGGAGCGGGATGAGGATCCCAATGAAGCGGCTCAACGAGAATTATTAGAAGAAACCGGCATTACGCAAGAAGTTGTCGATCATCGGTTCCAAAGAGTTTTTCCGATCAAAGCTGCGTGGAAGCATCGGTATGCGCCAGGTGTCACGGACAATCTTGAGCATGAGTTCAGTGTTCAGCTGCCACGAAGAGTTGCCGTTAAATTAGATCCCAAAGAACACTCCGATTACCAGTGGTTGCCGATTGTCGAAGCGATTGCCACCGTTTCTTCTAGAAGCAACCGGGCGGCACTTCAGAATATCCTAAAGGCAGAAGGTTGAAGGCGTTGTGAAGCGACGATTTATACCCTCCAGAGATGAAGTGACTGTATTGGTGCACGGACTGTGGATGCAGGGCCCGTTGATGTCTGTGATGGGAAAAATGTTGCAGTCTCGCGGTTTTCGGACCAAAGCCATCAGCTATGACTTTTTAAACAGCAGCCCGGCTGAAAATGCCCGGCATTTGTACGATGAAATAGGGCTTCTTGGCGCTAAGCGTGTCAACCTCGTCGGTCATAGTCTGGGTGGCATTGTCATTTTGCATTTGCTCAATCAGTATCCTGATCTTGCCATTGGCAAAGTTGTCCTGATCGGTTCGCCCGTCAAAGGTAGTTCCGTGGCGAAGCGCGTGAGCAAAGTACCTGTGCTTAGACCCCTTTTGGGTCGTTCCGTCGAAAAAGGTTTGTTGGGTGGTGCTCCGAGCTTTGCCCTTGATCGGCCACTGGGTATAATTACAGGTAAGGGCAAACTCGGCCTGTCAGCGCTCCTGTATCCCACGGGGGATGAAAGCGACGGTGTGGTACTGGAATGTGAGACGTTACTGGATAAGACGACCGACAGAATCTCTCTACCGTTATCGCATTCGGCGCTGATATTTTCACGCCGATGTTCCGAATACGTATCGTGTTTTCTAATAAACGGCAGATTTAGGGCTTAGCTTATTCGTCATTCCCCTTCCAAATGGGCGACAATAGGGCGAATATCCACTTGATTAACATCATAAAAGAGGCAGTACATGGCCGGACATAGTAAATGGGCCAATATTCAGCATCGCAAAAACGCTCAGGATGCAAAGCGTGGCAAGCTGTTTACCAAGCTCATCAGAGAAATAAATGTAGCCGCCAAAATGGGTGGCTCCGATCTCGGGTCTAATCCCCGATTGCGCCTGGCCGTCGATAAGGCACTTGGCGGCAATATGACAAAAGACACCATCGACCGTGCGATCAAGAAAGGCGCAGGTGAGTTGGAAGATGTTGCTTATGAGGAAAACCGATACGAAGGCTACGGTGTTAATGGTGTAGCCATCATGGTGGATACCATGACTGACAACCGGAACCGCACGGTGTCTGAAGTAAAGCATGCGTTTACGAAATACGGAGGAAACATGGGAACCCAAGGGTCCGTTTCCTACCTATTTGAAAAGCAGGGCATCCTCAATTTCCCCAGTGGCACCGATGAAGACACGGTCATGGAAGCGGCGTTGGAAGCCGGTGCGGAAGATATCATTACGGATGAGGACGGTTCTATTGAAGTTCTCACCACTGAAGAGTCTTTTGTAGACGTCAAAGAAGCGCTAGCCGCTATCAATCTTGAGGCTGGGCATTCTGAAGTCACGATGCGTGCAGCAACGTCCGTTGAACTCGATGTCGAGCAAGGTCAAAAGTTATTGAAACTAATTGATGCCTTAGAAGACCTCGACGATGTACAGGATGTTTTTACTAACGCTGAGATTCCGAGCGAAGCTTACGAGTGAGTTCCTCGCGCCCTAATGGATTGATTCGAGTTCTGGGTATAGATCCGGGGTCTGTGGTCACAGGCTTCGGGCTGATTGAATCCGATGGGGCGCGTAGCTTTCATTTGGCGCACGGGCATATCCGTGTCAAGGGAGACAGCTTTGCAGAACGCCTGGGGCACATACATTTTGCCTTGGGCGAGGTCATCAGCGAATGGCAACCTCAAGAAGTTGCCATAGAGCAAGTCTTCTTAAGCAACAATGCCATGTCCGCTTTAAAGCTTGGACAAGCCCGTGGAGCGGCGATAACCGCAGCAGTATCCAGACAATTGACGGTTGCAGAATATGCCCCGCGGCTCGTAAAAAAAGTGGTCACAGGCTCAGGATCTGCTGATAAACATCAAGTGCAAACTATGGTTCGGGCTATGTTGCAAATAACTAAAACCCTGCAGGTTGATGCTGCCGATGGTCTTGCCATTGCCATCTGTCATGCACATTCACGAAATTCACGCGCTGCTCTATCGGATAATGCGTCGGCAATCATGCCTAGGAAACGAGCACGAGGAAGAGGGTTACGCCGATGATCGGTCGTCTTACTGGGAAATTACTGGAAAAGAATCCGCCCGGGTTGTTGGTTGATGTTCAGGGAGTGGGCTACGAAGTCGATGCGCCCATGTCCACGTTCTACTCGCTGCCAGCTATAGGTGAGATCGTCTCTCTTTATACCCATTTGGTTGTCAGAGACGATGCACATTTATTGTTTGGGTTTGCAACATCAACAGAGCGAGTCTTGTTCCGTGCGCTGTTAAAAGTCAATGGGGTGGGGGCTAAAGTAGCCTTGTCGATTTTGTCTGGATTGAGTACAGATGAATTTCTAAGTTGTGTCGCAACAAAAGATGTCGCAGCCCTGGTAAGAGTGCCCGGGATTGGTAAAAAGACGGCCGAGCGATTGCTGATCGAATTGCAGGATAAAGTGGAATCTCTAGGAGTAGGCGCAGCGCCTTCAGGAACGGCTCCTCATGCACCTGAGGAGCTGTCTGCACGCTCGCAGGCAGAAGAGGCATTGGCAGCGCTTGGCTATAAGCCTGCTGAAGCCAGTCGTTTGTTGGACAAAAACGCAACCGCCGATCAACCGGTTGAACAAATGATTCGGTCTGCGCTACGCGGCGCAGCTAAGTGAACGGTGGCGAAAATAGCGTCGTCTCAAGGGGGAGCCCATTGTGAGTGATACAGATCGTCTGATAGCTGCTGATGCTCGCAATGAAGATGCGCAAGAACGGGCTATGCGTCCGAAGCTACTGGCTGATTATCATGGCCAGCGTGCGGTCACTGAGCAAATGGATTTATTCATCTCAGCCGCTAAATTGCGTCAGGAAGCGTTGGATCACGTGCTAGTTTTCGGGCCGCCCGGGCTGGGAAAAACGACGCTGGCCAACATCATTGCCAATGAATTAGACGTTCGCATTTTGCACACGTCCGGGCCCGTCTTGGAACGCCCCGGAGACCTCGCTGCCATATTAACCAACCTCGAAGCGAATGATGTCTTGTTCATCGATGAAATTCATCGGATGAGTGCGCTGGTGGAAGAGGTTTTGTATCCTGCTATGGAAGATTATCAAATTGACATCATGACCGGTGAGGGAGTTAGCGCCCGCTCATTCAAGATCGATTTGCCGCCATTTACCTTGGTGGGTGCGACCACAAGGGCCGGCTTATTGACCTCTCCGTTAAGGGACCGGTTCGGCATTGTGCAGCGTTTGGAGTTTTATGAAGTCAATGACTTGGCCGGAATCGTGGCAAGGTCCGCCAGGCTGCTCGATGTTGTTATTGATGAACAAGGTTGCATTGAGATCGCCCGTCGCTCGCGCGGCACACCACGCATTGCCAACCGACTTTTACGCAGGGTCCGAGATTTTGCCGATATTCGATCAAACGGCACTATTGACTCCAATACGGCCGATCAGGCGCTTAATCTCCTGAACGTTGACCGGCTGGGCCTTGATGCCATGGACCGTCGACTGCTAAATGCAATCATCCATAAGTTTGACGGTGGACCTGTTGGTATCGATAACTTAGGCGCTGCCTTGAGTGAGGAGACAGGCACGCTCGAAGAAGTTATTGAGCCGTACTTAATACAACAGGGGTTGCTGATGCGAACGCCCAGAGGCAGAGTGGTGACTCCGCATACCTATAAGCATTTCGGATTAGAGGCACCAGCGGTCGTTGAGCGCTAACCCGAAAGTCGCTGCCCTAATTGTTTAGGAGCGGTATAATGAGGTGTGCCGCGCCTGGTTAATTGTTGCGATTATTATCAAAAATTTCATCGCGATCAGAAACCAAGTGCCTGTATTTTCGAGTACTTGTCTGTAATACTATCGCATGCTGCAATATTCGTTGCCTGTCAGGGTGTACATAGAAGACACTGATGCCGGTGGTATCGTTTATTACGCGAATTATTTACGGTTCATGGAGCGCGCACGAACCGAGTGGCTCAGAGCATGTGGTGTGGAGTTGGACGAGTGGCAGAATGAGCATCGAAAGCTGTTTGTTGTGCGATCTGTGCAGATCGATTACCACTCGCCGGCTAAGTTTAACGACCAATTAACTGTGTATGCCAATTTAGTGACATTGAAATCCGCCAGTGTGATTTGCAAACAACCCATAATGCGTGACGGCACCTTGCTGACCGACGCGTCAGTGAAACTAGTTTGCGTCAACGCCGATACATTAACTCCCTGTGGCATACCACCCGAAATTAAAGAGGCAATGACCCGTGAATTCTGAATTGTCTATTTTGCAATTAGTCATCGATGCCAGCCCTGTTGTTCAGGCTGTTATGTTGATCCTGGTTATTGCATCAATCATGTCTTGGGCATTGATTCTGGGTAAATCACGCCAATTGAGCAAGGCCAAAAGAATGGCTGAGGATTTTGAACAGGATTTCTGGGGCTCATCGGATATTTCGGGCACTTACTCCAAATTGACGATGCGCCGTGGAACGCTTGACGGCCTGGAAAGAATTTTCGAAGCGGGCTTTTCAGAATTTGGCAGACTTAGACGTAAAACCAGCAGCGATGAAATCATCATGGATGGTTCAACACGCGCCATGCGAATTGCCGTCTCTCGAGAAGCCGACATTGTCGAAAATCATCTGCCTTTTTTAGCCACCGTCGGTTCAATCAGTCCGTATGTCGGTTTGTTTGGCACGGTATGGGGCATCATGAATTCCTTTACTGCGTTGGGCAACGTGCAACAAGCAACCTTGGCGATGGTTGCACCCGGTATAGCAGAGGCACTCATCGCAACCGCAATCGGATTATTCGCAGCCATTCCTGCGGTTATTTTCTACAATCGATTTGCAACTGACGTCGATCGTTTGCTAAACCGTTATGAAAATTTCGCGGAAGAATTTTCAACTGTTCTGCAGCGGCAGGCTATTCGTCGTGCTGGGCAAGACGCAGAGATCCAATAGTGCGCCTGTTAGAAAACAGCCGATCGCATAAAAAAGGAACGCACTGTGGCTAGAGCCGTCGCTCATTTCCGACCCAACCGTCGAAGCCGCCGTCAGGTCGCTGAGATCAATGTCGTTCCCTACATCGACGTCATGTTGGTGTTGTTGGTCATCTTCATGATCACCGCGCCGTTGTTGCAAACAGGCGTTGAGATCGATTTGCCTGATGCGTCAGCGACGCCTATTGCTGACGCTGGGGAATCCACCGAGCCTTTAATCTTGTCTGTCAACAGCACGGGAGAGTGGTTTCTAAATGTGGGCGAAGATCCAGAATCGCCATTGGCACGAGAGGAAATACTACGCTTGGCAACGGCTGTCTTACGACTGAACCCGAGTCGTCGTGTGCTCGTAGCGGGTGACAAGAGCATCGACTACGGTCAAATTATGCAGGCGATGGTGACACTGCAGCTTGCTGGCGCACCAGAAATTGGTTTGATGTCGGACCCTGCGCGATAGCGACATGTTCAATTTATTGCGCAAATATCCTATTGCAGTTCTGTTTTCCTTGCTGTTGCACGGTGGGTTGGTCGCAGCCCTCGTTTACCAGATTAACAAAGCGCCGGAGGTGCCGAGCTTAGAGTTGACGGGTGATGCTCCCATTCAAGCTGTTGCGGTTAGCGAGGAAGACATTCAGGCAGAGGTTGATCGTTTACAAGCGTTGGAAGAACAACGAGCTCAGGAGGCGATTGAAGAACAGCAAGCCTTAGAAGAGACAGTCGCAGCATTAGAGAACGCAAAAAAGGCGGCTGAAGATCGGCTTCGAGAAGCTGAGGAGCTAACCGAACAGCAGCGAACGGAGTCGGAACAAGAAGCGGCGCGTATTGCTGATTTGCAAAACCAAGCATTGGAACTCGAGCGGCAACGCGAATTACAGCGTGCGAACGCTGCGGCGGAACAGGCTCAGCTAGAGGCATTGCGAGAACAGGAAGCGAGCCTAACCGAGCGGCAAATACTCGAAAAAGAAGCCACCTTGGAGCGCCTCCGTCAGGAGCGACTCCGTGAAGAGGAGCGCATCAGCGCTGCACAAGAACAGCTTGAGCGCGAGACGCAAAGAATTGAAGACGCACGTCTGAAAACAGACGAAGAACGCGAACGGCTAACAGAAGTGCAGCGAGAAGCTGAAGAAAGAACCCGGCAGCTCCAAGAAGAAGCGAGAAAAGCCAACGAAGAAAAAGCGGCGGCCGCTCTTGAAAAAGCGCGTCTCGAAGAACAAGCCCGGGTAGCTGAGCAGGAAAAAGCTCGCTTGGAAGAAGAGGCAAGAGAGGCTGCTGAGGAAAAAGCGCGCGTCGAGGAAGAGACGAGGCAGGCGCAATTAGAAAAAGAGCGCATTGAGCAGGAACGACGCGAAGCCTTGGAAGCAGAACAGCGTGCTCAAGCGGAAAAGGAGAAGGCCGACGCTGAAGCCGCCAGATTGCGACTTGAGCAAGAGCTCGCTGCAGCGGAGGCTGAAAAGCAACTTTTGAGAGAAGAGGCAGAAAAAGAGCAAGCAGCTGCTGAAGAAGCACGGCGCCAAGTTGAACAGGCACGCGTAGCAGAAGAGAAACGCCTGGCTGATGAGGTTGCACGTCTTGAAGCAGAGAAGCGTCAAGCAGAGGCTGAGCGTTTAGCCCGCATAGAGTCAGAGAAACGCGAGCTGGAACAAGCCCGCGTCGAACAAGAGAAGCGAGCCGCCGAGGAGCTTCGACTGACTGAAGAGAGACGTTTGGCGGAGGAAGCGAGGGCCGCTGAAGCAAGGCGCATCGCAGAAGAGGAAAAAGCTGCTAGAGAGGCTGAAGCTGCGCGAATTGCTGAAGAGGAGCGCCTGGCGGAGGAGCGTCGGAAAGCTGAGGAAGCAGCAGCTGCAGAAGAGGCTCGTAAGCAGGAAGAGGCACGCAAAGAGGAAGCGCGTAAGGCGCTGGAGGCCCAAAGGGCGGAAGAGGCGAGGCTCAAGCAGGAGGCGAAGGCTGCGGCCGAGAAAGCCGAGCAGGAACGGTTGGCTGCAGAAGAAAATACAAGGCTTGCACAACAGCAGCAACGTGAACTTATCCGGCTCCGTACGCTCTATTTTAATTCCATACGACAGCGCGTCGAGCGTAACTGGCGAAAACCGCCAGGGTTGCGTGGTCAGGTCAACTGCACTGTTAGCGTATTGCAATCTCCGGTAGGTGAGGTGCTCAATGTTAAAGTGGATGTCTGCGAGGGCAACAACGCCGCTTTGAGGAAGTCTGTGGAAAATGCAGTTTGGGCAGCGTCTCCTCTGCCGGCAGCGCCAGATCCAAAGCTGTTCGATCGTAGGGTTCGCTTTTTCTTTAAGCCAAGTTAGTGGCAAATGCCATTTTTTAGTCGTGGAGTGCGCCGACTAAATTACAACTGTCTCATAGTAAGGTGGACCGTTTTCCCTGCCGATGGTTTAGGATTCCCCTGTTACTCATTTAATGCTGGACACCGTAACCTTGTATTTCAACGAACAATTAAGAGTATGGGTGGTGTCGGTGCTGTTTGCGCTGGGCCTTGCTGCCTCGCCTGCTCAGGCCGTCATCGAAATTGAAATTACGCAGGGTGGCGAAAACGCGATACCCATCGCTATTGTGCCGTTTGGTTGGTCTGGTGCTGGATCACCGCCAGAAGATATCGCCGCCATCGTGACAGCTGACCTTCAACGAAGCGGTAACTTTGCAGCACTAAATCGTAACGATCTTGTCGCAAACCCTGTCAGTGGTGATGTTCCTCGATTTGCGAATTGGCGACTCTCAGGTGCTGATTTTTTGCTAATCGGTGGGATGCGTCCGGAGGGCAGAGGTTACGTTGTTGAATTTCAATTGTTTGATGTGTTGCAGCAGGCACTGTTGTCCGGGTTTAGTTTTCAGGTAACCGACCAAACTTTGCGCAGTGCTGCCCACCAGATAGCCGATGAAGTCTACGAAGAAATTCTGGGTATACCCGGTGCGTTTAATACGCAGATTGCATTCGTTTCGGTATCAGGAAAAGTAGGCGAGCGCACCTACAAGTTGCAGCTAGCAGATGCTGACGGGGAAAACCCGCAGGCAATGCTGACATCCCCACGGCCTATTTTGTCTCCGGCCTGGGCGCCTGACGGTATCCGTATCGCGTATGTCTCTTTTGAAAATAGAACCCAGTCGGCGATTTACATTCAAAACCGACAACTGGGCAGCCGAATTAAAGTTATTTCACGCGAAGGTATCAACGGTGCTCCCAGTTGGTCCCCTGACGGAAAGCGTTTGGCGATTACCTTGTCCTATGAGGGAAGTGCCGATATCTACGTCGTGCAAATTGAGAGTGGAACATTGCGTCGTATTACCGATAGCGAATCTATCGATACAGAGCCTGTCTGGGCGGACGACAACACGATAATTTTTACGTCAGACCGAAGTGGCGGGCCGCAGCTGTATGAAGTGTCGGCTCGTGGTGGGCGCGCGGAACGTATTACATTTGAAGGAAAATACAACGCAAGTGCGACGGTCTCTCCAGATGGATCAAGTGTTGCGTTCGTTCATGGAGCGGGCTCAGGTTTTCAAATAGGTGTTATCGATCGGCCTACCGGACTATTTCAGACTCTGACACAGGGTACGCTGGACGACTCGCCCAGTTTCTCTCCCAACGGTCAGATGATTATTTTTGCGACCGAGAAAAACGGACGCGGTACTTTGGGGGCCCTGTCCCTAGATGGCAGCGTATCTCAAAGCTTGACACTTGATGACGGCGGTTCTGTAAGAGAGCCTGCGTGGTCTCCGTACTCGCAATAGCTTCTAGAATTTATAAGGATAGAATCATGAAAAAAAATTCCTTTGTCGCGGTTTTGGTGACCTCCTCATTGATCAGCGCGTGCGGCTCTTTGCCTCAGAGGGGAGGGGACGATGCATCCGCACAGGATGTCATTCCATTATCCAACGATGGCGCTTTGGTGCGTCCGGTCACCATCGACGGTGTGCAGGATTTTGAAAACATCGATCCTAATTCTATTGCTGGAAAAGCGCCGGCTGAACGAGTCATCTACTTCGACTACGATCAGTCCGAACTTCGAGCTGAGTTCCTAGATATCGTGGCCCAGCATGGACGTTTTCTGGCGCAAAACCCTGCCGGGCGTGTTCGCCTAGAAGGGCACACCGATGAACGTGGAACGCGCGAATATAACATTGCCTTAGGTGAAGCCCGTGCGAAAACGATAGCCCGAATGCTTCAGCTGCAAGGCGTCAATGCAGTGCAAACACGCACGGTCAGCTACGGTGAGGAGCTGCCGGTTGACGATGCTCACAATAACGATGCCTGGGCTAAAAATCGTCGCGTTAATATCATTTACGAAACAGCGGTTCAAAACTAATGCCTGGTTTGGTTACAGTGTGTCGGAAGGCCGTTTGTGCCTTAAGTGTTTTGTTTGTGTTTGGTTCTGGTACGGCTTTGGCTCAGGACAAATTAACGCTTCGATCACTTGATGCCCGGTTGGCCCGAATTGAAAGAGTGCTAGATCAATCTTTGCTCGAACAATTACAACGAGTCGATTCACTGCAGCGAGAAATCCGATCGTTACGTGGTGAAATAGAAAGCCTTAACTACGAGATCGATAAGGTTACGAAGCGCAATGCGGACTTGTATGCGGATACGGATCGCCGTGTCACAGAACTGGAAGAGTCGCAAAATTCCCTCGATCTATTAAATGCCGAAGCGGGCTTATCCGAGGATGATCTAAGCGGCGGCGGCTTTTTAGATGAAACGGCACAAGCGCCTACGGGTATTACTGAGGATGCTCCAGCTGTCTTTGTCGCACAGCCGCGCGCCTCTGTGCCTGCTGCGAATACAGCCGATTTTGGTAACGGACCCCGACCGCCAACCGGTGCGCTCAGAGACACTGCCACACAGGCTGAGAAAGCCGGTTATACCCGAGCATACGACTTACTGGTTCGTGGTCAGAATGAAAGTGCTGTTCGTTCTTTCAATGAGTTCCTAGTCAGTTTTCCAGACGGACCTTATTCTGACAATGCTTGGTACTGGCAGGGTGAGGCCATGTACGCACAGCGCGACTTTGATTCTGCTTTGCGAAATTTTGGCGTGGTCGTCAATTCGTTTCCTAGCAGTACAAAGGTTCCTGATGCAAGGTTAAAAATCGGCTTTGCGTTGTACGAACAACGCCGATTCGGTGAGGCACGAAGCATTCTGACAGGGGTTCAAAACGACTACCCGGGTCGCTCTGCGGCAGTTTTGGCTCGTAAACGTCTGCAAAAAATGGACAGAGATGGTCAGTAAGTCGCATTAGACGATTCAAAGTACCCACTAAGTATAATTTATGCGGTATCATTCGCGCTCGGCAAGCTTGAGTGTCCAGCTGCCATTGGCTTAAGTCCAAATTAGTATCGCCTGGGGGCGTTAGCTCAGTTGGTAGAGCATCTGACTTTTAATCAGGTGGTCGCAGGTTCGAATCCTGCACGCCCCACCATTTTCCCAAAACAGTATTCACAAATTCCTAGACGCTTAAACTCGCCTGGACATAATCTTGCTGTGTTTAATTTTCTGCAGGTTGCGCTAAGTAAAACCGTTCATAAATGCGTCTAGCATGTTCAAGTTTTCTTCAGCTGTACCTTCCGTCATTTCCTCAGCAATGCGCTCGATATTTTTGCTGGTAGCCGAATTGTTTAATTTCAGTATCTCCGAGTGCGTTGCAGTAGATGCAATATCACGACAATGTCGACCCAGCAAATGACAAGCTACGAGTTCTAAATCCCACCCGTAATTTTCCAAATCTCGAATATTCTCGTCGTCATAAATATCCTGATTGATATTTTTTGTATCGATATAGGTTTTCAGCAGATTGCGTATATCACCAGCGTCCTTGCTCCTAAGCTCTCGCGCGCGATCAGCCCAACAAATGAGCTTCAGTATCATCAAGCCTTCAGGTGTTACCACTGGGCAAGTTACTTCAGGGTTTTCGCTGATTAATCTACGCTGGGTGCGGGTAGGGGTGAAGCCCTTCCTAACAAGCGCTTCTTTTATGCCATTGAAATCATCGTATAGGTGCACCGTATCCATAGTGCAGAACCATATCTCGTGCTGTCGCGCCTACTATTAAATACGGCACCTTAAGCATTGTAGTTACAGCATCCACTTCGCTAAGCGTGGACACGGTACCTGTATCAATTTTCCCGACTAAATTGAGCAATTTGTTCATCGTAAAGTTTCCGTGCTGCTTCGATATTTCGGGTATCACCGGTTGCAATCAAATCAGCGTAGGCAAGTACAGGATGAACCAGTCCAGGTTTGCCAAAGAGTCTGTCTTTTTGTTCTATTGGGTTTACTACTTCGTCCTCTTGTAACCAAAATGGTGTATAGAGTTCAACAATGGCCTCGGTGTTACGAAATTCATCAATGTTCTTAGCCTTTCGCAGCTTCATATCGCCAATAAACTTGGCCCGGTTGTATATGGGGATGTAGGCAGTGGTGATTTCAGGCTGTAAGTAATGTGTATATAAAGCTGCAGCGGTTTCCCCACCCCAGTGACCTTCGTAGTTTTCAATATCGACGTTTTTCCACCAATAAGGGTCACCAGTGGCGAAGGTGCCTATGTGATGCTTTGGCCTTAATTTTTCAGGCCATGCTGCCACCCATTTATCCAATAGCTTTTGATAGTCAGTGATTCGACGGCGTTTATTACGTGCTTCTGTGTGTATAAATTGACCTGCCGTTAAGGCCTTTATTACCCATCCTACGGTGCCTAGAGCCACGCCTGTAAGTGCTGCTATTTCTCGGAATGGTTGGTTGAGTAGATTCGGATTAGTAAGAAAACCATAGGTGACCATAAGCCCCTTTGGCTCAAACGCTCTATTAGTTTTGTGTCGGAAGGGGGCAATATTTTCTTTGTTCTGTTTTTTGCCAGTTATGAAAATGTAAATTGGCTCTAAATTGATGTAAGCATTGCCCGCGGTATCCATGAATTGAACATTCTCACGCTTTAGCTTCTCCGCCATGTTGGGATTTATATAATCCGCGACAAGCACCGCCGGTGTTGGCAACCGTTGGATATGATTAATTAGAGTACCGACATGTGCCTGTGGTGCATGTCTTTTCACTTCAACGTGGATTCCCTTGTACGGTCCTACGTCTATCAGGGCATCTGCAATGAAATTTGCGTTCTCGCCCGCTAAGAGGGTTTCAGCAATTTCGATTCGAATGCCAGTTGCGTGGTTCAATGCTTCGATGGCTTTTTCGAGTGTTGCCCCGTCTTGAACGTTTGGGTATATTTCGTTCACTAACTAATCCTGTATATTAATAATGAACAATAGCTTTAAGTATACAACCAAGAAAGCCTAGCAATAATTAACCCATTTGTACATTTTAAAAGAATGTACATTATTAATGTGCAATATAATTGAGTATACTCAGCTCTCCTGTGCAGAATTCAGCTATAAGCCCCTAATTTTTAAAGTTATTTTCTAATCTGACTGAGAAATGCCGCATTGAGAGCAGGGGTAGCCCTAAAAGCAGTTCAGCCAATTACTCCGCGGAGTAATTTGGTTTTCTAATGTTAGGGCAGGGCTCCGACCTCCTATTATCGAAAGCTTCAAACGCAACTATTACTCGTTCAACAACAACTCAGCCATATCATCCAGCTGCTGTTTAGTTTTTTTCCAGTCTGGCATCTGTTGAGTCAGTAGCCGATAAAACCGTTCGCCATGGTTATGTTCTTTGATGTGACACAGCTCATGCAGAATCACATAGTCAATGCAGTCTCTGGGTGCCTTAACTAGATGAGGG
>JBGCGD010000073.1:0-2735 GCA_045110515.1 Granulosicoccus sp. | reverse complement strand
TGTTTAGTTTTTTTCCAGTCTGGCATCTGTTGAGTCAGTAGCCGATAAAACCGTTCGCCATGGTTATGTTCTTTGATGTGACACAGCTCATGCAGAATCACATAGTCAATGCAGTCTCTGGGTGCCTTAACTAGATGAGGGTTGAGCATCAGTGTGCCGCGAGTAGAGCAACTGCCCCATTGTTTCTCCATGGGCAATACGCGAAATGCGGGTATCTCGTTTACCCAGCTGGTCTGAGGTAATAACTGCTCTAATCTTGATTTGAAAACATGCTGCGCGCGCTTGCGATACCACTGTCTTAACAGTTCTCTAATTTGGTTGGTGTTTTCTCTATGCTGTTTTGGCAGGCTAACCTGCAATTTTCCTCGCTCCATCTTGACTAGTGGCTCGGTGTCAGAACTTGTCACTATTTTCAGCACGTAACGGCGACCAAGATAAAACTGCATCTCCCCACTGACATACCGTCGTGGTTGAACATGCATCTGTTGTGCGTCGAATGCCTGTAGTCTGTCGTAAATCCATTTAGCGCGTTTCATCACGGCATCGTGGATATCACTTGTTGCTGCATCTTCTGGTGCGGTGACGGTAACACTGGAATCAGGCGTTACCTGAATGCTGACTTTCCGTGGTTTTCCTTGCTCAATGACTTTGCGTTCGACACGGTAGGGCACATGAACATGGCCGTAAACGAAACCGGAGGTTTCTACGCTTTCTGCTTTTGAGATACCTCCCGCCACTACTTTGTATACCCGGATAGTCCAAGGCGGGTTATTTGTATTACCTCGGTAATGATCGCCTGCGCTTTCTCTAATCCTATGTCTTTAAACAACAAAGGCAGTAGGCCGAGTTTTATCTGGTTTTCAATTTCTTGTGGATTGATGGAATATTCCGCTACTGATTGTCGTACCACCTCGTCAATTTGCACTGAAAATTCTAGACATTGCTCTTCGCTCAATGGTAATGGCTGACCCAGTTGCATCAAAAATAGTCCGTAGTACGCTTGAACATGTCGCTTGATGGTTGGGTCGATTGTGGCAATCAATTCCTTAGGTAGTCCACTCACTTCCCTTGCATCGAGTTGGCGCTCGAAGTCTTCGAACATCAGGTATTGCTTCACGGGTGCATCAAACATCTCTTTCGCGTCTGCGATGGCTTGCTGTAGAAGCTTGGAGAAATAGGCTTGAGCGTAGGGGTCGTCTGCTAAATCTTGTTCTATCTTACGCGCCACGCGACCGGTGATTCTATCGCTGCGGTTACGCGCCTCGTCGTCGCTTAAGGTGGCAGGGTTCGCCTCTTTACCCAAGTTAGTGACGAGGTATGCGCCTTCTGATTCATTAATGGCGACGCCGCCGATATGTTTATCAAGCAGTGTGCGGATGCTGTCTGCGTACGCATCATAGTCGACAGTTTCTTCGGCATCTTCTCTGACTTGTTGACGTAGTTGAGTCATTGTCTTCAAGGTTTCTTTGTACAACTGGCGTTTATCATCAAAGCTTTTATCGATGAAATAGTTGGCCGATTGCAGCGCTACTTTCATGCCGTTGGCAAATGCTGTTAGCGCATCGTAAAAATCATTGCGTAGTTTGAGGTTGAGGTCGGTCAGTTGTCCATCAATAGTCTCGATACGCGGGCTCAACGCTTGGCGTAGTGCAGGGCCGTCTCCCTTGTTTTTTACGGATGAAAAAATAGCCAACAGATCGTTGTACAACCCGGGCAATTTCTTGTACTCCGTGTCCATGCTGTTATACATGCCTTTCAGGTCTTCTATGTCGAAGCCGTCTTGCGTGCGCTCGGCTAGGTCTTGGTACTTTTCTATCGTGGAATCCAGTTCTTTCAAGATGCCTCGATAGTCAATCAAGTAGCCAAACCGTTTTTTCTTATGCAAGCGATTAACGCGGGCAATTGCCTGTATCAGGTTGTGCTGTTTTAAGGGTTTGTCGATGTAGAGAACGGTATTGCGAGGTTCATCAAAGCCTGTCAGTAGCTTATCGACAACGATCATCAGATCAGGTCCATCCTTTTTAGCAAACTCCGCAATAATGTAATCGGTATACTTTTTTTCATCCTGCGAGCCTACGTTTTCCTTCCACCAGTTTTGAACTGCGTCTTTGGACTCGGTATCAATATCATCGTGGCCTTCACGGGTATCGGGCGGTGACATAGCTACCACGGATGTCACCTTGCCGATCTTGTCCAGCAAGAGCTTGTAAGCGATGGCAGAGGCCTTAGAGTCGCAGGCCAGTTGGCCTTTCAAGCCATGTTCTTTGAAGTTTTGAAAGTGGTCCGATATGTCGTGGGCTATCAGTTCCAGTCTGCCTTCGGCTTGATAAATTTGTCCCTTGCTGGAGAACTTGCGTTTTAGGTCTGTGCGCTGCTTAGCAGATAGCTTGTCGGTGATGCGATCAAACCAGGCATCGATGGCTTCATCATTGGTGTTGAGTTCTGGGATACGCTCTTCGTAGAGCAGGGGGGTGACTGTGCCGTCTTGTACGGCCTGCTGCATGGTGTAGGAATGAACGATGCTGCCAAATTTGTTCTCGGTTTTATCGTCCTTGAGCAAGGGTGTGCCGGTGAACGCGATAAAAGCGGCGCGAGGTAACACTTGCTTCATGCGGATATTGTTTTCACCGCTCTGGCTGCGATGGCCTTCATCAATCAGCACCAGTATGTCAGGGCTGTCGTTGTAGCAGGCCGGTTGGTTTATTGCGGTGCCGAACTTGTTGATGATGGAGAAG
>JBGCGD010000072.1:0-58619 GCA_045110515.1 Granulosicoccus sp. | reverse complement strand
ACAACGATCACAGACAGCGATATTCAAAAGGTACAAGACAAGCTCAATAATCGTCCACGCAAGGTACTTAATATGAAGACACCGAATGAGCTACTATTCGGCATCTCCCCTAACGTTGCACTTGGGTATTGAATCCAAGATGTATTAAACACAGTGTTAATTTAAAAACCAGTTGGTGGCAAACTGAACGTCCCGTTATATGTCGGGTTTATGTCTAAATTGCGGAAACTCATCGCTGATAGTTTGCCACGAAGCTTTTGAAGCTACGCATATATGGTATTTCTTGTCGCAAGTAAATTCTGTATCGACTGTACCCAAACGCAACCTGCACACGCCCGCTAAGTCCGTTAGCGCACTGTATAACGGGCTACCACAATTCTCACAAAACGCCCTAACCTTATTAGGACTCGACTTAAACTCTCGAATAAACTTACGTCCAGTAAATTTCAACAGCGCAGTATCCACCGGACTGTTGGTCCCGAATGCGCCTCCCTGAGCCTTGCGACACTGGGAGCAGTGGCACATCGCAATTTCCTCAATGACACCATCATATTCGTACTGAACTTTTCCACATAAGCAACTTCCACGAATCATACAATCTCCTTAGTCGAGCTCTGCTGTTACCGAAGCAAACTTCGGTATTTTTCTATCCGGGCTTTCAAGCCCGGCCTTGCGGCGGAACGAACCAAATTTGCCAGATCATGTTCATGACTGTCTGAACGGGTCAACTCCAACACACCTGTTGTCGCGAGCGGCGGTAAGGCGTGTGCACGGGTTGCCAGTTCCGAAGTAAGCGCGTTCCAGTCTTCCTTGCCTAAAAGGTCGGTTGCTAGACCCATTTGCAAAGAGTGTTCAGCTGATACGGATTTGCTGTCGATCAGTAAATCCCGAGCAGCATCTTGCCCGATCAGAGCTGCCAGACGTCTCGTTCCCAGAGCTAGTTCAAAATTCCAACCTGGCATTTTGAGTTTTGAGCCGGGCGCTAAAACGCGGCGCCAACAGGCTGCAAAAAGGTCCGCGCCAGCGCCGACTATCTGCCCATGTGCCAATGCAACAACCGGGAATGGGCTAACGACAATCTTCTGCAAAAGAAGCTCGATTCGGACAAAGCGCCACAACAGATCTGCGTCTGACAAATCGTCGATATTTGAAAGATCAAACCCAGCACAGAAGTGCTTTCCCTCTCCTCGGATGATCGCCATCCGAACTCCGCTGGCCTGATCCAACGCAGTGATCATGTCCTCTACCAGATCAGGCGCTAAAGCGTTAGCCTTGTTCGCGCGGTTCAACGTTAGGGTCAGTACATCATCTTCACGGGTGCAGATTAGCTCTGATACATCTGATGACATCACAATTTTTCCCGTAACGGATTGGAAGTATTTTTGAACAAGCTGTTCAAAACAGTCTCGGTATGCTCTCCTAAGACAAACACGGCCTTCCCACACATTTCAACACGCAAAGCGTCACCATTAAATCACAACCGTGTTTTCAGTTTTGAAATTAGCGCGCAAATCCTACAGAATACCGCCTCCCCTGCTCGGCAAATTCGGTTCCGCAATTGTCCATGACACATGACCAATCACCGCAGTACCTAGCTAGATGGATTCGGCAATAAGTATGGTCATTTTTCTGGATCGGATGACCAGCCCATGAACGAAACGATTGGCGCGCTTGTTCAAAACTTCGACGCGCTACAGACCGCGCAATTTGTGGCGATCTTTCTGTTTGCTGCAATCGTGAAAGGTTTCCTCGGCATCGGGCTACCCGCAGCATCCATGGCATTTCTAACCTTGATCATGCCACCCACGGAGGCAATTCCGCTCCTGTGGTTGTCGATCCTTGCCACCAATTCGCTGCAATTTGCCCACTCATCTAACAAGATGGCCATCGCCCGTGAATACTGGCTGTTTGCCGTTGCGATCATGATTAGCATCTTTATCGCCTCTATGTATATTGCCGATTACCCGACAGCGCTTCTGACCGTCGCCATTGGAGTAGCGATGGTTTTGTTCTCGCTCAACCTACTGTTGGGAATTAAGCTTGCGATCGGGCCGGGCCGCGGCTGGCAGCTTGGTTTTGGAATTTTGGCGGGTGTACTGGGCGGGATCAGCTCGATCTGGTCGCCGGTTGTAGCCATGTATCTGGTGGCGCGGGATGTGTCCAAGGAGTATTTCATCGGCGTAACCGGCTTTTTGTTTTTAGCCGGCGTTCTTCCGCTGGGTGCCGGGCAGCTGGTGGCCGGCATCATGACCTTTCCAGTTTTTATAAAGTCAGCGTTAGCGCTCTGTGTTGTTCTTGTTGGCTTTCGGATTGGCGAAGTGCTCCGCGACCGTGTCAGTCAAGAGCTGTTTCGCAAAGCGGTGCTGATTGCCTTCTTCCTGATGGGGTGCCGCTTAATCCTGAACGGCTTGAGTTAACTACAACGAGAGGGCTACCTCACGTGGCTCCGTAGAGCATCTCGTTAAGATAAAGCCGCTGAATTTTCCCCGAAGGGCCTTTGGGCAACTCTGGCAGAATGTGCACTGTGTCAGGCGTTTTGAATTGGCCAACGCGTTCTACGCAGAATGCGAGCAATTCAGAACTACTGGTTGTCGATGTGTCGCTAAGTCTCACAGCTGCTTCGACACGCTCGCCATAGCGATCACAAGGTCTAGCGAACGCTGCAGCTTCAACAACATCGGGATGCTCATACAAGGCTTCGTCAATTTCGCGCGGCGCGATGTTTTCACCGCCTTTTATAATGAGCTCTTTGAGACGCCCGGTAACAAAAACGTATCCGTCGTCATCCATACGACCCAAATCACCGGTACGAAGCCAATCTCCGTGAAATGTACCAGAGGTGGCATCTGGGTTATGCAGGTATTCCTTCATGACGTTAGGGCCACGAATCTGAATTTCTCCCTCGACACCGCGTGCACACTCCTCCCCGCTTTCATTAGCTATGCGGGCCTCATTACTCATCGCCCGGCCCGCCGATCCAATTTTATGCAGAGCCGGATCCAGCGGATTGACCAGGCACTGCGCTGCCGTCTCTGTCAGACCAAGTGACTCTACTATCGCCAGCCCAAAGCGTTTCTGGAAGGCGCGTTGGGTTTCGATAGCGAGCGCTGATGAAGCAGATCGCGCGAATCGAAGTTGTGCCTTTAGCACAGGGTCAGGCTCGGCAGCACCGTGTAGTAAATGGCTGATTATTGTGGGAACCACCGAAAACCAGGTGATGCCCGCGGAAGCGGCCTGGTCCCAAAACTTGCTGGCGGAGAACTTCGACACAATAGCCAGTGAACCGCCGGAAACCAGGCTACCCATGACAGAAACACACAAGCCATTGATATGGAAGAAAGGAAGCACACCCATGCCGCGATCTTGCGGTGTAAGTTCGTGCGCCACGCTGACGGTCCACCCACCGGCAAGCAGACTTGATTGAGTGTGTACCACCCCTTTTGGACGCCCGGTTGTGCCAGAGGTGTACATCAATAACGCATCGTCAGCAGGGGCAATGTCGTGCAGCTGTGCACTCTCGCCACCCGACGCGAAAAGATTCAGTGTAGCCGGACGAATCTGATTAAAGGATTCCAACTGGGCATCATCTACAAAAGCAACGCGCGCTTCAGAATGCTCCATTGCATAACCTAGAGCGTCAGGACCCGCAGCAAGATTGAGCATGGTCACTCGAAATCCACCATAAAGCGCAGCGAAAAGCGCCTTAACTCCCTCAAGCCCATTGGGATGCATTACGACAACGCTTTCGCCCTTGGCAATTCCCTGCGCGGTTAAATCGCCTGCGATGTTAGCTGCGTGTTTTTGCAGATCCGGCCAGGTTAACGTTTCACCGGTTTCCGGAAAAACAAACGCTATGCCTCCCTCGTGTGCCCGCGAGTCTACCCAGTCACGAACAGTGCCGGCAGGTGGCGTTAAGGGATCAAATTTCATTGGCCAGCGGCGTTCCAGTAATCGTCAAAGATCTCATTCAAGGTCGGCTCTCGCGACGGAATCTCACGAATGATCTTGGTCGATTGCATGAAGTGTATGTAGTTGACGTTTTCGTTGACAGAATTGCCACCCCAGGTACCACAACCCATTGACAGGGAGAACGGCATGCCGTTTGTAAATGACCCACCCGTGGCAAAGGTGTGCGCCTGATTGACAATCACTCGGCTGGTTGGAATAGCCGTAGCCAACACAGCTGCCCGACTGTCATCGGCGGTGTGTATACCCACAGAATGACCAGCCCCTTGATGTTCTTGAATGCGGCGGGTCACCTCGATAGCACTGTCAAAATCCGGCGCGCGATACACTGTGAGTACCCGGCTTAACTTCTCTCCCGATAAAGGGTGATCGGATCCGATGCCCGTCGTCGGAACAGCGATGTAGTCAGTGCCTGACGGCACGTCTAGATCCAGCGCGGCGATCATTTTGTCAGCATCTTGAGCTATCACCGAACGATTCAGATGCCCATCGGGCCAAAGCTTCGAAATGATCCCAGCTTCATCCTCCACCAGCGCGCCGCCGTTACGCGCCATCGCGGCGACAAAGTCCGAGTAAATTGCATCGACAACGACAACCGAATTTTCTGAACTACACGAAGTGGCGTTGTCGAAGCATTTCGATGCACGGATCTTCTGAGCCGCGGCATCCAGATCGGCGGTTTCGTCAACAATAACCGTGACATTGCCTGCACCCACAGCTACAGCAGGCGTACCGGCAGTCTGGGCACGATGTACGTTGTTCTGGCTGCCGGTGGCAACGATCATGTCACACGCTTCCATCAACGCTTGCGTCTTTTCTTTCGAACCGGGGGCTGGCACCATCTGTACTAAGTCTGGGTCCTCATTGATCTTGGCGAATTCTGCATGCACATACTCCAACAACCGTTCTGCACAGGCCACACCCTTGGGCGAAGGCGCTATCACAATCGCGTTGCCGCATTTAAGGGCGTTAATGATGTTGTTGGCAGGCGTGGCAGCCGGATTCGTGGAAGGTACGATAGCCGCGACGACTCCTTTTGCACGGGCTATTTCTGTTATCCCCGTTGCAGGATCATCGGAAATCACACCGAAGGTCATCGCACCTTGAATATCGTGCATGACACCCAGGGTTTTGCGATGATTTTTGGTGATTTTATCGGGCACATTTCCAAGCCCCGTGGTCTGCACTGCTAATTCAGCCAACTCACGATTTCGCGCAGGTTCCATAATTGCCCAAGCAGCTGCCTGAGCCGCGCGATCATAGCGAAGCTGTGAACCCTCTGCTTCGTAACGAGCCTGCGCGATCTTTGCCCGCGCGACGATCGATTCAATGTTATCTAGACTCATCACATAGCCTCCATGCTTGCATTACCTATGAAGGTACACAAGTTGTATTGTGGGTGATGCTGGCAGGAGTTCATTACGCTTCTACAGATTTGGGGGATTTAAAGGCTCGATACACGCTGGAACACAGCGTAACGAATCCGGCAAAAATCAGGATTGCACAGATAGGACGCGAGAAATAAGTGCCCAAATCGTAGTGCACCATCTGCATACCCTGCGCAAAATTCTGTTCGCCAATTTTACCCAAAATTAGGCCCAATACTATTCCCGGTATAGAAAACCCTGAACGACGCAACAAATAACCTGCGATACCGGCAAGGACCATAACGATAACGTCTAGAACCAAGCCTCGGTTGATGTACGCACCGGTCGCGGCCAACATAAGTATCAGCGGTGCAAGAAACTGAAATGGAATTTTAAGCAGGTTGAGAATCGTTTTGGTTTCAACCACGCCTATGATTAGGATAGAAAGGTTGGCATAGAACATTGCCGCAAAAACAATCCAAATCAAATCTGGCGACAGCATAAAGACCAAAGGCCCAGGTTGTAGATCATGCATCTGAAAGACCACTACCATCATCGCAGTCAATGCTCCGCCAGGTAGACCCAAAGCGAGCAAAGGGATCATCGCTGCACCCGTTGCTGCGTTGTTTGCAGTCTCGGCCGATATCACTCCTTCAAGTTTGCCTTTGCCGAATTCCTCGCGGTTTTTGGACCAGCGAACGGCTTCGCCATAACTCATGAAGGCTGCCAATGTCGCACCGATACCCGGCAAGATGCCACACAAAAACCCGACAACGACGGAACGTGCTACCGCAACCTTGTGCATCCATAGCTCTAGCCAGGAAGGGAACGTCATGGACACTTTAGGGGCTTTGTATTTTCCGCTCGCTTTTTTCTCCGCTTGTACGAAGATCTCGGAAACAGCAAAGAAGCCCAAAATGGCTGGAACAAATGCGATCCCGGCGGCGAGATCTCCAATGCCAAAGTTATAACGGTTGATGCCGCCTACCGGGTCTTGTCCGATAGTTGCGATCAAGAGCCCGATTAGCACCGACATCCACCCTTTCCAAATGGTGCGCGCTCCAATAGAGGATGCGACCGCCAATCCAAAAAATACGAGGGCGAATATTTCAGGTGGGCCAATGTTACGAATAGCCCAATTAGCCAACGGTTCAGTTGCCGCCATCATCACCAGTGCTGAAGCCATACCGCCAATAGCAGAACACAATACCGCCGCACCCACAGCTTTGCCGGATTGACCTTTCAGAGTCATCGGGTAGCCGTCGAATGCCGTCGGTGCATTTTCAGCCGAACCGGGGATATTAAAAAGTATGGCGGTGATCGCACCACCGTAGGTTCCGGTGCAGTAAATAACGGCGAATAACATGACCCCTTGAGCGGGTTCGAGGGACGCCGTGAATGGCAACAAAATCGCGGCCAGTGTGAGCATGCTGACGCCTGGAATGGCACCGAAAAGCATGCCACCGATAACGCCAAAAACAAAAATGCCAATGGTAAATGGATCGCCGAAGAGAGCCGCGGACCCGGCCAGAAAATTCTCTATCATGGCTTGCTCACAACCCCTGCAATTTGGCGTTCATCGTTAGGATCCAGGCGCTAATGTCATAGAAAGGCGATACGTTGCCTTGAGGCAAAGGCGCATTCAAGACGACAAGGAATAACCCGATGAAAAGGACATAAATAACAACAGTCATTATAAGGATCGCTTTCCAGCGGCGCTCGCCGAACAACCACATAACGGCGGCGATAAAGAACGGCGCAGAGAAATAGATGCCGACAGGTTTGAGCAACCAGGCAAAGACTAAAGGCGTCAACAGAACTCCAGCCATACGGGTGATCGTTTTAGGATCGCTGAAATCCGCTTCATCCTCATTATGGCCGATTGTGCCCTGCGAAGATGATCCGTATTTATGTTGAAACCAGATGTTGCCTATCGTTGCGAACAGCAACACGCCAATAATCACCCGTGGCCACGCCGTCGCCCCATAACGGTAGATTTCAATGGGCTGATTGAACTCAAATGAAAACCCATAAAAGACCACGATAATGAGCAGAAATATTGCGCTCTCAACCCAATGGGTGCGTGTCACACGTGCCACCTTCTGTCTCCTTTAAGCAGTTAGGAAATGAAACGGGGCACCGAAAGGTGCCCCGCAATGCGTCAAATGGCTAACTTACTTAACTTCTAAGCCCATTGCCTTGTAAACATCGCGGTATTGCGCAACCGACCGAGTGATCAGCTCCTTCGCACCGTCGGTGTCACGATAGCTGTCTATGACAGTCATGAACTTGCTTTCATTGTATGCCTGGTAGCTGTCTTCACAGTAGCCGCGTTGGAACGCCCACTGTAGCCACTCGACACGATCAACAGGCGCATCAGCGTGTACATAAAAACCACGGAAACGTAGCAGTGGTTCGAAATCCATGCCTGCTTCACGGTGTGTCATCGTGTCAGCGAATGCTTCTGGGCGCTCGTCGAAGATAGTCAGAATAGGTTTGAACTGACCTGCATCAAGGAAGTTGCGCACGTCACCGGGCTGTTCGAACAAGGCATCAACTTGACCACCGAGCAATGCGCCGTAGCGTGGTGCACCCTTGTCAAAGGAAATCTGCTGAATCGTCATGTCAGCTGAATCCGTGATGAAACCCATCGTGACCCGCTCCATTGAACCTTCTTTGGATACGTTCGCAATTGTTGCCTTACCGTCCTGAGCCTTAACCCATTCCACAAACGAAGGCCAGTCAGTGAATCGCGTTTCATTTGAACGAATGTAAACCTGGCTAAACGTCACCTGGCTGATCACTAATGGAATTAGATCCTCGGCAGGGTTAGGCAGTGAGGAATCTAAAGCGTGGGCAGACGATGCATCGTCAATATGCTCGAGAACATTGTAGCCATCAGCAGGTGCCGCCATGTAGGCCGTCATACCGACGGTACCTGAACCACCTGGCTTGTGATCGCGGTTGATAGGGATACCGGTGAGCTCAGTCACGGCCTCAGCCATTGCCGCCGCAACCTGGCCCGAACCACCCGCAGGTCCGTAAGGTACGATCATGGTTAAAGCTCGCTCTGGAAAGCCGTCCGGCTTGTCAAAAGAGGCTTCTGATCGTTTGCATTCAAATGCCGAGGCGTTACTGGTAGCAAACATTGCTGCAGCAAACGCCGCGGTTCCTAGTAGTTTGTTCATATTTCTCCTCACGAAATACCCGGTGGTTATTTTATTACCGACCGCTTGATTGCGGATGGTTGGGCATCAGTCTAATTCATGAAAGTAAAAATACAAACGTTTTTATTTGTGTTACGGCTCTGCTGGTCGCCCTCTTGGCAAAAACGGAACCATGGATAATAAGGGGCTAGGAGATTTTGGTTAATACGCATTAATCAGACGAAATAATCAGGTCAAAGCCAATATCGCGGATATGCTCATACACCTAGAAGCTCTATGGTGAATTCAGCGAACGCTAACCCTTGGGCCCAAAGAAAAACCAAGCGATTAAACCAAACAAAGGTAACAATAAAATGAAGACGATCCATATCGTCTTCTTGGCCGTGCTGGCGTTGCTTTGAATAGTTCGTACGATTGCCCAAATAGTGGCAATTAGCCAAATGACTCCGAAAAACCCAGACACTTCAATGGACACTGCCTTCTCCTATACTTGGTCGCCTACCATAGAATATATAGGGATTTGGCAGACAACATAAAAGCCTTAGCTGCATGCCTGTAAAACCACTGTTCTGTAAGGTCAGTTTTTCGGCAATAAAAAACCCGAGGCCGCCAATAAGCAACTCCCGGGTTTCTCGAGCCGCACCGCAATAAGTGGCGCGTTATGTCTAAAGCGCTTAAGAGCGGCGCAGTTTCTTGACCAACTGTAGCTGAGCAGCAGCTTCTGCCAACTGAGCTTGCACAGCTTTGTAGTCGATCTCACCCGGTGTGCTACCGGCTAAGGCGGCTTCTGCCTCTTCTTTTGCTTTTTCAGCAGCAGCTTCATCGATTTCATCAACGCGAAGCGCAGTGTCAGCCATGATAGTAACAACGTAAGGTTGTACTTCCATGATGCCGCCAGACACATATATGTCCAGCTCTTCACTGTCATCGCTTGGCTGTACCCGTACTTCACCCGGCTTGATGCGAGTAATGAACGGTGTATGTCCTGGCGCAATACCGACTTCGCCCATCTGCGCAGAAGCACTGACTAGAGAGGCTTCGCCACTCCAGATCTCGTTCTCGGCGCTGACGATCTCAACTTTGAGAGAGGCGGCCATGATTATGCCGCTGCCTCTTTCTTAGCATTCTCCAGAACTTCTTCGATAGTGCCTTGCATGTAGAACGCCTGCTCTGGCAGATGATCGTATTCGCCGGCAACGATGCCTTGGAATGCTGCAATGGTGTCTTTCAAAGAAACGTACTTTCCAGGAGAGCCGGTGAATACTTCAGCAACGAAGAATGGCTGTGAGAGGTAACGCTGTACTTTACGAGCACGTGCTACAACCAACTTATCTTCTTCTGAGAGTTCGTCCATGCCCAGGATCGCGATGATGTCACGCAGTTCTTTATAACGCTGAAGCGTGTTCTGAACTGAACGAGCAGTATCGTAGTGTTCCTGACCGATGACCAGAGGATCCAACTGACGTGACGTTGAATCGAGTGGATCTACCGCAGGGTAAATACCCAATTCTGCGATGTTTCGAGAAAGTACAACAGTCGCATCCAAGTGAGCAAACGTTGTTGCCGGAGATGGATCGGTCAAGTCATCCGCCGGTACGTATACCGCCTGAATTGACGTGATTGACCCCGTCTTAGTCGATGTGATTCGCTCCTGAAGCGCACCCATCTCTTGTGCCAGCGTAGGCTGGTAACCTACCGCTGATGGCATACGACCTAGAAGTGCAGATACTTCGGTTCCAGCCAGTGTGTATCGGTAGATGTTGTCGATAAACATCAGTACGTCACGGCCTTCGTCACGGAAGTGCTCAGCCATAGTCAGACCCGTTAGAGCTACACGGAGGCGGTTGCCTGGAGGCTCATTCATCTGACCGTAAACCAGTGATACTTTATCGAGTACGTTGGAGTCTTTCATTTCGTGGTAGAAATCGTTTCCTTCACGAGTACGCTCACCAACACCTGCGAATACCGAGAAACCTGAGTGCTCGATAGCGATGTTACGAATCAGCTCCATCATGTTTACGGTCTTGCCTACACCAGCACCACCAAACAATCCAACCTTACCGCCTTTAGCGAACGGGCAAAGCAAGTCAATAACTTTGATGCCTGTTTCAAGGAGTTCTGTTGAACCTGATTGCTCAGCGTATGAAGGCGGCTCACGGTGAATCGGCATGCGATCTTCAGTGCCGATCGGGCCTGCTTCGTCGATTGGATGACCCAGTACGTTCATGATACGACCCAGAGTCGCTTCACCAACAGGCACTGAGATAGGTGCGCCAGTGTTGCTGGCTTGTACACCACGCTTCAGGCCTTCTGAAGTACCCATCGCGATAGTTCGAACGATGCCGTCGCCCAACTGACCTTGTACTTCGAGTACGGTCTCGCTGTCTGCGACATTAAGTGCGTCATATACCTTCGGTACGGCGTTACGTGGGAATTCCACGTCGATAACCGCGCCGATAATTTCGACAATAGTTCCTGTACTCATGATATCTGTCCTGCCCTTAAGTTTATCTGTTACCGGTTCGTCTAAACGGCTGCCGCGCCGCCGACGATCTCGGAAATCTCTTGTGTGATGGAAGCCTGTCGAGCTTTGTTGTATACAAGCTGCAGTTCACCGATAAGTTCACCGGCATTATCTGATGCACTCTTCATAGCAATCATTCGCGCTGACATCTCACACGCAATGTTCTCGACCACTGCTTGGTAAACCAGTGATTCAACATAACGTGTCATCAGGTGATCGATGACTTCCTTTGCATCCGGCTCGTAAATGTAATCCCAATGATGCTCAAGCTTTTCGTCAACGTCAGCTGCCGCCGGCAGTAACTGAGTGACTGATGGCGTTTGAGTCATTGTGTTTACGAACTCGTTTTCAACAATAAATAGACGATCTATGCGTCCTTCGTCGTATGCATCCAGCATGATTCGCACAGAACCGATCAGCTCGGCAAGCTCAGGCTTGTCGCCCAAATCTGCCACTTTACCGACGATGTTTCCGCCCATACGAGTAAAGAACTGAGCCGACTTCTTACCGATGGTAACGATATCGATTTCAGCGCCTTTCTCGGACCATTCAGCCATGGAAGCCACAGCTTTTTTGAATGCGTTGGTATTCAGGCCACCGCACAGTCCGCGATCGGTTGATACCACGATGTACCCGACGCGAGAGACAGTCTCTCGGTCCATCAGGTACGGGTGATGATATTCAACATTCGCAGATGCAACATGACCGATTACGCTACGCATCTTTTGCGCATACGGACGATTAGCCCGCATGCGATCCTGTGCTTTACGCATCTTGGACGCCGCCACCATTTCCATGGCTTTAGTGATCTTCTGAGTATTTTGAATACTCTTGATCTGCGTCCTTATTTCTTTACCTGAAGCCATATCAGCGTCTCTTCAAAGTCGTTGCAAACAATGCCTGTGGATTAACTGGGATTACCAGCTACCGTTAGCCTTGTATGCATCAAGCCCTTTGCGGAAAGCAGCTTCGATGTCACCATTCCAATCACCGGATTCTTCAACCTGGTCTAGCAGGTCTTGGTGATTGCTGCGGAAGTGAGCGTGCATACCTTCTTCAAAGCTTACGATCTTGGTGACGTCGACATCGTCGAGGAAACCTTCGTTAGCTGCGAAAAGAGAAACACCCATTTCAGCAATTGATAATGGAGAGTACTGCTTCTGCTTCATCAGCTCTGTTACTCGCTGACCACGCTCTAACTGTTTACGTGTCGTTTCATCAAGATCTGATGCGAACTGAGCGAACGCCGCCAATTCACGATACTGAGCCAGTGCTAGTCGAACACCACCACCCAGCTTCTTGATGATCTTAGTCTGAGCCGCACCACCTACTCGAGATACCGATAGACCCGCGTTGATCGCTGGACGGATACCAGAGTTGAACAGGTCAGTTTCTAGGAAGATCTGACCATCAGTGATTGAGATTACGTTTGTCGGTACGAATGCAGATACGTCACCCGCTTGCGTTTCGATGATAGGCAGAGCGGTCAATGAACCGGTTTGGCCTTTAACTTCACCGTTAGTGTACTTCTCAACGTATTCAGCATTTACACGAGCAGCTCGCTCTAGCAGACGTGAATGGAGATAGAAAACGTCACCAGGATAGGCTTCACGACCCGGCGGACGACGTAGTAGCAATGAAACCTGACGGTAGGCCCAAGCCTGCTTAGTCAGATCATCATATACGATGAGTGCATCTTCGCCGCGGTCACGGAAGTATTCACCCATGGAACAACCAGCGTATGGTGCGATGTATTGCATCGCAGCTGAATCGGAGGCACCCGCCGCTACGACGATAGTGTTCTCTAATGCACCGTGCTCTTCAAGCTTGGATACAACGTTTGCGATGGTTGATTGCTTCTGACCGATAGCAACGTAAACGCACTTAATGCCTTTGTCTTTCTGGTTGATGATGGCATCGACCGCAACGGCTGTCTTACCCGTCTGACGGTCACCGATGATCAACTCACGCTGTCCTCGACCAACTGGAACCATCGCATCGATAGCTTTCAGACCCGTTTGAACTGGCTGATCAACTGATTGACGCTCGATTACACCCGGCGCAACCTTCTCGATAGGAGCAGTCATTGCTGACTCGATAGGACCTTTGCCATCAATTGGCTGACCCAGAGAGTTAACAACACGGCCTAAGAGTTCTGGACCCACTGGAACTTCGAGGATCTTGCCTGTGCACTGAACTTTGTCGCCTTCTGACAGTTCTTCGTAGTTACCCAAAACTACCGCACCGACCGAATCGCGCTCAAGGTTAAGAGCTAGACCAAACAAATCGTTTGAAAAAGAAAGCATCTCACCTGACATCGCGTCTGTGAGACCGTGAATTCGAACAATACCGTCGTTCAAACTAACGATAGTACCTTCAGTTCGAGCGTCAGCTGACGCTTCGAAATTGCCGATCCGTTGTTTGATCAGCTCGCTGATTTCGGATGGGTTCAGTTGCATGACTTCAATCCTCTGGAAACTGGTGTGCCTTGCCTGAGGACCGATTCCTCAAGTTTGGCAAATTCTTGCGACCCTTTAAGATCGCACGGGCGCGTCATCAATTGACGACTGAGCGCTCCATATTCTCTACCCGCCCTTTCAGCGAGCCATCGATAACCAGATCGCCGGCGCGGATAATTGCACCACCGATTAGGTCCTTATCTATTTCATTGACGATTCGAACTTTGCGGTCTAAACGCTTGGACAAAGCAGCGATGATGTTGTCCCGCTGTGAGTCTGTTAGTTCAAATGCCGATGTGACAGTTGCTTCGATTTCACCTTCCGCTTCAGCACGCAGTTCTTCGAAGATTGCGTGAATATCCGGCAGCAGAGCTAGTCGGTTATTTTCTGAAAGCAGTCGAACAAAATTTCGGCTGTTGTCGTCCATCTCGTCACCAACCACAGTTTCGATCATTGTCGCTCGATCCTGATGCGTAAGGCCTGGTGCTTCCAGACGATCCGCCATTTCAGGATGACTTACGAGCGCTGACCAAAACTCTAGACGCCCAGACCAAGCTTCAAACTGGCTCGTATCGCGAGCCATTTCGAAAACCGCCTTAGCGTACGGTCGAGCTGCTGTAGTGAAATCAGCCATGATCAGATTTGACCTACGAGGTCATCAATTACCTTAGCGTGAGCATCAGCGTTGACTTCGGCACCCAGAATCTTCTTGGCTCCGTCGACGGCAATCGAACCTACCTGCTTGCGCAGAGTTTCTCTTGCTCCAATCACTTCCTGCTCGATTTCAGACTGAGCTGCAGCCAACAAACGCTCGCCTTCGGCACGCGCTGTGGACTTCGAGTCTTCAACCATTTCGTTTGCACGTTTTTGTGCGGCTGCCACTATTTCAGCTGCCTGTGCTTTCGCATCTTGCAGCAATGTAGCTATTTCGGCCTCTGCCTCTTCACGTCGCTGCTCGCCCTGTTCGGCGGCTGCGAGGCTCTCCGCAATCTTAGCTTGACGTTCGCGCAGCGCACCCATAATTGGTGGCCACACATACTTCATGCAAAAGAGTACGAAAATCGCGAACGAGATGGCCTGACCTAATAATGTGAGATTCAGGTTCACGTTTGCTCTCCAGTCCTAAGACCCTTTAAAAGATACAAGTAAATGGGATTACCCAGCGACCTGACCGATGAAGGGGTTAGCGAAAGTGAAGAACAAGCCGATACCAACGCCGATCATTGGAACCGCATCGAGTAGACCCGCAACGATGAACATTTTAACCTGAAGCATAGGTGCCATTTCAGGCTGACGTGCTGCACCTTCGAGAAAACGGCCGCCTAGCAGACCAAAACCAATGGCGGTGCCCAGTGCGCCAAGACCAATCAACAGTGATACAGCGATAGCGGTGAGGCCAACTACAGTTTCCATGACTAACTCCGAATGAAATAACGATTAATGATGATAAAAAGAAAAAATAACTATTAAAACTAGTGGTTTTCGTGCGCCATACTCATGTAAACGATGGTCAGCATCATGAAGATAAATGCTTGCAGCGTGATTACAAGAATATGGAAAATAGCCCAAGGCACTGACAACACCCACTGCGCGTAGAAAGGCAGCAGTGCGATCAATATGAAGATAAGTTCGCCAGCGTACATGTTACCGAACAGTCGCAGCGCTAATGAAATTGGTTTTGCCAGCAGGGCAACGCCTTCAAGAAGCAGATTGATCGGCACGAAGATCGTTTGTACGAGCGGGTTAGGGCTGTTAAATGGTTGAAATGCCAGTTCTTTGAAAAAGCCAACGGGTCCTTTCACTTTCAAGCTGTAGTAGATCATCAGAGCGAAGACTGACAATGACAAGCCCAAGGTGATGTTTACGTCAGTGCTTGGAACCACTTTCATGTAAGGGATGCCGATAGCTTCAGTCGCGCGAGGAATGAAGTCGACCGGCACCAGATCCATGAGGTTCATCAGGAAGACCCAAACGAAAATGGTTAGCGCTAGAGGTGCGACGACTTCGTTTTTCGCGTGGAATGTTTCGCGAACGTTGGTGTCGACGAACTCTACGATCATCTCTACAAAGTTTTGCAAGCCACCCGGAACACCGGCGGTTGCTTTGTCAGCGGCTTTTTTGAATAACCAGATGAACAAAGAACCTAGTGCGATAGACCAAAAAAGAGAATCTACGTGTAGCGCCCAGAATCCCATGGCCGCGGCCTCGTCTGCGCCGTGCGCAACGCTCAATCCATTTTCAGGATGGATTCCCACCACCAAATTTTGCAGGTGATGCTGAATGTATTCTGTTGTTGTCGGTGCGTCACTAGCCATGATCTAAACACTTAAGCCTGAACTGGAGCCCGAAAGGGCCACTAAAAACTTTCACTACAACTCGCACACCCGCCGTTTTCTCTCACGGCGTTTGCTCACAACTTTCGAGCTTCCAGCTTGGTATAAACAAGCGGGACAACCCAGCTGAGTGCTTGTACCGTTGCAAACCCAATAAACACCGCTGGGGCGTTTAATGGCCTGACGTTTACAAACACCAACGTAAACAACCCTGCCGTTAACAGCATTTTTCCTGCTGCACCGGCATAAAACGAGCGGACAATCAGTCGTGCCGCCCTAGCCCCTCGGTATTTAAATGCCCGAAAAGCAAAATAACAGTTTGGAAGCCAAGCAATAAAGCCTCCCAAAAATGCCCCTAAACCTGCGACTGGTCCCCAAAGCAGAGCAACAAGCCCAACTAAGAAAGCCCCTATAAGTTGCCAAATCAACAGTTGCTTGATTATTCGCAACCGTTGTTCCGCTTGCTGCATGACAACACCCTAGAGGTTTACGCAAACAAAACTAACTGGATCAGCCAATCGACCGGCTTCGAGCAGCGGGAGTATAGCAGCGTTTTTTTAAAGATTTGCAAATGCGACTTAAATATTAGTCACATCGCTTTTTCCATTATGTCGCGGTGCGGCTTTTGCGATTAACTGAATACAGATAAAAAATGAGGCCTAACTCACATTGCAAAAAAAGCCGGAAATTACAGCTTATTTGATATGAGCAAGGATTCCCTGTAGTTCGGAAACAGAAGAATATGACACTTCCAATTTACCGGACCCGTTTGGTTTGTGCTGTATTCGCACACCGGCTCCCAGAGTCTCTCCAAGCTTTTGACTCAGTCGCTCGATATCCGGATCGATAACTGTTTGTTTTTCAGCCGTCTTTTTCTCGCTAACGACTTCCACGAGATCGCGCACCAATTTTTCAACAGCCCGCACGGTGAGTTCTCGATCCACAACCTGACGCGCTATTTCAAATTGTTGATCTTTAGGCGCACCCAATATGGCTCTGGCGTGCCCCATTTCAATTTCGCCTTTATCCACCATGACTTTGACTTCGTCATGAAGCTCGAGCAAGCGTAATAAATTTGATACGGATGCTCGTGAACGGCCTACAGATTCGGCCACAGATTTATGCGTCATTCCAAACTCATCGCATAGACGTTCGAAAGCGGCGGCTTCCTCAAGCGGGTTCAAGTCTTTTCGCTGGATATTTTCTATTAACGCAACCGCAGCGACGGTTTGGTCGGGCATTTCGCGCACGATGGCGGGTAATTCAGTTAATCCGGCCAATTGCGCTGCACGCCAGCGACGCTCACCTGCTATCAATTCGAACGCACCTGCAAACGGGCGAACTAGAATTGGCTGGATTAGGCCTTCAGCCTTAATTGAGTCTGCTAGCTCTTGCAACAACTTTTGATCGAACAAACGACGAGGCTGGTAGGTACCCCGCCTGATCTGATCGATTCCAATGAGCGTTAATTTATCTGAAGAATCGACCGGCAGCGGGTCTACAGTTTGTATGACCGACGTTGCATCTACGGTGGTGTCCAAAGAATCAGCGGCGTCTTGAGCCTTGCTCTCTGAAACCACAGATTCACTGTTGTTGATCGGCTGTGGAGCATTCTGCTCCAAGCTGGTTTCATTGACAGACGAGTCTGCCCCAGTTGAATCAGTCGCGTCCGTATCAGGCGGTGAAACCGAACCTGTTTCGCTGGAGGCGGCGGATTTACTTCGATCACGAGATGCACCACCGAGTAGCGCATCCAAATTTCTTCCCATACGGGGTCGTTTAGCCATCTGCTGTTTCTATATCCGAGCTGACTGGTTTTACCGTTGCTGTGTCTGCACCCACCTGGGCTTGCTCAACGGGTGCATCACTCTTATTAAAAATAGATTCTGAGGCAGCGACATTTGCCGATGTTTTTTCCTGCCTGGAGCGTTGGCGCAGAATCTCACCCGCCAATGCGAGATAGGCAAGCGCTCCTCGGGAGGTCTTATCGTACTGCATGATCGAAATGCCGTGACTCGGCGCTTCGGCTAAGCGAACGTTACGCGGGACCACCGTGCGGAAGACCTGATCGCCAAAATGCTGAATTAGCTGCCCGGAGACTTCCACGCCAAGGCGATTGCGTCCGTCATACATCGTTCGGAGCAAACCTTCGATGGCTAAATCAGGATTAACAGTTTCCCTGACGCCTTCTATGGTCTCGAGCAACGCTGACAACCCCTCCAACGCATAGTACTCACACTGAATGGGTACCAACACACTATCAGCAGTTACAAATGCGTTTAAAGTCAGGATGTTAAGCGATGGGGGGCAATCAATAAGAATGTAATCGTAATCGCCTCGAACTTCTGTCAGCGCATTGTGCAGCCGCTGTTCACGCCGATCGAGACTCATTAGTTCTACTTCTGCGGCCGTGAGGTCGGCATTTGCAGGCAATACATCGCATTTGTTTTCTGTAGAGTGCTGCTTGGCCTCGTTGATGCTCATGCCATCGACTAGAACGTCAAAGACGCTCTTCTCTACTTCGTATTTATCAACACCGCAACCCATGGTGGCATTGCCTTGCGGGTCGAGGTCGATAAGGAGCACGCGCTTTTGCATGCTGGCAAGCGCTGCGGACAAATTCACCGTGGTGGTGGTTTTTCCGACTCCGCCTTTTTGGTTGGCTATGGCAATCACGCGACTCATCCGAGCAGTGTAATCCATAATGGTTATTGTCGCCGACACACTGCGACATGTCGGGCGAATTCTGTGCCGGGAACATCAACGGCAACCAGCTCTTCCAACTCGTATTCTTCTGAGAGCGTGGGAGGAAAACGCTCCACTTGCCCCAACATGATCGCTACCCGGCCGTTTTGCGCACACAACGGCAGACATATTTGCAAAAACTCTTTTGGGGCCGTGAAAGCACGCGATAAAACCATCTGTGCGCTTTCGTGCACATTTTCTACCCGCTCATTGATCACTATCACATTGGGCAACTTCAACTCCATGACGGCTTGCTGCTGAAAGCGCGTTTTTTTTCCGTTGGATTCGATAGATATAAATGAGAGGTCAGGTCGTGATATCGCGAGCGGGATCACCGGCAAACCGGCGCCCGACCCAATGTCTATGACATCTGAAAGTCCATCTACAGATATCGACTCAGGCATCCAGCGGTTCATGATGAGGCTGTCCATGATGTGCCTGTCTACCATTTGAACAGGATCGCGCACAGCGGTCAGGTTGTAGACGCGATTCCATTTGGCCAGCAACTGTAAAAAATGCTCTAGCTTGGGGAGTAAATCGTCACTGACATGCGGGATCGATTGAGCCTTCAACAACTGCAGACTAGCCTGCAGCTGCTTGGACGCAGGGGATTCCACCGACTACGCGCTCTGCTTTAAGGAGTGTTTCTTTAAATGCACCAGCAGCAGCGAAATAGCTGCCGGAGTTACACCGGAGATCCTAGATGCCTGGCCAATTGTCTGTGGCCGATGATCTGATAGCTTCTGCAGCACTTCATTAGACAATCCGGTTACTTCTGAATAATCCAATGACTCAGGCAGTGAAATTTCCTGCTGAGTGCGGGTTTTGTCGATATCGGCTTGCTGTCTGTCCAGATAACCAGCGTACTTACCCTGGATTTCTACCTGTTCAATAACATGAGGGTTTAAAACTGCATGTTCGGGCGAGATGATTTCCAACAAGCCGGATAGTGATATTTCCGGCATTTTTAGTAGGTCACTGGCCCGTTTTTCTCGAGGAAAGCTCATGCCTGTGGAATCCGCCAGTGCTTTCGCCTCTTTAGTGTCGGGTCGAATCCACAGACCATGGATATCCTGCTTAAGAGAATCAATGGATTGTGATTTCCGGGTGAAGGCATCCCAACGGATGTCATCAACCAGGCCCAACTCTCGACCTTTTTCAGTCAAACGCAAATCGGCATTGTCTTCACGAAGTTTTAATCGGTATTCGGCGCGACTCGTAAACATGCGATAAGGCTCCTTAGTGCCTCGCGTAATTAAGTCATCAATGAGCACACCTATGTAGGCCTCATCACGTCTAGGTGTCCAAGGTTCCAGCGCTTTGACCTGCCTGGCTGCGTTCAAGCCCGCCATAAGGCCTTGCGCACCCGCCTCTTCATAGCCAGTTGTACCGTTTATTTGGCCTGCGAAGAACAAACCAGCAACCGTCTTGGTCTCCAAAGAGGATTTAAGACCCCGAGGGTCGAAAAAATCGTACTCGATAGCATAGCCCGGACGCGTGATGTGAGCGTTCTCGAAACCGCGGATCGATTGCACATAGGCAATTTGGATATCAAACGGCAAGCTGGTGGAGATACCGTTGGGGTAGATTTCGTGTGTGGTCAGCCCTTCAGGCTCTATAAAAATCTGGTGAGAGTTTTTATCTGAAAAACGGACCACCTTGTCTTCTATGGAAGGACAATAACGAGGGCCCACGCCTTCAATATCGCCGGAAAACAACGGTGAGCGGTGAAGCGCTGATTGAATGATTTCGTGGGTTTTCTCATTCGTCTCTGTCATATGACAGTTGATTTGGGCTGGGTGATCGTCACGGCTGCCTAGATAAGAGAAAACCGGACGCGGAGTATCTCCAGGCTGTACCTGCAGCGTGGAGTAATCAATTGTGCGGCTATCGATTCTCGGCGGCGTGCCGGTTTTCAGACGCCCAGTCTCAAACGGCATTTCGCGCAAGCGACTGGCGAGCGTCATAGCCGGTGGATCTCCCGCTCGGCCGGCAGAATGATTGGCCTCACCCACGTGGATTTTTCCGGCGAGAAAAGTGCCCACCGTCAAAACTACAGTCTCCGCCAAAAATTTAACACCCAACTGAGTGACCACACCCGTAACACGCGCCTCTTGCGACCCAGAATCAGAGAGTGGTTCGAGAATTAGATCATCGACCGGCTGCTGAAATAGCGTCAAATTAGGCTGGTTTTCGAGAATTTCGCGAATGGCCCCGCGATAAAGCAGTCGATCAGCTTGTGCGCGAGTCGCCCTTACTGCGGGCCCCTTACGGGAATTGAGCGTGCGGAAGTGGATGCCGGCTTTATCAGCCGCTTTACCCATAGCACCGCCAAGTGCGTCAATCTCTTTAACCAGATGCCCCTTACCAATACCACCAATGGCAGGGTTACAGCTCATCTGACCCAACGTATCGATATTATGCGTCAACAGGAGCGTGCTCGCTCCCGCACGTGCAGCCGCCAACGCAGCCTCGGTACCAGCGTGACCACCACCAACAACGATGACGTCAAAGCGGGTTGGGAATTGTATAGAAGTACTCACTGTCTTCGTTCATTCAGTTCTGAACCAGGCAGTATAGGGCTTTTTGGGCGAATTTAATGGGATGTATGCAGTAAACAACGCACGCTCAATAGCTTATACCCCACTTTGTTAGCAACGCATTGACACGACAACCCCTCCTTTCACGACCAGCTTGCCTTGTGGTGTAACCCCCTGCGTTTAACGACGCAACGCAAATAACATGTAGGCCTCGGTTTTTATTTAAATTTTGTTAGGAAGAGCCGTTACTACTCAAGAGCAAGACAAAATTAATCGCTTACGCTGTGGCCCATGTTGCGCTCACGACAGCATTAGCAGTTTGTCGGAGGGAATCGTAGATTTCTCGGATGATGGTGCGAGTCTCGCTGGCAGACTAACCGGCCTATAGACAGGATGTACACAGCAAAACAACTACGTTTTGGGAAAACAATATGATGAAGTTCTTTAATAATTTACGGTTGCGCAACAAATTGTTGTTGGGATTTTCTATACCGGCTATTTTGATCGGCTCCCTATGTGGCTTGTTCGTAGATAGCGTGTCTAAATTGGTGAAGGCCTCCCATTGGGTTGATCATACTCACGTCGCAGTAAAATACGGTGATACCCTGATTAGCTCCATGGTAGACATGGAAACGGGGCTACGCGGGTATCTGCTTGCCGGTGACTCTAACTTCCTCGATCCCTATGCTTCCGGACAAATCGCATTTGACGATACGTTCAAGAAAGCCAAGCAGCACGTGTCTGACAACAAGGTGCAACTGAATCGGTTAGATCAGATCAAGTCCCTAAAGGCAGCTTGGCTAAGCAATCATGCAGAGCCTGCTATCGAATTACGCAAGGCTGCTAACGCTTCAAAAGAAACATCGCAATTTGCCACCGGCCAGAACGTGACGACGGTTAGCGATATCGTCGCGTTTATCGGTACTGGCAAAGGCAAGCAGGCCATGGACCAGTTGAGATCTTTCGTTGCCGAATTCACTGAGGCTGAACATCGCTTAATAGAGGTTCGTAAATCAGAAGCGGCTCAGTTAGCGAATCAAACGACTAACATAGTATTTATTGGAGCGACGATAACACTTGCAATTTTGATTGCAGTGGCATTGCTGATTACCCGTTCAGTTACTGTCCCAATGTCAAAAGCTTTGAAGCTGGCGACTGGAATTGCAAGTGGAGATTTAAGCGGTGAATATTTATGCAACAATCGTGACGAAGCAGGCATGCTTCTAAGAAAGCTGAATTCCATGCAAGACGAACTGAAACGAGTTATCGGCACCTCTGCCGGCGTCTCTGAATCGGTTGCTAGCGGCGCTAGACAAATATCCCAGAACAGCATCACCCTGAAACAGCGTACAGATGAGCAAGCTTCAAGTCTTGAACAAACTGCCAGCAGTACTGAGGAAATATCGGTCACTATCAAGACAAGCGCTGAATTCGCTCAGAAGGCAATAAAAGTAGCTGAAGAGGCTAAAAGGGAAGCCAAGCATGGTGGTGATGTGGTTAGTAATGCCGTGTCTGCAATGGCCAAAATCAATAGCGCTAGTAACAAGATTGCCAGCATAAACAATGTTATTGACGAAATTGCTTTTCAGACAAATTTGCTAGCTCTTAACGCTGCGGTAGAAGCCGCTCGTGCTGGCGATCAAGGTCGCGGTTTTGCAGTGGTGGCCAGTGAAGTACGAAGCTTGGCCGGACGAAGCGCAGAGGCGGCAGCAGAGATCAAAGGCCTCATTGATGATAGCGTGGCCAAAGTAAAAACCGGTACTGAATTCGTTAATCAGTCTGGCGAGGCATTACAGAAAATTGTCGAATCGGTTGAAACAGTTAACGATATCGTATCGGATATTGCTACTGCCGGGCAGGAACAGTCTAGAGGAGTAGACATTATCAACGAGTCCATGACTCAGATGAATGGTATTACCAGAGACAACGCAGGTTTAGCCGAAGAGGCGACTCAAGCTGGGCAGCTCATGGCAGAACAAGCCGGAGAACTAGCCAGGACTTTGAGTTACTTCCACACTGATGGCAAAGTCGCTACCAGCAATATAACTAACCTCGATGTTGCACCATCAGGTATTAGTCAGATCAAAAACGAAAACGATGATGCTGCAAATGCCTCAGCTTACGCCATGCGATCAGGTGAACGGTAGAGTCTTAACGTTATCTAAAGAAGCTCAGATTTGATCTGTTTGTCTACTTGAAAAACAGAGCAGGTCATCAGACTAGGGAAAGTTAAGGATTATACTTTCCCGCCCTGATCGGTAACCCCCTTACATAGACGCCATTGCTAATGCGCGTCAATGTAAGGGGGTTTTTTCTGTGCTAGCAGTTGATTTTGGCACCTAAATTAACTGCCACTGAGCCTAGAGAAGTATTATCACTGCTTATTTTAATTCTGTAATAGAGGCCTTTTCTATTGCAGCTCTAGAGTGCATGGCGTTACACCTTATTAACCACTCGCGAACTTAAGACTGTTACAGCCATAGAACCTCTGCAGGTCACCGATACTGAAACTCGCACTTCCTACTACTGCAATAAAGAGTGGGCTGTCACACGCTTTTACAAACTCTAATTAACGGGTATATCACAATCTAATCTGGTGCTTCCTAGCACATGTCCTATTACCAACCAACAACTGATTAAACCTCGTTAGAAAAAGAATCAGCGTTTTCTTTTTATCGAAATCGTTCCCAACTTAACTAAACCGCTTTCATTAAGAAAGTGACTTGATGCAAGCAACCGTACAGATTCTCTTGGCTGTGTATCATCATTCCTGGATAAGAAACTTAAACCGCTGTCAGTTCCCGCATCCCAGACCCATAATGGCAAATCGATGGCTTCTACCCAAACCCCATCTGTATGTAAAGGGACTTTGGTAACACCTGTGAACCAATCTGGGCTGGGAGCCAGCATAGTCACGACAGACAGCAAAGGATGATCAGTGGTAGTTTTGAAAGTTGTAGACATCTTACCTGGCACCTTCTTAATTCCATCTGCTATGACCGTAGTCCCAATGCGATCCTTTCGCTCTAGCTCTTCGAATTGTGCCCTTAGAATTCCAAAACGACCATTTTCAGCCAACAACTCCAAGCCAGATGATGATGTTTCACCATCAGCGAACAAGGTAAAGCTGTTGTTGTGGGTTAAGCCAATCATCGAGGACATATGCGCACCGTTGGGGAATTCAAAAGGTGCGAGCGAAGAACTCCAATCTATATGTAACGTCAACTCATAAGTCGATTTTTTTGGGTTTGCAAAAACAGGCGGAAGGCATGAACAAGTTAAAAGTACGAACGCTACTAGCTGCTTAAAGGGAGTATTCCGTGGTTGCATTGGGTGACTCTAAGTTTATGGATGTGATTGAGACTAAATCATTAGTAACGAAAAACACAATGGTAGTTCCCTATTAGTCCTCTCGACCCACCCTCATGCACAGTCTCGTCACAGCTTATGACAACTCCCGTACCGGGAAACAACCCACGCTTTCCCCCACTTATTCGACTTATTAAAACTTCGCGGTAACTAATTAACACGCAAGCACATCTGTTTATTCCATTATTTTTCGAACTATATATTTTTCTATGTGCCTTTAAAAAAGGGCATTTTTTCGTTGAACTATCTCCAAGTTTTCACATCGGGCCGGTACCTGACCGGGCCAAGCACTCGATGATGAGTTTGCTTCGGTGAGTACTTAATTTAACGCTTCATTTGAACTAAGTCTGAACTGTTCACCACACACCTATTTGGAAAATTACGCAATTATAATAAGATCAATTTCTAATCGGCCGGTACGAAGTGCCGTAGCACTTTCTGTTTTATTAGCGCTGGGCGCATGCAGTAGTAGTAACGATTCCACTGATACTGACAACACCGGTGATGCTGCCCCGAATACAACGGTTAGTAGCTTAACCGGTCGTGGTCAAAGCGTTAGCTTAAACGGCCAGGTACTAAGGGTAACAATTACGCCTCAATAAATTGCTTGTTACGAAGCATTTGACAAATGCCCTATACGACAAGTGTCGTGTAGGGCATTTTTTTACGCGAACAAATCAGCGTATTGATCTCGCAATATATTCTTCTGCACTTTGCCCATCGTGTTTCTAGGCAAGCTTTCGACAACGATCACTTTCTTTGGGTGTTTAAATTTCGCCAAAGATGCTTTCGCTGCCTCGTGTAATGTTTCAATGTCAAGATGACTGTCACTAGCCACAACAATCGCCACTACAGTTTCTCCAAAATCGGGATGGGGTACGCCCACAACAGCCGTCTCTTTCACACCTGGCTGATCATCTAACACCAGTTCAATTTCTTTTGGGTAGATGTTATAACCGCCGGATATGATCAAGTCTTTATTTCTGCCAACGATGCTGATGTAGCCGTCTTCATCTAACTTTGCTAAGTCACCGGTGATAAAAAACCCATCAGTACGAAGCTCTTCGGCAGTTTTCTCCGGCATATTCCAATAACCCTTAAATACATTGGGACCTCGGACTTCAATAATGCCCACTTCCCCGTCAGGGAGAATGTCACCGGTTTGTGCATCAGTGATTTTTACATCAACACCTGGCAATGGAAAACCAACGGTACCGGCACGGCGCTCTCCATCGTAAGGGTTCGATGTAATCATATTGGTCTCTGTCATACCATAGCGTTCTAGAATACGATGACCCGTCAGCTTTTCAAACTGAATATGTGTCTCGAACAGTAATGGCGCTGAGCCTGAGATAAACACGCGTATATTGCGGGTTAGCTCTTTATTAAATCGAGCATCTTCCAGCAATCGAGTGTAAAACGTAGGAACGCCCATCATGGATGTTGAAAGCGGCAGAAGTTCTATCACTCTGTTCGTGTCAAACTTGGACTCAAATATCATTGATGAGCCAGCTAGGAACGTAATGTTGCAGGCCACAAATAATCCGTGAGTATGAAAGACCGGCAATGCATGTAGCAATACGTCTTTATGAGTAAACTGCCATAGGTCTACAAGCGCGATGCTATTGGAGAGTAAATTCTCCTGTGTGAGCATTGCACCTTTTGATCTGCCGGTTGTACCAGAGGTGTAAAGAAACGCGGCCAAATCATCCTCACTACGAGTAGCGGTTTCAAACGACTCTGGCGATGAACTGACCTGATCGATAAGGCTGCCTGACAGTCCATCCGCGGACTGCGTTAGGAGCTGTGCACCCTGTGTAGATGCTACTGACTGTAAATTATCTTCTGCAGCTGGATCGCATATCAGCACCTTGCCACCTGAATCACTCAGGAAGTATTCCACCTCACTAGCAGTGTAGGCCGTGTTCAAAGGCAAAAAGATGACACCCGCTTGTACACATCCTGCATAGAGTGCAATTGACGAAACCGATTTGCCAATTTGCGCAACCAGTCGATCACCCGGCTGTAGGCCTGCTTTAGATATGGCGTGCGCAAATTGAGCAACACGTTTTACAAAAGCACTGTAGGTTAGTGAGTCATTACCTAGTGGGTCGACAAAAAGTACCGCTGAATTATCTTTATGAATCCCGAACAGGGAATCGTATAGAGGGTTGGACATTAAAACTCCAATGCATGGGTATGAGTGACTGGCGCCTTCGATTGTATACAAAACGCGCGGTTTCATCGAACAACCTAGCCGTTTAGGTCTGACACGGTTATGAGCGACCAGGTCGGCGCAGGGACAAATAATTAAATTCTTTGTTACGATTGCCTTCCGATTCTCCTGCTATTGGTTAATAGCACGGATCGCCCCCATTGATGTGGACACACCTTGGCCGACAATACCTCCCCTACCGCAAATAAGCCTGCTGATCTTTCCGCCTGGCACACGCTCAAACGCCTACTCCCTTTCTTTAGTCCTTATAGAAACAGAGTGCTGCTAGCTGGCGTGTCGCTACTCGTGGCTGCAGCCGCAACCTTAGCCATCCCAGCCGCTTTCAGATTACTGATTGACCAGGGCTTTTCAACAGGGAGTCTTACGGACGGCATTATCGACACAGCGAATGTTGATAGCGTTTTTCTAAGACTGTTTGCGGTTGCTCTGGTACTAGCGGTAGCGACAGCTGTTAGGTTTTATTGTGTTTCCTGGCTAGGAGATCGCATTACGGCTGATTTACGCAACGCAGTTTTTAAGCGTGTCATGCATCAGGACCCAGTATTTTTCGAAACCCTGCGTACCGGTGAAGTCCAGTCCCGCTTGTCCAGCGATACCACGCTTATCCAGTCCCTTATTGGCTCTAGCATATCGTTAGGTCTTAGAAATTCGGTGCTGTTTATCGGTGCGCTGATTATGATGATCATATCCAGCCCCTCTTTGGCCAGCATTATAGTCGGCTTATTGGTTGTTGTTGTCGTACCCATTCTGGTTATTGGTCGCCGTGTTCGTAAACTTTCCAGAGACAGTCAGGACAAACTGGCCGACACCGGTGCACTGGCAAACGAGACTCTCAATGCCATGCAAACCGTACAAAGCTATGTTCGAGAGGACATGGAAAGCACGCGATACAGCAAGGCCACAGACACCGCTTTTCATAGCGCTGTCCGTCGAAATCGCAACCGGGCTTATTTAACTGCCTTAGCGATAACCTTGGTTTTTGCCTCTATCGTTTTTGTACTTTGGTTAGGGGCTCAGGCAGTGATGGAAGACAGAATGTCAGCAGGTCTTCTGACACAGTTCATGCTGTACGCAGCATTGGTTGCCGGTTCAACCGGTGCTCTGGCAGAAGTGCTTGGCGATGTACAAAGGGCCGCTGGTGCAACAGAGCGATTGCTTGAATTATTAGATGCTCAGCCAGCGATCAATTCAGGCACTACAGAACTTAGCAATAACCAAGGCACTACCAATGGCTCACATGTATCGTTCAACAACGTCAGCTTTAACTATCCAAGTAGACCAAACGAGATCGCTTTAAATCAGTTGTCTTTTACCCTTACCCCTGGGCAGACAGTTGCCTTGGTGGGACCATCCGGCGCAGGTAAAACAACGGTGTTACAACTGCTTCTAAGATTCTATGATCCTACCAGTGGATCAATAGCGCTGGATGGACACCCTGTTCAGTCCTTAAGCCTGCAATCGCTCCGAGAGAGCATCGGCTTTGTATCCCAGGACAGCGTGGTGTTTTCAGACGATGTTGCTGCCAACCTGCGTTATGGAAAACTTGACGCAACCGATGAAGAAATTAGGCAAGCTGCCACTGATGCACAAGCATTGGATTTTATCGAACGCCTACCCGAAGGTTTTAACACCTACCTAGGAGAAAAAGGAGTAAGACTCTCCGGTGGTCAAAGACAACGGCTATCGATTGCCCGTGCGCTACTCAAGAACCCACCTTTATTGTTACTAGATGAAGCGACCAGTGCGCTAGATGCCGAGAGTGAGCGCAAAGTTCAAAAAGCATTGGAGAGTGCCATGTACGGTAGAACGACATTAGTCATTGCCCATCGCTTAGCCACTATTGTCAATGCCGATAGGATTTTAGTGCTGGAAGAAGGCCAAGTCGTTGAATCAGGCACGCACTCAGATCTAATAAAAGCGGATGGGCTTTATGCCAAACTGGCAGCTATGCAGTTTGGTGTGAATGAGTAAGCTGATAACGCCGCTACTTACCAATACAGAAACTAGAAAATATCCGGCCCAACAAGTCATCGCTATCGAAGCGACCGGTAATTTCATCAAGTGATTGTTGAGCTAACCTTAGTTCTTCAGCGGCCAACTCGGGCATCTGAGAATTTTGTAGGCGCTCTATGGCCAGATTCGTGGACTCACGAGCTTTTATCAGTGCATCTAAATGTCGGCGCCTTGCGCTAAAGACTCCTTCCACGGCACTATCGTGTCCAGCAAGAGAAAGTAAATAAGACTGCAAATCTTTTATCCCCTCCCCTTGCTTCGCTGATATTTGCAACGCCGCCTCAAATTGCTTGATCACACTCGCTAACTGAGAAGTATCCACCTTGTCAGATTTATTGACAATTACGGTTCGTGGAATGTCGCTGTCGATTTCAAGCGCCGGTAAAACTGGGTCACTGGCGTCAACCAGTACTAGAACATGATCAGCGCTTTGCATTTGTTCTCGCGCACGGCGAATACCTTCCTGCTCCACGACGTCATCGGTGTTTCGCAAACCTGCGGTATCTACTATGTGTAACGGCACGCCTTCAATTGTTATTTGTTCGCGCAACACATCTCTGGTCGTGCCTTCAATGTCGGTGACGATGGCAGATTCAACACCTGCCAATGCATTTAACAAACTGGATTTACCAGCATTGGTAACACCTGCAATAACGATGGTTAAACCATCACGAAGCCGTTGCCCTTGTTCGGCCTTCGCCAGCAACTCATCAAAGTCAGCATGCAGTTTATGTGCGCGTGCATGCAACGCAGGTTCCGCTAAAAAGTCTATTTCCTCTTCACTAAAATCCAGCGCAGCCTCTAACCAAACACGAAGCGCTATTAGCTCTTCTTGGATACGTTGAACCTGAGTAGAAAACTCACCGCTCATTGAACGCACCGCTGCTTGAGCTGCAGCAATACTACTACTGTCTATCAAATCGCTGATGGCTTCAGCCTGGGCTAAGTCCAGCTTGTCATTTAGAAAAGCGCGTTCTGAAAATTCACCTGGCCTTGCCGGTCGCGCACCTAATTCGAGAACCCGTTGCATGATCATATCTAGAACAACGGGACCACCATGACCTTGTAGTTCAAGGACATCTTCACCGGTGAAAGAATTCGGTGAGGCAAAGTACAAGGCGATGCCTTCATCCAGGGAGCCGCCTCGAGCATCTAGAAATGCTTGGTAGCTAGCAACCCTTGGCCTCAGAGGTTCTGAGCAAACCTGCTGGGCGATATTATGCGCTAGCGAACCACTAACTCTGACAACGCCTATTCCAGCACGCCCTGCTCCACTAGCGATGGCCGCTATGGTGTCCCCACTACTTTGAATCATGGTAGAGGGACACCGTTAAGCCAGTTAAAGCATCATTTTTTCGAATTGCCGTCAGCCAACACATGTCGAGTGATGTAGTACTGTTGTGCAATTGAAAGAGTGTTGTTAACCACCCAGTACAAAACCAGACCCGCTGGAAAGAAGGCAAAGAAAATACCGAAGATCAACGGTAGAAACTGAAATACTTTTGCCTGAATAGGATCAACCGGGGCCGGGTTTAGCTTCTGCTGGAAGTACATAGTGGCAGCCATAATGACCGGCAGAATGAAGAACGGATCTTTGATAGACAGATCTTGTAACCAAAGCATAAACGGCGCTTGTCTTAATTCCACACTTTCGAGCAACGTCCAATAGAGTGCGATAAAGACCGGTATTTGAATCAGCATAGGTAAACAACCACCCAGTGGGTTCACCTTCTCTTTCTTATACAGTTCCATCGTAGCCTGCCCCATCTTGGTACGATCATCGCCGTAACGTTCTTTAAGAGACGCAAGCTTCGGCTGAAGCAATTTCATTTTCGCCATTGAGCGATAGCTGGCTTCAGACAACTTATAGAACACCGCCTTAATAACGAAGGTGGTAAAAATAATGGCCCAACCCCAGTTACCGACAAAACTATGGATGGTCTTCAGCAACCAGAACAGAGGCTGCGCGATAATCGTTAACCAACCAAAATCGACGGTCAGCTCCAGATGTTTTGCTACAGCCGCAAGGTTGTCCTGAATTTTCGGGCCTATGTAAGCCTTAGTGCTGAATGTGCCTTGTCCGCCTGCTGGGATAGCCTGACTTGCTGACACCATGCCGATCAGATATCGATTCTCCTGAGGTAAGTGTCGGGAGTAAGCGGTATTTTGCTCAGCAGGCGTAGGCACCCAGGCAGCAGCGAAGTAATGCTGAATCATGGCAACCCAACCGTCCGTTGCATTAACACTGAGGTTCTCATCTTCCATATCGCCAAACGATACTTTGGTGTACCGGTCTTCTTGGTTACTAACCACTCCACCAATGTAGGTGTTCAGGAATTGTTGCTTTTCGTCAGCGGTACCTGGCTTACGCTTTAATTGTCTATATTGATTAACTGTCCAGTCGGCCCCGGAGCCGTTGGCAATTAGATAGTCGACGTGAACTTCGTAATTACTTCTGAAGAATGTCAGCGTTTTAGTCACCGTAATTCCAGTGCCCGATGTCCAGACAAATGGCACCTTCACAGAATCTTGGCCATCGGCTAATGTGTAACTTTCGGCCTCCGGTGTCATTAGCTCCCTATGTGTGGGCGCAGGTTCGTTGGCACGTGCTTGTAATCCGGACTCTGCTACCAGAAAATGCAATGGATCGTCGCTAACCATTTGAAAAGGAATATCCGGCTGTTCTATCGAGACGGGATAATCCAGTAATTTCACGCCGACGATAGTCGCACCGCGCGCACTGATTACGATGTCCATAACATCGGTGCTTACGGTGATTGCTGGAATCTCTACACCCGCCTCTGTCGCCGTAGGGGTCGCCACCGACCCTGCAACTGCTGCTGGCAGATCAGCTGAGCCGCCGGGGGCTGCTGGCAAAGTATCAACGGCTGTAGGCGTAGCCCCCGGTACATCTGTACTGGTTTGGACGGTTGGGACTGGCGTGTGGTAATCCTGTAACCAGGTCTGGTAGATAATCAGACACAAGAATCCAAACGCGAGGTAAAGCAGCAGTCGTTGGGTTTCCATTAATTCTTCGTGTGGTCGTTAAGTTGATGGGTAGATACTTTGTCCGCCTGAGAAGTACCCTTGTTGAAGGCATCGCACTGTTCTTCATTGTGCTGTGACTGCATCAACGCTGGTTTTTCTCTTTGCGGCACTGGATCATATCCACCTGGGTGAAAAGGATGACATCGGCAAATACGTCGGGTAGCTAGCCACCCGCCACGCTTAATGCCGTACGATTCGATTGCTTCAGCGGCATACGCCGAACAGCTGGGAACAAACCGACATCGCGGAGGTAACAGCGGACTCACCCAGCGTCTGTAGAAAGCTATCAGCCGAAGCATGGGTTATTATCGCCTGTTTTCGTGTCGAGTGCTTAGCCTTAGCTCAGGAAAATTGGGCAAACTTTGCACAAGCGATGTACTCATTTCCGTCGATATTTGGAAATAATCTTTCGGCATAACGAATCTATAGATCGTCTAAGCCCAGCTACCGGCTCTGTCGTTGCAGCATCACGGTTCATGACAACCAGTTGTAGCCCATCCATTTCACAACGATGATGGCGATACGATTCTCGAGCAACTCGCTTTATTTTGTTTCTATCAACCGCTCGTTTGGCTCTTTTCTTGGCGATGGCCAGACCCAATTTAGATGGCTGAGTTGGGTCTTCACGGACAAGAATGGTCCAGTACCGATCAGAAAATCGCTGGTTTTTCTTGAACACACGCGAATAATCAGCACCGTTTAATAACCGTGCTGATCGAGGAAACGAAACACTGTTGTTGCGGCCATCCGAGGAACTGTGAATGGCTTCAGGGTGCTGCGGTGTCTGAGAGGCTGCGCCGGACTTAGCCGCCGAGTCAGCTCCAGACATTAGGCGCTTAAGCGAGCCCTGCCCTTGCGACGACGGGCTGCCAGTACAGCACGCCCACCACGAGTCGCTTTGCGCGCTCTGAAACCGTGGGTACGAGCACGCTTGATTTTGCTCGGTTGATACGTTCTTTTCATGTTTGCTGTACTCGGATTGCAACCCTACTGGCTGCGGGCATCTTTAACGAACCCACAATATTAATACGTCAGATCTCATCAGTCAACCGAAACTCAGACAGAATCTAGCGGGTGTCGGCATATTTTTCCCAAGCAGGTTTGGAAGATAGAGATACTTTGTTATTTGGATTGAATAGTAGTGTGTGATTCGCGTAAAGTCACATGTCCGCAATCCTCCTCTGTGCCGTGCACAGTCCTTTCTATATAGGAGGTTGTTTCGCTTCGGAGAACTCGCTGTTGAGAGCACCACTTTGGGATCGCTGTCTGTCACAGCTTGAAGCAGAATTATCAGATCAGCAGTTAAACACCTGGATCAGACCTCTTCAAGCTCAGCATATTAACGATCAGCTGAGAATACTTGCGCCCAATCGATTTGTGTTGGATATGGTGCAAAGTAGCTTTCGCGCACGTATTCAAGAGATTGCCTCAGGCTTAGTTGCGCCCGAGACTGTCGATGTTGTCTTGGTCATCGGCTCAGAGATGCTTCACAGCTCACTCTCATCCAGTTCAAAAACAGCAAATACCCGACAAGCTACCTCCTCTTTCGACAATTCAAATGTTGGACGCGGACCTTCTACCGTTGACCCGACCTCGTTCGGTCGCGCCGTACCAGATCACTCTCAGATCGCTGAAAGCGTCCCTAAGCATCAATCTAATCTAAAGCCGCAATTTAGTTTTACCACATTGGTTGAAGGCAAAAGCAATCAATTAGGTCGAGCAGCTGCACTACAAATTGGCGGCAGTCCAGGTACTGCATATAACCCTTACCTTATTTACGGTGCTTCTGGATTAGGGAAAACACACTTAATGCAAGCCATCGGCAATGAAATAGTGGCGAATAATCCGGAAGCTCGGGTCCTCTATATAAACTCAGAGCGGTATGTTGCTGAGATGGTCAGCGCACTGCAACACGGCAAGATGCATGAGTTCAAAGCCTTTTATCGAGGTTTGGATGCCCTACTCATCGATGACGTCCAGTTTTTTGCGGGCAAAGAACAAACTCAGGAAGAGTTTTTCCACAACTTCAACGCTTTGTTTGAAGGCAACCAACAAATTGTATTGACCTGCGATCGCTATCCCAAAGAGGTCAATGGATTAGAAGAACGCTTGAAAACGCGCTTTGGCTGGGGCTTATCTGTCGCGATTGAACCACCTGAATTAGAGATGCGGGTGGCTATCTTGAACAGTAAGGCTGAACAAAACGGCATAACCCTGCCTTCCGAAGTCAGCTTCTTTGTCGCCAAGCGTATACGGAGTAACGTGCGTGAGCTTGAAGGTGCTTTAAAACGAATTATCGCGAATTCTCAATTGATAGGCACGCCGATCACTCTGGAGTTTGCTCGCGAGGCGCTTGCCGATCTATTAGCCGTACAAGCTAAAACTGTTACGGTTGAGAATATTCAGAAAACCGTCGCTGAGTACTATAAGATCCGACTATCTGACTTATCAGGAAAGTCTCGTTCTCGATCGGTCGCCAGACCTCGTCAATTGGCCATGGCATTGGCCAAAGAGCTGACCAGTAAGAGTTTGCCAGAAATAGGCAAAGCTTTTGGTGGAAGGGATCATACGACTGTACTGCACGCTACCCGCAAAATAAACGAGCTGCGAGAATCTGATGATGTCATCCGAGAAGATTACAGCAATCTGATGAGAACGTTATCGAGTTGATACAAGGTCAAATTGTGAAGGAAAACTAACACGGATAAACCTGTGGATAACCATGTGCGCTTTTGTGGATGTTTTAGACTGTACGGAGTTATCCACAATTCACACACAGAAACCCAATGCGTTCTAAGTGTAGTTATACAGCAAAGAATTTAACCGTAAAGCATTGATTATAAACAATAAAAAGCACTTATCCTCAGAGTTATTGTTCAGTAGTAGTAATAATAATCATACAAATATAAACAAAACATCTTTTTTTAAATGCCATGAAATTCAGTGCACAACGAGAAACCTTACTAGCTCCACTACAACATGTAGTGGGTGCGGTTGAACGTCGTCAAACAACTCCGATACTCGGCAATGTTTTGATGCAAGCAAACGATGGTTATTTGACACTCACAGCCTCTGATTCAGAAATCGAAATGATGGCTAGAGTTGAAATGCACATTGACAGACCAGGTGCAACAACAGTTCCAGCAAGAAAACTCTTAGAAATTTGTAAACATCTACCTGATTCGGCCAGAGTTGATTTTGATTATTCAGGTGACAAAGTCATCTTCAAATCAAGCCGTAGTAAATTCACGTTAGCAACCCTACCCCCTGAAGAATTCCCTAGGGTGGACGAACTGGATTCGCCTCAGAGAGTCGTCTTAACAGCCGATGTTTTACATAGCAGTATAAAAAGCACAGCGTTCTCTATGGCTCAGCAAGATGTTCGTTTTTACCTCAACGGAATGTTGTTAGAAATTGGTGCTGACCGTTTGTCATGTGTTGCAACTGATGGGCATCGTCTAGCTTATGCGCAATGCGATACAGATGCGGAACCAGAAACCCCAGTAAGAGCAATCATCCCTCGGAAAAGTATTGGTGAATTACAACGTTTGTTAGGTGGTGTTGATGCAGCCGAACCCGTTACCCTACTCGTCACAGCTCAACATCTTCAAGTACAAGTTGGTGGAGTTCGATTAAGTACTAAGTTGATAGATGGGCGTTTCCCAGACTACAACCGCGTTATTCCTATAGACGGTAACAAAGAACTATTGATTGATTGTCAAACACTCAAGCAATCCTTAACCAGAGCATCCGTACTCTCCAACGAAAAGTACAGAGGTGTTCGTATAGCCTTGCAATCCGGCACTCTCACTATATCCAGTAACAACCCTGATCAAGAAGAAGCCATTGATGAGTTAGAGGTTGATTATTCGGGTGAATCAGCTGAAATTGGTTTCAATGTCACCTATTTGTTGGATGTATTGAATGCTATTGACACTGAAAATGCGCGAATATTAATCAAAGACGGCAATAGCAGTGCATTGATTACCCCAGAAAATACCAGCGACAGCAAATACGTTGTCATGCCAATGCGTCTGTGATTCTCACGAAACTGGATATTTCGAATTTCCGTAATATTCAGTCACTGACGTTTGAGCCTCATGCCAGCCTTAACCTGATATCGGGAAAGAATGGTTCTGGAAAAAGCTCCATTCTGGAATCTATCCAGTGCTTATCCACAGGCCATTCCTTCAGAACTCGCCGTGCTCGCGAACTTATCCAACGAAATTCTGAGGCTTTTGCCGTCACCGCCCTATTTCGTGACCCTGAGTCCTCCCGTGATCATCGCGCCGGTCTTCAACGACAACGGGATGGAAAAACGGATATGCGGCTTGATTTTCAAGAAATTTCAAGCATTGCTGAAGTTACCCGCCTACTCCCTATCAAATCCCTGACTCCAGATAGCCATAAATTGATTCAGGAAAGTCCGGAAGAACGCCGCCAGTTCCTTGATTGGGGTGTGTTCCACGTGGAACCTTCGTTTTTTGAGATCTGGCGTCAATTCAAACGATCATTGTCACAGCGGAATCAATTATTACGTGATGGCGGCACCTCTCAGGAATTAAGTTCCTGGGACGTACTTTTTCTAGAGTCGTCAAATAAAATCGACGAATTCCGCCGTCAATATATTGAGGCTCTGGCGAAAGCGCTGGAAATCCGGCTAAACGCCCTTGATTCAATGTTCCACGTGGAACTTCAATACCGCTCAGGTTGGTCCGCAGATTTTGAATTACCAGAATTACTTGTTCGGAATGCGGATTACCACCGGCGTATGAAAACGACGACAGATGGGCCTCATCGCGCTGAAATGCTCATGCTGTCCGATGGAATTCCAGCAAAGCAAATGCTTTCGCGTGGCCAGCAGAAAGTCCTTGTGTATTTACTGCACTTGTCGCAGTTGGACTTGCTGCAGACCATTCAAAAGCGTCAGGCCATCGTTTTATGTGATGACTTGACCTCGGAACTAGATAGCGATCACTCGCAACGAGTTATTCAGCAATTAGTCGACTTACGGGGGCAAATATTTGTATCGGGTGTAGATTTGAGCGTTCTAGAAATCCAGAATCATGAAAGGATTCACATGGTCAACGGAAACTTCGAAAAGGTAGTATGATTACGGGGTTACGCTAACTAGATAGGTCGAATGAGCGATAATCCCAGTTACGATTCCTCCAATATCAAAGTCCTCAAAGGACTTGATGCGGTCCGCAAGCGTCCAGGCATGTATATCGGTGATACCGATGACGGCACGGGCTTGCACCATATGGTCTTCGAGGTTGTAGATAATTCCATTGATGAAGCATTAGCAGGGCACTGCAGCGCTATCAATGTCGTCATCCATACGGATGAATCTGTCAGCGTGTCAGATGACGGTCGTGGTATTCCCGTGGATATCCACAAGGAAGAGGGTAAGTCAGCGGCAGAAGTTATCATGACAGTTCTGCACGCAGGCGGTAAGTTTGACGACAATTCCTACAAAGTTTCAGGCGGTCTGCACGGAGTAGGCGTATCGGTGGTCAACGCCCTTAGTGAGTGGCTTACGCTGACAATTCACCGAGATGGACATGTCCACACCCAGGAGTATCGGGATAGTAAGCCGGTAACCGAGCTCAAAGTAGGGGAGAAAACCGATAAAACCGGGTCAATGATTCATTTCAAGCCCAGTGCAGATACTTTCTCTAATATTAACTTCGTATACGACATTTTATCGAAGCGCCTTCGCGAACTGTCTTTCCTGAATAGCGGCGTCAAAATTATTCTGACCGATAAGCGTACGGATCAAACCGATACGTTTGAGTACGAAGGGGGTATTCGCGCTTTCGTTGATCATCTCAATCGGAAGAAGTCAGCGGTTCATTCGACGGTTATTCACACGCTAGGCAGTAAGGATGACGTTGCTGTGGAAGTTGCCCTTCAGTGGACGGACAGCTACCAGGAAAATATATTCTGCTTCACTAACAATATCCCGCAGCGCGATGGTGGAACTCACCTAGCAGGCTTCAGGTCAGCGATGACGCGAACACTAAACCAATACATGGAAAGTAATGGCGCAAGTGCGAAGGCTAAAGTATCGGCAACAGGTGATGACGCTAGAGAAGGGCTGACTGCGGTATTGTCGGTGAAAGTGCCAGATCCTAAATTCTCTTCCCAGACAAAGGACAAACTTGTGTCGTCGGAAGTGAAGGGTATCGTTGAATCTGTGCTTGGTGAATTCATGCATGATTTCCTGCAAGAGAATCCAACTGAAGCCCGTGAGATAACCGCCAAAATAATTGACGCTGCCAGAGCGCGGGAAGCTGCGCGAAAGGCGCGTGAGATGACTCGTCGCAAGGGTGCTTTGGACATTGCAGGTCTGCCCGGTAAATTGGCTGATTGTCAGGAAAAAGATCCAGCCAAGTCAGAAATCTACTTGGTGGAAGGGGACTCAGCCGGTGGATCGGCGAAGCAGGGTAGAGATCGTCGGAGACAGGCAATTTTGCCGCTAAAAGGCAAGATACTAAATGTAGAGAAAGCCCGTTTCGACAAAATGCTGCAAAGTGCAGAGGTTGGAACCCTAATAACAGCTCTTGGTTGCGGTATAGGGCGCGATGAATTTGACCCGGACAAGCTGCGCTATCACTACATTGTCATCATGACGGATGCTGATGTGGATGGTTCGCATATCCGCACACTGCTGCTGACATTTTTTTACCGTCAAATGCCAGAGCTTATTCGCCGTGGTCATATCTACATAGCGCAGCCTCCTCTGTACAAGGTGAAGAAGGGTAAGCAGGAACGGTACGTGAAGGACGATGCTGAACTGAATGCCTATCTACTTCAATTAGCACTTGATGGTGCCCGTTTGCACGTTAACAGCGATGCTCCGACTATCAGTGAAACTGGCTTTGAATCGTTAGCGCAGGAATATATGCGCATCGGCTTACTGATGAATCGCATGGAAAGACGTTTCAACCGAGATGTTTTGGAAGCGATGATCAATCAGGTGCCGCTAGCAGAAGAGGACTTGGCGAGTTCAGAGAAGGTTGGGACCTATGCGCAGGCGCTGATCGGAACCCTGAACGAGTCTCTGTCCGAGACCTCACAATACACGGCTTCTGCCACTGAATTAGACGGCCAGCATGGCATTCGGTTGGTTCGGCGTGTCCATGGTAACGACAAAGAAATTCTCTTGGATCCTGGTTTCTTTAAATCGCCGGATTACCGAAGCTTGGCAAAACTGGCGGACAAACTGGTAGACATGCTAGGCGAGGGCGCCTACGTAGCCCGCGGTGAGCGAGAAATGCCGGTTGCAACGTTTAAAGAAGCTATGGATTGGTTGATCAATGAGTCCAAGCGTGGTCTCACTATCCAACGCTATAAGGGATTGGGCGAAATGAACCCAGACCAGCTGTGGGAGACAACCATGGATCCTGAAGCGCGTCGCATGTTGCAGGTGAGTATCGAAGATGCCATTGCAGCCGATGAAGTCTTTGACACTCTGATGGGGGATCAAGTTGAACCCAGACGTGAATTTATCGAGCGCAATGCTTTGTCAGTGGCTAACCTCGACGTATAGGTTTCGACACAGACCCGTTAGCGTCCCTGAAACAAATGCCGGTATAGGCGGCTCACAATGGGTCGCCGTTCTGAGTTTCTCAGCTCCAACCGGACCTTGCCATCTGGATCCTTGGTGGCAGCCTCCACCCACTTAAGGTTCACTATCGATTTGCGGTGAATTTGAGTAAATGTTGCGTCATCCAACTGGGGCAGAAGTGCTCGCAATGATTCGCGAATAACAACGGACCTGTTGGCAGTGTGCACTTCAATGTATTTATCCGATGCTTCAAACAGGATCACGTCTTCCACTGGAATTAGGTAGACCTGATCGCCGACAGTGGCCCGGATGGTTTGAATCTTCTCACCCGGTTCTTCAGATGTAGTAGTCAATAATTTGACGATCTTGTCGTTTATGGCCTCCGGTGCCTGAGCGAGTACGCGAGAGCCCATCTGAAGTTTTAGACGCTCAACGGTGTCTACCATTCGTTTAGCAGTGACCGGTTTAACCACGTAGTCCACAGCTGCTAGTTCAAATGCGTCAATGGCGTGTTCTGTAAAGGCGGTGACAAACACGAAAAGAGGCAAGGGGTAATACTCAGGGTCAGACACCTCTGGCCAATCTTCAATGATGGTCTGAACCACTTCTAAGCCGTTTGCACCGGGCATCTGTATGTCCAGAAACGCGATATCGATTTTCCGGGTTTGGATCTCGCGTATAGCCTGAGTACCGGACTGACTACGGCTGACCACATCAACCTCTGGCCACAAGCTCTTAAGCTCATCCTCTAATGCTTCTAGCAACAGAGGCTCGTCGTCTGCAAGTAGGACAGACGGCGACAGCGGTGAAATATCAGTCATAGCTCACCGGTACGTTAATAGTGACCAATGTGCCGCCATTATCACTGCTCAACGGGGATTCGAAGGTGATGGATGCTCCGGTTCGGTAGGTTTCATTTAACCTTTCACGAACGCTTTTCAATCCGAATCCGCCGCCGTCGTCAGAGCTTTTCATGGGAACACCCGTATTTTTCACACTCAGCATCAGCTCTTTGTCTAACAAAACAGCATTAACGTCTAAGTGAGCGATGCCGTCATAGGGCTCAATACCATGTTTGATGGCGTTCTCAACCAGAGGCTGTAACAACAGAGACGGTAGTTTGAAATCGCCGACTGAAGGTGGCATGTGCAGATGATAATTCAGTCTTTCACCAAACCGAATTTTCATCAATGCCAGGTAGTTCTCTAATATTTTGAACTCGTCTTCGACCGTGCCTTCAGCATTCCTAGAGCCATCCAGTGTCGCTCTTAGAAATTCTATAAGTTGATCTAGAAGGTGTTGCGCATCAGTAGGATTTTTGGTGATTAACACGCGTAGATTAGCCAGCGTGTTGAACAACATGTGCGGTTCTATCTGCGCTTTGAGCATCGACAGCTGTGCTTCGCTGGCTTGCAGTTGTAGTCGAGCGATATTTTCACGGGTGCTGTAATACCAAGTTGAGCCCACCGCCATAATCACAGAGAGCATCAGGGAGCCTAGAAATACAGATTCTGTAGGAATAACGCTAACAGGGTGTCCGAGTATCCAGCCGGCTAAGGAACGACCCAATACATAGCCTACTAAAACAATAGCCGTGAACGCTGCTGCACGAATGGGCAGAGCGATGGGTGGCCGTCGGGATAAGAAGTAGGACCAACTCAGCATCATGATGCATAAGGTTTGTCCAATACACTGTGAGTAGGTCCAAACCGTCCAGTATGATTCTCGGTTAAGTTCGCTGATCATCAGCCACAGAAATAGCGCGAGCAACGAGCAGATGAAAATATTAATCACGACAACCATCGCGGGGTGCAGTGAGGATATTCGCGACTTGGGCGTATTGCCTGTCATTCTTCGACTAAGCCGCTTTAACAAATTTTCCATGAAAGCCCAGTGGCAAGTGATAGGGGAGGTTACACGTTGATATCGGTCCGTCTTGTACAGCTTCCGCATTGAACACAGACAGTGTTGTTTTCCAATTTTCCCAATCGAAAGCGGTGCCTACCAGCCATCCGCTTCCTTCCTTAGCGCCTGTTTTGGGTACGAAAACGTGCTCTTCGGCGATGAAGTTGTTGCCATAGGTCCAATTGGCGACTGAATCCTGTTTGCGATCGAATCTGGAAATTTGGTTAAAACCGAAAACAGCATCGGGTAAATCTTGAGTTCTTGTTAACATTGATAAGGACTGGGTTCTGTAGCCGGCAAATCGCGGGTCAAAGCTTGGGAATTCGGCTCGCGAGAACGGTAAGGTTTCGGAACGGGCAGTTTTTGTGTCTAGATCAAGAATAATTTCCTGCGCCTTCGCCAGATCACGACTCTCAATTTCAGCTCGCGTGGGCAGCTTGCCAGCAACTGCATTTTTAACCGACGTGTTGAATTCCTTCCAGGGCTCTGAAGTCGCCACTTCGATGCGAAGCTGTTTGCCATCCTCCCAGGCATTGCCGAAGTGAAAAGCAAAAAATGGAGGGAGCTCGAAGCGATGCTGCACGTTGAGAGTGGCTTTGTCGACTAGCAAAATTTCCACAGACCCGTCTTCGTCCCAACCTAGCATGTCAGCGAATGAGACATCGTGCCTACCCTCAAAGGTTATGGGCATCAGTACAAAAACAATAAAGCGTTCGGTTACTGCGAAATCATGGACCATGTTCGTGTGTGTCGCGTCGATGACCTGGGTTCGATTAAGCTCACCCGTGGCGGACATGTCGTAAATCACAAGCTTCCCGGCTCCAGATAGGTAACCGAAATTCCATAAGTGGCCGTCCGGGTCCATTCGAGGGTGGGCCGAAAATGAGACACCGTCGGTCTCTGGCGAAAAAACCTTCCTGCCTAAGGTATCTAATGTTTTTGCATCGAGACGCCAAGCGGAACCTGCCTCCCATAACGCTAACACCTCATCGCCCAGTGGTAACACAGAAATGTTGGCTACATTGAGATCATCCGGTTTCAGAACGGGTAGGGCATCACTCAAATGCGTGCCAAATCCATCTCTTAGAAATCGACCAGCTGATTTCTCTTCGATCAGTTTCGTCGTTTGTACCATTTTTGCTTGATGCACTAACTCACTGCCGTGTAAATCGAATGAGTGCACCATGCCGTCTCCATCGAACCAATGATGGTACTGAGTATCGCCTCGCTGCATTTTTGCAGGACCGTTTCTAAATAAAGTACCTCGAAGTTCTGAGGGCAGTGCCCGATCAAACTTAACCCGTGTAGGTTCGTAGGACTCAGGAATAGACAAAAAGCTGCTGCTGAATGCCAGTTCTGGAGATAAAGAAGCGTTAGTTTTCGAAAGCTTAACAAGCTCTGATGCAAATGCAGCGGTGTTGCTACCTATTCCCGCATTCAAACCCAGTAAACCTAAGGACTTCAGTAACTGTCGTCTATTCACGGTGAGTCTCCCGTTGACTAGTTCATGGATACGGTGATTTGCGTGCCGTCCTCTGGCACTTCAAACTTTACGTCTGCCCATTTAGGTGCGCCGAAAACCCGTGTGCCGTTTAGAGATGCGCCCCAGGGTTCGTTGGGTATTCCCAAAAGATTGGTATCCAGATCTTCATTTCCGTTAGTGTCCTGGAAGAGCATTACCGCGTATTCACCCACTGGAATGTTGTCGAAGGTGACTGAGACGGATTCTTTTAGCGATGCAACGCCCATTACGTGAGACGCTTTTTTTGTAAACGTCTGCGCACTGTTGAATACAGCGATTCGAATCTCCCCGTTGTTGACTTGGATATTTTCCAAATTAAGCGTAAGTGTGGCAGCTGAGGAAATACTTGCAAAAACCAATGTGCTGCATGTTAGTGCGGCTTTTAGTGTTAGGTGTTTCATATCTTTCTCCGACGTTGTTTGCGTAAGGTGCATGTTCAAATTACGGCAGGCACGGAACGAAATCCTGTTATTTGCGACGAAACGACCAGTGGGTGGCGTGAAATGCAGAATTCCGGAAATTCGCAGCAACGAGCCGGTTGTTTTTCGGCAAATCAAATTGTGGCCCGGCGGCGAAAATCGTTTATTCCGCTAAAATGAAACGGGCTGTCGGAAAAAGAGCCAAGGCGTGCGTGAAAGTACTCCGCGATGGCGATAAGTTCCTAATAGTGAACAGTTTTTGCAGCAACTACGTATACAGTTTGTCACACAGAGTAAGTCGAACGCATGTCTGAACTACTAATTAAACGTCCTGATTTTTCGTCCTTGCAAGTTGAGTTGATTGAAAAACAGTTGGATGCACTTTTAGCTGAATGCCAGAAAGTCGTTGATGAAGTTGCAACAGTGGACGCACCCACGTGGGAAACGTTGATGCAGCCATTGGGAGAGGTACACAATGCGCTCAGCCTCTTTTGGTCTCCAGTCAGTCACTTAAATTCTGTGATGAACAATGATGAGCTTCGGGAAGTTAACAAGCAATGCTTACCAAAACTGAGTAGCTACTACACCGCCCTCGGTCAGAACTCTGCGTTATACAACGCCACGCTGGCATTAAAAAATTCCGATGCTTATGCCTCCTTGTTACCTGAACAACAAGCACAGATAGATCAAGACTTACGAGATTTTGAATTAGGTGGGGTATCACTAGACGATACCGCTAAAACCCGCTTTGGAGAAATAGCGCTCGAGCTATCGCGTTTAAAAACTGAATTTTCTGACAATGTGCTTGACGCTACCAACGCCTGGGAAAAGTGTGTTGAAACCGAACAAGCACTGGATGGAATGCCGTCGTCCGCTATTGCTGCCGCACGACAGCGAGCTGAGACAAAAGGTAAAAGCGGCTATCTGTTGAACCTGGAATTTCCAAGCTATATGGCTGTCATGATGTTCGCGAACGATCGTGCATTACGAGAGGAGATGTACACCGCGTTCGCTACTCGAGCATCAGAGCAAGGTCCTTTTGCAAAGCAGTTTGATAACAGCGAAAAAATAGAACAGATCCTAACCCTGAGGGCTGAAAAAGCACAATTACTTGGGTTTGACAGTTATGCCGATCTCTCGGTGGTTCCTAAGATGGTGGAATCTCCGCAGCAGGTTTTGGATTTTTTGAATAATCTAGCCGATAAAGCGGTGCCGGTTGCTCGCGCTGAATTTCAAGAGCTTAAGACATTCGCACAAGAATCTTTAGGGATGGATGATGTCGCTGCCTGGGATGTTGCGTATGTCAGTGATCGTTTGAAAAAACAACTGCACGATGTGTCAGACGAAGAACTAAAACCTTACTTTCCGGCCGATAAAGCCATACCCGGTATGTTTGCTGTGGTAGGTAAATTATTCGGCTTAAGCATTGAGCCTATCGAAGATGTCGATGTTTATCATCCTGACGTCAGGCTTTATGGCATTAAGGATTCGCAGGGTAGGGCTCGTGGCGAATTTTACTTAGATAACTATGCGCGGGAAAACAAACGTGGAGGCGCTTGGATGGATGTCTGCGCAACACGGCAACGTGTGGGCGAAAGCGTGCAACAGCCCATTGCCTATTTAACGTGCAACCTGACACCACCTGTTGGGGATGACCCTGCACTGTTAACTCATATGGAGGTCACGACCTTGTTCCATGAGTTCGGTCATGGGCTGCATCATATGTTGACGCAAGTTGAGACGGCAGGTGTATCGGGTATCAATGGTGTTGAATGGGATGCGGTCGAATTGCCTAGCCAGTTTTTAGAAAACTGGTGCTGGGAACGCGAATCTATTGATCTTATTAGTGGCCACTTTCAAACCGGTGACGCACTGCCCGATGAGTTGCTGGAAAAAATGCGCAATGCCCGTAATTTTCAGTCGGCCATGCAGTTGGTACGTCAATTGGAATTTTCTTTGTTTGATATGCATCTGCACCTTGATGCGACTGCGGATAAAGCACCGGACGTACAAGCCACACTCAATGCTATCAGGGAAAAAGTTGCCGCAGTAGATGCGCCCCCATTCAACCGATTCCAGACAAGCTTTTCGCACATATTTGCCGGTGGTTATAGTGCGGGTTACTTTAGCTATAAATGGGCTGAAGTCTTGTCTGCAGATGCGTTTTCTCGTTTCGAAGAAGAGGGCATCTTTAACGAAGACGTAGGTCGTGACTTCCTTACCCAGGTGTTGGAAGTGGGTGGGTCGCGGGATGCCATGAGTTCTTTCAAAGCATTTAGAGGTAGAGAGCCTAAGGTAGATGCTTTGCTTCGTCATTCCGGTTTAGCGGCATAGCAGGCGATACGCTGACTTATGAAATATCGTGATCTTCGAGATTTTATTGCAGGACTGGAATCAAAAGGGGAGCTGGTACGCATTAGCGAACCCGTCGATCCCAATTTAGAGATCACAGAGATTTGCGATCGCACGTTGAGAAGTGGCGGTCCGGCGATCCTCTTTGAAAACCCGATAGGTAGTGATGTCCCTTTGTTGGGTAACTTATTTGGCACGCCAGAGCGTGTAGCGTTTGGCATGGGTGAGGACTCAGTAGAAGCGTTGCGAGAAGTGGGCAAGCTGCTCGCGTTTTTAAAAGAACCTGATCCACCAAAGGGTTTGAAAGATGCGTGGAACACCTTGCCCATATTTAAAAAGGTGCTGGATATGGCGCCAAAGACAACCCGCTCGGCGGCTTGTCAGCAAGAAGAGTGGGATACCGTTGATCTTTCACGCCTACCAGTTCAGACATGCTGGCCCGGTGATGCGGGGCCGCTAATAACCTGGGGGCTGGTCATTACGAAGGGCCCGCATAAGAAACGCCAAAACATGGGTATCTATCGCATGCAAGTGATAGGTAAGAATAAAACCATCATGCGTTGGTTAAGTCACCGTGGTGGGGCGTTGGATTTTCGTGAATGGCAACAAACGCATCCGGGCGAACCCTTTCCGGTATCAGTGGTTCTCGGTGCTGATCCGGCAACTATATTAGGCGCAGTAACGCCTGTGCCGGATACCTTGTCTGAGCATGCCTTTGCAGGACTACTACGAGGGGAAAGAACCTTACTCGCAACGGCTAAGCTTTCGGAACTACAAGTACCGGCTTCAGCAGAATTTGTACTAGAAGGTTTTTTGCATCCTGGAGAGATGGCACCCGAAGGACCGTTTGGAGATCACACCGGTTATTACAACGAGGTAGATGAGTTTCCGGTGTTTACCATTGAGAGAGTCACACACCGTAAAGATCCTATTTATCATTCTACTTACACCGGTAGACCGCCTGATGAGCCGGCCATTTTGGGTGTTGCATTGAATGAAGTGTTCGTGCCTATTCTGCAAAAGCAGTTTCCGGAGATAACAGATTTTTACTTACCACCAGAAGGCTGCTCTTATCGAATGGCCGTGGTAAGTATGAAAAAGCAGTATCCGGGTCATGCCAAGCGCGTCATGATGGGCGTATGGTCTTTTCTGCGGCAGTTTATGTATACCAAGTTTGTCATCGTTGTTGATGACGATGTCAATGCGCGCTCCTGGGAAGATGTTATTTGGGCGATTACCACGCGTATGGACCCTAGCCGGGATACCACCCTTATAGAAAGTACACCTATCGATTACTTAGACTTTGCATCACCGGTGTCCGGGTTGGGGTCCAAGATGGGTATGGATGCGACGAATAAGCTTCCGGGTGAAACGAATCGTGAATGGGGTGAGCCCATTCAAATGTCTGATTCAGTGAAAAAACGCGTTGATGATCTCTGGCCAAAGCTGGGCCTGTAACTATCAGGCGCAGGCTTCTTCGGCTAAGTCTATAAAATTGGCGTAATGGCTAAGTTTTACTGGATCTATGTCGGCCAGCTGCTTGGCCATTTCACGAGCCGGTAGCGGCTTCGAAAAATAATATCCCTGGTAGCTTTCGCACCCTTGTTCTAACAACAATGGGAATACACCTGCATCCTCAACACCTTCGGCAATAACACGAATCCCCAAGGTATTAGCCAAGGCGATAATACTTTTAACGATCGATACTGCGTGAGGGTATCGCGCGATATCGGCGATAAACGAGCGATCAATTTTAAGATGATCCAGCGGTAGTTGGCTCAAATACGCTAAAGAGGAATAGCCTGTTCCGAAATCATCCAAGGATATTTGCACGCCCAGATGTTTAAGGTGGTGAATGATATCTGTCTCAATGGTCTCAACCATAGCTGATTCTGTAATTTCCAGCACCAAACTGTCAGGACGCATGCTGTGCCTGTTGAGAATGGCTTCTACTCTGTCGGCAAATCCCGGCATCCCTAATTGTCTGACTGACACGTTTACCGACATTGTTGTCGCAGGGCTGATAAGACCCTTCTTTAGCCATATTCTATGTTGCCCGCAGGCTTGGCTGATAGCCCATTCTCCGAGTTCACCAATGAGTCCCGTTTCTTCCAGGACATCGATAAAGACTGCGGGGCTGATCTGCTCGCCGTTCTCTTGTGGCCATCGTAAAAGGGCTTCAAAACCGAGTAGTCGTTGCTCTTTAATAAGCACTTGGGGCTGATAGTACAGTTCAAAGTCGTGCTTATCGACAGCTCTTCGTAAGCTGGTTAACAGAGCAGATTTATCTTTCTGACCCTGATCTAATTTAGGCGTGTAGACGACATGCCTTGATCGTCCGGAAGATTTTGCGCGATACAGTGCAACATCTGCTTGTTTAATCAGCGCGTTCGCATCCTCTTCCATGGAGGGAGTGGAACTGTTTAAGTTTGCTATACCAATACTCGCAGAGATAGTAATCTCATCCATGGTTAGCAAAAACGGATCTTTAAGTGTTGATATAAGATTTTGCGCTATTAGGTGCGCCTCGGTAGTGCTCGTTAATGTATTTAGTACAACGGTAAATTGATCACCGCTTAAACGGGAAACACTATCTTCGTCTCGCACAACTTGACGCAGTCGGCTAGCGACCTGCTGAAGTAGCTCATCACCCGCGGTGTGACCCCAAGTATCGTTTACCGCTTTAAAGCCGTCTAAGCCGATAAAGAGCAGGGATACAATAGAATCAGGTCTTCTGGTTTCTACACAACGATTTAAATGCCTCAGAAAACTGGAACGATTCGGCAAACCGGTCAGTTCATCTTCGTGTGCAATTTGTTTTAGACGTCTTTCGGCTAAGTGCTGATCGGTGATGTCGTTAATGACCATCAAGCAACCGGTGTTGAGGTCTAATTCGTCCATGAGCGTGGTTGCATTGACACTGACGTAGCGAACCTCATTGCTCGGTAGGTTTAAGCGCACAATGCTGTTGTAGGTTTCGCGTTTTCTTAAGGTGTTGTGCATATCCAGAAGCGTCTGGCTCCTGTCTTCTTCATGAAATGCATCCACCCAGCCACTGCCCAGAGTCTGTTCCGTTGAATGTCCGCACAAGTCACACCAGGCGGCATTAGCGTAGTCACAGGTCCAATCCCGACTGAGTTTGAGGATACCTACCGGTGCTAAACGCTTAAGAGTTTCGTACTGAACGACCGTGTCTTGAAGTTCGCGAATGGATTCAACCCGATCTGTTACATCATGGATGACAAGCGTTGAATAGACGTCTCTGCCGACACGTGTATGAAATACGGCGATTTCTACCGGAAATTCCTGGCCACTGGCGCGACATGCCATAACATCTTTAAGCCTCAGTGGTCTTGTTTCACTGCCTAGATTTGAGCTATTGAAGATATCAGCCTGATCCAGAATATTCGTCAATACATCTGATGGCAGAAACGTATTGAACGATGACCCTAAAGCGACATCGGCGCTCAGACCAAAGAGACGTTCGCTAGCTGGATTAAATGCAGTTACGGTTGCGAACTCATCGAGTGTCACCACACCATCAAAGGTTGTGTCGAGCAATGTGGTCAGCTGCCGACTGGTTTGCCCGATATCTGCAATAACGTTGTTTATGCCTTGGTTAACGATGCTATTGAGATGGATTCGGATAAACGCATCGAGCATTGATTGCAAACGATTAACCATAACCAAGTCGAACGAATGCTGAGCATTTGCAAGGAACAGCAGGGACGTCACCATTGACTTTTCGCGCAAGGGCAGTAGTGCGAATGAGTGAACTCTGGGGTGACAGCTCGGTAAGTTGGCGCTCAGCATTCGTCTAGCATTGTTGCTGAAGGTAGCCTTCATTTTTTTAATCACTTCGCTCATCAGCGAGTCAGGCTGTCGGTTAAGCAATGTGTCGTGCTGACGATTAAACGTGTCTTCACCGGTGTAGGACACAGCGGCATCGAGAGATAATGCACCATCAGTATCTAGCTTTAGTACGCAACCATAGGTTGCGCCACTCACGATCAGGGCTTCAATAATGAGCTCTTCGCTAAGCTCGCGCGTAGAAAGGCCACTGGCAACTCTGTCACCAATCCGTTCAAGGAAACGATACTGTATGTTGTCAACTGACTGACGCGCTTCTGTATCTGCGCATTGTTCAGCACTCGTCTCGTTCACCTGAATCCGTATTCCTTAAACCCGTTGATCGTTGCCTAGGTAAGCCCAACCACGGTGAATCCAGTCGATTCTCAAACAGTGGTTTGGCGACTATAGAGTGTAGTGCACAGAATTTATCGTGCCCCCGGGTTTTACACTTTGACTACAGTTTTTTAATCGTGCGTTTTCTGCGATTCCAACCACTGCTGAAAAAGCTCAATCTGTCCGATATCGCCTGCCGAACTTGCGACAAGGGCTTGCTGGGTGAATCCCATAGCGTTGGCTAAGTCCTGGCAGCGTTGGCTATTGACAACGAGGGGTAGGTCTCTTACCAGCTTCCAATGATCTTTAACTAGCGTTACAAGGTTTTCCAAGGTTTCGTTGCTGGTAATGCTGATGATTTGAGGGGAGGGTTTTCGAAAAGCGGAGGAGATGTCTTCCGCAGAGAGAACGGGGAGGCTACGGCGATAGACGTCAACGGTGTCTACTTCCCAACCTTTTGACTTGAGCGCAGAGGCTATTAGGTCACGACCCCCGGCACCTTTAACTATGAGGATTTTCTGGGGTGGTTTGGATGAAAGCTGTTGAAGAAACGATTCACTGTTGAAGGGGGGCTCTGGATCGAATTCAATGGCTTGGTTCAATTCGGCCAAGGAACTTGCTGTAGCTGAACCAATCGCATGGACAGCCTTATTCAACCACGGTAATGGTAATTGCTTGTGCGCGTGAACTACAGCGTTTCTACTCGTGAACAAGATGACGTCAGCGAATCTGGTTTTGTGCTGCATCTCACCGATGCTGTCGATGGGCGAGATTGTGAGACAGGGTAGGTGTCGGACATTGAAACCCAGGCTTTCACACGAAGCTAGTAAATATTGATGCTGACCTTCAGGGCGGGTGATTAGGATTGTGGGTGCTGGCTGCCTCATAAGAAGGATGATAGATGGTTCCGCCCTAACTGTATTTGGGAAAATATTCGAATACGGACGTTGGAACCTAAATTATCCGGTAAATGTCATCTGAAGCTACGGATGAGAAATCGCGGATCAAGATATTTTCCTACTCGCTGGCTCCGAAACTCTTATTGGGAGGGGCAGTTGAAGGAGTTTATGCAACAATGTTGACCTAGAGACATTGTTAGCCGCAAGTTCATACAGATAATGACGCAATCAAACTCCCCATCTTCGAAGGAAAAAAGCGACACCAATACGTTATGGGGTGGTCGCTTTTCAGAATCTACCGATCAATTTGTTCAGGCGTTTACGGCCTCCGTAACCTTTGATAAGCGCATGTATCGTCAAGATATAGCCGGATCACGTGCACATGCGACCATGCTTATGAAAAGCGGTGTGCTGGGAGAAGTAGATTGCCACTCAATTCATGAGGGCTTGGACGATATCGAGAAGGCGATAGAGGCTGGTGACTTCGAATGGTCGGTCGAGTTGGAAGATGTACACATGAACATTGAATCCGCACTCACACAGCGCATAGGTGATGCCGGAAAAAGACTGCATACGGGGCGGTCGAGAAACGATCAGGTCGCCACAGATATCCGGCTTTATTTACGAGATGCCTCCGATGCAGCAGCTGCTGAATATCGGCGCTTGCTGGAAGGGCTACTCGTGTTGGCTGAGAAGCACGCTGACACCATCATGCCCGGCTTTACGCATTTGCAAACTGCGCAGCCGGTAACTTTCGGTCATCACGTAATGGCGTGGTTTGAAATGTTGTTGCGAGACTTAGATAGGCTGTCTGATACCCGTAAACGCATTAACAGTATGCCTCTAGGGGCAGCAGCACTGGCAGGTACCTCCTATCCCATCCAGCGCGAGATAACGCAAGAAATACTGGGTTTTCAGAGTATCTGCGAAAACTCGTTGGATGCGGTGAGTGATAGGGATTTTGCTATCGAGTTTTGCTCCAACACTGCCATCTGCCTGATGCATTTGTCGCGCATTGCGGAAGAATTGGTGCTGTGGATGTCGGCCCAATTTCGCTTTATTGAGTTACCCGATAGGTTCTGCACGGGCTCCTCAATCATGCCCCAGAAAAAAAATCCAGATGTGCCTGAGTTGGTGCGGGGAAAAACGGGAAGGGCGAATGGCAATTTGATATCCATGCTAACGCTCATGAAAAGTCAGCCTCTAGCCTATAACAAAGACAATCAAGAGGATAAAGAACCCCTGTTTGATTCGGTTGATACGCTCATGGGTTGTCTGCGAGCATTTGCCGATATGCTTCCTGCAGTAGAAGTTCGAAAAGCAGAGATGCTGACTGCTGCTAAGTCAGGTTTCTCCACCGCGACCGATTTGGCAGACTATCTGGTTAGGAAAGGATTGGCGTTCCGTGATGCACATGAGGTGGTAGGGGCGGCAGTTGCCCATGGTGTCGCCAACGAGCTAGATCTTTCAGATATGCCTCTTGAAGTTTTGCAGGGGTTCAGTGAAGACATCACCGAAGATGTATTTGATGTGCTTACATTAGAAGGCTCTGTGAGTGCGCGAAATCATATCGGCGGTACAGCTCCCGCTGCTGTGAAAGAGGCAGTTGTGCGAGGGAAAGCAAGACTAGCGGCGACGTATTGCGACTAGTCCTTAACAGCTTACGGCTCTTTACCTTCATTCTCTAAACCTTTCCTGTATTCCTGGCTAAGTATTGGAACCCGGTGGGGTTTCAATACGCCAACCTTGAACTTCCATTTAGAGAAAAATAACGTTAAAAACTCAAGTTGTCCTTGGACAACATCGTAGACGAAGCCTTTTTGATTCCCTGAGTTGCCCCACAAACCAATACGGGTATTAATCTCTTTGCCGTCGTACCAAGTGCCGAACATTCGGTCCCAGATTACGAGGAAGTGGCCAAAGTTTTTATCCCAGTGGATAGGATCAGCAGAGTGATGCACTCTGTGCGCGAGTGGCGACATAAATACGTATTTCCCCAAGATACCAAAATCCCAATCAACCATCGAATGTTGCAGTTTGCCTTGAGCTGATTTTAATAACTCGAAGGCAATATAAGTTTCAATGGGTGCGCCTAGCAGTGCCATCGGAATGCTTACGAAGATTCCTGTCAATGCAAGGTCAACAGGGTGTGACCTGCCAACGGTTATGATGTTGAATTTCTCGGCTGAGTGGTGAAGCCGATGAACTGCCCACCACCAAGAGACTCTGTGCCCATACCGGTGACGCCAATACCCAAGAAAGTCGTACACGAGAAAAAATACGAGTGTTTGTAAGAAGTAATTGGGTATGTAATGCAGAAAGCTAGTCTGAGCGTTTGCGTTTACTAAGTTTAGGATCTTGTAACCGATCATGAAAAAGGACAGCATGACGACGTAACGCCAAAGCCCACAGAATCTGAGAATAAATATGAAAATATCGGTTTTAGTAGAGTTGTCCGGATTCAAGACCGATTTCAGTGCACTTTTCTTGTAGCCAAGGCAGTAAAGGTCTATCAGAAATACGGCTATGTACATGTACAGAATTTTCAGATTTCCCGAACTGTACATAAAGGCGATGGAATCTTTAGCCTCGGTCGCTAGTCTTTCCCCGAAGGTACCGAATAATGATGGAAACACTAGCGCTGTGAGCGCGCACGTTAAAACGATAAAAAAAGAAATTGTTATGAACTTAGCTATTCGCTCTATGAATACCGTGTTGTTCGACAGAGAAACAAAAGCGTTGCTACGTTTAGTTTGGGTTTCTGAAATCATGAATCTTATCTCAGTTAAAACGAGTTCTTTGATGAAGGCAACAGCGGGTGACAAATAAACCCTCAATGTTTATGGGTTAACGTTGACGGGTGGAACATCGACGCTTCAAGCATTGAATAAAACGAGTTGTAAAATGAAGTCTTGGAGAGTCACTACCCTTGTGAAACACCAGTACGGTCGACAAAATGTCCTGGATCCATTTTTTGCCTTCCCTTGTGAGATGGTTCACGTTCGATGAGGCTCCTATTTCGCCCCTGTTTTACAAAATCCATCTGACTCACGTGTGCCGCATACTGTGACAGACACTCTCTGAGTAGAGTGATCGGCATGTTAAAAATGATCTTCAGCTTACCCCTGTGATTTGGGAGGAGTTCCTCACATGATGTTCTTCTAGAGTGTCGTTTGGAACCATCAATTAACCCGTAAGATTTTTTATTTCGTGCTAAGAATCCTGTGATCCTTGCAGTGGAGATAAAAATGCTATTGTTTGGAAAAATAGAATTCTGTTTCACCTAGATTTTAATTTTTCCCATGTCAGTAGATAGCACGACTCAGCGCGAAAACACCCCTATAGAAGTGGCTATCATTGGAGGTGGATGCGCAGGTATTACAGCGGCCTATGAACTATCAAGACCAGAACACGCTGGAAAATACCATGTCACCGTTTATCAACTCGGTTGGCGGCTCGGTGGCAAAGGGGCCTCGGGACGAGGGGCCTGCGGACGTATCGAAGAGCATGGGTTGCATCTTTGGATGGGTTTTTATGAAAACGCCTTTCAGCTGTTGCGTGAGTGTTATGCAGAACTAGACAGAGACCCTGCCACCCACAGCATTGCCACATTCGAGGACGCCTTTACCAGAGACCCATTCGTGGGTATCGCTGATTTATGTTCAGATGGAAAATGGCGCCCTTGGACAGCGGATTTCCCATCAGATGATGCAATACCCGGAGACCCCTTAAGCGAGCACAACCCGTTTTCGGTATCAAGCTACTTGCAGCGCTCAACAGAGTTGCTTGGCGTCATTTTCTCTTCTCTGTCGTCTCGACAGAATCAGCCGTTTTCGCCATCATCGCACCAGAGTTCTTCAGCAGCGAGTGTCACTGCGCCGCAGGTATTGCTGGAAACCATTGGTCGATTGTTAAAAGTTGGCGGCGTTGTTTCCTTAGCAGGTCTACTCGAAGCCATCCAATTATTGGGTTTAGCGATTGGCCGTTTGCCTTTGTTGCCTAATCAAATGGTGCAACAGTTACTGGACTTAATTCGGAAGAACGCTCATCCACTCATAGAAAATATTATTTCCACAGACGATGACTCTCGCAGGCTGTGGGAAATGGCCGATATCATTATGGCCTGCATTCAGGGCGCCATAAGCTTTGATCTTACAACTCACCCAGAAGGGTTTGATGCTATAGATGACTATGATTGGCGTGAATGGCTCGTTCTTAATGGAGCGTCCGAGTCATCAGTCAATTCAGCGTTTATGCGTGGAATCTATGACCTGCTTTTCGCCTACGAAGGAGGTGATACGAGCAAGCCGCGAATGTCTGCAGGACAAGCATTACGCGGTGCAGTACGTATGTTCTTTTCTTCGCGTGGATCCATTTTCTGGAAGATGACTGCCGGCATGGGAGATGTTGTTTTCGCGCCGTTTTACGAAGTACTGAAACACAGAGGCGTCTCGTTCGAGTTTTTTCACCGACTCGACAACATCGCACTCGTAGATGAATCAACGCTTAAGCCCGGTGAGACACCTTATGTTGAAGAATTGCAGTTTAGTGTTCAGGCTCTCATAAAAGACCAGCAAGCTTATGATCCTTTAGTTTCACTAAAAAACCTCCCTGTGTGGCCGTCGGCCCCTCTATTCGATCAATTGATTGACGGCGAAATGCTAGAAAGCGAACACAGAGATTTTGAATCTGATTGGGACAATCGATTCATCACTAAGAAATCGCTTAAGGTTCAAGAGGACTTCGATTTTGTTGTGCTTGCGGTAGGCCTTGGTGCTGTCCCGTATATCTGCGCAGATATTATTGGGCGAGATAAACGCTGGCAAGATATGGTTCAGCATGTCGGTACCGTCTCAACCCAAGCCATGCAGTTGTGGATGAGAGAGGATATGGCATCGTTGGGTTGGAATAACCCACCCATCAATTTGTCTGGCTTCATTACACCTTTCGATACCTGGGCAGATATGACGCATCTGACCCCGATGGAAGACTGGCCAGAGACGCCGGGTAGCATTGCGTATTTTTGCAGCGTACTACCTGAGCCCGACGGAACGGTTGCGCTCAATGATCCTGTATACCCCAAGCATCGTTTTGATGAAGTCCGAGAAAATTCGACGCATTTTTTAAATAACCATATTCGCGAGTTCTGGCCCAAAGCTGCAGCCGCAGACGGAAAATTTCGCTGGGAAATCTTATTAGATAGCGAAAATCCGTTGGAGAGTGCTCCACCAACCAATGAATCAGGGTTTGACTCGCAATTTTGGAAAGCTAACGTTAATTCCTCCGATAGATACGTATTGTCATTACCAGGAACATCTAAATATAGGATTTCCCCGCTGGATATGAGTTACGACAATTTGACCATTGCCGGGGATTGGACTTCGTGCAGTCATAACGCGGGTTGCGTGGAAGCTGCAGTCATGTCTGGAAGGCTTGCAGCGCATGCTCTATCCGCCAGCCCTGCGTTAGAGGATATTGTCGGATTTGACCACCCATAACTGCCTGCCAGACCCTGTTTACATAAGAGCGCTAAGTCTTTGTCCAAGGATAAATGTAAATAAACTTATCCCTCAGACTGAAGGTATACTGGGACTGCAGAGGCTATTTTTGTTAGAGGGGTTTTTTGTGGAAAATGGCGAGAGAATAAAAAGAGACACTCCAAAACGCCAAAGTCCAGATCGGGGCTTTGCCAACATGTTTGGCCAGCCTGTTGGTGGTGATTCAAACAGTTCCTCATCGACATCTGACAATGTATGGTCGGAGAACGTCGAACGCGGTGTGAAACTGGGATACAAGGTTATTGAAGACCAAATTCTGCAAGGGCAGCGCTTCGCGGAAAAACTAGGCACAGGCACCTATAGCGCGGGAGTTATGAACGGCGATGTTCAAGATTTAGCCAGAAATATCCAAAAGTATTCCGAAGACAGCATTCAGTTCTACAGCAAAATTATCGATTCTGTGACGTCTGAAATGTCCGGCATGGGGTCTAAAGACTTTATGTCAGGCAACGGCATGAACCAGGGTGTTCAGGGTCTGATGGAATCCTTCACTCGTGTTTTCTCTAACGGTTCAGTGGGTGAGACTGGTGCAAATACCTCTCGCACCCAAGATGCAAACGGTCTCAATGTAGCCTGTAGTGTCTCTTCAACACGCCCTGTAGAAATAAACGTTAACGTGCAGTCGGCTGATGGCACTCTCATCATAGACAGACTATACGAGCACGACATCGATAAGCCGCCTATCACAGGCGTCACACTCGAACGAGATTCCAACTCCCGATTAAAACTAAATGTGGATATCTCCGATGAGCAACCGGCGGGTCACTACAGTGGTGTCATTTACGATCCTGTTGACAAGAATCACTGTGGAACGCTCAGCATAACCATTGCCGACTAACTCATTATTGTTGTCTCACAGGGATTGTTGAAATCACTTAATGTATGAAGCTGCAACATCTTCGCTGATCCCTGAAATGCTCAAGGAGTATGGGGCAATAACTCAGACAGAGTTAGCGAAGTATTTGCCTGACAGAGAACCTAAGCGTTTTTTGTATGACATCTTGGCGGATTACCCGCAACGCTCTGGCAAGATGATGCGCCCCAGTCTTTGCATAGCCACAGCGCGCGCATTTGGTGCAAGTCTAGAAGACGCATTGGCAACAGCCGTCTCCATCGAGTTATTGCACAACGCGTTACTCATTCACGACGACATTGAAGATGAAAGTGATGAGCGTCGCGGCAAACCGACCCTGCACAAAATTCATGGAGTGCCGTTGGCCATTAATGCAGGTGACACGCTGTCGCTACTAAGCTTGCTTCCGTTGATCACTAATACAGAAACGTTGGGATCGAAACTCTCTACACGTATTCTCGAAGAGACAATTCGAATGGCTCTTGAAACTGCTGAAGGTCAGGCCATGGAGCTAGGCTGGCGGCGAGAGAACTGCGTTGATCTCAACGACGAAGACTACCTGGTCATGGTGCTGAAAAAAACCTGCTGGCTCGCGACGATTTTTCCATTGCGAATAGGTGCGTTGATCGGCAGCCGCGATACCGCAGATCTAGAGAGTTTGATTCGCTTTGGCTTTTTTCTGGGCGCTGCCTTTCAAATACAGGACGACCTACTTAATCTGGTTGGAGATGAGCGATACGGCAAGGAGCTTAACGGGGATATCCAGGAAGGTAAAAGAACACTTATGCTTTTACATCTGATGGAAAATGCCTCAGATGAGCAGCGAGAGCTTTTGTATCAGCTCTTGGATACACCAAGAGAGCAACGCAGCGTCGCTCAGATTCAATGGGTGCGCAGATTGATGGATGAATACGGAAGTATCGACTACGCTAGGGAAATAGCTCATGGGATGGCTGGTGCGGCCATGCATGAATACAAAATGATATTTTCAAACCTGCCACCCTCTCGTGATAAAGATTTTATCGAAGGGCTTGTCACGTGGGTATTTGAACGAACGTGAGTACTTACTCTTAATTACATTCAGTACCAATTAGTGTTTCGAGTTGGCCTGAGTGATCGCTGTTAGCGGACATCACTATCCGAAGATGTTCGTCTAGAGGAGGACATATGAGAAATCCTAAGTTTAATAATGCGCGGGGTTCCGCAAGCAGCCTTCAGTTCACGCCGCCGTTTTCATTTAGTGACATGACTGTGTCCGTCTTCCCCCTCAGGGCAGACTTGACTCAGCTTCAACGCTTCATCGATGGTTATTTGAATCTAGACGCAGACAACGTTCGGTTCGAAGCGTTTCTGCCCTACGTCTATCTTCAAGTACTGGACTATGGAAAGATGTCCATACAGGCGGCAAACATGGGCTGGGTTTCTCAAGTAGAAGTCGCGTTTTGCGTTCCGTTGCGTTGGCTGGTAAAGAAGCAGGGCGAATGGGTCTTTCACGATTGGGCCGCTAACTGTCCGTTTATTTTTGTAGACAACGAACTATCCATGACCACCGGCAGAGAGGTTTATGGATGGCCTAAAGTACTCGC
>JBGCGD010000071.1:0-5558 GCA_045110515.1 Granulosicoccus sp. | reverse complement strand
AGTGGCTTTCATGCCTTGGGTCGGTAATGGGGATAGCAGAGTCAGTCTGCTATTGTGTGCCCGGGATTGTGTTTTTTCTATCTGCCCACTGTATATTCTCCTTCTCCTTCTCCTTCTCCTTCTCCTTCTCCTTCTCCTTCTCCTTCTCCTTCTCCTTCTGCTTCTGCTTCTGCTTCTGCTTCTGCTTCTGCTTCTGCTTTTGCTTCTGCTTTTGCTTCTGCTTTTGCTTCTGCTTTTGCTTCTGCTTCTGCTTCTCCTAACCCGTTTATAGCCCTGCGGCGCTAAGCATCATTGACAATCTACGCGCAGCACAGGGCCTGAATTTTGAAAACAATTTTGGGTATTTTGTCGATAATTATCAATTGGTACATGAATTGCGACCTACAACCGTCAAACAATTAGACTGTTGTAGTTATGAATACCAGCGTGCTGCAGGCCAATGACATAGTTAATGATGAGTACCATGGCAAGTGCTCTTGTTGCGGTGAGCATTCGATATTCTATCGTGAGCACAGATCACTTCGTGAAGGCTATAGTTGCACGCATTGCCGAGCATCAATGCGGTACCGAGGGCAGACAGATCTGCTTGTTCTCTTGTTTGGGAGTGCTCAAAATACATGCCTGGCTGAGCTTGCCATGGATCCTGAATTTTCAAAATTATCAATTTTTGAACCTGGAGTTACTGGTCCATTTAGGCCGTTTTTCGAGTCGCTTGAAAATTATCAGAATTCATTCTATTGGGATGATGTTGCTCTTGGTGCCGAAAGGGATGGTGTTAGATGCGAGAATTTGGAAAACCTCACGTTTGCTGACGACTCAATCGATTTAATCATTTCATCAGACATATTGGAGCACGTGCGCAGGCCAATTGATGCTTTTAGAGAAACCCATAGAGTTCTAAAAACAGGTGGTGTACACATATTCTCTGTACCAGCAGAAGCGCCCCTTAGAGCTATTACCCGAATGCGAGTCGACACAACAACTGAGGAGGATGTGTTCTTGGAAGAGCCACACTACCATGGTAACGGGATGGGTGGTCGCTCGTTAGTGTATACAGATTTCGGAAGGGACGTAGTGGATCAACTACTGGGTTTAGGTTTTATGGTTAGTGTTCATTCTCCTAAAACCAGCAATAGATTTGCGAATAGGCTTGTTACTTTTGCCATCACCAAAATATAGATCAAATACACATACAAGTACTAGAAAAAATATTTGTGTAAGAAATATTGCACCCTTAATGCGTCAATGCCTCCACCAGCAAGTATGTTTCCTTTACTTGCGCTATCGGAACCCAATGTTTCCGAAATAACGTTCCGTCGGAATGGCAGTGCTTCGTGTTTGATTAGGCCGCTCGCTTGACCGGCTCAAGAGTATTTTTAGACGCTAGTGCACTATCTACCAAAGCCTTGATAGTTGAACTTAAACTCGCGGGGCTAACGCCTAAGTCATTTTTCATTTTCTGATTGTTGAATGACGTATTCAACGGTCTACGAGCTGCAGTTACAAAGCGTGAAGAATCAGTCTCCGTGATGATTGATTTGCTGTTAGGTAAGTGGCTTTTGATTTCTGAAACGAAGTCAAAGCGGTTCACTACATCGTCACCTGAGATATTGAACTCACCATAGATACTATTGTTAATGGCCTTCTCAACGCAATTTGTAAGAACATCGACATGAAGCATGTTGACATAGACATCGTTAACGGCAACGATATCTTCATTATTTAGTAACTTATCTAAGAAGAACGAAAACGGATTGTGCCTCTGGTCACCCAATAACTGTCCATACATAGTTATGGGGCGCAAAATAGTGCACCGTTTTGATTCCGTACGAAGGAATTTATCGGCGTCACTTTTTAGTTGCCCGTAAGTATTTATCGGGTGATGCTCGCTACTTTCGGAATAGAGAGGGTTGTCACCATCATAGACTGCGTTAGATGAAAAATGAATCAAGTGAAAGTCAGTGTCATGTTGCTCGTTACACAATTTCTTTGGAAATTCCAGATTTAATTGTGAAGAGAGCAATGGGTTAACTTCGCAGCTATCTACATCACCGTTAGAAAAACAGTTAATAACGACATCGGCCCAGTGTAATTCTGAGCGCAGTGCTGAAATAGGGTCGTTACATACATCGAACACGATATCAACCGAATCTGGCTTTCGACCAACTGTTCTAAATGTGTACTTATCCTGCAATCTGTGTAGCGAATGGCTACCCGTAAAGCTTGTACTTCCTAAAAGAAGAATGTTTTTTGAATTCATTGATGTTTCTCAATCAAAAATGATTGTCGTTACTACAATGGATTTGACAAGGTTGGTTTAATGGGCAGGCTGACTGCGTGAACAAAGGTGCGCTACGTCTGTCTTGATAGGCACTCAATCTTTAGTAATGTTCTTAATCGCTTGTTAGTCGGCCGGCACTACTTCCTATTCTTCAAATGAATTGCAAGTAACCTAAATTTGATACGTTGTTGAAGTAACATAAATGCAATATGTACGCCATGGATCACCCAGTAATTTGAGAAAGAGAATACTTAATCAGAATGATGACACTTGGAGTGTTTGCTAAGCAGAGAGAACTTCGTAATAACCAAGCGGATTTAATTGGGTCTGTTGAAAGATAGCCGAATGGACAAATTTGTTCTTCTAGTGATTATGTGTGTAGCGGCTTAGAGGAAGCGTATGGATAGTGTTCAGCGTGTTTCTATTGTGTTAATAATCACGATGCCTCCCTGCACCCTGAACCTGACATTGACCGGACCGATCATCACGCCCCAGTGTTGATCTACCTTGCCGTCTCTACCTCGCTCGTGAGCAGGGCGTGGGTCCTGCGAAAGTGTTTGTTCGATCAGTTTTTTTAAGCCGTGCAATCCGAATGCTACCGGATCGCAGTTGGGTTTAATGCTGTTCAAACTCAGCAGTGCTTCTGAGTTCCATGCAACCTCGAGGCTATCTTGCAAGGGTGTTGCCCAGTCAGATATTGCATTGGGTATGGCATCGACAAACGAGACATAGGGTTTGATGTCAAGAACGGGTGTGCTATCGAGAAAATCACCTCCGGTGACGAAGACCCGATGCTGGTCCTTACCAAAAACCACTTGTTGAAGTGTCACAACGCTTAACCCGATGGGGTTCGGCCGGTTGGGACTTCGCGTAGCGTACACACCTTTCGTCTGCTTGCCTCCAAGCCGAGGTGGCTGTACCAAAGGTTTGAAACGCTTGTAGTGCTGGCGGTGAAAAACAAATACAACCCAGAGATGAGAAAACGCTTCCAGGTCTCGTAGCGCCAGCGCGTTATCGCTCGTGGGTTCGAATTCTATGGCGGCAACGGCGCTGTCCACCAGCCCCGGCTGCCTGGGTATTCCAAATCGCTGGCTGTAGCACGATCTAATGGTCGCAATTGCATCCATCGAAAAAGTATCGCTGCACATTGGTCTTATCAGTGTGGGGAATGTGTTTAAGAGGTAGGGCCAATCATACGCATTTCTTGTTTTATATACTGTTTGTTGCTTATGCTGTAGTTAAAATGATGTTCCGTTAATGCAAGAGTAATCGACAATGAAGTGATCACCTTGATTTGCAGCGCTCACAGGCATAGCGTATACGGCGTAGAATACGAAGCAGAAAAGCGTACAGTCTTGGTCAATGAATTTATTGGAGTTCTAGAAGGTAGTCCCGATATGAAACTCTGCATTATGCAAACAACGCCAGTAAGCGGTGACAGCTCATTGGCAACAAATCTACAGACTCTGGATGAGGCTGCATCTGAAGCCAGTTCAGGGCAGGCTGATATCTTGATTACGCCTGAGATGTTTCTGACGGGGTACAACATCGGTGAAAAAGCTGTAAGAGATGCTCTTAATAGGGCAGATGGGTGCATGCTGGAGAAAGTCGCTAATTTAGCTTGTACACATAAGATTGCACTCGTGGTGGGATTTCCAGAACTCGCAGAAGACGGGCAGGTTTTTAACAGTGCAGCATTTATTTCATCAAGCGGGGAGACGTTATGCGTTTATCGAAAGACGCATCTTTTCGGTGATGTTGATCGGGCTCAGTTTTCTGCGGGAGATTCGCTGTGTGAACCCTTTGCTTATCATGGGTGGAAAATAGCGTTGGCCATTTGTTATGACATTGAGTTTCCGGAAGTAGCACGATTTTATGCGAAATCGGGCGCTGATCTTATTCTTACGCCGACCGCTAACATGGAACCGTTTTTTAATGTAGCGAGTAACATGGTGCCCGTACGTGCACAAGAAAATGCCTTGTATATCGCATACGCAAATTATATCGGTAGTGAGGGTGAGTTTACTTATTGCGGGCTTTCTTGCCTATGTGGCCCATTGGGCGATGATATAGCTCGGGCGGGGCGTGGCGATGAAAAACTCATTTTTGGATCCATCTCTCGTCAAGAAATCTACTATGCTCGAAACGGGTCACCCTATTTAGAAGACTTACGTCAAGAACTATATAAACAATGAGAAGACGACTGTGAGCGAAAGTACGGGTAATCCCGTGACGGCGTTTGGACCAGACTTCCCGTTTGCCTATGACGATTGGATAAGCCATCCTGCGGGTTTAGGGGAAATTCCATTAGCTAGTCATGGGGATAAGATTGCAGTTATAGGTGCTGGTGCCTCTGGCATCATAGCCGCATATGAGCTAATGCGTGTGGGCTTGTGCCCCGTAGTTTACGAATCTGGGAAGTTCGGCGGCCGCCTACGTTCTCAGACTTTTGAAGGAACGAGCGATATTGTTGCCGAGTTAGGTGGGATGAGGTTTCCTGTGTCTTCGACAGGTTTCTACCATTACGTAGAAAAAATGGGTATTGAAAGTGAGCCTTTTCCTAACCCGCTAACACCTGCTGCAGGCTCAACCGTTGTAGATTTAGAAGGTGAAACGCATTACGCCGAGACACTTAAAGACCTGCCGAAAATTTACCAAGAAGTGGCGGAGGCTTATCACTCTGCCCTTGAGGAAAGTGCGCAGTTTTCAGAGCTTAAGCAGGCTATTCGGGATCGGAACCCGGCACGCATTAAAGCCATTTGGAATCCCATAGTGCGGGACTGGGATGAGCGAACTTTTTACGACTTTATTGTTTCCTCAAACGCATTCAAGGCACTTTCGTTTCGGCACCGTGAAATTTTTGGGCAGGTAGGTTTTGGAACAGGTGGTTGGGATTCGGATTTTCCCAATTCGATGTTGGAAATTCTACGAGTCAATGTCACCGAGTTAGATGAAAATCAGCGCTATATGGTTGGGGGTGTAGAGCAAGTCTTGCATAAACTATGGCGTCATCAACCGGACTCGATTGTGCATTGGGGCCAAGGTACTTCACTCAGTGCATTGAACGGAGGTGCAACTCGCCCTGGTGTGATTCGAATTGCCCGTGAAGGTCCTAGTACCGTATTAACTGACCAATGGGGCCGATGCGAAGAGTACAGCGCCGTGATTGTCACTTGTCAATCGCATTTGCTCACCACAGCAATAGATACTCAAGAAGATCTCTTCGATCAGAAGTTGTGGATGGCTCTAGATCGCACTCGATATATGCAGGCGTCTA
>JBGCGD010000070.1:0-52961 GCA_045110515.1 Granulosicoccus sp. | reverse complement strand
GCTTCAGCAATTTCAGTGATGGGACGTGTAATGTATCTACCCAGGGCAATTGCACCCACAATGGCTGCAAGCAGAACGGCGATACTTCCGATTAGCGCCTGCACTAAGCGCTTACTTTCTGCTCCGCCATAAATATCCGTATTGAGGTGTGCTCCGATAATCCAAGGTACAGATCCATAGTCCTCTATTCTTCGGTAAAGATAAACAAAGTAGCGCTCATGCGCTTCGATGAAAACACCGCTGGTTTCTATGTCGTCGTAGTCGTTCAGAAAGAATAGGTCTTCATCGTCTGGCGACCATATGCGTTTTAATACGTCATCATCGATGCTCTTCAACGAAGGCAATGGAGTGGCGGTGGTGTTCTCACTGCCCACAGCTTTCGTTAGTAGTGGATGAGCCAGGACGTGATTCTCACCATGTAAAATGAAGGGTGTCATCCCCTCTCGCGGAGACAAATCAACAACATGATTTGACAACTCCTCAACAGGAACTATCTGTGCCAGAATTGATAGGAACTCTCCATTAGCTGCGTATATCGGCAAATCGTGCAACAGGATTGTTTTGTCAATCGTGTCTGTAAAGAAGGGTTCTACCCACGACGACCTCTTACGCTGCTTCGCGTCCTCAATCCACCCTTTTATCTCATCTCTGCCAGACCAATCTTCTGTTAGAGCTTCACCGGTAGCACGCGTCCAGCGTCGTATCAAAGCGTCCGGGGAAATTAACGCAATTCCGGCGACCTGTGGTGTGGCGGCCAAAGCGCCTTGCATAAACGCGTCAAACTGTTCAAGGTTTGACACAGCCTGCGAATTATCAGCCACATGTTCTGCAACCCAGGTTGCTTGACTATTGACCGGTTTCATCCACAGCGCGATGTCTCGCTGCATGGAAGAAATCAGCCCGTTGGCCTGATCGTTCATTAACTCACGTGTATTTTTCGTGGCACTGAAAAAGCCCAAGAAAAAGACAATACCCACTGCTAGTGTAATGAGTGCGGAAACACCAAAAACAGTGATGTAACGAAGAGGTACTCGCATTCTCATAAAACGGGATCGCTAACCGTCGCGATGACTAAGTGGAATCGAGGCCTTTTTAAATGGACAGAAACAGCACGGTTAGGATATGCCCTGCTCTGTCGTTGAAACGGCAGGCTAGCCAGCATCGATATCCCGTTGTACTCTTCGAGTGCTTGCTCGGATGTCGGCCAATAAAAAACTGAGCTCATTAATCAAAGTCTCTGCTTTTGATAATTTATCCTCTAGACCATCAGTTTCGTTAAAACTTGGCGCTTCTACGATTGGTGGAGTTTCGGCACCTCCCATAAGCCATACAATCGGAATCCCTAGAACTCCTGCCAGCTGATGTAGCTTGTTTGCTCTTGGCGTTTTTTCTCCTGACTCCCATTTTTCAATGGTCTGCTCCTTGAGTCCCAGGCGTTGTGCAAGCTGTTTCTCAGAAAATCCCATTGCCATTCTGGCCTCGGAAATTCTGCTTCCAAGTAAGGCTTCTATTTTGTCCAATGTATTTTCCTAGAGGGTATGAGATTGATAAAAGAAGCTTAATACACAAAGCCGTGCAGCGGGGAATTGGCTGAGAGTTTAGATACTGCTCGCAAACCCTCACCTTCAATGAGGTTCGTCACAGTTTTTTCGAAAAGCGCGACTTAGACTTCCAACAGCTTCAAAACGTTAGTCAATGGCGGTAAAAGTACGACAGAATTTACACCCACGTCGGGCTACACTGAGCCGATACAGTTAGATGAATATATCCCTTCGGGCACCACCAATGAAAAGAGCACATACTGCGTTTCTACTATTTTTGTCTCCGCTATCGTCATTTGCTCAATCCAGCTCGCAAGATGGCTTTATTGATTTCTCCATCGGGTACGAAGTCATGTGTGGCGTAAGAGCCGATAACACCACGACGTGTGAAACTGGACCGATTTATACCAAGTACGATATACCTGACAACGCACCTGCACTCGCAAAGGTCGAGTCCGGTAGTTCTCATAGTTGTGGTGTAACAACTGGTAATGGAATATATTGCTGGGGAGACGAGGACTTCGGACAACTCAATGCTCCAAACAACGTCGATAACTTCGTCTCAGTATCCGTAGGTAGTGGATTTCATAGTTGCGGTGTAACCAACGACAATCAAATTATCTGTTGGGGCTTAGACACTAACGGTCAAGCCAGCCCTCCAAACGATGGATACGGATTTACCCAAGTGTACGTTGGGTATCAATCAACGTGCGGCTTAAGACTCGATGCAGAAATCGAATGCTGGGGTGGCGGAGATCCCGACGCCCCGTCACGCGTATTTGGATACGGTCCCTATAAATCGTTTGTCACAGAAAACGGCTTTTCCAGACGCCCCGATGACTGCGGTTTGTTGGTTGACGGTACATTTGTTTGCGAAGACGTTTCAAGCCCCTTGCTACAAGATAGATATCAGGACATTGCAATCGTATATCCCCATGTATGCGGATTGCAGAATGACGGTGAAATTGAGTGCGTAAGAGAAGCGCTATTCAGTTCAAGTGAAAACGTCGAACTGACTAACATCGAAGGAAGATTCACTAAAATGATTCGTGCAAATTCTGGTGTCTGTGCGCTCTCCATTGAGGGAGAAATTCAGTGCTTCGGAGAAACCTACTACAGCGATCTCATACCGGGATCAGAGAGAGCTGTTCCAGCACCCGAAGGCGTCGCCGCATCAATCTATTCCGATACTGCCATTGAAATTACGTGGGAAAGAATAAGAACAACCAATCGCACTGGTATCAGCGGGTATGAAATATTCCGGAACGGAGAGTTTCAAGCCGTTGCTGAAGGTAATAGTTTTTATGATGATACGTTAGTCTCTGGAGTGGACTACAGCTATTCTGTACGCAGCATCAGCAATAACGATACACGAAGCGATTTTTCGGAAGAAATTCTTGTGAATACCGATGAGCGAAATAGCGGATCTCCCACCAACGGTACTGAGTACGTGGTTCCAAATAGGCCGTCGGAACCCATTTCGGTGGAAGTTTTTGTATACAGCCCTAATAGTGTTGAACTTATCTGGAACAGACCTGCTAGCAACGCAGCCATGGGTTATGAAATTCACCGAAACAACAATTATATTCACTTCACACGAGGTGTGAGTTTTTACGATGACTCTGTCTCAGCTGACAATTGTTATCGATACAATATCCTACCCGTTGATTCTGAAGGAAACATATTGGGTTTGATTAATGCTGTAGCTGCCACAGGGGATGTAGCCGGCTGTAATTAGGCTACATAGTATGCACGCAACAGAGGTCATGGCCATGGTGTACCAACGTCTTTTATCGGCAGCCTAGCTATTCGCAAATTCAGAGCGAATCCACTCCTTAACAACTTCAATTTCAGCTGAAACGGATTTTTCGTTTCCAGTTTCTGTTTTGACGAGAAAGTGGGATTGTTGCAATGGTATTGGCTCGCCAACGATACGGATGGCCTTCCCTAATTCAATAGATCTTCTAGCAAAACGCTCTATTAATACCGCACATCCGTTACCCGATGCGACTAACTCGCAGGCCAGAACAGATGTATCTACCTGCAAGCTGATGCTAGAAGCAACATTTGTCTTACTCCTCTGATTGACGTGATTTAAATAGAGCGACCAATGATCGTCGTACCCCACTATGTGCACTGCTTGCTGCCCACACAGATCATTCGGAGTGAGTATATTTTTGGCTGCCTGTTCTGAACATATGGGCACAATATACTCATCGGAAAGTTTTTCGGACGACTCGGCCTGCCTGTGACTCGGCATCAATACAATATCGATATCAACCTTCTGGGTGTCTATCGGATCAGGCCAAATTGAGGTCACAAACTTAAGCTTGATATTCGGGTGTTGTTGACGAAAGCAATACAAGCCGGGAGTCAGCCAACTCAATACAGCGATAGATGCCCGCACCACAATAGTTTGATTTGTATCTGAACCAAACAGGCCGTAGGTGGCATGGGATAGTTTCTCCAGCGCCTCGCGTACCGATGGCAGGTATGCCTTACCCGCCTCCGTCAGCTGTACTTTTTTGGGGTGACGAACAAACAGGTCGTGCCCCAATTTGGTTTCAAGCGATTTTATTTGCTGACTGACTGCAACCTGTGTAAGTCCCAGTTCTCGTGCAGCAGCTGAAAATCCGGACAATCGCGCGGCAGCTTCAAAAGTTCTTAACCAGTTTAAATTTAGGTTCGAATCCATCAATAATAATAATTAGGCCTTAGGCCAATATCATACTATTTTACTTTGTCTAAGATGGACTATATCGTATCAATACCTATCCAATCACCCAGCGTACGAAGGTAGAACTATGAATACTGAATTACAACGCGAAATAACCGCTGATGAAATCGATGCTTACCATCGCGATGGGGTCGTCCTTGTAAAGGACATGTTCGATTCAGATTGGGTAGAGGTGCTGAAACGAGGGTTAATGATCAACGGTAAAAATCCAACCCATCGTGCACGTACCTGGGATCGTGATGCAGAGGGTCGCACGATGTTTTGGGATAGTCAGGCCTGGCAGGAGGTCGATGAATACCAACAGTTTATTTTTAACTCTCCTGCCGCCGAGATTGCCGGCAAACTCTTAAAAGCCACAGAGATCAATTTTTTCTTTGACGCAGTTTTCGTTCGCTCACCGGGCACTCAGTTTTCGACACCGTGGCATCAAGACGAGCCTTATTGGTCCATAGAAGGTTATGACACTTGCACTATTTGGATGCCCCTTGTACCCGTTAAAAAGAAAAACGCACTGGCGTTCGTACCCGGCTCGCATCTGAACAATCAGATTTTTGATCAGCCAAATTTTGGTGAACTAAATCCGGATGGCAAGACAGATGTTGATCAAGTGAATTTTTCAGGCATTGCTGAAGAGTCCATTCCCGATATCGATGCCGACCCTGAACGCTATGGCGTAATAAGTTGGGACATGAACCCCGGGGATTGCGTCGCCTTTAATAGTCGTATTTTGCACGGCGGTTCAGGCAAACTCGAAGGGGATCAAGGACTAGAAGTGTTTACAACTAAGTGGCTTGGAGACGATGCTCGTATTAAATTCAGAACGTGCGGTATGGACCCGGACCACAGTGCCATCATGACTGAATACGGACTTAAGCCAGGGGATCGCCCCGGCACAGACCTCTATCCAAAAATCTGGCGACAAAGCGCCATTTAAAAGCAGTACAACAATTAATTCATGACATCACTTCAATAGTGATACGTCTGACCTGATAGTGATGTTTCAAATAGTGCCTGACAGTGTGTCGTGCCTACTCAGTGCTCGCATCAGACTCAATTTCTACCCAAGCCGTTACGACAATTTCATCTTCGGTAAGCTGCCAAACAGGTAAGGGTTCAACAAGTAAAACCACGCGGAACAAGATTATCTGGATCATAAAGACACGATTGACAAACCGTGGCGTTGATAGTCTTACCAAGAATCAACACTTCAAGTTCGGTGTCTTCAATAGCGTATTCTGGGTCAACGTATGCCATCGCGAGATTCCGTTTAGTCCGATACCCCCAAGACGCAGAGGTAATTGAACCAACAGCAACCCCATTACGAAATACCCCCTCTCCTGGTTGCGTGGGCGCATCAGTGCTATCAATGGCCAAAACAACGCGAATCTTGCGATTCCCCGCTTTACGCTGTGCGAGTAAACCCTCCTTACCCGGAAAGTCTTTATTCAAATCAACAAAGCGCTGTAGCCCAGCCTCTATCGGATTGAACTCAGTGATGAAGTCGGCTTTCCAGTGACCATATCCTTTTTCCATGCGCATAGAATCAATGGCGTACATACCGAAATGCGTTAGGCCAAACGTATTGCCTGCATTTAGTAGAATTTCATAGGACGCGTAAAGTTGTGTGTTGGGAATATGCAACTCAAACGCTTGCTCACCTGAATAACTAACGGCAATAACTAGTGCTTCAATATGGCCAATAAAACACGGTTGTGCGCTTAACCAGCGGAATTCGTTTTGCCCCCATTGAGTCCGCGGTGATACCGCTGCCATAAGGTCGCGCGCACTAGGGCCCGCAATGACTAGCATGGTGTACATGTTGGTATAACTTTCAATGCTGATATCGGAGTTAACCGGCAGGCGTTCGGTGAGCCAGTCCCTGTCATGATATTCAGCCGTCGCCGCTGAGCCGTAGAAGATATCGCCATTGGCTAAAGGCACGATGGTCGCTTCGCCAGAAACGTTACCCTTGTCGGTAAGGAAGTAGCAAAGATTAACTTTACCGACTTTGCTAGACACCGGAGAACAAGTCAGGCTGCTAAGCCAATCCAATGCACCCTCCCCATAAATTCGATAATGGTTAAAGCCGGACAATTCCGCCAGTCCGACGTTTTGGGTCAGCGCATCAATTTCGTTACCCACCACGTCGTGCCAGTTCTGAAAGGTATAGCCATGGCTTTCGACAAAACCGGGATCAGGCTTGTAAAAATTCGTCCGTTCCCAGCCGTTAACAACACCAAACTCTGCACCTTTTGCTTTTAGCACGGGATACAAAGGCGATGCTTTAGCCGGTCGACCTGCGGGTCGATGTTCATGAGGCAGATGCCAACGAAACTCATGTTGGTAGTCCTCTATGGATTTCAATGCCGTGTATTCAGTATTGGCAAAACTTGAGATACGACGCGGGTCAAGTTGCCAGGTATCCCATTCGGTTTCACCGTGCACCATCATCTGCGCTAACATCTTGCCATAACCACCGCCTTCGCCTATGCCAACCCGAAGACCGTTCATGGACCAACAATTGCGTAAACCCGGTTGCTTACCAACTAAGGGCCCCGCATCTGAAGCATAAGAGATGGGACCATTAACAACCGCTTTGATACCCACATCTTGCAGACAAGGTAGCCGTTCGAATATCGGATTCATTTTGGGCACCAATCGCTCCAGATCATCGGGGCACAATGCGTTTACGAAATCCGGATCGATGCCATCCATGCCAAAGGTTTTGCAATCGTGCTCGTAAATACCAACTAACAGCCCGTTCTTCTCCTGGCGCATATAAAAGGTATCGCGAGGACAGCGCACCATCGGCACGCGTTCATCGCGGGCGACTAGTTCGGGAATGTCTTCAGTGACAAAGTACATATGCTCCATTGCGATAACGGGGTATTGAATGCCCATCAAGGCACCTACCTCGTTTACACGGTAGCCTGCGGCAATAACTATGTGTTCTGCGGTGATCGTGCCTTCCTGTGTTTTCACCAGCCATTCATCATTGGGTTTTTGTGAAAGACCAATCACCGGCGTGTTTCGATGAATGATCGCGCCTGATTTTCGGGAGCGAGCGGCTAGCGCCTGACACAGTTGTGCCGGATCGATATCGCCATCCAGATCGTCCCACAAAGCGGCTAAAACGCCATCAATCTCAAGCAACGGGTTACGTCGCTGTGCTTCCGCTGCATCGATTAAATCAAAGTCCAGCCCTAAGCCCTTCGCAACCGACATGATGTGATGCACTTCATCCACATGCGTTGGATTGGTGAGGAGGCGCATGCCTCCCGTGGCATGGTGATAATTGATGGGATACGCCGGATCGTCAGCCAGCTCTTTGTATAGCTTTATGGTGTAGTCACGTAACAGGAGGAGCAGCTGATTGAACGCCACACTGGGGCACTGGGCTGCTGAATGCCATGTGGTACCCGAGGTGAGCTCATTACGCTCAAGCAGAACAAGATCGGACCATCCTTCCTGCGCCAGATGATAAAGGGTTGATAAACCGCCTATTCCACCACCGATGATGACTACCCGAGCATGAGATTGCATGGCATACCTGATCACTTAACCAATTTGATCTAATTCTTAGGCAAACCACTAATTTTGTAAAACTGAATATAAGCAATTATATTGTCATAAATTATGAATTAGAGACATTCTCACGATGGACACAACGCTGAAAGCGATGCGCTATTTTATGGCTGCCGTTAACTGTGGCAGCATCACGGAAGCCTCAAAGCAATTGAATGTAGTGCCATCTGCCGTGCTGGCTGCCGTCAATCAGGTTGAGGAATCATTTGGTTTACAGTTGACGACGCGACGCAGATCCAAGGGCATTTCTACCACCACTACGGGTAAGGTTTTGGTGAATAGGATTCAACACCTGCTCGATGAATATGAAACGCTAATGAGTGAAGGTGTTGATCTGCGTGAAAAATTAACCGGTACCTTGCGAGTTGGGTATTACGCACCGATAGCGCCAGCCTTCATACCTCAGATTACTAGCAAACTACTCAACGGAAACTCCGGCATCGATATTAAGTTTATCAATTGCGACAACCACACTGCCCAGACTGGGTTAGTTTCAGGTGAATTCGATGTCATCCTGTGCGTTGCGGAGAGCATGAAACCGGATGTGACCTACGAAACTCTTACCGTTGTGTCGCCTTATGTTCTTGCTCCTGCGAATCACTTGTTTGCCGAACACGCAAGTGTCTCTATCAAAAGACTTGCTGAGCAAAAATTAATTCTGCTCGATCTACCCGTTGTCAGTGAGTACTACGGCCAGATATTTAACGAGGTGGGAATGACGCCTGGAATAGTTTGCACAGCGACCACCGTTGAAATGATTCGTAGCCTCGTAGGTGCTGGCCTAGGTTGTTCTATCTTGCACATGCGTCCAATGACTGATACCAGCTACGCCGGGCAAGCCGTAGTGTCAATACCGATAGATCCGCCACTTAAACCGCTCAAGATCGTCTTGGGTCATCTGCCCGACAACCCGCGCCGTCTTGTAAAAGCGTTCGTTGAAGAAACTCGGCGGTATTTCGCCACGAGAGATGCTACAAAGCTACTCGTGAACGTTCCCTAGTTTGGACATTTATCTGCCGACCCCTTTTGCAACGCTACGATAGCAACTACCGCGCTCTTCTATCGTTTACAAACAGTGACGTTGACTTTAAAAACTCAATCCGACAGAAATCGCAGTGTCGTGTTTGCTGTAGTTTCTGGTGAAGTCAGTACATACCCGTTTAGAATTTCACAATAAGCCAGATCACTGGCCTTGAGGTATTCGTTGAAAACCGCCCGCTCAGACATCACTAAATCTATTCCTGCGATACAAGGCAACTGTTCTTGTGCAATAGCTTCTGGCACGCGGCCGATGGTTTGTTCAAAGCACGCAGCGTCCATCACTCTTAATACCCCATTTGCAGTCTGGTATTGAAATCCACCGTCAAACTGGGTGTATCCATCGTACAGTTGGCTGAAGCGTGCTACCAAGTCTGAATGATAAAGCTTGTCTGCAATGATATTGACACCGCAAATGCCGGTAACTTTGTTCGGATGCTCCAACCACTCAGGCACATAGATCAGTTCAGGCCGATGTTGCTGACAAAGAAAAAAAGACAAACGTGGAAACTTAAGATCAGGAAGTAAGGCAAGCGTTGTTTTCGTCCGGTCGGACGTACCATCGGGCAAAGTTACGTCGCGACCAAATTCAAGATGCCCTGCGACAGTAAAGCCTGCGTCTTCGGCATGTTGTGCATCAGTGCGAGAATCTGTGCTGTGTAATGCTGTCAGGGCGACACCTTCGCGCTCCTGAAGATATTCGTAAACATGCCGGCCGAATCGAAATTGTCCTGCCGGAATTTCGTCGATTAAGGAGCTGTCGTAAATGCCCATGATTTCAAGCAAACAACCGTCAAACATTGCAAGACTGGTACTCGTTCCCCACGGATGTTTACCTATTGCGGTCATGTTGAACCCCAGTGCAATCAGTAAACCACGAAGTTGATCGATGTCATGGGTTGCGACAAGTGGATGATCTACTCCAAATGACGCATTCATTCTTTATTCTCTGTATTTAAAAAACTAATCTTAGCCTCACCACGCGCGGCGGCTTTGCTACCCACTACCACAGGTGCTTCCAATCGAAAATCTTCGGCATCTTTAACCAACTTCATAGCACCTCCTACGACACATACCCAAAAGCAATTTTGGGTGTTGGCGCGCTGTCCAGCCAGACACTCTTGGCAGCCGTATACTCCATCAATGCATCAGTGCCGCTTGATCTGCCAAATCCTGAGTTGAATGACCCGCCGAAGGGTGAAGAAACATGAATTGCCTTGTAGCTATTAATCCAGAAGGTGCCAGCCCTCACCGCTTCTGCCATTCGGTGAGCACGCCCCACGTCTGAGGTCCATACAGCACCGGCTAAACCGAAATTAGTATCATTGGCTAACGCTATCGCCTCTGCCTCGTCTTCAAACGGAATAGCGGTGACTACCGGACCAAAAATTTCACTTTGCGCAGCAGTTGCAGTATTAGACAAATCATTTAATACAGTTGGCGGCACGAAGTAACCACAACCATCGTTTTTAGTACGCGTATGTATCGTTGCACCCTCACTAGCGGCCTGTTTGATCATGCCAGTAACGTGTTCATATTGCCGCGCATTACTAATGGGACCAATTTCGGTTTTTTCATCCAAGGGGTCACCCAACTTTATGTTGTTCATACCTGTGGCCAACATATCCACAAACTCTTTGTGGACAGAGCGTTGGACCAACAATCGGGAACCGGCGACACAACTCTGTCCAGCGCCAGAAAATATGGCCGCTTGGGCACCCAAGCAGGCATGCTTCAAATTGGCATCTTCAAAAACAATGTTGGCTGACTTTCCGCCAAGCTCCAGCACCGCAGGTTTTAAATTGGATGCAGCGGCTGTAGCAACCCTACGCCCGGTTTCAGGCGAGCCAACGAACACCACTTTACGCACCGCATTGTGTTCTATCGCGGCTTGCCCGGCGGTGGGTCCAAGACCACACAACACATTGACAACACCTTTGGGCAATCCTGCTTCTTCAGCAAGCTTAACCAACGCCACGGTTGTGATTGGCGTCAATTCGCTAGGTTTTATGACAACACTATTACCAGTCGCTATTGCCGGGGCAATTTGCCAACCGCCAGTGAATATAGGTGCATTCCACGGCGTTATCTGAAAGACAACACCTAAGGGTTCGCGCAATGTGTAGTTTAAATGTCCAGAGGGTACCGGTATGACTTCACCGTGCAGCTTGTCGGCCCATCCAGCATAGTAGGCAAACATCTCAGCCACTTTCGCAACCTCAACACGACAATCACGGATGGGTTTGCCCGCGACAATGGCTTCAATTTGTGCCAGTGGTTCGGCATAGGACAGAACCGATCGTGAGATGTCTTGCATGACTTGACCACGAGCGGCCGCTGACATGTCTTTAGCCCAACCGGGCTGAGTCGCGCTTGCTGCATCGCAAGCAAGCTTAGCTAAATCGGTATCGGCGTCCGCGTAAGTAAAAAGCACTTCTTCAGTGAATGGATCAATCAATGAAATGTCTGCACCGCGCCCATCGATTAGCTCTCCATTAATCAGGCTTTGAGGATATTTATTCAGCCCGACAGACAACATAGCTTGTTGCAATTTGCTTAATCGTTCAGACACTGTCATTCCCTCTATCATCGTATTTAACAATTTCGTTAAAATCCGCAGAATCTGAAATATGAGTTGATTGGCTCAACCAGAGATCGGCTATCTCAGCAAAGCCCGGCAATTCAACATTGGTTGACTTGGCCAAATCAAGTGCGAGCCCGACATCTTTACGCATCAAACCCATCGTGAAGCCGGAATCAAAGGCGTCATTCAGCACCCACCGCGGGAAGTTGACTTCACTTACGCCGCTTCGACCGGACCCGGCATTAATACCTTCCAGTAGATCCTGCGCCTGTACTCCCGACGCCTCACCCAGACGAATTGCTTCTGCAACTAAGACGAGATTCGCAGCGCAGAGCATATTGTTAGCGATTTTCGCAGCGTGCCCGGCACCGGAGCCACCTACGATGACGGTTTTAGCCGTGATGATGTCGAGCAAGGGTTTAAGTGCCTCGATTGCGCTGAGTTCGCCTCCGAGGAGCATGGTCATTGTTCCGGCATTGGCAGCAGATGGACCCCCACTGACTGGACCATCGACAAATGAAAACCCATGCGCCACACCAAGTTCAGACATAGCCTGTGACGTCGCAGGCTCTGAGGTAGAGGTATCCAGAACAATCGTGCCTTGAGGTATATCGGAAACAATCTCCCGCATAACCGCCTCGACAACAGCTGCTTTTGGCAGTGAGAGAATTATGAACTGTACTGAACTAGCCAACTCACCAGCTGTAATGGCTGCGTTTACACCAGCGGTCTGTAGCTTATTCAACGTATCAGCGTCTGGGTCGTAGCAAACCATTGTATGCCCGGCAGCTAACAGCTGCCTTGCCATACCGCCCCCCATATTCCCACAACCGATTACGCCAATTTTCACGTGGTGGCCTCTTGATAAAAGTTAAACCCGGATAGAGAAGTATAAACAGGCTTGGGTTAATCGGGTAGGCTAAGAATAAGCACTGCTTCTTTATAAAAGTTCTGAGCAGACTTGCCCGAGTATTGAAAATCATCGCAATGAAGAGCAGTTGATTTTCTTCATCAATTCACCTACCGTCGTTCAGCGGCACTCTGGTTTTGTCAGCACTCTTTCGATTGCTGGGCTTTGGGGATACCCCAAGGTAGAGTATTGTTTTCTTAACGCTGCAGGAACGGCTGTGCACTTCGTGCACGTGAGTTCATGCGAATTCTCGGGCAGAGTGCCGCTCATTAATACAGAAACAGACGGTGAACAAACGAGCTTTTTTCACATCGCAACTTGCGTATTGGTTCTTCGAAGTTGAATGGCACTATAAAACCCTGCTTAGTGTTTCTATTGAGTGCGTTGCAGATTTGCCAGATGATGTTAACGCGCTGATCGACGAGCTATTGCTCAAATACCCAGCCAGACCATCTCAACGCAAAATCGCAAGTTTTTTAAACGCTTCAGAACGACTCTGTCATTGGTTTGATCGGAACTCTATCCAACCGACGATGACGCGTTTTACATTGCAACACACAAACGCAAATACAGCCATCGAAAAACCGTTTCCAACGTTGACTACAGTCGGTGACTTAGCCCAATGGTTATCAGTCACAAGCACTGAACTTGATTGGTTCGCAAACTGTTGGCGTGACGAACTATCTACGCCAAAACACCTACAGCACTACCAATACCATATTGTTGAAAAACGTAGTGGTGGAATGCGCTTAATCGAGCAACCCAAGGTTGAACTTAAACGAATTCAACGTAGGATTAACGAGCTCATTCTCAATAATTTAGACACGCATGCTGCTGCACACGGATTTTGCCGTGGTAGAAATTGCGTTTCACACGCGTCCAACCATGTCGGCAAACGTTATTTGATAACGTACGATATTGCAGATTGCTTCCACTCTATTGATTGGCCGGTGATCAAGAACGTTTTTCGACGCATAGGCTACTCAGAACAGGTATCGTTCTATCTCGCCGCCTTGTGTTCACACCGTGTTCAGCTGGACTACAAGAGCTTACGCCAGTTTACTCGCGCGCAGCGGAGTCGATTGATACAACGGCATCTGCCACAAGGAGCGCCCACCTCCCCTGCACTTGCGAATGCGGCTTTACATCAGCTCGATGTCAGGCTAACCGGATTGGCCAACTCTCTGGAGATGGACTACTCACGGTATGCCGATGATATTGCCATGTCCAGCAACGTTCATCGCGATTGGCGATTTTTAGAATCACTAATTGGTGGAATTTGCCTTGAAGAAGGCGTGTCGTTAAACCATCGAAAAACGCGAACAAAGCGCCCTCACCAGAAACAGCGCTTAGTTGGCATTGTCGTCAATACAAAACCTAATATTGATAGGCAATACTACGACACGCTCAAAGCAACGCTAACTAACTGCAAAAAATTCGGACTTGAAAGTCAAAATCGAGAGGGCCATTTGCATTTTCGCGCTCAGCTGCTTGGTCGCATACAGTACGTAAAGTCTTTGAGCAAAAACAAAGGCGAAAAACTAGAACGTATTTATCGCGATATTGCCTAGCACTAAGCTTAATTTAAACCCCGCCCAGCACTCGCTCAACGCCACCCTAGCATCGATGATGCTAGGCAAACTATCCGATTTTCTCTACCACGAAAGTGGTAATGGCGGATTGATAGACAATGAGAAATGGTATGAGCCCTATCCGAATTAACAGAAGGTAAAAAGGTGTGTATCCGGATACTCTTCAGCAATTCGTAATTCATTGGTTACGTGTTAAACGCGTATCTTGAAGTTTGCATCGTATAGGTAGTTTTCGCCTGCGCGATTAAAACGCATACTTACGAAAGCTTCCATCAACAGGTATTACAACACCCGTCACATAGCGCGCAAGCGGGGAGCTTAAAAACGCCGCCACTACCGCCATATCTTCAGGCTCTCCAATATAGCCAATAGGGATTTCTTCTTCAGCGTATTTGCGTCGGCGCTCTTCATCATAATTTTTTCTTATTTGTTCGCTCATTATTTTGCCAGGCCCTAAACAATTGACCGTCACACCGTGTTGAGCGACCTCGTTAGACAACCCTTTCGCCCACGCATGAAGAGCAGCTTTGGCCGACATAGCGACATTGATTTTTCCGGGATGCTTTTCAGGCTCATTCTTGCCACTAATGGTGATGATTCGCCCCCACGTCCGCTCAATCATTTGACGCAGAAGTGCATGGCTTAACCGACGCTGAGTATTGAAGTTCATATTCATACCCTCTTCCCATGTTTGGGCATCAGCGTATAAATCTACCTTGCGACTACCGCCTGCTGAATTGATGAGAATATCAACAAAACCTAAGGCATCAAGCGCCTTCAATGCTAGGTCTTCAGGGCCGTCCTTAGCCATAATATCGTGCGCTATGACAACGGGCCGAAGATAACCGGCATCGGCAATTTCATCTGCAAGTTCGTTCAGTAATTCATCACGCCTGGCGGCGATGGCGGTCTGCACCCCCTCAGCAGCGAGAGACTTTGCGGTCGCTCTGCCTATGCCTTGACTGGCCCCGGTGACAAGTGCAGTTTTCCCTCTCAGCTGTAAATCCATAGATCCCCCCTACGTTAGTAATTATTCAATAATGTAACTAGCAGCGTTGATAAAGGACGCAACAAAGCTAGCCAACTATGCGAGCAGAGTTTATTCTTGAAAACAGAATCAAGCGCCACGATGACGCTCAGACTCAACCACAAACACAATTTTAGCTAGGACCAATTTCGCGTGAGCCAACACCTTTTCTCTTCACTGTACAGTAAAGGCATTCCTTTCGCGCTTATAGATACCCGAGAACGTCGTGACCACGTAAACGGGCATTGGTTTGGTAGCACCAATATCCCGCTTTCCGTGTTATCCATACAAATTGAACGCTACGTACCCGAGCGTAATTTTTCGATTCACCTTCTCGACTGGCAAGACGTTGCCAGTGAAGCGGCCGCAAATTTACTACTTAAACTGGGTTACACACACATAGAGCGCCACGCTACGTCCAAACCAAATGGATTTGGAAGCGGTTTTGTTAAGGGAGAATTTGTTTGGTCGAAAGCTTTTGGCGAAGTGCTGGCACACACCTGCGGTATCCCGGAAATTACACCAGCAGACTATCGGGCTCAGTACCGGGCTTCCCGCTTGTTTGATGTCCGGCCGACCGCAGAATACACTCAATTCACTATACCCGGATCGCAAAGTTTGCCCAACAGCTTACTGCTAACCAATATGGGAGCCTTGCAAGACACAGGCAAGTGCGCACTGCTTCATTGTGCGGGACGTACGCGATCCATCATTGGCGCATGCACATTAAAAGCAGCTGGCTACCAAGGTCCCTTTGTTATTTTCAAAGGTGGAACACAAGCTTGGCAACTTGATGGTTTAGAAAGGGAATTCAACGCCAATCGCATATTCGCCACTGAGTCTGACAACTCGAAACCGGCCAGACGTTTTCTGGATACTTGGAAAATTGCATACACACAAGTAGACGATGCAAACATCAAATCCTTTGTAGCAACGCACAGATCACATTTGTTGTTTGATGTATCCGATGATGCAGCTTCTGGGCAACTGGCTTGTCACAATATTCTCAAAGTTTCCGGCACAAATCTCATTCAGCAAACAGATCGTTCAATCGCACGATATCACGTGCCCGTTATGTTGTTTGACCATGGATCTGGAAGCCGCGCAGCTTTCGCTGCCTATTGGTTACAACTCATGGGCTTTAAAGTGAGTGTTGCCTATTTAACAACGGCTTTGCCAAGCGCTGAAAATGAGAACGAAAATCACCATGCCCTAGAAACACCCTGCCCTCAATTTTCGATTGATCAACTAATTTCATATCAACAAGCTTCTGGAAAAATATACGATTTCCGACCATCCAAAGCTTTCTCGCAGGCGCACCTTGAAGGTTCTGAATGGAAGAACATCAGCACAGTCATTTCTGATGCTTTTAACAGGAAGGAATCTATCGCGTTAATTGGCTCTGACATCACACATGCAATCACAAGCGCACAATTGCTCCGACAGCACGGCTTCGATGTAGCAGGCTGGTACTGTTGGGAGACAAGTGACATCCATCCTGGTCATATTCAAACCGGTAGCATTGAATCACCTATTGATGAATCAGCTCTATTTGCTGGGCGTCATGACGGCAACATGCAAGACTCTCGAGATTATTTGGCGTGGGAAGAAGCACTGCCGGAAAATATTGATCAGCTGCTTAATCGGGAGTGGCTTGAGCGGTTAAGAACACAAAATAATTAACAATAACCACTCACTCACCGGCAACTAATAGACTGTAATTTTCGTGGCCACGGGGCGTAAGAGCGAGCACAGTGATAATTTATATCTGCAGATACTCGCATTCCTCATCAAACTCGATTGACCTTAAGCTTGGTTTTTAAATCTGTGCGGCAAAAAGCATGTAGAAAACAGGTTTTCTCGGAGATATCCAGCATCTCCCGTGCTGTTTCATCCGGTTCAGATGTTTCGAGATACACGTGAGTCTCAAGTGGGTCAGCTTCGCCTGGTTTTCCTGTGTTGCCCGAGGCTCCTCCCAAACTGAAGTGGCTGTCTTGGACGATGCGGTAATCTGGAAGATCTAGCTTTAGCATCGACACGAAACGGCCAAACTGCGTCATAAAACAGAAAGCTATTCCCGCGCTTATTAAAGTGTTCGCATCGGGTGCTCGCCCATCCTCAGAACTCAATAAACGAAAGGACGTTCCATAAGGTGAATACTGCATTTGTTGAATGTCCTTAATACCGTCTTCACGCAGTACTGCCACAGCTCCGATATTCAAGCGCCGATCTTGTTCGTCTGATAATGATGAACTACCCGTAGCTGTGCCACCTTTAACGACTTTTTTAGGTGTCGGGCCAACCTTTTCCATAAAAGCAATGCTGCTGGCTTGAGCTTCAATCGTCGTAAACAAATTGCCTGGGTCCGCAAGCAGTTCCCCCTCAAGCTCTGTTGCTTGATCACATGGCAAACCCTCGCCATTTTTTGCAAGCTTGAACAGGCTATCAAGCTGACCTCGCATCAAACCATTCAGTGGAGAAGCATAAGTCGCCTCCGTTAGAAATTGATTTAGTTCGTCGTCACCTAGATCACAATCAATGTCGACTTGCAGTTCGATGTTCTCAGCTCCACCCACCATAGTTCGCCGTGGCATAGAACCTTTCATCGTGTAATAGTTATCTTGGGTAAGTTTCAGTTTCCGAATGTCTACATTGCGTTGCTGTGCATAGGCAAGTATTTCGTTCATAAAACTTGCCACCATTCCAACCGACAAAAATGCTAAAGGACAACAGGCCGAGTCGTGTCCATTCAGGTAAGGTCCTTCATCACTAACAAATCGCCATGCATCACCTGTTTTACTTGAGCGTACGATCGCCTCTTTCTGAAATCCGGACAATGACCGAACATAGGTACGCAGTGCATCTCCTTTTCGTATCGCTGGGGCATCAATGTTGTCAGCATTGCTGATCTTGAAAAACGGAGGAGTATCACTATTGCCAATAATATCTTCGCCTAGTTTACTCACGCTTCATTCTCCAAAGATTGTTCCATTTCTTGCGCCGAGAGCAGATAGTAGTTACGACCCGCCGCGTTGATTTCCAAATCGGCCATAGCACGTAAAGCACTGATTTTCAGTCGTTTGGCGGAAGAGGCTTGGTCATCAGCTGCGATTAAATGATCGGTAAGCTCGAGAACCCATTGATGATCGTTGTTCGCCGCAGCTTGTTCGATAGTTTTCAACAGTGCATCTGAGCCACCAGCCAGTAGAATCGTATTTTTTCCTCTTTGCTTCGAATAGAGTCTCGCCAGATTAGTCGGATTGCCATCGAACCAACCCAGAGTACCTGCAAAATACGAGCGGACCGACCACGCTATCTTTCCATAAAACTCCTTTAAATATGGCTTTCCCTCCAACTCAGGAGGCAGACTTACGCTATGTGCCAGATCATCAGGACCTAATTGTCGATTCATGCCCTCTGCAGTTTGTGCCACAACAGACCTTATCGCATCCCTGTAATCAGATAAGCGCTGTTTAATAGCGTCACCGCCAAACACGGGCATGGTATGCCCAGGCGCGAGAATATCCGCTTCAAATTCGATCAACAAATCGAGTGAATCAGCCCAGGCATTAAAGTCACGGTAGGGCGTTCCGCGGATTGCATACAACATCGGGAAGGATGAATAAAAGTTGTCCCCGCAAAACAACATGCGACACTTTTCGTACCAGATGACTAGGTGATCTGGTGTTTCGCCCGGCGCCTTGACTAGTTCTAAATCAAATCCACAACGACTAATGCTTGTTCGGGCCTCCTCCATCAATACGCTTGGTTCAATGTAGCCAGCCCCCATACCTTCCATCGGACGATCGCCCGGCCCAACACCCACGCTGACACGCTCGTGTGGAAAGGACAAACCCATTCCAAACTGACGCTTTGTTCTTGCCATCAGGGCCTTACCCGGTTTTGGGTGTTTTTCATTTAATGCTACTAGATCAGATTCAAAGTTATCACTGGCGATAATCTCTGGATCACCACCCTCGGCAAAAACTGTTGCGCCACTGATGTGGTCTCGATGCGAGTGGGTATAAACAATAGTTTTTACCGGTTTGTCAGTGATTTTTCTGAACTCTAAGAGAATATTTTCAGCAGCTTTAGTGGTTTCAGTCGTGTCAATAATAATCAGCCCGTCGTCACCGACAAGCATGAACACATTCGAGGCTGCGAACCCTATAGCACCATAAACGCCCGGCGCAAGCTCAATCACTTGCTTCTCAAATTGCTTGTTCTGAGCAAGTGTCACTCCTTGAATGAGCCGCCACTATTATCGTTCCGATTGGAAAAATGCTGTCTTTTCCTAGTAAGGTTTACAATGGGCACTTCTATTAAGGGTAGCTTGGCCCCCATAATCTAGACCTCAATGACAGGCAGAAAGACTCAATACACTGACGTAGTGGCCATGCATATGAGTATTCAACAAGGGGAATCAAACAACATAATGAACACAAACGTACGAGTAGTGGTCGTTGGTGGCGGCATTGTAGGCACCTCCATTCTCTATTGGCTGAGTAAACTGGGGTGGACAGATACGCTGCTCCTTGAGCGGCGCGAATTGACATCGGGCAGTACTTGGCACGCTGCCGGCAATACCACCTATTTTGGTCCATACGCAGAAATGACCCGTTTATTCGCTGGCTCTATCCGCACCTACCTACAGGCTGAACAAGAGAGCGGTCAATCAATTAACTTTCATAAAACCGGCTCACTGCGAGTGGCTACCACTCCTCGCGAACGCGAACTATTCCATAGCTACGAGGAAAAATACCGCGCGCTTAATATTCCCTACTCCGTTGTTGAAAACGAAACTATCGCAGAGCTTCATCCGTTTATTAAAACTGAGGGTCTCTATGGTGCAGCTCACACACCCACTGACGGCCACGTAGATCCGAGCAGTACGACTTACGCGTTGGCAAAAGCGGCACGACAGATGGGAGCAGAAATTCAACGCCAGACACCGGTACAGAGCATTGTTCGCGACAAAGATTGCTGGTTGGTGCATACAGAGAAGGAAACTGTGCGTGCCCAACATGTCGTTATGGCGGCATCGTTCTGGACCCGCGAGCTTCTATTGCCGTTGGGTTTGAATGTGCCGCTGTATGCAACCGAACATCATGAGCTCATCACAGAAGGCATTCCGTCGCTGGCCAAACTTGATTACGAAGTACCCGCTTACCGGGATTCCGATGTTTCTTGCAGCGTAAGACAAGAAGCGCATGGATTTTTAGCAGGCATCTATGAGACAGACCCTGTTTTTTGGTCGCTGGATGGAATTCCCAAAGATTTTCCCGAAGAACTCTTGCCTCCCAATACTGATCGTTTAATGGGTCACTTAGAAAAATTGATAGAACGGTTACCAGCTTTTGGGGATGCCGGAATCAAAACTATCAACAACGGCCCTATGTGTTGGACACCTGACGGTTTGCCATTACTGGGCCCTATCGGAGAACATCAAGGACTGTGGTTAGCATCGGGGTTCAATGTCGGCATTGGTACCGGCGGTGGCTCCGCAGAGTTTCTTGCACACTGGATGGTTCAAGGTAAACCACATTTCGAACTTCCTATCGTGCACGCCACGCGCTTCGGCAACGATATGACTCGAGACGCAGCTATTGACGCAATCAAAGCCTGTTATAAAAAAGGTTACAAACTACCTGACAGCATCTAGACGATGCCACAATACTGCCGCGCACGTGTATCTAGTTAATCTTCCAATAAGTACAATGATAGAAATCTTGCCCACCCCATTCCAAAAATGAAAAAACACTTCGATGCCATAGTCATCGGTGGCGGCGCTGCCGGTCTTATGTGTGCCTGGCAGGCGGGGCGCCTGGGCAAGCGCGTAGTGGTTTTAGAGCGCAGTAAGAAGATTGGCCGAAAAATATTAATGTCCGGCGGTGGGCGTTGCAACTTCACAAACCTCTACGTTGAACCTGATAATTTTATCTGTACGAACCCGCACTTCGTAAAATCAGCCCTCACTCAATACACGGCCTGGGACTTTATTGGTAGCGTGCAAGAGCACGACATTGCCTATCACGAGAAAGATCACGGACAACTCTTTTGCGACAACAAAGCTCGAGACATCGTTGATCTTTTGCGAAAAGAATGCGAGTCAGTGGGTGTTGAGATCGTACTACAGTGCATCATCGATAGCGTTCAGTACGATGAATCAAAGCAGATGTATTCGATAGACTCCTCACGCGGTACAGTCAGTTCAGGTGCTGTTGTCGTTGCAACCGGTGGACTCTCAATTCCACATATGGACCCCACACCGTTTGGTTACGAAGTCGCCCAGCAATTCGGTCTGAACGTTCTTCCGATACGCGCAAGTCTTGTCCCCTATACCTTCACCGGGCAGCTTAAAGACATGTTCGCACGCCTCTCTGGAACTGCCATACCAACCATCATCCAATCTGGGAAAACGAGCTTTCGCGAAGCAATGTTATTCACCCACCGAGGCTTGAGTGGGCCTTCCGTTTTACAAATATCTAACTACTGGCAACCCAGTCATGCTATTCAAATTGATCTAACGCCTGATTACGATGTATCCAATGCTTTATTGGATGCAAAGATTACTCAACCTAAAGTCCTTGCCCGTACGTTTTTGGCCAAGTTGCTACCTAAGAGCGTCGTTTTGGAATTTGAAAACCTCTGGTGGCCTACGCATAAGGATCAGCCCTTGGCTGAGTGGCCGAATACAGACATTGAGCAGCTGGGGAATAAATTTAACAACTGGGAAATTATCCCTGCCGGTACCGAAGGTTACCGCACCGCAGAGGTAACTCTAGGTGGTGTGGATACCGATGAAATTTCTTCCAAGACCATGGAAGCTAAGAAACAACCCGGGTTATTTTTCATTGGTGAGGTTGTCGATGTTACCGGGCATTTGGGGGGATTTAATTTTCAGTGGGCGTGGTCGTCCGCTTATGCTTGTGCTCAGGCATTAAAAACCTAAAGCTGTTTTCTAAAGCACGCAAATGGGTGCTATACAAATTTCGTAAATCGCTAGCTAAGTTAACTGGTTGCAGGCGAACCGCTGGCAGCTCGTGTTCACTTTTCATAGCTACGCTATGGATATGTTAAGTTAGAACAACAAAGCAGGTACAACTCTTAAACGATATTGGAATCCATCAATATGGCGACTACGGTTAGTGCATTGACACGATACCCCGTGAAAGGTCTGAGCGGTCAGCAGTTAGAAAGCGTCACACTTAACGCCGGTCAAGGATTCCCTGCAGACCGCCAGTTTGGATTTGCACGCCCCAACAGCGGTTTTGATCCCGCCAATCCGAAGCCATTACCCAAGTCCCGTTTTTATATGCTTGCCCGAGACGCCTCACTTGCACTTACCCAATCAGAATACAATGACGAGACCGGTGTTCTTTTGATAGCGAATGCACAGCAATCTGCGCAATTCGATATCCGTTCCGCGGAAGGCAAAGATAAAGCCAGCCTATTTATTAAACAGGTATTGTCTTTACCCGATGATGAAACACCACAGCTTTATGAAGCATCTCCACACCGATTTACCGATGCCTCTGTCGACTCGGTAGAGATGATGAATGCAGTTTCTATAATTAATACTGACAGCGTTCATGAGTTCTCGAAAACCATTGGACAAGAAGTAGACCCCAGACGCTTTAGAGGAAATATTCACGTATCGGGCCTTGCACCGTTTTCAGAGCTGGATATGGTCGGCCACAACATAACTATTGGTGATGCACAATTCAAAATTGTACAAAGAACCCGGCGATGCCCGGCGACAGAAGTAGATCTGAACACCGGTGAGCGCAATATGAAAACGCCTAAGTTGCTACGAGAATACTACGGCCATATGGATATGGGCGTGTACGCAGAAGTCGTTCAAGGTGGTGTGATCTCACCCGGAGATATCGTTGAGCTGCTATAGCTAGAACAACTGCGGTTGCATCGGTTCCTCAAGCTGCCCGGATTCTCGCCACTGAAATAGTGTTAAATCAACTCTGTCTTTCGAAAATAATACGCCTTCTGACAGAAGGCGCTTTCTTTGCTCTTCTGCCCCGGTTTGATGGCTGATTTTTCCCTGCGAGTTAATCACCCGGTGCCACGGTACCTCGTCAGGACACGCAGCCATGGCAGCCCCGACCCAGCGTGATGCAGACATTCGATAGTCTTCTTCACTGGTACCAACCGGTTTTGGTAGTGCCTTCATTATTTGTCCGTAAGTAGCAACCTTCCCAGACGGAAGTTTTCTAACAAACGCCCACACTGCTTCCCAATAGGCTTGTTTATCGGGTGGTGATATGTAGTTCATGGATCAGCTCTTACTCCAAGTAAAAAACGTGTCCTACCGGGCACTCCACCCTACGCTAGTTAACAATAAAGCGAAAACTAGAACCTTGCACTAAAGTTCAAAACCTGTCGCTCCGTTAGGGATTTAAGCGCTAACAATGTAGCGAATATGGAGCCTGCTCTATGAATGTATCGACCGATTTGATGTCGTCAACTATTTCGCCAGCAGGCGCCGAGGCTGCCCCACCGCCTCCCGGCGGAAACGGCCCCCCACCAGATCACGCTACTGCCATACAGGCTCTCGGAAGTGCCTTATCTCAAGAAGCGCAAGATTTTCTAGTCGCCGGTGTCACGCAATTGCAAGAGTCTGGAGCATCATTCCAAGAAATAAAGTCGTTTGTTGACTCATCACTCGAAGCCAGCGGTGTAGATGTATCCGGAGGTAATCATCGCTCAGGACAACTGGTCGATATGATGGCCTAATTGAGCAATATCAGATAATTTTTCGTTCTATCACACAGACGTAGGCGCTTCTGTGACAATGACTCCCCGCTAAGTCTTTAAGCAACGTTAGCTCGAGTCCATGACGAAAGATACCAACCTGCAAGGCATCCTTTTGATGATTGCCTCAATGGCTGCTTTTGCAGTTGCCGATACGTTGGTCAAGCTTTCAACCGCCGTGATGTCACCGGCCCAGGTCATGTTTTTTCTTCTCGGTGGTGCCTTATTTATTTTTTTCATCATGGCCGTCGTTCAAAAAGACAGGCTCATCGATGCGCGGGCGTTCTCGCCTATTTTATTAGTTCGGTACTTGGCAGAAATCATTGGAATGGTCGGTATGGTCATGGCGCTGGCTAACGTTCCTATTTCGATTGTCGGCGCAATTACCCAAGCCTCCCCCTTATTGGCAACCGTCGGGGCTGTTTTCTTTCTTAATGAGAACGTCGGGTGGCGACGCTGGTGCTCGATCACAGTAGGCTTCATTGGCGTTTTACTCATTGTCCAGCCCGGTGGAGTTGCATTTGACTACGCAGTTCTCTGGGCAATACTCGCCATGGCCGCTCTATCAGTGCGTGACTTGACAACCCGATTAATTCCTAAAGATATTCCTTCGGCTAGCCTCGCCACATTCACTATGGCTGCGGCAACGCCTTTCACGATAGCGTGGATATTCTTCAATGGGGAAAGCCTGATGCCCGATAACGTTAATTGGTACATCGTAATTCCTATGGTCGTCTTAGGTGCACTGGGGTACATGCTGATTATTGCCTCTATTCGAATAACCGAGGTCTCTGTGGTTATGCCGTTCCGCTATTCGCGGATTATTTTTCTACTGGTTTTGGGTATTTTGGTGTTTGGAGAAAAGCCCGGCGTATTAATGCTCTTCGGAGCCGCATTAATTATCGGTTCGGGCACTTACATGATGTGGCGAGAGCGTCACATCAAAAGTACACAACAGTAACGTCTCAGTGTTCCGGCTCATCACCAATTTCTGCCATTTTCTTGTTCAACAGTGATGTCATGTCGGCCACCACCTGTTGATACTCTGTGCTGGCATAGACATTAAACAGCTCTAGCGGATCTTTCTCGCAGTCAAAGAGCTCCCACTCTCTGTCTTCTCCGCCGTGGTTAGTACCTGGTAGTTCGTAGCCTTCGTTGTACCAGTAAATAAGTTTGTACCGTTGGTTCCGAATTCCATAGTGCGAATACGCGTTGTGGTCGCGATCGCGATGCATCCAGTATCGGTGATAGGCAATATCGGGCCAGTTTTCAGTTGTCGTACCATTGTTGAGTAGCGATCGAAAACTCTTGCCCTGCATGTAGCTCGGGATGGTTAAGCCCGCTACGTCTAAAAATGTTGCAGCGAAATCAACATTGCAAACAACATTCTTACATACCTGGCCTTGTTCTATCTCATTGGGCAATCGAGCGACAAAGGGCATTTGAAAAGACTCCTCGTACATGAATCGTTTATCAAACCATCCATGTTCTCCAAGGAAAAAACCTTGATCGGACGTGTAAATAACCAGCGTATTCTCAGCTAGACCCATTTCATCCAGATAATCGAGCAGGCGCCCTACACTCTCATCAATGGAGTGAATGGTGCGTAGATAGCGCTTCAGATAACGTTGGTATTTGAAGCGGCTCAATTCTTCGCTCGTGCTGAAAGTAAACATTTCCCCAGTGTGTTTGTCAATTAGACGCATTGTAGATACATCACTGGGGTTAGAAATTTTGCGCCTTGGACTATGCACGGTGGCTCTTTCACCCACCTCAGCCCCACCCTCGGGCTGAACCAAACCGAGGTCTGCATAGGTCATATCATCTTTTATACGCATCTTCGCTTCTGCAGCAGCTTTGGCGCGATTTTTATAGTCGTCATCGAACGTTTCTGGTATGTCGATATCGTCCTGATACAGGCTTCGGTTCTTGGGGTGAGGCTCCCACTCTCTGTGCGGGGCTTTGTGATGACACATCAAAAAAAACGGTTTCGACGGATCTCGTGTCTCTAACCACTTAATACTTTTGTCCGTAATAACATCGGTAGCGTAGCCGGGTACTTCCATCTCTTCACCCATCTCTATCATGAGCGGATCAAAGTAATCGCCTTGCCCGGGTAGTACAGACCAATAGTCAAAGCCCGTGGGTTCAGAGGCTTTACCTTCACCCAAATGCCATTTACCCACTATGGCGGTTTGATACCCTCCTGTACGAAGGTGTTTAGCGACATTGGGTAGACGGTTATCAATGGGGGTGTCTAATGTTGAAACGCCATTCACATGGTTATAGGTGCCGGTAAGAATCGCAGCGCGACTCGGTGTACATATAGAATTAGTGACATAACAATGATCGAAACGCATTCCTTCCTCCGCGATACGATCTATGTTGGGAGTTTGGTTTATGCCCGCCCCATAACAACTGATGGCTTTGGACGCGTGATCGTCCGCCATGATAAAAAGGATATTGGGTTGTTTACTCATTGTTTTGAAGCTCTCTTACACGTTCTGCTAACTCTTCTAACTCTGCATCTTCAAAACCCAACTGATGTAACTTCTCAGATAATTGAAACAAGTAATCGCAGTTTCGCCCTAAAGGGCCTTCGGCTGTGGCCAGCGTACGTATTGTTTGCGCGCGAGTTAAATTGTTAGCGTATCGGTGGTTGTCTGTATCAACGACAAAGGTCAGTGTTTTGAAATTCGTTCTGGAGTCCACACACTGAGCGTCAACCCACGTTGGTTTGTAAATATAGTGAGACATCTCTCGTCGATACAGGACATCAAGCTCTGTAGCTACTTTGCTCTTTGCAATCCTGAAAGCCACGCCTTGGCACTGCCCACCTTCCAACAATCCCATCATCAGCCCTGGATTTTCAACACTTCCCCGGCTCAGCGTGGTCCAGAAACAAAATTTCTTTTGATAACCAACGACTGTGCATCGCCGTTGCTCCTCATATTCCATAGCAGGATTCCAGATCAGTGACCCGTAACCAAAGATCCATAGTTCGGCTTCGCCCAACTCCTGAACCGTATGTTCGACAAGTAGCGCACGTTCTTCGTCAGACATCCGAAGAAGATCTGATGGCTGATTCTGAACCAAACGCTCCAGTTCACCATTGAGTAGTGACTCTCTCGTCAATATCGGTTTATCACGCATAGGGCGCGGGACGAACGAACTCGGTATTACTGATCGTACAAGCAACAAGCAGCATTTTCCATAATGTGTGTTTTCGACAAAAATTCCTCATTATTTTTGAATCAGGCTCCAAGCGGTTGTCGAGACGGATAAGTCAGAACTAACTACGTACGAGTGATGAAAGTGTGCCTAAAGCCCTAAGTCATTATCGTCACTCAACCACGATAAAATTTCATCGGTATGTTCACCGTGTGCGGGCGCATTTCGATTCGGCTTGTAAGCCGCAATTCCACCGATCCTGAATGGCAATGTAGGCACACTGACACCCGCTTCGGTCGTTTGCACAAAGCCTCTTTTTTTCACATGCTCCGAATTTAGCGCCTCAGCCATGCTTCGTAAGCGGGCCGACGGTACACCTGCTGTTTGTAACAGAGGCTCCCACTCTTCAGCCGTTCGCTTCAACAATTCGGTTTCGATCTGCGAAGCTAACTCAGCAGCATTAGATTTTCGAGCCTCTCGCAGTGCAAAGCGCTCGTCACTTAACCAATCGACCCGATCTAGTGCTTTGGCCAAATTAATGAAATGAGATTCTTCATTCACACCCAAGGACATAACTCCCTCCTTACAAGGGAAGCTACCCGCCCCGGGTGAACGGCTGTTGGCAAGATTACCGCGGCGTTTTGGCTCGTTACCGGTTTTTAGAAAGTCGGTGACCGTCGAGCTCATAAGGGACAAACCGGTTTCTAACATCGACACATCGATAAATGTCCCTTTGCCACTCGTTGCCCGTTCAAACAAAGCCGACGCTACGGCGAAACTTGCGGCCATTGCGGTGCCGTAGTCTAGAACGGGCGCTCCCGTTCTGATCGGACCGCTATCTTGAGTTCCTGTCGCCTCCATCAACCCGCAAGAGGCTTGTATATTCACATCGTAGGCAGCGGTATTCTCTTGCGGACCACCCCGCCCGTAGCCGGTCATTGCACAGTGAATTAAATGTGGATGACGCGTCGCCAAACTCTTCTCATCCAACTGCAAGCGTTCCAGTGTTCGGGGAACATGATTCTCAATGAGTACATCAGCCCTGGATAACAATTGATGAAACTGCTCGATACCTGCGCTTGATTCCAAATCAGCTGCAAAAGAGCGCTTACCAGCACCTTGCGTCAAATACGAAGTGCTCATGCCGGAGCTGGCGGCATCGGCGTCAGTGCCTCCTCGGTGACGGATGGCATCGCCTTTTGTCAAAGATTCGACCTTTATTACCTCAGCACCCAACAATCCCAAATAGTAGGAGCACGCAGGTCCAGCAAGGACATGTGTGAAGTCAATCACCAGCAGATCGTCGAAAGGATGAGTTTTAGACATTTCGCCCCAACTAGTTATCGATTTTCAAAAATACGCCCCTTGCAATGCGCATCTGTCTAATGAGGGCGCCCTAATTGTTGATTATGCGGCAAAAATGATTTGAGCAACCGTCCGCATCTATTTACAATGATCAATCACCCGAAGGACAGAATCACCCACCAAGGGTGACTTTTTAGCGAACCAAACCACATTGGAGAATTTTATGAGTTTTGCCAAGAAACTTGCCACCGGCGTTGCGACCACTGCAATGCTCGTTAGTGGTGCAGCTCTGGCTGATTACCCCGAAAAGCCTGTCAAGATCATGGTCGGCTTCTCTGCCGGCGGCGGCACTGACACCACGGCTCGCGGCTTCGCTTCTTATATGCACGAAGCACCTAGCATGAACGGCTTACCTGCATACATCGTTAACCTACCAGGTGCATCTGGTCAGAAAGCGGCAAAAGCGGTTCTAGATGAAGACACTGATGGCCATACACTTTATATGATCAACATCGGTACTTTCATTGCCGGTGAACTGGCCAAGGGCGATGAACGCCCGTACCACATTCCTGACGATTTCGTAAATCTGGGTTGTGCTTCGCAGCTGGTTACCTCATTGCAGGTTCATGCGTCTAATCCTGCAACAACTTTGGAAGAGTACATCGCTAACGCGAAAGCATCAGGTGAAGAGATCACTTGGGGTACATCTGGTGCTGCAACCATGCACGCGACTATCGGGCACATCTTTTTCGATACTCACGGCATCAAGCACAAGAAAGTTCCTTTCCAAGGCGGATCAAAAGCTCGTGCAGCACTCGTATCTCAGTCAGTTGAAGCTGTTTTCGGTGGTGTGAATACGGTTGTTGGTTTTGAAAACGATATTCGTGCCCTGGCGTCTGCTGGTGCAGAGCGTGATCCTATGGCTGCAGACCTCGCTACTTTCAAAGAGCAAGGTACTGATGGCATTGATTTCACAGGCCTCATGTGCTTGTTTGGTGCTAAAGGTGTGTCAGAAGAAGTTCAAGCTGATGTTGGTGCTGCCATTGCTCACATTGCAGAACTCAAAGGTTATCAGCGTTACATGTCTGGTAACGATCTAGCTGCTTTCTACACTGACCAAGCTACAGCGACTGCAGCTCAAGACACCATGTTTGAAGTCATGGGTCCTGTTGTTGCTGAAATCATCGCGAATCAGTAATTCGTGATCCTCACAGGCGGTAGGCCGAGTATTCGGTCTGCCGCTTGAATTTGTGTCCGGTATCAGATCGATTACCGGTGTAGAGTCGATCTTCGGAAAATAAACCCATGGGCAACGAGCAATACAAGATCAAAATTGAGTACTGCGTTGGTGCAGCAGTCATTTTGATCGGTGTCTTTTTTATTTTTCAGGCTTTTACCATCTCCACAACCCGCGAAGCAGTGGGGCCTCGCACTCTCCCAATGATCCTAGCCGTTTCGCTTGTCCTCGGCGGACTTTGGTTAATCCTTCGCGCATTTCGCGGAAATACCGGCGACCTTAGCGAAGGCTATGGTTTCCTAGAGAGTGATAGCAAGCGTATTTTTTCAGTCATTGCCTGCGGTGCGCTTTTCGTCGTGACGTTTTGGGGCTTAGGGTATTTTTCAGCGGTAATCGTGACACTCATTGCCATGCTCTATACATTTGGAGTTCGCAACTGGGTTTCGATGCTCTTAGGTGCCGTCGTCCTTGCCCTAGTATTCCAGTGGGTCTTTATGGGCGTAATGCTGCTCAACGATCCCAAAGGCGCCCTATTCGATATGCGCCCCTACACCAATTGGATCACCGGAGCAAAATAGTTGCAAAATCAATGTGCTGGCGTACAAGAGTTTTTTGACTCCCTCGAGTTTCTATCGATCTTTTTCGATATAGCCTGTGGTTTCACTATTCTCTTCAACGATCCCTATGCGGTTATCTTCGTTGTACTGGCGGCCTTCGTAGGCATTGTGTTTGGTGCACTGCCCGGCTTAACAGCAGCAGCTGCAATAGCCATGATGCTGCCCATTCTTATTGCCTACAACGATGAAATAGGTGGACTAGCTGGGCTTGCATTTCTTTACGTTATCGGTAAATCCGGGCGTTACGGCGGTTCAATAGCAGCCATTTTATTTAATACTCCCGGTACCGCTGCATCTGCCGCAACCATGCAAGACGGCTACCCCATGACTCAGAATGGTCAAGCTGGCAAGGCGCTCAAAACCGCCACAGTCGCCTCCGCCTATGGTGATTATTTTGGTGAAATCGTACTTATTTTCGGCGCGGTAGCCATCGCTGGCTTTACACGTCAGTTCGGTCCACCAGAAAACTTCGCCATTTATTTAATGGCTTTCGTCGTCATTGGCTCGGTCGTTAGCGACAGTATTATCAAAGGCATCATATCTACCTTGTTCGGCGCGGTCGTCGGTCTGATTGGTGAAGACATTATTACCGGTCAATTCAAAATGACAATGGGGATCGACGAGCTCGAATCTGGTATGGCTCTAGTACCTCTTCTTATTGGTGTGTTTGTTATCTCAGAGGTCATCATTCAAGCAGAGAAAGCCGCCAAAGTTAAAATGACTTCTTTGGCGTCGGACAAAATGGACGACCCGTCCGCGCATTACTTTACCTGGCCCGAGTTCAAGCGCTGCGTGCCCTTAATGTTCCGCTCATCAATTTACGGTTCATTGATCGGCATGATGCCTGGTTTGGGTTCTTCGGTAGCTTGCTTCGTGGCCTACGGCGAAGAGAAAAGACGATCGAAGAAAAAGGATGAATGGGGAACGGGTATTGTTGAGGGTATTGCCGCTCCTGAATCTGCCAACAATGCGGTTTCCGGCCCGTCAATGATCCCTCTGTTGACGCTGGGTATTCCGGGTTCAACCATCGCCGCTGTTCTTATTGGTATGTTTTTGGTCAACGGCCTGCAACCCGGCCCGAGTATCTTTGCCACAGAACCTCCTTTGTTCATGGGTGGCCAGCTTATTAGCCCTCGCGAATTTATCTTCGGCATTTTTGCCGCCGGCCTTATCGGCATCGCCTGCTACGCCATCATCGGCTATTTCGCAGCGCCGTTTATTGGTCGCATGATTGCCATACTGCCAACACAATATCTTTATCCGTTTATTTTCATGACGGCTCTGGCTGCGAGTTATTCTTCAAGAGCGTCTATCTGGGATGTTGGGTTTGCACTGTTGTTTGGTGTTATTGGCTACGCAATGCGACGAACTAACTTTTCGGCAGCAGCCTTTATCATCGCCTTCGTTCTCACGTCGAGCATGGAAGAAGCGTTTCGACAGTCCATGATTATCTCAGATCAAGGTTTCTTCGTATTCACAAGCTTTGAATACCAAGGGAAATTCTCGTATGCGCCTATTTTCTTGTTGATCGGAGCGGCGGTAGTCCTGTTTCGTTCGTGGTCAAGTTATCGGGCCCGAAAAGCTGAGAAGTAGCCAAACCAGACTGCTTTATAGTGTTTGATATTCGCTTTATACCGATTTTCCTTTGCGGGTTAATCGGTGGTTCCGCTGCATTAATCATTGGATTACCCATGCCCTTCATGCTGGGAGGGATTTTCGGGGCTGCCAGCTATGTGCTGTGGTACGAACGCGCGGAAAAAAGGCTACCTAAACTATCGCGATGGGTGCGATTGGTTTTTATGTCAATCATCGGTGCAATGATTGGTTCCCGCTTTTCCCCCGAACTGCTAACACTGTTGCCGCAGTTCTGGATCTCCGGTTTGGCACTCATCCCGTATATTCTATTGGCGCACAGCGGCTCGTACTTCATCATGAGAAAGCTGGGCGGCTATGAAATACTGGATGCATATTTCGCCTCCCTGCCCGGCGGTATTGTTGATGCCGCGGCTTTAGCTGAAGAGGCTGGTGCGGATCTTAGAGTCGTGACAGCTCAGCATTTTATTCGCATCATCTTAGTTGTCGCGTCAGTTCCACTACTCTTCCTGTTCGTTCAAGGAGATGCCGTAGGGTCACTTGCCGGGCAAACACTAGCCACAACCCACTACGACCATATTGACGTGCTGCTGCTACTCACCATAGCTTTTGTTGGTCTTGCGATTGGAAGAATCACTCGTCTACCGGTATCCCACATGTTAGGGCCTTTGTTGCTAGCTCTAATGTTGTCAGTAACAGGGGTAGTCGAAATAGATATTCCTCCTTGGCTGGGCCACGCAGCTCAGTACATGGTTGGTACTGCATTGGGAGCTCAGTTTTCAGGTGTATCGAGAAAGCTGCTGATGCGCGGCCTCGGTATGGGTTTACTCTCCGGCAGCTATATGCTGTTTCTGGCTGCAGGCTTCGGCATGATACTCATTCAATACGTTCCAGCAGATTTTAGCGCCATGTTTATCAGCTTCGCTGCCGGTGGTTTAGCGGAAATGAGTCTGATAGCCCTATCGCTCAATTTTAATCCGGTTGTCGTTGCACTACACCATTTGGTGCGTATTTTTCTCACGATATACTTTGGTAGTTTTTTCTCGCGGCGTGTTTTTAAATTGTCCGAACACCAATAGCGTTTGTCGCACACATCGATCAAACAATCGATAAGGAACTTAACAATGACTAAAGAACTGACACTCCCTACAGACAAGATTCTAGCGCGAGTCGATAGCGCCGCCGGCCATGTGATCTTCAACAACCCGGAGCGCTACAATGCTGTTTCTCTGGAAATGTGGGATGCCGTTGAAATTGCTTTAACCACATTTTCTGAAGATGATCAGGTGCGGGTTGTCATTCTCTCCGGTGCTGGTGGCAAAGCGTTTGTCTCCGGCGCAGATATTTCTAAGTTCGAAAAAGAACGCGGCTCAAAAGATGCCACTGAGCATTACAACGCCCGCTTAAAAGTGGTGTACGACATCATTGAGAATTTTCCGAAACCCACCATCGCCATGATTGATGGACACTGTATCGGCGGTGGATTGAACCTGGCAGCCTGTACTGATTTTCGGATCGCGTCCATGAAATCCCGTTTCGCCATGCCGGCTGCAAAGTTAGCATTAGGATATCCTTTTGACGCTATTCGACGCCTTGTAAACGCGGTTGGAGCAGCTTCTGCCAAACAATTGATGTTTACCGCCAAATCCATAGACGCAGATACCGCATTGCGACTTGGACTTATTCAAGAGCTTGTTACTGAAGATGCCCTTTCAGAAAGAGTGACAGAACTGGCTGCGACGATCTCAGGCAACGCTCCGCTTACGATACAAGCAATGAAGTTTATCGCTACCCAAGTCTTGCAGTCTGATCCAGCTAAACGCAACCTAACGCGTTGCGATGAAATGGTCGCCGCTTGTTTCGCATCAGAAGACTACAAAGAAGGGCGTAAAGCATTTATGGAAAAGCGCAAACCTGACTTTCAAGGAAAGTGATTAGGTTACGACACCGCCGTTAACCTGTAGCAACTGTCCATTTACAAACCCTGCAGCATCGCTAGATAAGAACGTCACCATCTTAGCGATGTCTTGCGGGTATCCCAAACGGCCGACAGGATTCTGCTTCCTTAGCAATTCGCGATTTTCTGCCAATTCGTCTGCTTCAGTATCTTCCATGATGGTACCGGGCGAGATTATATTCGCCGTAACACCGTACTGGCCGTATTCTTTAGCAATGGATTTCGTGAGCCCCCAAGACGCGTGCTTTGAGATGCTAACAGCAGATTTCCCCACATAACCCTGCTGAGCATTCATGCCAGTAAAATTTACTATTCGGCCCCAACCCTTTTCGATCATAAGCGGCAAACAGGTTCTAGTTAGCCACAGCGCTGAATGGAAATTTACATCCATAATTCGGTGAAATTCAGCTTCTTCATCGTTCACTAAATCGAATGATGGACGGATAGCGGCATTGTTTACCAACACATCGATGGAGCCAAACTGCTTGATTCCCGCGGCAGCGATCTGCTTAGCATTTTCGCGTACACCCACGTCGCCCATTGCGATCAGCACATGGCTGCCAATTGATTCAATCTCACTTGCCACCGACTCACAGGCAGAGCGATCGGATGAACCGTTTAATATAACGTTGTACCCTTCAGAGGCCAGTTCAAGAGCGATAGCCCGTCCGATATTCCGGCCAGAACCAGTCACAAGTGCAGTTCGGTTAAGCTGCGTTTTCATCATTACTCGATTCTCTCGTTGACGGAAGTAGTTTAATACTCGCAAAGGATGATCAGGTACAGGACAAATTACCCATCAAATGATGTGCTCTTCCAGCAAGCGGGCAAACTCATCTTCCGCAACACCCAACTCTTTTAATATTTCATGAGTGGCATTACCGCGCTCCGGAGGAGCAACTTTAATGCTGCTAGGCGTTCTGTCTAAAATAACGGGCTGAGTAATCAAAGAGATATCTCCCATAACCGGTGAGTTTACGGATGCTGTCATTTCAAGATGCTGTACTTGTGGATCGCTAAAGGTCTTATCGATCGTATAAATGGGGCCGCTAGGGACTCCTGCTTCACCGAACGCATCAATCCACTCTTCGCTGGTTTTGTTAATAGTGACTTCACTAATTAATCGATTTAAGTCATCTCGATTATCTGATCGTTGCTGCGCCGTGTTGTAATCAGGATGATCCTGCCATTCTTCTTTATTCACCGACTGACAAAAACGCGCCCAGGTCGCCTCACCTGCCACGGCGATATTGATATAACCATCTTTTGTTTGAAAAACACCCGTTGGAATACTGGTTGGATGATTGTTCCCAGCTTGCACGGGGACTTTTTCTGTCACTGTCCAGCGAGCCGCTTGAAAATCAAGCATGGCAATCATGGCCTGCAGTAAAGACGTATGCAGCCACTGCCCTTTTCCTGAACGCTCTCTTTCATAAAGGGCAAGCAAAATTCCCTGAGCACAGAAATGCCCCGCGCACAAATCAGCAATGGGAATACCGACGCGCATAGGCCCTTCACCCGGCGCACCTGTTATCGACATTAACCCCCCCATGCCTTGAGCGACTTGATCGAATCCCGGACGCTTTGCGTACGGCCCTGATTGTCCAAACCCAGAGATGCTAGCGTAGATAAGGCGTTCATTAGTTTTTGATAAGGTGCCGTAGTCGATGCCCAAACGCTCTTTCACATCCGGGCGAAAATTCTCAACAATAATATCGGCGGTATCAGCTAGCTTTTTGAAAATAGCCAAACCTTCTTCATTTTTTAAGTTAAGCGTGATGCTTCGTTTGTTACGTTGCAAATTTTGAAAATCTGCGGTGTGACGAGCAGCGCCTAGCGCACCATCAGGCTCGAGTGCTTCAGGTTGTTCAATACGAATGACATCAGCGCCCCAATCTGCCAGCTGACGAACCGCGGTTGGGCCGGAACGAACTCGCGTTAAATCCAAAACGCGTACGTTTTCTAGAACCGAGGAGGCAGCTTCGTAAGGCATGATGTAAATCCTTCTAGTGGGCGTGTGAACGTCTGATAACTGAAGATACTACTTTGTCACTAACATGAACATCAATCACTGTTAGTCGATTTTCAAAGGAAGAGTTGGATTTGTCGGACATCTGTCGACCATACTGATCGATGAGTGGTTGTAAATCGTCCAGGTTGGTTACCGTGGCACCGTTTGCACCAAAGCCCCGGGCGATGGAAGCAAAGTCGGGTCTACCGAATACAGCACCGTCATCGGGTAAACCCTCTGAGCGTAATTTATGTATCTCAGAACCGTAAGCACCGTCGTTTAAAACAATTATCAGTAGGTTCATATGATGGCGGGTGATGGTTTCGAACTCCTGGATGTGCATCAGTAAACTTCCATCGCCATCAAACAGGACAACGGGCTCGTCAGGATGCGCGGCGCAAACTCCCATCGCGAATGACAATCCGTTTCCGATAGCACCAAATTCACGGATGGTTAAGAAACGATTCGCTGGCCGGTTTTTCATTTGAGCAAAGAAGCAAGAACAATGACCGGATGAATTGACTGTATACCACTGCCTCGGAATAGCATCGTCGAGCACAGAGACAACATCTCTGGGATCCAGAAGGCCCTCTTCGATGACAAATTCGGCACTATCTGCAGGGGTGTCTCTTATTTCGGTCGCCACGGACTCACATCGCCAATATCCATCGCTGTTGTTATCACGCGTATCTATTAGGTTGCTCAGTGCTTCTATACCCAGTTTCGCATCGCTCTTTAAATGATAAGTGGCAGCTTGTCTGCCTTGATTGATAGACGCAGGGGTCACATCAATGTGCAACACGTTATCGGCTTTGAAGAGTTTTCCAGCATCAGAGTTATGACTCGACAAACTGGCACCCACGGCGATGATTAAATCAGCTTCACTTAAAAAACGACGCGCTACATCACTGGAGAAACCACCGGCGACACCTAGGTAGTACTTATTGCCATGGAACAGACCTCTTGCCGGTAAAGTTGTCGCTAACAACGCACCTAACTGCTCAGCTAATTTCTCGCAGGCAATTTTTGCCTCGGCTTTCAAAGCACCGAGACCTGCCATGATCACAATTTTATTGGACCGCTCTATTCTGGATTTAGCCATTCGTAACGACTCTGCTGACGGCGTTAATGGCGTGATCTGAGGTGCGATTTCCTCAGAGGTTGGCAGTGTGCCTAATGACTGTTCCCAACGTTCATTCTGTAAATCCAGGGGTACACCGAGCACTATCGGACGTTGATCTGTTTTTGCTCGAAGAAATGCATCTCGAATTCCAGCCCTCATTGTCGGCTGGTGCTGCAGAGAAACATATTCCGCTCCGCAAGCTTCAACGAAGGGTTTTTGATCAATGCTCTGGTTGTACCACGCCTTTTTAACCGGCGCTTCTCCAGCGAATATAATAAGCGGGATACGGGCACGCACCGCCGCTGGCAATGCTGTCATTACTTGCGTCAAGCCGGGGCCGCAAGTCACTGTTGCAACACCGACTGAATGAGTGGAGCGCGAATAAGCTATGGCCGCGGCAACTGCACAATGCTCATGCCTGACATAGATAAAGTCGCAACCCCCAGTCGTCATAGCCGCGGCCCATTTCATATTGGCATCGCCCAGCAATCCGAAGCAGGTTTTTACGTTCTCATATATAAAAACGCTAGCAAGAACTTCATAGACTTTCGGATCGTTCATTGAGTAGTCCGAGTATGATTAAACTGTCAACGTTATAGTAAAAGTAACACGTCTAAATCGAGTAGTCTGGATGCGCATGAACCCTGCATTTCGTTGTTCATGGTGCCCCATTTTACCCTAAGCTAAGCACGTCAACATTCGATAACAGAAACCGTAAACGAATCTCACTATGAATATAACCATTATTGGCTTTGGCGAGGCTGGCCCCGTATTCGGCAAACAGTTTCTGGATAACGGAGCCACCGTCACCGCTTGGGATAAGTTGCAATTAGATTCAACCACAGCCGACCAACAAATCGTAAAAACCCAGTCATTAGGCATTCGTGCGGCAACCTCCATGCACGATGCTGTCAGCTCGGCCGAGCTCATCGTATCAACAGTCACAGCCTCACAGGCGCCAGTAGCAGCGCAGCAAGCTGCAGACGCACTAAAGAACGGTTGCCATTGGCTTGATCTGAATTCAGTCTCTCCGGCAACAAAACGATTAGTACACGATAGCGTTGCTCATCAAGGAGTCTTGTTCACAGAAGGCGTTGCTATGGACACGGTGCCCTCCAAAGGCGCACAGGTGCCGTTGATATTCTGTGGCCCCGAATCGGTAAGCTTGAGTCAAACGCTCAACACATTTGGGCTGAATACTCGCTCTGTGTCGACAGAGCTGGGGGCAGCATCAACGACAAAACTGTTGCGCTCCATATTAATCAAAGGAATGGAAGCGCTCTTTGCCGAATCCATGGAAGCTGCGGGCAAAGTAAAGATGCAAGATGAAGTCTTAGCATCATTACAAGCAACCTACCCCGGCTTAGACTGGCATGAGGTTGCTGGTTATCAACTATATCGCGCCTCATTACATGCTGAACGACGGGCATCTGAAATGCGTGAAGCAGAGAAGCTGGTCAAGGAACTGGGTGTTGAGTCTTTAATGACGTCTGCCATCGTAGAGCGGCAGCAAAATCTCTCCGATAGAAACATAGGGTCCGCTTACCCGTCGGACCCTGCGTTGTCAGTATCGGAGTTTGTTAATGCGGTTGCTCAGAGTGAATCTCGTTGAGAGTGACTTATTTAGTTAAGCCAGAACTCTCAATTATCGATAGTGCCTTCTGTAAAAGACATTCAATAGAAGAAACAACAGAACAAACGTGGAGGAGGCTCCACCAAAAATTCCTGACTTCGACTCAGTAGCTACCGTTGAAGGCTCGGCCTCTATTTCCGGGTTGTCAGGTGTAGTAGCAGATTCCTCGGGGGGCTGAGTTGAGTCATCCTCAGCATCTCCGGAGTTGTCAGATACTTCGTCATCATTGAGTTCCGCATCGGTTGAATCTGTCGCATCTGAACCGTTGTCAGGTTCTGATGTATTTGAATCGCCATCTGTGGTTCCGGGATTGTTGACAGGCTCACTGGTTGACACAGGCGGCATATAGTCGTCAGTGCCATCACTTAACTCAGGGCCTAATCCTGTAGGCACAAAATTCGGGTCACTGGTAATCACAAATTTGTCTATGGCCAATCCGTCTTCACGCATCCAAATGTTTATCGCATTGACTCCAGCGTCCGCCACATTCAGTGATGCAATGGGATTCATTGGAGTATGTCTTGACCAAGTCCACTCGGCAGGAAATTGATCGATGCGGTAGGCATCGCTTGCAACAGTTCCATTTAAACCGATATGAATGCTATCGCTATTGCCAATACCGTTAGCACCGGTGTCTCCAGCTCCTCTAACCCAAATGTAGTGTTTACCGGTGTGATTGAAGTACACCAGGTAACTGAGCATGGGTGTGTTTTCTACAGTCGCAGCAAGTTGCCCCTGATCCGGCGTTGTTATTAATGCAGCATCGTTACTAGAGTTACTTCGCGCTACATGAACCCATTGATGAGTTTGAGTATCTGAGATGGAGTCAAAGTACTCAGCTTCCATCGAAATCAAGGTTGCACCAGCAGGTGTATGTGAACCCGGAACAGGTTCTGACGTTGGTTCTGACGTTGGTTCTGACGTTGGTTCTGGCGTTGGTTCTGGCGTTGGCGTTGGCGTTGGCGTTGGCGTTGGCGTTGGCGTTGGCGTTGGCGTTGGCGTTGGCGGATTATTATCCACCAGTATGGATCTAACTGCGTCAGTGGATAAAGCCGCGAAAGGAGCTCCCCCCCCTGCAACTAGCAATCGTCCATCAACAATTCTAGCTACCGGCGCAACCAATGATGCCGGCAACGTTTTAAACGTGCTCCATTTGTTAGATCGCGGGTTGTATTTCCAAACCTTGTCTCCGGCGTTCTCACCTCCGGTGGTGTAAATATCGTTCTTATACACAAACGTACCAGGCTCTGAGTGTGAATTCTTGCTGGGCATATCTGCCTTGCGGCTCCACTGATTTGTATCCGTATCGAAGGCATGAACTAGCGGTGTATCTTGCGTGAATTTCCCGGGACAACCGTCATGCCCGTACTGCCCGCCCATGACATAGATAACATCATCGACAACGGCCGTTGAAAAGTGGTTTCGAGGACTGGGCATTCCCGCAGAAGCTGTAATGTTTTCCCATCCACTAGTGGGAGAAGCGAGGTCGTACACAAGATGTGTTGCAACGTCACAACGAGCATCGGCGTCAATTCCACCGATCCAATGTATTTTATTGTTTACTAATGCAGACCCACCAGCTGCAAGAGGCATGGGCAAGTCTGGCCCCCGACGCCACTTCCCGGTGTCAAGGTTATAAATCCAGATTTTATCGGACACCCGGCCGGGGTGACTGCCTATCCGCCCGCCGATTATCCATACGTCCGCCCCCACTCTTACAACACCATTATGAGTCACCGCTGACCCATCGCTCGTTGATGTGGTACTGACGATGCTCCACTGTTTTGTGGCGATATCGTACTTTTCGACGGAATTAGCGATAACAATTCCAGGCTTGAAACCGTTGAACACATAGATGCTGTCACGGTAGTCAACCGTCGTCGCCTCTACACGAGCAACCTTCATGTCAGCTTGATTCACCCAACTCTGCGCCAACACGCTGCCAGTGAGTCCGAACATACCTAGTGCCAAAGTGGCTGGAGCAAGCAAACGACGTTTCAAACTGAACACGTGAAATCACCTTTTTATTATTCTTTGGGTGATTCTCTACCAAATGGAAGGAATGAGTTATCGATACAGCACCGGCTTGTGAAGCCCTTAGAATTAACTGTCCCCCTATTTAAAAAATTGTGAGCTATTTCTCCAATTTTTCATCAGCGGCCAACCCGCTAAAACCAAGGTGGACCATCCAACAGCAACGGGATGCGGTAAATCGATGTCGAGGCAGTAATGAACAGATCGCTCTGCTCCGGCCCGCCAAACGTAAAGTTAGTTGATTTCTCTGGTGTCAGAATCACACCTAACAATTCTCCACTATCGTTCAGGACGTGCACACCACCCGGCCCGTTGCAGAGCAGGTGCCCATGATTCGAGATCTTCATTCCATCAGGCATGCCCTCTCCTTCGCCGGAAATTTCCGCCCAAACTCGTTCGTTGCTCAGTTCACCAGCGCTTATATCAACGTCAAATACCTTTATATGCCCTTGCGGTGTGTCGTTGATGAATAACTGAGATTCATCTGAAGAGAAGCATAGTCCGTTGGGTTGTTCGAAGTTGTTCGCCACCTGTACAAGACGGCCGTCGGGGTGCAGGCAGTAAACCCCACGCTGCTCTAGTTCTGCCTCCCTTATAAGTCCAAGGTCTTCGCGTGTTCGCCCATACATGGGGTCAGTGAACCAAAGGCGATTCTGACTATCCGCCACAATATCGTTCGGACTATTGAGTTTCTTTCCTTCATATTCCGTAGCAATGGGAACAATCAGTTTGTTGTCGTGCTCAATACGCACCACCTGTGAACTGGCATGTTCACAGGTAACAATATCCCCTCGCCTGTCAAAAGCATTACCGTTGGCTTGGTTGGACGGTTTACGGAAAACAGTACAGCCATCTGCCTCTGACCATCGATGCTGAACGCTACGAGCAATATCAGAAAAAATTAAGTAGTGATCATGCGGATGCCAGATGGGCCCCTCCGTGAAACCAAAACCTGTGGCTAGACGCTCTAACTTGGCTTCCGGGGAAACTAGACGATGGAACTCATCTTTTTCAACACGAAACATACTGGCAGTCCGATTTCTTTAATGTGAGCATGATTTTATAGCGTTGCTCGCGGTTGGTCTGCCTCGCGTTTGATCTTGTTTTAAATCAATGCCACGCTTTTTACGCATTCAGACAATTCCACGCTCAGATTTGAGTGTCATCAATTGTCCTCAAACAGAGGTTGAATAGTGACATTCACACTGTGCTCGTCATTGGAAAGCAACAGGTTGTCCTCATCGATGTTGCACTGCAAAGACATTTTTCGACTCGTCATCTCTTCGCAGCCATCTGCCTGAATGTGAAAGACAGAAAGATTGGTATATCTTGATAGCGCAAGCTTATTTTGCTTCCACCACTCTCGGGATTTCTTGGCATCGTACGTATATATCCGGACCTCTCGCGCTCTACCGCAAGCTTTACGAATTCGTTTTTCATCCACTTGACCAAAATCTATCCATAGCTCAATTTCATCGGATAGAGATTTACGCCAAAGCTCAGGCTCGTCATCAGTATTTAAGCCTTTGGTAAACGTCAGTTGCTCGCTGGCATTCAATGCAAATGCCAGTATTCTCACCATCAATCGGTGGTTATTCTCTGACGGATGCATGGCGACTGTGAGTGCATGCGCTTGATAGTAGTGCCTATTCATATCAGCGATATTCAAAGCGACTTTAAAGATGGTTGCGCTAATGGCCATAGTCGTGGTTGATATCGGTAGCTTAGTGAGCCTTATTTGAGTTGGCGTTTTTGCGCTATCGATGTGTTACCAAAACGCGGCACCACATGTTCAAACAGCCTGTCCCAGCTCGCCAATATTTTTGAATAGGGAACGCCTGTGTATTGTTGCATTAAGACAAGATGATCAAGACCAATCGATTCTTGCCGCTCTTCAAAACGCTCGATGACATAATCAATTGACCCCACAACGATAATGCCGCGCTTGTTTAGAAAATCAAACCAGTCGCTGGCTTCATCTTCCGCACTCAGTTGCTCGTCAACATCAAGGTAGCCGTGTTTAGTCCACTCACCTGCGGGCCTGGACCCTCCAAGAAATTCGTAATAAGCGTTGATAGCCGGGCGAATTGTGTTGACCGCCTCCTCCATTGACTCACCTACGTAGAAAGCCACACATACCCCAACCCCTTCACCCAACGACGCTTCAAAACCGCGTGTTTTTGACAAAGAGTCGCGATACGGTTCCCAACAAGCTAACGTACGTTTGGGTGCTGAGGACATTGAAATGACCCCTTGCCCTTGCGTAGCTGCAATTTCATGAGCCGGAGGTGCGTTGGACATCAGCCATACCGGTGGATGCGGATCTTGATACGGTCGAGGGTGCAAGTACATCGCTTTGTACTCTCCGTCGTGCGCATGGTAGCGAGCATCCAGAGGCTCAAAAAAGCGATTGGTTTCTTTCCAGCCGGGCACTGGAAACTGATAAAACTCACCTTGGTGTGTGAACGCTTCCTGTGTCCATGCTTTTAGAATGATGTCCAGCGACTCCAAATATAATCTCATGACTTTGTTGTTATCGCGACGGTCGGCATCAATGTTGAACTGAATGGTAGCGCGCTCGTTAATGCCTTTTGCAACGCCGAAATCAACCCTGCCCAACGACATGTTATCGAGCATGGCAACATCCTCTGCTACACGTAATGGGTGCCAATCCGGGAGTACGACAGGACAAGTCCCTACCCGAATTTTATCGAACCGCGCAGCCATATGCGTGCACATCTGAATAGGATTTGGAGGGGCATTCATGTACCCGTTATGGGCGAAATGATGCTCAGTAAACCAAGAGGTTGTGAAACCTGCTTGTTCTGCAAGCCCAGTTTGCTCACGCATCATTTCCAGAGAGCGTGTCCAGGGAATAGTTTCACCGGGGCTGAAATTCGGAATGAGATCGAAACGCATATGTAATCTACACACTTTATTGAAAAAACCACGCTAGCTCAGCGCCAGCTGTGGGAGTACACAGTAGAGATTTCATGCTTGATGGGTATATTAAATTTTGTTATTCCTCTGTCAAGATAATTTTCTTCAATGTTAGCGGCGAGATTCTTCTTATTGTGGGTTCCGAAGCAATAGTGTTAAAGGAAGGAGATAGTTTTTCATACCCATCGACAGTACCCCACCGTTTTTTAACAACTGTGACGAAAAATCCGTGATGGTATGGGCAATGTTTCCAGTAAGCATTAGCTGGCAAGCCAATCTAGCGCAAAAATCTAAAACTTTCCTCGCACTTTGGAGTCTATCTGCAAAAAATAACTTTGAAAAACTGCGATGACTAACCAGCAATGCAACACTAACATCAAGTTGGGTATCAACCGTATTATCGCTATTACGCTAACGTTGTTTGCGCTCTGTAACGTTAGTTCAAAAACCTTCGCTGCCGAATCGAAACTTGCCCAGCACGTTTTGGAACAATTCGGGCCACCCCCCTCTGTCCCTTCCGGTGAACTTAACCAAGAACTTAAAAATGCAGTAAAAACAGTATTTACCGAAAGCTTGGCAGATTCAGGTTGGACTCAGGATCAATCACTTGCACTCAACGTTATTGCTAACTCAGAAGATCCACGTTTGGCGTGGTGGATTGGCGATTTAATGAGATTCGCAGGTGGAGGAGGACTATCTGATGTACTTGGCTCAGCAGCTTCAAAATTGCTGGGTATCAAGTTCCCCGAACGACGTTACTGGGACAGAACCACAGACCATCTAATGGCTTGGAACATCCCAGCGCCACCGAATTACTTAGACGTTAAAGGTGAAATTTTCAACGCCCTGGTTCCCGGCTGGGAAAATATTTTTACAAAGGGCGATATTGACTGGCGTCATGTGTCTTGGGGAGGAGTGCTCATTGACAACAGAGCTTATGACACGACAGATGAGTCTTGCAATTGCATTCCTGCGGCAGAAAACCCTCTTGTTACAGATGCCAAGAGTGCAACCTGGCTTCACGATGAGGATGTGCAGTTAATCGTGGATGCTGGAGGACTACGAGCGGTGGACTCAAACGGTATAGATTTAGGTAGCCATCAGGCATTCTGGTTTGCATGGTCCCAGTTTTACAACACGACAAAACTGTGGCCTAGTAAAAATTAAACTCACAAGCAGAATGGTTAGTCTTTATTCGACTCTATGGTTAACGCACATTCAACAACTGTTTCGCGCAAGACTACCCCGGCTTTATTAGAAATCATCGAATTCCAGGAGCGGCGAAACTACACGATAGTGTGAGAGAAGTAAATAAAGCGGTTTTTAAGTAGAACTCAGTAGCGGTAAACCTCACCTCAATCCAAAGGAACTGAGGTGAGATCTCCATCTTAAAGTTTTAAAGAAAGATCAGGTGTGATGGAAATGCTTCATATGAAATTTTACCAGATAATGGTTACTGTTGTTAGGGCGCTCGTAGAAACACATCTTCTTTACACCAGGTTTAGGATCCCCAAAGGTAGCGCTGTCGCACTTTATCTTCATAACGTCACTGTCGAAATACGCACGATTCCAACAATCTCCCCATCCATAATAAATCCAACCGGCATCTATATCGCGGATCGTGTCCCATCCACCACCCATCTTGCCATAGTAAACATCCCTAACAAATCGAATATCATCGCCTTCACGTCCTTTTAGATCCTCTCTTCTTGGGTGCCATCCTCTAAATTCTGCGTCACCGCAGCTCTTTTGTAAATTGTTGATATCGGCTTGGTCTGGACAAAATCTATCCCCAAAAAAAAGGTAGCTAAGTATGTCTATCGATGCTTGTATTTCGTCTTTGTAAATCTGACTCGCATCGATGCAGTCTTGCGGTTGTAAGCCGAAATATTGAGGCCATATAAGCTTAGCAACAGTCATACTGAAGCTGCCTGTGGCCTGTCCAGGGCGTGAGATCTCAACTCTGGTTGTTGTTCCGTTGCTGTGGGTTACCGTGACCGCCTCCGCGGATGCTGGATTGGAAAACCCTGCAAGCGACATACATAAGGCTACAATGGCCCCACGATGCACGGGTTTTATCTTAGAAGTGCCGATTCGCATCAGCTCTGTAATTTTCAATGACATAAGTTCAAAACCTCAGATAGGAATATATGTTGGTATTTGATCCTTCAGCTAGGTCAACATGAGAGCGCTTACACGCCACTTAGCTATTCACAGCATAATTGCGAAATGGTCATAAATACAACAAGGAATTTTCGAACTGATTAACAAAATATTTCTGTTTATGCTCGAAGTATTACGAAGCTTAGACTCTAAGCACATTCGCACCGGCTGGTCGGTGACTGATGTACCCGCAGCCCCTCCCTGCCAGCAAAGGCGGTCGGGCAGACTCGACACGAACTATTAAAACGAAAATTTCTCTTACTATTTTGTCAAAATTTTTAAGCCAAAGTATCTTTCGCTCGCCGATTGCTGGCGCATTGCTCGTATTGAGTTTTGCGCCTTTTCATATGTGGTACCTGTCTTTTGTCTCTCTATTCCTTTTTTTGTGGGTCCTACGATATGGGCACCCTTCAAGCAACAGAATTACCCACTATGCCCTGCACTCCTTTTTATTTGGACTAGGGGTTATCTTTGCCGGAACCTGGTGGATTTTCGGCATCTACCATTTCACCTATGATTTCAGCATCGTTAAGGCAGTTGTTGTGTCCGTTATTTCACTGACGTCTATAACAATTTTGTACTTTGTTCCTTTAGGGTTATTGCTGTGGATCGCTGCAAAGCTACCACTCAAGGCCATTACATTTGCATCCGCTTGGGCACTGGCAGAATTGATACGAACCATGCCCTTTTTGGGTTTTCCTTGGTACTTTGTTGGAACTGCCTTTGTTGAAACCCCACTTGCTGGATTCGCACCCTTATTAGGTGTATTCGGTGTGAGCTGGTTTGTCGCGCTTATCGCTTACTGTCTATATTCGATTTTTTTAGAGTCAATAAAGATTTCTCAAACACGAGAAGCATTCACCAACACCCCAAGTAAAAAAATTCTCTTAGTTAATTCCATCTGTATTATGGCCGTGTTCATGACTGGTTATGCATTGCAGAAAATTGAATGGACAAAGAAGCTCGATTCAAACGCTTTATCTGTGATGCTCATGCAAACTCACAATACAAAGGAGGGGCAACTGGAGAATGAAAATGGAGATAAAATAGACAATCAAAAACGCAAATCAGAAACAGACATAAACGCAGATAAACTGATAAAGCGGTATTTAACTGAGCAAGATAGTAGAAAAACAAAGCCTGATTTGGTTCTGTGGCCAGAAAACGCACTGTCAAAATCGTATTTGGAAGATGGCGAACCAGTGATGTTGTTAGGTGATCGAATTAGAGAACTAGACGTAACTGTAATGTCTGGCGCCGCCACATATCAAGTTAACGAAGACAGAGACCGTAGCTATCGCACTAGCATTATCCAATTCGCCGAAGATGTAGATTACTACCATAAGCGGAAGTTGGTGCCTATCTATGAGCACACCTCTTTTCCGAAGTGGCTTGTTGAGCTTCTTCCCATACTGGACTCGGGTCTAGCAACCGTGCCAGCGACACGCCCACAAAAACCTTTTAAGGTACGGGAAAATGACATAGGCGGCACTATCTGTTTTGAGATTGTTTTCCCAGATTTTTGGGCAAGCCAAGCAAAACACACCGGCTTGGTTGTTAACGTAAGCAATGATGATGGCATCAGCTATAAAAACTTAGGTGCGTATCATATTTTTCAAGCTGGCCAGATGAGAGCCGTTGAAACGCGTCGTTCAGTTGTTCGTGCGGCTAATGCTGGAATCTCCGCCATTATTGACCCTTATGGGAATGTTAAAAACCAATTGGTAATGAAAGAGGGCTCACTCTACGGGACAGTATCTATGCGATCAGGTGATACGCCGTTTATGATCTTCGGATCGAAACCCATTATCACCATGAGCATCATGATTATTTTATTTTCATTATTTTGGCGTGCGAGAAGCCAACGGCGCGTCAAACAGTCCTCAACATAATTAGAGACAGCGAAACTGTTGGTTTCGTGGTTTGCAATACGAAAATACGGCCTGTTACGCAGTTACCAAGGCAACAAAGCCAGAGTAATTACCGGAAATGCCAGCAACAGACACACTCGGATTACGTCGGACGCCACAAAATACAACACCGCCTTATAGGTTTGAACAATCGGCGTTTTTTTATCAATGGCGTTGATAACAAACAAGTTCATGCCTACCGGTGGTGTTATCAATCCGACTTCTACAACGATCAATACAAGGATGCCAAACCAAATGGCAGTATGTTCAACGTTTACACGGTTAAGCGCACCCTTGGTGACTCCTCTCAGGCCAAGTTCCTTAGTGATATCTCGCGTTAGTTCTTGCCCGCTCGCAAGCATACTCTGAGCCTGGCTAACTAACGCTGCCGGTAAGTCTTTGCCACTGGCAATAAGCTGTTCCAATTTTGCTGTTTGAAGTTCCACCATAGTGACCAACCCAAAATCCAACCCTTGAATCACAGGCCAAAAAATGGGAATGGTTAGAAGAATCATGGACAAGCTATCCATAACACAGCCAAGCAATAAATAAAAAATAAGAATCATCACCAACACGACCCAGGGATTGAAACCGTTGTCGGTGACCCAAAGTGCTACATCTTGAGGCAGCTGTGTAAGCGCTAAAAAACCATTATAAAAAGCAGCACCCAGTACGATAAAAAATATCATAGCCGTAGCACGGCCTGTCACATAAAAGCTTTCCGCCAGTGAGCTACGATTGAGTCCACCACCCAACCAGGCAATCAGTGCAGTTCCCAAGGCACCCACCGCTGCACCCTCGGTCGGTGTAAACCACCCCAAGTAAATACCACCCACTACAAGTACAAAAACAACCACCGCGTGTGTCACACTCAGTAGGGATTTAAAGCGCTGTTTGTACGGCACCCGTTCTTTTATGCCAGCCGAATCAGGATTGATTCGGACGTATATTGAAATGGTGATCATGTAACCAATAGCCGCCAGAATTCCTGGTATGAAAGCGGCGAGGAATAGTTTGGCAATATTCTGTTCGGTTAAGATGGCATAGATAACCAACACAACCGAAGGAGGAATGAGAATACCCAAGGTACCACCAGCTGCTAAAGTTGCCGTGGAGAATCCTCCCGCGTATCCATATCGGCGTAATTCAGGTAATGCAACTCTGCTCATAGTTGCCGCGGTGGCCAGTGATGAGCCACAGATAGCACCAAATCCTGCGCATGCTCCCACTGCTGCCATCGCTACGCCTCCTTTGCGATGACCCAGCCATCCTTCTGCAGCCTTGAACAACGACTGGCTCATCCCACCCAGCGTTGCAAAGTGCCCCATCAGCAAAAACATCGGCACGATTGATAAGGAGTAGCTGGAGAAGGTTGTAAAAGTTTCGTTTTTCAAACGAGCAAGTGGCAAGGCGATGTCACCTGTCACAAGCACTAACCCCACAAATCCTGCGAGAAACATTGCCAGCCCGATGGGCACCCTTAAAAAAATGAGCGTGAGCAACGCAGGGAAAGACAACACACCGATAAGCGTATTACTCAATGACTTGACCCTGTTCCCACCGGCAAGAGATCACGCCTGAACGCAAGCTCTAGGAATCGCATTACCGCCATATACACACCTATGAGCGCTGCGGCTGTTGCGCCCAACAGGCTGCAGGCATAAGCCCACCACAACGGGTACTGTAATAAAAATGTAACTTGCTGCGAGCTTCGTTTACTCTCCATACCTTCGAACAACTTCCAGGCAATAATTACTAACACCAACGCAAAAACGACATCGGTAACAAAGGCTAGAACTCTTTTCACACGAGAGGACAACACCGCATTGAGGATATTGACAGAGGCATGAGCTACGTGCAGTTGGCAGATAGGCAAAAAGGCAAACACGGTAAAAGCCATGCCGGCTTCTACTAATTCATAGTCGCCGTTGACGGGGCCAATTCCGACATTGAGCAGCCATGCTGCCGTAGCCGGTAATGCTGACTGAACCGAATCTAAATGCAACACACCATTTAAACTTCGGCCAATGATTGATACACAAACCATCAAGATAAGTACAAGGAGTGCGCTCCCACCAAGAAGAGCACACCCTCGGGCTAACTTATCAACATACTTGTACACAATGACAGACTAGATGTGATTTTTTGCGGTGAAGCAAGATTACATTTCGTAGCTTATGCCTTCACAGTCACCCGCCATCAGTGAGCGAGCCTCGTCGATTCTTGCCTGACCATCGATACCCTTCTCGTTCATATCAGCCACCCAAGTGCCATAAATAGGTTCCACCAGTGACGACCAATCGGATGTATCTGAAACCGTGACGATATTGTTACCGTTCTCAATGGCAATGTCTCTAGCAGGACCATCCGCATCAGCTTGTGTTCCTCCCGCAAAGACTGAGAATCCCAAACCAGAATTCTTATCCATCGCCCTCTTCTGCTCGGAGCTCAGACTCTCGTACTTATCTTTGTTCATGGCGAGCACAAAAGTCAGAGTATAGAGTGACGGGCCTTCGAACTCCGTGTGGTTCTCCACCAGCTCAGGAATTTTTAACGCGGTTGTCACCTCCCAAGGAATTGTGGTGCCATCAATAACGCCTTTGGATAATCCTTCAGGAACAGCTGGAACAGGCATCCCTACCGGTGTCGCGCCTGATAATTCAAGAAGCTCATTTACCAGTCTGGACCCACCTCGTATCTTCATGCCTTGTAAATCAGCAGGTGCTTCAACAGGATCAGCTGTATGGAACACACCCGGACCGTGTACCCACGTACCTAATATTTTTACATCCTTAAATTCATCATCTTGCATGTGTTCTTCAAACATGGTCCAGTAGGCACAAGAGGCAGCTCTTGCATCTTCCACCATGAACGGTAGCTCAAAGACTTCTGTAGTTGGGAACCGACCCGGCGTATATCCCACCACTGTCCAGACAATATCAGCGACACCGTCTATTGCCTGATCCAGCAATTCCGGTGGACGCCCACCCAACTGCATCGCTGGGAAACGGTCGATTTTAATTTCACCATCAGAATCCTTCTCAACGGCATCGGCCCACACATCTAATATGAGCTTTGGCACATTCGCTTGTGCGGGTAAGAATTGATGAAGTTTTAAAGTCACTTCTTGGGAGTACACGGCTGGCGCTGACAAAGTGTACAAAGCCACGGCAATCGCCAGAGAACTTAACTTTTTAGTTTTGAACATTAATAAAATCACTCCACGAATATTGACAAGATGTATCGCACAATCCGTTTTGACGATGGTGCTAATTCCAAATGAAGAATATGGCACGTAAAAGCCTGTATCAATTAGGTAATGACTAATTACACAAAGCGTTTCGTTTCGACACACCTTTAGAACCCGCTAATTCTAACTGACAATCGGATCTCAGAGTTTATAAATATGCTTTATATTGCACTTTTCAGATATCGCAATACAATTGTGATGACATAGCACACTGTTAAGTACACTAGGTGCTTAACCTAATTTAAAGAAAATACACTAGATGAAAGCGATAGCAATCGTCTCGATGCTTGTCTTGGTGTTAGTTTCAGCGGGCTATGCTCAAACCATAAACACGTACAACGTTACTGGGCGAAGCGCGGACGAACTTATAGAGTCAATGCGATCAAGTAGCCCGCAAGGTTTCTGGGCACATACAAGAAACCGCTGGAAATATAATTATAAGTACTACCACGTGGATGGCCGCTATGAGCTTGGCGAGGTTAGTGTTACGCGCACGGTTGAAATCACCATGCCGCAATGGACGGATTATTCATACGCTTCAGCATGCCAGCAACAAAGCTGGGATGCCATGTATAGCAGTTTAAGACGCCATGAAGACATACACGTCGCTATTGCCGACCCCGTCTCTGCTGAGCTAAAACGGGCTATTGAGGCTGTTGGTCCAAAAAGCAGCGCTACAGAACTTGAGTCTGCAATCGATGAGGCAGCAAACCGGGTGTTAGAAGAAAACAAAAGAGCACAAGCCTCGTTTGATTTAGATACTAACCATGGCAAGTCAGATCCGAACGATCCGGTTGTCCTTAAAGCCTGCAGCTGAAAAATTACGCCTCCCAATATCGAACCAGACAAACATTTATCGAACAAGCGAAACACCCATGCATGTATCGACTTGTTAACGAGTTTTCCAATCATCGGACCAGCATCATCGATATCATTTCCAAGAATGTCAGCCTCCGTGACAAAGAAAATAAGCTTCCTCTAAATGGCCTGATCATCTCTCCGGTAACACCCCACAATGCTCCCAAAGAGCCTGCTGACCAAATAATTACCATGGGGCGGTTCGCGTTAGATAACAGCGAAGGAGACTTAAGCTTTCATGTTGGGGTTTTCAATACCAGCAAAAAAATCAGTCTTTAAAGATCACCGCTAGACGAAAAAAGGAAGACAAAAAGCATGTCTTCATACTAACACCTGATGACCCCTCTGTTAAGCTGACCTTTAGATAGCCTGCTTTGTAAATATCAGTGGAGCATCTTTCCTACTGGCATTGTTGATTGCCTCTAAGTGGATTATTAGGTTTGAAAATTTGCGATGACCGGTTGCCCCCCCTAAATTTAATTGACTCACTGTATCGGGCTTGTTCTCAATCTAAACACATCCTTTTGACACGGAAATATTTTAAGCGACACCTTGGCAGCAATGTAAGCAGAAATTACTCCGCGGAGTAATTAAAAAAATGCTCTGCACACACCCTAGCGAGCGTCCTACTCTCACGAGCTAGAAGGACTTCTAAGCTTCTTCAAGGTTTCAGCCTGCTCAAAAATCTCCTTATAAACCTCATCCCGATCAACTGGCGGATAACCATGTTCACCAAGCAGCAGTATCAGATCAACTTTTAACTCCGCCTTGATGTCGTCACGTTGACTCCAATCGGTATAGCGCGCTTTGTCGTCAACCAGTTGTTTGACTGCTTTTGCAAGTTCTAGCAGCAGTAGTGGACCCCAAAAAACTGGACAGCTGTTTGAGCGCTTCCCTTGGTTATGTAGCTATCCTGTCTGCAAGTTGATTGTAAAGAGTATCGGGCGTCTGTTTGCCTAGCGATTGGTGTCGTCTTTCGGTATTGTAAATACGTAAAATTGTTACCCAGCGATCGCTTCGCATAAGCCACCTTATCATAAGCTTTTAAGTAAACCTCTTCATACTTGACGCTGCGCCATAGCCACTCGACGAATACGTTGTCTACCCAACGGCCTTTGCCGTCCATGCTGATCCTGATGTCATTGTTTTTGATTACTTGCGTAAATTCGTCACTGTTGAACTGACTGCCTTGGTCTGTATTGAATATCTAAGGACATCCATAACGTTCGATTGCTTCTTCGAGTGCTTCAATGCAGAAGCTAGTGTCCATCGTAGTCGATACGCGCCCAGACAAAACCTTTCTCGAGTACCAATCCACAATCGCAACCAGATAAACAAACCCTTTGGCCATTGACACAAATGTAATATCAGTCGCC
>JBGCGD010000069.1:0-26440 GCA_045110515.1 Granulosicoccus sp. | reverse complement strand
CACCAGCCACCAGATAACGCAGCATACACCCATAGCCGCAAAAACTCCGCTAGGCCCCACTGCCCCGTAAAGCCAACCTGCCCCGGCGCCTCCCACGAAAGCTCCGAAAAACTGGCTACTACTGTAGATGCCCATTGCGCTGCCCTTTGCGGCTGCCGGAGCAATGCGAGATACCAAAGAAGGTAGCAAGGCCTCCAGCGTATTCATAAAACTAAAAAAGCAGGTAATGGCCAGAAATATCAATATGAAATTCTGGCCGAATCCCATGACAGACGGCCCGGCGAAGAGCATTTGGGTGATCACTAATCCACCCACACATAAGAGCAGTACAGAACGTAGCGCTTTCCGCTCACCCCAAATAATCAGGGGCACCATGACGCCGATGGACAAAATCACCGCCGGCAAATAAACCAGCCAGTGACGTTCATCGCTGATCCCCGCATCTCGAAGTTGCAATGGCACAACGAAAAACACAGCCGTTATCAACAGATGAAGCATAAAAATGCTGACATTAAGTCGTTGTAGTTGTCTGTTTGAAAACAGCTTTTTCATGGTGGGAAGGTTGGCGCCGGTATCAGCGCTGTACTGACACTGCCCGGGCTCAGGCACCACAGTATGCAAAATCACAATGCCCAACACTGCCGAACCGGCGGTTATCCAGAACAAACCATCGATAGAGAACCAACCAATGAGGAACGGGCCCACTATTAACGACAATATGAAGGCAAATCCGATACTCGCGCCCAAGCTTGCCATGACCTTGGTGCGTTGCTCATCACGTGTCAGGTCTGCGGCTAATGCCATCAAAGCGGCAGCTATCGCCCCAGTACCCTGCAGTGCCCGACCCAAAATCACCCCATAAATTGAATCTGACATGGCCGCCAGCACACTGCCTGCCGCCATTAGCACCAGCCCGATCGTAATGACGCGCTTGCGGCCAATCCGGTCGCTCAACATACCGAATGGAATTTGTAGCGAAGCCTGGAGAAGCCCGTACACACCTATGGCAAAACCAATCAGGAATGGCGTGCTGTGGCTGTAGTGCTCCCCGAACAAACTGAATACCGGAAGGATGATGAACAGCCCTAGCATCCGTACCATATAGATTAAGGACAACGACCAGGCGGCTCGCTTTTCTCCTGCAAGCAGTGCCGTGGAGGCAGTACTATTGATCGGGTCCATAAACCTTCGGATTGACTCTTTTCAAGCGGAGTATAGTAGCAGCCACCCGAGCAGATCGGGCAGTCTTTGCATCAACCAGCGACGAATTTCATACGATGGATACCATCCGAATAAAAGGTGCCCGAACTCACAATCTGAAGAACATTGACGCCGATTTGCCTCGGGACTCTCTGATCGTAATTACCGGACTCTCTGGAAGCGGAAAGTCGTCATTGGCCTTCGATACTCTGTTTGCCGAAGGACAAAGACGCTATGTCGAATCTCTGTCTGCCTACGCCCGTCAATTCTTGTCCGTGATGGACAAGCCGGATGTCGACATGATCGACGGGCTGTCCCCCGCCATATCGATTGAGCAAAAATCTACATCACACAACCCACGATCTACCGTGGGCACTATTACAGAAGTTTATGACTATCTGAGACTTCTGTTCGCCCGCGCAGGAACACCTACCTGCCCCAGACACGGTGAAGTCCTGGAAGCCCAAACGGTCAGTCAGATGGTTGACTTGGTATTGAGCATGAAAAAAGGGACCGCACTTGCTTTGCTTGCACCAGTGGTACGCGATCGAAAAGGTGATCACGCAACGTTACTTGAACGCCTGAGAGCGCAGGGCTATCTGAGAGCCCGAATCGACGGCGTCATTACAGAACTCGAAGGCGAAATAACCTTGCCTGCGAAAAAGAAACACACCGTGGAAGTCGTCGTCGACCGTTTCAAGGTTAGGGATGATCTAAGGCTTCGCCTCAGCGAGTCTTTCGAAACAGCGACTCAGTTGGGTGAAGGGACTGCGATCATTACCGCGCTTGACGGTGAGAGCGACGATAGCATTTTCTCCACGCGCTTTGCCTGCAGTCAGTGTGGGTATTCGATGCCGGAGTTAGAGCCAAGGGCATTCTCATTCAACAGCCCTCATGGTGCGTGCCAGAGTTGCGACGGACTTGGACTAAGCCAGTTCTTCGATCCGAAAATGATTGTTGTTAATCCAACGGTCAGCCTGGCAGGCGGCGCAATCAAAGGCTGGGACAAATCTAATCCTTACTACCACCAGATGATTCAGTCTTTAGCCAAACACTATAAATTCAAGGTGGATACTGTTTACGATGAGCTTGGGGAAGAGATCCAAAATATCCTTCTCTACGGCTCGGGCGAGGAACAAATTACATTTACCTATCAAAGTGAAAAAGGCAAAGCAACTCGCGAATCAGTGCGTACATTTGAAGGCATCATTCCGAACTTTAACAGACGATATAAAGACACTGAGTCTAATGCGGTGCGAGAAGAACTCAGTAAGCTCATGTCGTCTCATACCTGCCCAGAATGCCAAGGAGCAAGGCTCAACGAAGCGGCACGTCATGTACTCATTAATGGTCAGAACCTTACTTCCATTGTCAGCTTATCTATCGGTGATTCACATAAGCTGATAAGTGACTTAAAGCTTAAAGGACAACGCAAAGAGGTTGCTGAAAAAATCAATTCGGAAATACTTCAGAGACTCTCTTTTTTAGTGAACGTTGGTTTGCAATACCTATCTTTAGACAGAGGTGCGCACACACTATCGGGTGGAGAGGCGCAAAGAATACGACTCGCCAGTCAAATAGGCGCAGGCTTGCAAGGCGTATTGTATGTACTGGATGAACCCTCAATAGGTTTACATCAGAGAGACAACGATAAACTGTTATCAACCCTGACTTACCTTCGAGATTTAGGAAACACCGTGATCGTGGTCGAGCACGATGAAGATGCCATACGTTCTGCAGATCACGTACTCGATATAGGCCCAGGTGCCGGAGTTCACGGCGGTAGTATCGTGGCCTCCGGTACACCTGCACAAATTATAAAAAGTAAATCATCGATAACCGGGCAGTACCTAAGCGGTAAACGGAAAATCGATATACCCAAGCGTAAACCCGTTGGCAAGCAGTTCATCAGTTTAAGAGGCGCACGAGGCAATAATTTAAAATCGGTAGATGTAAAAATCCCCGTAGGATTATGCACGGTTGTCACAGGAGTCTCTGGGTCCGGAAAATCAACGCTTGTTAATGACACGCTGTATAAACACGCCGCCAACGTTATCAATCATGCGCGCCATACACCTGCGCCATTAAAATCCATAGCGGGATTAAAAGTGTTCGACAAGATCGTTGCCATAGATCAAAGCGCCATTGGCAGAACACCGAGAAGCAACCCTGCAACTTACTCTGGATTATTTTCTCCCATTAGAGATTTGTTTGCAGGCACCCATGAGGCGCGTTCTAGAGGTTATCAACCCGGCCGTTTTAGCTTCAATGTAAAGGGTGGACGGTGCGAAGCCTGCCAGGGCGATGGCCTGATAAAAGTAGAGATGCATTTTCTACCGGATGTCTATGTTCCATGCGATGTCTGTCAAGGACAACGCTATGGGCGGGAGACATTGGACATTCGATACAAGGGGCAAAATATTCATCAGGTTTTGTCTATGACTGTAGAGCAGGCCAATGATTTTTTTAGCGCCGTGCCCGTACTCCAACGAAAACTACAAACCATGATGGATGTCGGGTTGTCGTACATTACCCTGGGACAAAACGCGACGACTCTCTCCGGCGGTGAAGCGCAGCGGATTAAACTCGCCCGTGAACTCTCCAAACGAGATACCGGAAATACGCTGTATATACTCGATGAACCAACGACCGGACTACATTTCGAGGACGTCAAAGCACTATTGAGCGTTCTGCAACGTCTTAGAGATGCTGGCAACACAGTGATCATCATAGAGCACAATCTGGACGTGATTAAAACCGCTGATTGGCTCATCGACATGGGACCAGAAGGAGGTGAAGGTGGAGGAACGCTTGTCGCTTCCGGCACGCCCGAAGATATCGTAAAGAGCAAGGGCTCTCATACCGGTCATTACTTGAAACGGCTTCTGGCATGACTCGCACGTGATAAATCACATTCACACAAGGCGCCTCTTCTAACCACTATGAGAGAAACCGCTGCACCTTTGCTGCTACGTTTGGAAAAAAGCACCCAATCGATCACGTGGGGAATTCTGTTCATGGTATCGGGCACCATGATCGTGCCCGTCATGGATGCCGTTGCTAAAATTCTGGGTGATACCTTGTCCCCTCTCCAAGTGACATGGGGTAGGTTCGCGTTTCAGGCATTGATAATGGGCATCGCCATTGTTGCGTTATACGGATCTGCCACACTGAAGCCAAAACGTCCGCTAGTGCATGGTGTCCGAGGAATCTTGCTGGCCATAGCAACGACATTTTTCTTTTTCTCGCTTGTCTATCTACCTCTTGCCGATGCCATTGCTATTTTCTTTGTTCAACCGATGCTATTGACGCTATTGTCAGCCTTTTTTTTAGGGGAAACGATCGGCTGGCATCGCAGACTAGCGGTTATTGCAGGCTTTATTGGCGCACTGCTTATTATAAAACCGGGCAGCGAATCTTTTACGCTTGCAGCCACACTCCCTATCGGAGCGGCATTCTTCTTCTCCGTTTATCTGGTTGTCACCCGCTCAGTCGCAAACATCGATAATCCAATGACCATGCAATTTGCCAGTGGTGTTGGAGCAACTATTGCGGTGTCAGTAGGACTTATACCGGGCACGCTGGCGAACAATTCAGCATGGGGTGCTCAACTGCCAACAACTATCGAATGGGCTTACTTAGCTTGTATAGGCCTGATCGCCGCCGTAGGGCACCTGCTAGTGGTCATCGCGGTCAATCGAGCACCCACTTCAGTATTAGCGCCATTTGGTTATGTAGAAATCATTGCCGCCACTCTACTCGGCTGGATTATTTTTAGCGACTGGCCAGATACTTTGTCATGGTTGGGAATTTCCATCATTGTATTGAGTGGACTATACGTTTTCGTCAGAGAACAACGCGTGGCCAAGTAAACGCCTTAGTTAGAACCTCTCGCCTGCTGCAATACTGTGTTCAATACATGCACCGTTTTAGGCATATCTAAAGTACTAACGTTACCTAGTCCTAATACCAAGCCATGGACTTTATCGGTCGCTGGTTGATCCCACGTTAACTCATCAACGAACTGCACACCTAACTTGTGCTCCTGTAATTTCGGTAAAAGCAATTTAGCCGAAAACGCCTTTCTAAATCGAACAACCAGGCTCAAACTCCCACCTGTATCTTCCGGTGGATAAATGAACGACACTTTTCGCAATTCAGTTAATAGCGCCTGTCGTCTTTGGGTATAAACCATTCGTGCACGTTGTAAATGCTTCGCTAATGTGCCGTTTGACAGCACTTCAGCAACGGTGGCTTGTGCAATGGCGTTGCTACCTCCACCCAGAGCCTTTAAACAGTGATTGCTACGATTGACATGCGACTTAGGCACCACTAACCAGGCTATGCGAGCAGCGGGAAATATTAATTTTGAAAACGTACCCGCATGTAACACAACAGCTCCGGTTTTCGCACTTGACGACGCTAGTGCAGGACGGGCTTGGGATGCATCGCGAAACTCACTGTCGTAATCATCTTCAAAAATAACTGCACCGTGAGACCTGGCATAGATCAGCAGTTCTTTACGCCGTTCCGCTGATAAAGGTACACCTGAGGGATACTGAAAACACGGCGTTAAATAGATGATAGAGGGATGTTTTTTAATAGCTGAAAGCTCTGGATTAGCACCTTGTGAATCAATAGTCATTGCGCATAGATTTAGTCCCATCATGCGAAAGGCGTCGACGGCTCCGGGATAACCTGGACTTTCCATCCACGCGACATCTCCGTTGTTTGCATACATCATCGCCGCAAGTGCCAGACTTTGCCGTGTACTGCTGGTGACGATAACTTGCTCAGGATCCACCACCAAAGATCGATAAATCGCCAGATACCGCGCGATAGCATGCTGCAGCTGAGGTAACGCACTTTCACGATAACCTAAGTCATCTGTGGGAAGCTTCGCCGCACAACTCATTGCCCTCCTCCAAGCATCGACTGGGAATAGTTCGGTATCTGGAACACCCGGCGCTAACACAGTATCGCTTCGAGATACTCCTTTCATAGTGCTGCTTCGCTCGGATAGAAACGTAGATTCATCAGGATCTATTAGATCGATATTTGGCGACTCCTTAGCCAAGTCACACGTGACACGGGTACCTCGCCGTCCATTCGTGTTTATTAGCTGCTCATCTTGAAGTTGCGCATACACCGCAATGATCGTATTTCGGCCAACGCCTAGTAAGGCAGATAGATGCCGACTTGAGGGAAGCTGTTGACCGTCTATCAATTCCCCTTGGGTAATTGCTTCATAAAGAGCGAGGTAAAGCTGGCGAACTTTAGGGAGTTCGTGTGGCGACTTTGGGGAAAGCCTACTTACCCACTCCGGGCTGGACAGAACATCTATTTCCACACTCATGATTCGAGTAAATCAGCTCATTATTTTTGGTTCTATTAAATACCTATTTTCATGCCTATTCAAGGGACCAAATAAAAGAAATACTCATCACCAGTTCATACCCACTCGCAAGGTAAAGACAATGGATAAACACAATTCGGACATCCCCCCTAAGGGCGACAAACGCCGCGTTAGACAATCTGCCAACCGGGCTGCTTACGATAAAACATCGCTTTACGCGGTTCTGGATGCAGCCAATATTGGCCATGTGTCATTTGTGCACGATGGTTGGCCACAGTCAATTCCTACTGCCATCGCAAGACTCGACGACCATTTGTATTTACACGGCAGCAGAAGCAGTAGACTCTTTATGGCTCTGACGGCAGGTGAACGCGTTTGCGTTTCAGTGTGCTTAGTAGATGGATTAGTCAAAGCCCGTTCGGCTTTTCATTGTTCAATGAATTACAGAAGTGCTGTGGTTTTCGGTTGCGGAGAGCTTGTAGACGGTGAGTCAAAGATTTCACTGCTCGATCGGTTTACAGAACACCTTATACCTGGCACCGCTGATGACTTCAGACCCATGCTGCCCAAAGAAATAAAAGCCACGGCGCTTATCCGTATTCCTTTGAACGAAGCATCAGCCAAGATACGTACTGGTGACCCGGTTGACGACGATGAAGATATTGCGCTCAATCACTGGGCAGGTGTAATCCCACTGCACCTATCAATGGGTGAGCCTATTGCGTCCGCCGATTTACCGGACAACATTGAACCGAAAGCTAACTTACTCAAAGCACTAGCCGACTGCTAAGTCGGCTAGATCGTGCTAACCGTGTTCGGCGCCAGCTGCATTTAACTCACGGTTTAGTAGTGCTTCAACAGCATCTCGCGGGTCAACCCCATCCACAACGACACGATAAATCTGCTCGATGATTGGCATACGCACTTCTAATCGTTGAGCCTGCTCGTACACCGCTGTGGCTGCGCCGATACCTTCCACCACCTGACCAATCTCTTCAGCCGCTTCATCGATAGTTTTACCACCAGCCAATGCCAAGCCCATACGTCGGTTTCTGGATTGGTTGTCGGTACAGGTTAATACCAGGTCTCCCATACCGGCCAAACCAACGAAGGTTTCCGCACTGGCTCCCATTGCCACACCTAATCGGGATAACTCACGTAATCCACGATTGATAAGTGCAATTCGGGCGTTAGCCCCAAAACCCAAACCATCAGATAAACCAGCTCCTATAGCCAACGCGTTTTTGACGGCACCACCGATCTCAACACCCACAATATCTTGCGACGTATAAGCAATAAACGTTTTCGTTCTGAGTAAATTTGCCAGCTCTACTGACCAAGCTTCATTTGCGCCTGCCACTGTGATCGCGGTTGGTAGGCCGGCACCAACCTCCAGAGCAAACGTTGGCCCTGATACAACTGCGTAGTCATGACACTGTGGTAAGACCTTTTGCACCACTTGATGCGGCAACGCTCCACTTGAAAGCTCAAATCCTTTTGTTGCCCAACATAGTTTGACCGAAGCTATACGCGAACCCAACAACGATTGAAGCTGAAGCAGCACATCCCTAAACGCATGACTGGGTACTGAAATTAAAACGTACTTGGCATCGTCGAGGGCTTTACGAAGATCCCCAACAATCGATAGATTGTCCGGAAAAACACTTCCCGGCAAGTACTTGCTATTGCTTCTGGCAACCTTCATATCAGCGCAATGCGTGGCATCTCTGCCCCATAAAGTCACTGTATTGCCCGCTCGAGACAGCTGAATCGCTAATGCAGTTCCCCAGGAACCTGCGCCGATAACTACGAACTTGTCGCTACTCGTTGCTGTTTCGCTTGTCATAGTTAGGCGTCCATTTTTTAGGCTTTGCGTGCTGCTCTTACTGTTCATTGATTAACTAATTGCGGTTATGCGACCCGTCTATCGCGACCCGGTCTGCACAGCCCATTGTGATGCGTAGGGGCCGTCTTCTTGGATTAATTCCTTATGGGTACCTTTCTCAACAATACGCCCCTGCTCCAACACGACTATTTGATCAGCTAACACGATCGTGCTCAAGCGGTGAGCCACCACCAAAACTGTACGGTCCTGCGAAATTACAGATAAGGATCGCTGAATAGCTGCTTCTGTTTCGTTGTCCACAGCACTTGTTGCTTCGTCGAGTATTAAGATGGTTGGGTTTTTTAGAATTGCACGTGCAAGAGATAACCGCTGTCTCTGACCACCCGATAGTTTTATCCCTCTCTCGCCCACCAAGGTATCAAAACCAGCCGGGAGATCTTCAATAAACGCTAAAGCCTCAGCAGCCGTTGCTGCCTCTATAACAGCATCAGTGTTTGCAGTTGGGTTCCCGTAAGCGATATTGTCCCAAACGCTACCCTCGAACAAGAATACATCTTGACTAACAAGGCCAATAGATTGTCTTAACGAGTGCAGACTGAGTTCGTTAATGGGGATACCGTCTATAAAAACTTTCCCCATCTCAACAGGATAGAATCTGAGCAACAACTTAATTATCGTTGATTTACCCGACCCCGTTGTGCCAACCAATGCAGTTGTAGTACCTGCATCGATATTAAAGCTGACATTATTTATTCCAGCATTTGATCCCGCGTAAGAAAAACTGACATCGTTAAACCTGACCGAACCAGAGCTATCCTCACCTAACTCACGCGAACCCGTATCTCGAACATCTGTTTGAGTGTCGATCAGCGAGAGTATGCGGCGTGTACTGGCCATTGCCCTCTCGTATAGATCGACCGTCTGAGCCAAGCGTGTTAAGGGCCACAGTAACCTTTGCGTTAAAAACACCAACATGCCATAGGCCCCAACGTTAAGGCTACCATCCAATGCCTTAAGCCCACCTAAAATGAAGGTCGCCATAAAGCCTGCCAATATGGCCATTCGAATGAGCGGAACGAACGCTGAACTGACTTTGATGGCTTTGCGATTGGCTGCTACATAGTTGTCGCTGGCTTGTCGCAAACGCAAGCTTTCTCTATCTTCTGCCGTAAACGATTTAATGGTAGAGATTCCGCCAATGTTATTACCCAATCTACTGGATAACTCTGCCACTTTAGTTCTGACATCGGCGTACAACGGCGTGGCTTTACGCATAAAGAAAAACGCACCCCACACGATGACCGGTATAGGCGTAATCGCCAACATGGCGATCGTGGGCGAAATAATGAAGAAAACAGCTCCAACAAGCACCACACTAACAAACACTTGTAAGCAATCATTGGCTCCACCATCGAGGAAGCGCTCTAGCTGGTTTACGTCATCGTTGAGAATGGCGGTCAATTCACCGCTACTACGTGACTCAAAGAAATTCATGTCTTGACGCTGAACCTGATCATAAGCGTCTTGACGTAAATCAGCTTGTAAGTCCTGAGCTAAATTCCGCCAAAGTATAAGGTAGAGATATTCAAACAGCGATTCGCCAGCCCAAATCAAAAACGTTAATACGCCGAGCATTAGTATTTGTGACTGGGGCGTTTCAAAACCAAAACTTGCTAGGAAGCTGGCCTCCCTGTTCACCACCACATCGATAGCCACACCAATGAGAATCTCCGGCATCACGTCGAAAAACGTATTTAGAGCAGAACAGATACTCGCTAGAACAATACGGCGTCGATAACCTTTTGCGTATCGAAGCAAATGGATTAAAGCACCAAAGCTGGTTGCTAACTCATTCATAACTATAAACGCAAATACAAAAACGAAAAAAGGCCCGAGCTGGTTAAGCTTCGGGCCTTTTCAAAAGACATAAAACGAAAAGATGTTTCATGCCGTTTAATCTTACTGCTTATTCACCGCGTTCAACAAACTCGATGATTGCCATAGGTGCGTTATCACCAGGGCGCATTCCGCATTTCAAAATACGCGTGTACCCGCCTGGGCGATTTGCAAACCTTGGTGCAATGTCAGTAAACAGTTTTCCAACCGCTGCCTTATCACGCAACCGATCAAAAGCTTGACGGCGCTTAGCAACGTTGTCTTGCTTAGCACTGGTAACCATGGGTTCGATTACACGACGCAACTCTTTCGCTTTTGGAACAGTCGTCTTTATAGATTCATGCTCTACCAACGATGCCGCCATGTTTCGGAACATAGCTTTACGGTGGCTGGAATTACGGTTGAGCTGGCGCCCGCTCTTACGATGTCTCATGTTCTCTTCTCTTTATAAACTACTTGGCCATCTCGCGTTGCTTCTGCAACTCGGGTGGTGGCCAGTTTTCCAGGCGCATACCTAGTGACAATGCCTGCTGAGCTAGAACATCCTTAATTTCTGTTAAAGACTTCTTGCCCAAGTTAGGCGTTTTCAGCAATTCCACTTCGGTGCGCTGGATAAGATCACCGATGTAGTAAATGTTTTCTGCTTTGAGGCAGTTAGCAGATCTGACAGTTAGTTCCAGATCATCAACTGGTCGCAGTAGGATTGGGTCGATGTCAGAAGCCTGCTCTTCCTCTGGAGTTGCAGTTTCCGCCTTGAGATCAACGAATACAGACAGCTGTTCTTGAAGAATAGTGGCTGCCTTACGGATAGCTTCTTCAGGATCGATTGTGCCGTTAGTTTCAAGATCGACGATGAGCTTGTCCAAATCGGTACGCTGCTCTACACGTGCGCTTTCCACATTGTATGCAACTCTATGAACAGGGCTGAACGATGAATCGATCTGCAATGTTCCGATTGGACGACTCTCACCTTCTTCTAGAGTCCGATGCGAAGCAGGTTCATACCCGCGCCCCACTCGAGCACGTAGCGTCATGTTTAAGTTCATGTCGCCGGTCAAATGGCAGATGATGTGATCAGGGTTAATGATCTCGATATCGTGATCCAACGTGATGTCAGCGGCTGTGACGACACATGGGCCTTGCTTGACCAACTTAAGATTGGCTTCTTCTTTAGCGTGCATGACGATTGACACGCCTTTCAAATTTAATAGGATATCCAATACATCCTCTTGCACACCTTCCATAGTGGTGTATTCGTGGAGTACGCCCTCGATCTCTGCCTCATAAAAAGCAGCACCAGGCATGGATGACAATAAAATACGGCGTAACGCGTTTCCTAACGTATGGCCAAACCCGCGCTCCAATGGTTCCAGCGTCACTTTCGCGTGGTTAGCGTTAGTAGCTGTAACATCGACGATACGTGGCTTCAAGAATTCTGTTTGCATAGCATTCAACGTAATTCAACCCTTTAATGTTAGCGGGATGGCAAAGTGCCACCCCACCCTAAAGCTGTGTTTCACTAAGTAAGCGATGCTTACTTCGAGTACAGCTCCACAACCAGAGATTCATTAATCTCGGCTGGCAGATCAGCGCGATCAGGAACAGTCTTGAACGTGCCTTCAAATTTCTTGGCGTCAACTTCGATCCAGCCTGGCAGACCACGCTGCTGAGCTAATTCGAGTGCATCTGCTATTCTAGCTTGCTTACGAGCTTTTTCGCGGATAGTGACAACCTGGTTGGGCTGGATCTGGTACGAAGGAATGTTGACGATCTTTCCGTCTACCATGATTGACTTGTGAGAAACCAGCTGACGGGCTTCCGCACGTGTTGAACCGAAACCCATTCGGTATACAACATTGTCCAGACGCTGCTCTAGCAATGACAACAGGTTTTCACCTGTGGAGCCTTTACGAGCGGCTGCAGCTTTGTAGTAATTACGGAATTGCTTCTCTAGTACACCGTACATACGACGTACTTTTTGCTTTTCTCGTAACTGAATGGCGTAATCTGAAGGACGACCACGCTTGGCGCCTTGCATGCCAGGAGGTGTTTCAAGATTGCACTTTGATTCAAGCGGACGAATACCTGACTTCAGGTATAAGTCTGTGCCTTCTCGGCGGCTTAGTTTGCACTTAGGACCGGTATATCTAGCCACGGTTCATACTCCCACTACGATTCTTTAAACTACGCAAGTTCATCATTACCCAATCACACACGGCGCTTTTTAGGCGGACGGCAACCGTTGTGAGGGATAGGCGTGACATCAAGGATGCTGCTGATCTTGAAGCCGACATTGTTCAGCGACCGAACTGCTGAATCACGACCAGGCCCGGGGCCTTTGACGTGAACGTCGATATTCTTCAGACCGTATTCCTTTGCTGCCTCACCTGCACGCTCCGCCGCTACCTGAGCTGCGAAAGGTGTGCTCTTGCGAGATCCACGAAAACCAGAACCACCAGCAGTGGCCCATGACAGTGCATTACCCTGTCGATCAGTAATCATGACAATCGTGTTGTTGAACGATGCATGGATGTGTGCAATACCGTCAGTAACGGTACGGCGAACCTTCTTTTTGGTGCTACTAGCTGCCATAACTATCTCTATTAACGCTTGAGCGGACGACGCGGACCTTTGCGCGTGCGCGCATTAGTCTTCGTACGTTGACCGCGAAGGGGTAAGCCCCGACGATGGCGTATTCCACGGTAACAACCGAGGTCCATCAGACGCTTTATATTCATCGAGACATCGCGACGTAAATCGCCCTCGACGGTGAATTTTCCTACTTCAGTACGCAGGCTCTCGATCTCAACTTCTGAGAGATTTCGAACCTTGGCATCGCGAGCAACATTTGCAGCGTCACAAATCTGACGAGCGCGTGTTCTACCGATACCGTAAATCGATGTTAATGCGATCCAAGTGTGTTTTTGGACCGGAATGTTAATGCCGGCAATACGTGCCATGCTTATCTCCGCCTATGTTTCTTAAACTAGCCCTGACGCTGCTTATGTCGGGCGTCTGTGTTGCAAATGACGCGAATAACGCCTTTACGTTTGACGACCTTACAATTGCGACAGATCTTCTTAACTGATGCTCTGACTTTCATACGTCCTCTCTAAATAAAGGAATACCAGAAAAAAGGCCGCCCGCTAGCGTGCGCCCTTAGGTGTTCCCTTCGTGCCCTGCTTCTTCATTAAGCCTTCGTACTGATGGCTCATCATGTGTGCTTGCGCTTGCCCTACAAAATCCATTACCACAACAACAATGATCAGCAATGAGGTTCCGCCAAAATAAAACGGTACATTCCAGAGCAAGATCAAGAATTCTGGCAACAGACAAACGACAGTGATGTACAGCGCACCGTAAAGCGTGAGCCGAGTCAAAACACCGTCGATATATCGGGCTGTCTTTTCACCAGGTCTGATTCCTGGGATGAACGCGCCCGATTTCTTTAAGTTGTCTGCTGTCTCTTTTGCATTGAAAACCAGTGCGGTGTAGAAAAAGCAGAAGAATATTATGGCAGAAGCATACAAAAGAATATACACCGGCTGGCCAGGTTGTAGCGTAGAAACCAAAGTATTTAGCCAAGTATTTGAATTGCTGGTAGCAATATCACCCAAGGTAGCCGGAAAAAGGATGATGCTTGAGGCAAATATGGGTGGAATTACGCCCGCCATATTCAATTTCAAAGGCAAATGGCTTGACTGAGCCGCGAACATCTTACGCCCCTGCTGACGCTTCGCATAGTTCACTGTGATTCGGCGTTGCCCCCTTTCCACGAATACTACAAATGCGGTTACCGCCACAATCATAGCGAAAAGCAGAATCACAACGAAAAAACTGAGCTCCCCAGTTCTGGACAACTGAAGTGTGCCGCCGATAGCTGCCGGAAGACCAGCGACAATACCCGCGAATATCAAGATTGAAATACCGTTGCCGATACCGCGCTCGGTGATCTGCTCACCCAACCACATCAGAAACATGGTGCCTGTAACCAACGTTATCGCTGCAGTGAGCACAAAACCCGGGCCAACCAGAAAGACCACACTTTGGCCATTCGCGCCTTGATTCTGAAGTGCGATTGCGATACCGATAGCTTGGACTGATGCCAAAAGCAGTGTTCCGTACCGTGTGTACTTTGTAATAACTCTACGACCACTTTCGCCTTCTTTACGTAGCTGTTCGAGCTGCGGTATGACGTGTGTCATAAGCTGCATGATGATGGACGCCGAGATATACGGCATCACACCTAGCGCAAACAGAGACATACGAGACAAAGCACCGCCACCAAACATATTCAGCATGCCCAAGATGCCGCTGCTTTGTTGTTCAAAGAGGTCAGCCATGACGCGTGGATCTACGCCCGGGATAGTAATGTGCGAGCCAATCCGAAAAATTACCATTGCGAACAGCACAAACAACAGGCGCGATCGTAACTCGGAAGATCCTCCCATACCCGAAAGCGCGGGTTTGTTTTTATCAGCTGCCATATGTCAAATGCTCGATTTAGCTCAATTCCGGATGGTCTATGACCGACTGGAGGTTAAGATCCGCTCTACGACGTTGCTATAGGCGTGACGCTGCCACCAGCAGCTTCGATTGCCTGTTGAGCACCTTTGGTGACTCGACAACCAGTAACCGTACAAGCATTCTTCACTTCGCCAGACAGGATAATCTTCACAGTCTTTGTCTGTAGAGGAACAATGTTCGCAGCAACTAGGGCCTCTACATTGATCTGACCGCCTTCTATGCTATCAAGTTCATGTAAACGAACTTCGGCGTAATGGCGGGCCATACGTGACGTGAAACCAAACTTCGGTAAACGACGTTGGATAGGCATCTGACCGCCTTCGAAACCCACTTTGTGCCAACCGCCTGAACGCGACTTCTGACCCTTATGGCCTCGTCCGCAGGTCTTGCCGTTTCCGGAACCGATACCACGACCAACGCGGTTTGCCGTTTTGCGGCTACCTTCTGCAGGCTTAAGATTATTAAGACTCATGACTTAAACTCGTTTTTTAGCCAGTTAGGCCTGTGGTTCTTCGACGCGCAACATGTAGTACGCCTTGTTGATCATGCCGCGGTTTTCAGGTGTATCAATCACCTCTACCGTTTGATGCATGCGTCGCAAGCCAAGGCCTCGTACACAAGCCTTGTGATTCTTTAAACGCCCGTTCATGCTGCGAACCAGCGTAACTTTGAGAGTTGGGGAACTCATTACTACTCTCCTTTGATTTCAGCGATTGACTTACCGCGCTTGGCAGCAACCGACTCAGGGCTTTGCATAGAGCTTAGTCCATTGATAGTTGCACGAACCACATTGATAGGGTTGTTTGTGCCAATGATCTTTGCCAATACATTTCGAACACCTACGGCTTCAAATACCGCACGCATTGCACCGCCAGCGATGATCCCGGTACCTTCTGAGGCAGGCTGCATGTAAACACGAGCTGCGCCATGACGGCCTTTGAGAGGATATTGAAGCGTGCCATCGTTAAGTACGACAGTCTTCATGTCGCGGCGGGCTTTTTCCATTGCCTTTTGGATAGCCAAAGGCACTTCGCGTGCTTTGCCATATCCAAGACCTACGCGTCCGTTGCCGTCTCCGACAACCGTGAGTGCAGTAAAACCGAACTGACGTCCACCCTTCACTACTTTCGCTACGCGATTGATTGTAACCAGCTTCTCAATGTAGCCGTCACTGCTTTGGTTGTAATCGTTCTGTGCCATACGTTTATACCGAGCCTAATAGTTTTATAGCCGTTAGGCCGTAATCAGAATTTCAGTCCGCTTTCGCGAGCTGCATCAGCCAGTGCTTTCACACGACCATGGTATTTGAAGCCGGACCGGTCAAAAGCCACTTCGCTAATGCCTGCAGCCACTGCTTTCTCGGCGATGGTTTTACCTACCGTTACCGCAGCGTCTACGTTTCCACCGTTCTTTACAGAACCGCGAATATCTTTGCTTACACTAGAAGCAGCCGCTAACACCGAAGAGCCAGAAGCATCGATAACCTGCGCGTAGATGTGACGCGGAGTACGATGAACTGTCAGACGAGGTACGCTGAGCTGTCGGATTTTTGCGCGAGTTCGCTTGGCGCGGCGCAATCGACTTGTTTTCTTTTCCATTATCCTCTCGCTCTACTTCTTCTTGGCTTCTTTCATTGCTACGTATTCACCAACATATCGAACGCCTTTGCCTTTGTAAGGCTCAGGTGGACGATAGCTGCGAATATCGGACGCAACCTGACCAACAACTTGCTTGTTGGTACCACGAACGACAACCTCAGTCTGGCTAGGAGTCTCAACCGTAATTCCAGCAGGAATTTGGTGCACTACAGGATGAGAAAAACCCAGAGTAAGGTTAAGGTTGCTGCCTTGAGCTTGCGCTCTATAACCAACACCTCGAAGTTCGAGTTTCTTTTCGAAGCCTTCACTTACGCCGATTACCAAATTATTGAGCAGAGATCGCATCGTGCCTGACATGGCAATCGCTTTTTGATCTGCTCGTTGGGCTTCAACGCCCAGAACGCCGTCTTCCAATTTTGCAGTGACATCGTCATGCAAGGTAATGGATTCCTGGCCTTTTGGTCCCTTCGCACTGACAGCCTGACCATTGATTGTGACTTCCACGCCCTTAGGCACGTCAATCGGTTGTTTTGCTACGCGTGACATTATATTTCTCCGGCGATCCGCTTAACTAACTGTGCAGATAATTTCGCCACCAAAACCTTTCGCCTTAGCTGACTGACCAGTCATAACGCCGTGCGAGGTTGAGACAACAGAAATCCCTAAACCACCAAGGACATCAGGAATGGAGCTTGCACCAGAGTACTGGCGAAGCCCTGGACGGCTGATGCGCTTAATCTTTTCAATGACGGGTTTTCCGTCAAAGTACTTCAGCGTAACGGTTAGAGTGGGCTTTCCGTCGACAGTTTCAGTACTGAAACCACCAATATAGCCTTCGTCTTGCAATACCTTAGCAACGTTTGATTTTAACTTTGCTGCAGGCATGGATACCGATACCTTTCGCGCTTGCTGCCCATTACGGATGCGGGTCAGCATGTCAGCTATTGGGTCAGACATACTCATGATTAATTCTCCTACCAGCTGGCTTTAACTAAACCAGGTACATCACCGCGCATAGCAGCTTCACGAAGTTTGTTTCGGCTCAGGCCAAATTTACGGTAAACGCCGTGGGGTCTACCTGTGATACGACAACGATTGCGTTGGCGTGCTGCAGACGAATCACGCGGCAGCTTTTGCAATGCAGTCATCGCTTCCATCTTTTCATCAAAGGTGCTTTCCTCTGATGAGATAGTCTTTTTCAGCACTGCACGCTTCTCAGCGTGTTGCTTAACGAGCTTTGTGCGCTTGTCTTCACGCGCGATCATCGACTTCTTAGCCATGTCAGGAAATTCCTATTGGCGGAACGGAAAGTTGAACTTCTTTAACAAGGACAGCGCTTCGGCGTCCGATGCAGCAGAAGTAGTGATAGTGATATCCATACCTCTAACTGCGTCGATCTTGTCGTAATCAACTTCTGGAAAAATGATTTGCTCTTTGACACCCATGCTGTAGTTACCACGACCATCGAATGACTTTGGGCTGATACCACGAAAGTCACGAATACGTGGAATTGCCACCGCAACGAGACGGTCGAGAAATTCGTACATACGCTCACGACGAAGTGTCACCTTGGCGCCGATTGGGTAGCCATCACGAATTTTGAATCCGGCGATTGACTTACGAGCCAAAGTCACAACAGGCTTCTGCCCGCTGATGGCTGTCATGTCCTTTACTGCATGCTCTAGGACCTTCTTATCTCCTAAAGCCTCACCGAGACCCATATTAATGGTGATCTTCTCGATACGTGGTACCTGCATAACGCTCTGGTACTTATGCTCCTCCATCATCTGAGGAACAATTTTTTCTCGATATTCTGATATCAGCCTAGCCATGCCTATCAACCGTCCACTACTGAAGAGTCAGAACGGAAAAAACGTTCTTTCCGACCATCATCGTTTGTTCGAAAACCAACTCGCCCGCCCTTCTTAGTTGAAGGATTGAACAATGCTACGTTCGAAATATGAATAGACAGTTCCTTCTCCTGGATGCCGCCTGGATCGCCCAACTGAGGGTTGCCCTTTGCGTGCTTCTTAACGAGATTGATTCCGTCAACAATCACTCGATCGTCGATAACGGCTTCAACCTTGCCACGACGACCTTTGTCTTTTCCGACGAGTACGATGACATCGTCGCCTTGTTTAATACGTTGCATAGTCTTTATCTATCCTCGTGTTTCCGTTGTGCCCTACAGCACTTCGGGTGCGAGAGAGACGATCTTCATGAATTTTTCGGTACGCAATTCGCGAGTTACCGGTCCGAAGATTCGAGTTCCAACCGGCTCAAGTTTTGCATTGAGAATTACGGCTGCATTCGTATCAAATCGAATCGCTGAACCGTCACCACGGCGGATGCCTTTACGAGTGCGAACAACAACTGCGTTGTACACCTCGCCTTTCTTGACCTTGCCCCGAGGGATGGCGTCTTTGACGCTTACCTTGATGACATCGCCAACCCGCGCATATCGACGGTGCGAGCCGCCCAGTACCTTGATGCACTGTACTCGGCGCGCGCCACTGTTATCTGCCACATTAAGGACAGTCTGCATTTGAATCATCGGACGCTACTCTTTATCCAGTCACGCTTGTGTATTAATCAAACTTCCGCAATGCTTATTCAGCAGCGGCAGTTAGAACCTTGTCCAGTGTCCATGACTTAGTCTTGGACAATGGTCGGCATTCTTTAATCTGAACAGTATCGCCAATGTTCAGCTCGTTCTTTTCGTCATGCACGTGATACTTCTTACTACGGCGCATGTACTTACCATAAATGGGGTGCTTGATACGGCGCTCAACCTGTACTGTTGCCGTCTGCTCCATTTTATTACTCATCACGCGACCGATTTCGGTACGTGTACGCTTGTCAGTCGAAGCTGATTCGTTTTGCTCACTCATAATCAGGCTCCTGCAGACTGCTTCTGGTTGATGATGGTTTTGATTCGGGCAATTTGACGACGCACGCGCTTAAAGTTGTGTGGTTTTACATCTTGACCAGACCCACGCTGCATACGAAGATTGAATTGCTCACGAAACAAACTACCCAACTCAGTAGATAATTCTTCTACAGATTTAGCGGTCAATTCGCTTGTTTTTGACTCGGCCATTACGCTGCAGTCCTCACGACAAATGTGGTAGATAATGGCAACTTAGCTGCTGCAAGAGCGAAAGCTTCTCGCGCAATCTCTTCAGAGACGCCTTCCATCTCGTAAAGCATCTTGCCAGGTTGGATCTTGGCTACCCAGTACTCCACATTACCCTTACCTTTACCCATTCGAACTTCGATAGGCTTCTTGGTAACAGGCGTATCAGGAAATACCCGGATCCAGATCTTTCCGCCACGTTTGATGTGACGAGTCATTGCACGACGTGCAGATTCAATTTGACGAGCTGTCAGGCGACCGCGGTCAGTAGCTTTAAGGCCATATTCGCCAAAGCTTACTTTGTTGCCGTTCTGCGCCAGACCACGGTTACGTCCCGTGTGCTGTTTTCTAAATTTTGTACGTTTTGGTTGAAGCATGGTTCTTTGCTGCTCTGTTTGCTACCCGCAGGCGCTGGCCATTATTTGCTGGTTGTGCTGGCAACGCTTTTAGCGCGTTTCTCTTCCAGGTCGAAGACTTCACCGTGACAAATCCAGACCTTGATACCAATTACACCGTATGTTGTGTGCGCTTCGGCAACACCGTAATCGATGTCAGCACGCAGTGTATGCAATGGCACACGACCGTCGTGATACCACTCGCGACGTGCAATCTCAGCACCGTTCAATCGGCCAGATACTGCGATCTTCACGCCTTGTGCGCCTAGACGCATCGTGTTGGTCAGTACTCGCTTCATGGCACGTCGGAACATAACGCGGCGCTCTAACTGCTGAGCTACACCTTCAGCAACTAATTGAGCATCAAGCTCCGGCTTACGAATTTCCGCAATGTTTATTTTAACATTGTTGATATTAATACCGAGCATAGGTGCAAGGGCTTTGCGCAGACGCTCGACGTCTTCACCTTTCTTACCAATTACAATACCGGGGCGAGCCGAATGAATGGTGATAATGATTGACTTGGCAGGTCGTTGAATCTGGATACGACTGACAGATGCGTGAGACAGTTCCTTTTTGAGAAACTTACGAATCTTGATATCATCGTTCAGGTAGTTTGCGTAGTCTTCACTACCGGCATACCAGGTTGAGTTCCAGTCTTGAGAAATACCAAGACGAATACCAATTGGATGTACTTTTTGACCCATCGTTTAGCTCCTGCCGTCCGAAACGGTCACGGTAATATGACTAGTGCGCTTTAAGATTCTATTTGCACGCCCCTTGGCGCGAGCACGTAGTCGCTTCATCACTGGTCCAGCGTTAACTTGTACAGCAGATATCTTTAACTCGTCGATGTCAGCTCCTTCGTTGTGCTCCGCATTAGCGATAGCACTGTCGACGAGCTTCTTCATCAGAGCACCGGCTTTCTTTTCGCTGAAAGTTAAAACCTCAAGTGCACCTTCAACAGGTAAGCCTCGGATTTGATCAGCAACCAATCGCGCTTTCTGTGGAGAAATGCGGGCCATTTTCAGTGTAGATTCAACTTGCATGACTATCTCGATTTCTTGTCGGCTACATGGCCTTTGTAAGTTCTTGTAGCTGCGAACTCACCAAGCTTGTGACCTACCATGTTTTCAGAAACCAGTACCGGCACATGGACACGACCATTGTGAACGGCGATGGTTAGACCAACCATATCTGGAAGAATCATTGAACGACGCGACCAAGTCTTGATTGGACGCTTGCTATTAGCCGCTCGAGCTTCATCAACCTTTTTGATAAGGTGATAGTCGACAAACGGGCCTTTTTTTAGGGAACGTGGCACGGGTCTCTACCTCCTATTTCTTGCTTCGACGACGCACGATCATGTTATCTGTGCGTTTGTTTGAACGAGTTTTGTAACCCTTGGTAGGCGTGCCCCAAGGACTTACAGGATGACGGCCACCTGAAGTACGACCTTCACCACCACCATGCGGATGATCAACCGGGTTCATTGCAACACCACGAACCGTCGGCCGTACACCGCGCCATCTAGTAGCACCAGCCTTACCAAGCTTACGTAGAGCGTGTTCGCCATTACCAACTTCACCGATGGTTGCGCGACAATCGCTTTGAACGCGACGCATTTCACCAGAGCGCAAACGAAGCGTTGCATACATGCCCTCACGAGCGACCAGCTGAACCGCAGCTCCGGCACTTCTAGCAACCTGTGCACCGCGACCTGGCTTTAATTCAATAGCGTGAACCGTTGAACCGACTGGCACGTTTGCCAGCGGCAAGCAGTTACCTGGTTTAATTGGAGATTCACGACCTGACATAAGTGGTGCGCCAACCGGCACGCCTTTTGGCGCCAGAATGTAGCGACGCTCACCGTCTGCATACTTAAGCAGAGCAATGTGTGCAGTACGGTTAGGATCGTATTCAATACGCTCAACTACCGCAGGTACACCATCTTTGTTTCGTTTGAAATCGATAACACGATAGCGACGCTTATGACCACCACCAACGTGACGAGTCGTGATGCGACCCTTGTTGTTACGACCACCTGATTTAGAAAGACTTTCTACCAGTGGCTCGTATGGACCTTCCTTAGAGAGATCCTTATTAACAACACGAACCTGGAAACGCTTTCCGGGTGATGTCGGTTTAGACTTTACCAGAGCCATGTTCTAACCCTCTATACCCATGAAGTCGATGTCTTGACCTTCGGCCAGACGAACAATTGCCTTCTTCCAGTCAGAGCGCTTGCCCTCCTTGGAACCAAACCGCTTGGTTTTACCTGGCACATTTACAATCTGCACACCACGCACGTTAACGTCGAAAATCTTTTCTACCGCTTTACGTACTTCTAACTTGGTTGCATCGCCTGCGACGCGGAAGGTATGACGACCTTCCATTTCCGCTGCAGTGGCTGTTTTCTCAGACACGTGCGGTGCTAACAGCACTTGATAAAGTCGCTGATCGTTCATGAAAAACGCTCCTCAAGCTGCTTAACGGCAGCAGTTGTAGCAACAATGTGCGGGAACCGAACGAGGCTGACCGGGTCAAGCCCTTCAACGTCGAGAACCTGGACATAAGGAATGTTGCGGCTTGCCAGATAAACAGACTCAGACACGTCATCCATCAAGAACAATACTTTTTCAACACCAAACTCAGCCATCTTGGCTTTCATCGCTTTAGTTTTGGTCTCAGAGAGTTCGAGGCTGTCCACAACGATGAGACGCCCTTCGGCCGCCACATGAGAAAGAATGGACCGGATAGCACCGCGGTACATTTTCTTGTTTACTTTTTGAGAGTAATCGCGTGTCTTAGCAGCGAATGTCACGCCACCACCAGTCCAGATTGGGCTGCGTGATGTACCTGCACGCGCTCTACCAGTTCCTTTTTGACGCCAAGGCTTAGCACCGCCACCACGAACTTCTGAACGTGTTTTCTGCGCCGCTGTACCAGCTCGCGCAGCAGCCATGTAGGCAGTGACGATCTGATGAACAAGCCCTTCGTTATACTCAACTCCAAACACGGAGTCTGCGACGGACACTGAGCCGCCACTGTGTGTTTTTAAATCCATCGTCTTAGCTCTTCGCCTTCTTCTGCTTGACGGCCGGCTTAATGATGACGTCTCCGCCATCAGCACCAGGCACTGCACCTTTGATAAGGATGACCTCGCGGCCCTCATCGATTCGCACTACTTGCAGGTTTTGGGTTGTGCGACGAACCGCACCCATGTGACCCGCCATTTTTTTGCCTTTAAATACACGACCTGGCGTTTGGTTCTGACCGATCGAGCCCGGCGCTCTGTGAGACACAGAGTTACCGTGAGTGGCATCTTGCATTTGGAAGTTGTGACGCTTTACACCACCTGCGAAGCCCTTACCGATACTGGTCCCAGTAACGTCAACCTTTTGGCCAACCTCGAACATATCCATGCCGATTTCGCCACCAACTTCGAGATCAGCACCAGCATCGCCATCTAGACGGAATTCCCACAATCCACGACCGGCACCAACACCCGCTTTCGCGAAGTGACCTGCTTCGGCCTTACTCAGAAGACTGGTTTTCTTGTCACCTGTAGTGACCTGAACGCTGGAATATCCGTCTGTCTCAGGCGTCTTGCGCGCTGTGATACGGTTTTTAGCAACCTCGATGACGGTTACAGGCGTTGAAACACCTGATTCGTCAAATACGCGAGTCATGCCGAGCTTGCGGCCAACTACACCAAGGGTCATCGTTTTCTCCCACACACCGTATATCGGACAGAACTACACGCACAGTGGGACCGATCGCCAACCCCCATAAGAATTCGATTTGCTGGCAGGCAAATCGTTTTTCGGGGTTATCAATACAGCCGAGCCGTGCAGCTCGGAACGAAGTGATTCACTACCTAAAAAACAAAACCTGACGGGGTAACCACATCAGGTAGGCTAGCTCGCCATAATAGCAGCTTAATTTAAGAACTACTACTGTTCGGGCAATAAATAATGGCAATTAGCTGAATTAATCTATACATAGGCATCGTATCGCCCTCGGACAAACTCGATTTTAACCCAAATCGACCGTCTTTTAAGCATATCCTTCCTTTCCTACTGTATTTTGATGAATTGGTGGCACAGCGGTTCTGCCCATTACTCACACAAAATTCCTGACTCAATAAAACCCTCACCTTATATTTTGATATGCCAGAAATTAAGGAATGCCCCGTCCCCCACGGCGACCCCATCTTCAAGAGATACCACGATTGCGAATGGGGCATGCCTGTCACGTCAGACACACGAATATTTGAAAAAGTGTGCCTTGAAGGCTTTCAGGCTGGCTTGAGTTGGCAAACGATATTGAAACGAAGAGAACACTTCAGATTGGCCTTTGCAAGCTTCGATATCGTCAAAGTCGCAAAATTCACCGACAACGACGAAAAAAACTTACTACAAAACAAAAACATCATTAGGAACAAGAAAAAAATAAGGTCTGCCGTAAACAACGCGAGACGAGCGCTAGAACTGCAGAGTGAATACGGCTCATTGGGGTCTTTTTTCTGGAGCTTTGAACCCAAATCGGATAATCGGCCAAACCAAATCTCAAGGGAGTGGCTAGCTGCAAACCCAACATCGACGGAATCTATCCAATTATCGAAAGCGCTGAAAAAGCGTGGCTGGTCCTTTGTTGGACCAACCACGATGTACGCACTCATGCAGGCGCTAGGACTGGTGAATGACCATGTCCAGTGCTGTCCGGCAAGGGGCCGAGTAGAACGAGCAAGAGAGCAGCTAATACGACCCGTAATTAAATACGACGCCAATCACTAAGCGGTCGGCCAGGTTCGCTCTATGACATTTAGCCAATTCCCATGGCACAACTTTGAAATCAACGCCTCACCAAATCCGTGTGAACGCATAGCCCCCACAAGAGACTGCATTCCTGCACTACTACCAATGACATCAGGTACAGTTGCACCATCAAAATCTGACCCTAGACCAACACCATCCTCACCTAAATGGGTGATGAGGTAGTCCAAGTGTCTCAACATCTGCTCCATCGGAACATCCGGCAACATTCGCCCATCTTCGCGTAAAAAAGAGCAAGCAAAGTTCAACCCCACCATGCCCGAGCTCGCTTTGATAAGTTCTAACTGACCATCGTGAAGATTTCTCGCGTGCGCGCACAGCGAATGCGCATTTGAGTGAGTAGCGACCAGCGGCGCAGTACTGGTTTTGGCGACATCGTTAAATCCGCGCTCATTCAAATGCGATAAGTCAATTAATATCCCCATGCGATTACACCGCCGGACTAATTCAAAGCCTAACTCTGTAAGCCCCTCTCCAATATCCGGACTGGAAGGATATCGAAATGGCACCCCGTGACCGAATATATTAGAGCGGCTCCATACCGGGCCAAGGGAACGAAGCCCGGCCGCATACAGAATATCCAAACTTTGAAAATTTTCATCGATAGCCTCGCAACCTTCCAAATGCAAAATTGCGGCTAACGGCTCATCGGGCAATACCGCTTTGAGATCAGCAACGGTACGACAAATTTTTACAGCGCCTAAATTCTGTAGCTCTAACAGAATAGCGGCTTGCTCGAATACAACAGATAGCGCTGAGGCCTGGGAGACACTTTCGGGCAGTGGTACATCGTATTCACTCTGTTGCATCAAAGCCTGATAACTATGCTCACTGGGTGAATCAACCCACATGGCAAAAAAACCACCTGCCAAACCGCCGTTTGCGGACTTTACAGCATCAATATGAAATTCAGTTTTTTGCAAAAAACTTGCTGCAGTTGCAATACCTCCTGAATCCCGAAGCTGGGTAAGCACGTCGTTGTGCCCATCGAACACAGGCACCCGTACTTCAGGTTGTACATCATCAAGATGGTTTGTCACAGCGAATGGCTCCTTGCATAAATTCAACTGGAATTATCGGATTATCCTAAACGTTAGCAACTGAATTTCACGCGACCACAAAAAAGGCCCGCTAATGCGGGCCTTTCTAAGAAAAACAAATCGGCTACGATTAGTTCAACTTGATCTGTACATCCACACCAGCAGCCAAATCTAGCTTCATCAGTGCATCTACCGTCTTTTCTGTTGGATCTACGATATCCATCAGACGCTTGTGAGTTCGTAGCTCATACTGGTCACGCGCGTCTTTGTTGACGTGCGGAGAGACCAGAATAGTGAAACGCTCTTTCTTGGTTGGCAAAGGGATAGGACCCAGAACACGAGCACCAGTACGCTTTGCAGTTTCAAGAATTTCCTTAGCAGATCGGTCGATCAAACGATGATCAAATGCTTTCAGACGAATTCGGATTGTTTGACTAGCTGCCATAGTGAATTACTCGATTATCTTAGCTACAACGCCGGCACCAACCGTACGTCCACCTTCTCGAATCGCAAATCGTAACCCTTCTTCCATCGCAATTGGGTTAATCAGTGCTACCGAGATCTTTACGTTGTCACCAGGCATAACCATTTCGGTGCCTGATGGCAGC
>JBGCGD010000068.1:0-4323 GCA_045110515.1 Granulosicoccus sp. | reverse complement strand
AGTATCGGTCAAGCATTTCATCCTACGACCTAGGCCGACATAAACTAGGTCTTTAAGCTCAATTAAGGAGAGTTCAATGTCGATAAACGCAAATCTAAAGCGTGCGTTAACGGTGGTGGCAGCGGCCACACTGTCAGCAATTACGTTTAGTGCCTCAGCTGCTGATCCTACAAAAGTGGGTTTCGTCTATGTAGGTCCTGTGGGTGACCACGGTTGGACTTACCGTCACGATATTGGTCGTCAAGCTATCGAAGCCGAGTTCGGTGATGCAGTCGAAACGACCTTCGTTGAAAGCGTCCCTGAAGGTGCTGACGCTGAGCGCGTTATTCGTAAGCTGGCAAGCACGGGGCACGATCTTATTTTCACCACATCGTTCGGTTACATGAACCCGACGATCAAAGCGGCTAAAGATTTCCCTAACGTCAAATTCGAACACGCAACCGGCTATAAGCGTGGTGACAACGTGTCTACTTATAGCGCGCGGTTTTATGAAGGTCGTGCTGTACTGGGTACGATGGCTGGCATGATGACAAAAACCAACACCGTTGGCTACATTGCCTCTTTTCCTATCCCGGAAGTAGTGCGTGGAATCAACGCTTTCACCATCGCTATGCGTAAAGTTAATCCTTCCGCTGAAGTAAAAGTGGTTTGGGTAAACACTTGGTACGATCCAGGTAAAGAGGCTGATGCGGCTAAGGCTTTGATCGATCAAGGCGTGGATATCATCACACAACACACTGATTCGCCTGCACCATTACAGGTTGCTGAAGAGCGAGGCGTAATGGGCTTTGGACAGGCATCTGATATGTCAGCTTTTGCACCAAAAGCTCAGCTAACATCAATCATTGATGATTGGGACCCGTACTACATTGATCGTACAAGAGCGGTCATTGAGGGTACTTGGGAGTCCATGGATACTTGGGATGGTATTTCCACAGGCATGGTCGGTTTCGCAGAGTACGGTGATGCCGTGCCAGACGATGTCAAAGCAGCGGCTGACGTTGTTCGTGAGGGCATCGTTGCTGGAACCATGCACCCCTTTGAAGGCCCGATCAATAATCAGCAAGGCGAACAAATTGTGGGCGCTGGTGAAATCATTGATGATGGTGTTCTGTTAGGAATGAATTACTACGTGGAAGGTGTTCAGGGCGACTTACCTAAGTAATCTCCCACACTATGTAGTTAGAGCACATAGGTGTTCGATCGATAAGCCGTTGTGAATCCAGCATTCACAGCGGCTTTTTTCGTTGTGAGCCGGACAAAGTTGTGTGTTTTATAGTGTGTATGCGCCCACTGTATTATCAGCATTATGACAACTAACTATTTGGAGCTTCCTTATGATCACCTGTTACTTACACTATGAAGTTGATTCGCTAAAGCTCAAAGAGTTTGAAATTTATGCCAAGGCATGGATTCCACTGGTGGAGAAATTTGGTGGGCGCCACCATGGCTATTTTTTACCTAGCGAAGGGCCAAGCGACTTGGCAGTCGCTGCGTTTTCGTTTAACTCGATGGCCGAGTATGAGCAGTACCGACTAAAAAGCATGGAAGATGAGGATTGCCTGGCAGCTTTTGAATATGCGAAAAAGACTCAGTGTATTCGCCGCTACGACAGGCATTTTATGCGGCCGGTACTTGAAGGTGATGATGAGTCTATTAGCACATTGAAGCGGAGTCTTTAGTGGATTCTGCTTCAGCATGATCCACGTTTTATACGACGGTTGTTGATATTCAACAAGCTATGCTGAGAGGTAATTTTGGAGAAAGATTTAATTTTTCTCCTGCATGTCCGTTGTTCATTGTCAGAGCTAAGTGATGAGGCTTGTTGTAGCGAAGGGTTAGGCCATCGAGTATTTCGAAACAGCGCAGAGTAGGTGAGGGGTGAGGCACCGGTATGTCTATTTCTACCTGCGTTAACGTCCAATCTGAATTTAACAGTTCGTCAGGAATGTTCGACGCTTTGGGTAATTGCGGGGGCATGCAGATACACAATGGCTCTTCCAGTTGCTCTGAATTTTCGCCAACATGAAAACTCATGACGCCTTTAAAGTAATCGGGGAAATACAACCAATGTGGAAAGGTTGGTGTTTGTGTCTTCTCTGGCACGCGCACCACGATGCCGAAGGGAGACGCATTGGCTGCCCTTGATCTTTGATAGAGTTTTAGGTCTTTGCCTGCGCCAGTTTGAGCCTCATTCGCATCATCGATATACAACAATTCAATGGTAAAGCCATTGAGAAAAAACCGTCTGTTGGCTGTACCCTGACCAGTATGTGTGTTGGATGTACCTTCAACCAGGCCAATATCGATAAGCTCTTCCGCAACTGCCGCCCCTGGCTCTGTCATGATGAAAATGTGGTCCAGCAGCATAGCGTTTAGGCTCGCAGGGGGTTTAGATAAACATAGCAAACTTCTCAGGCTACCAAAACTAAACGAATAGTTTTATAGCGGCACCTGTTACTGCAGACACCAATAACACTCTGCCTATGCCCCAACGCAGTTTAAAAGCTAGGAAGCCACTGAGTGCAAAGAGTCCGACAGATAACCACTCTATGGTTGCGATATTAGGAATCCATAAAGTAAGTGGGCCATAGGAGGTTTTGTCTACTTCGTGAAAAAGCACATGTAGTGCGAACCAAATCGAAAGGTTGAGAATCACTCCAACAACGGCAGCGGTGATCGCCGTCAGTGCGCTTTTAAGTTTCGCCTGACTTGAAATCCAGTCAATGTAAGGCGCGCCCGAGAATATCCATAAAAAGCACGGTGCAAAGGTGACCCACAGTGCAACAAGCGCTGTAGACAAACCTCGAAGAATGCCTCCGGTTTTAAACCCCGCTAGGTAGCCTACGAATTGTGTCACCAAAATCAGCGGCCCCGGAGTGGTTTCGGCTAAGCCTAAAGCATCAATCATTTCGTCTGCGGTTAGCCAACCGAATTGAACAACAACATCTTGTGCCATGTACGCCAATACAGCGTATGCCCCGCCAAAAGTGACCACAGCCAGGGTGGAGAAAAATTGACCCACCTCCAACAAAATTGCGGGTGTATTGAACAGTACCAAGAGCACTATGGGGAGCCACCAAATCGTTAGCCAGGTCATGACCGTAGTGGCAAGCTTTCCAAAGGAAAGTTTTAATGGCGCTATATGGCCGGGCTCTTCGGGTTTTACTGTAAAAACGTATCCGACCAATGCAGCGCCGAGTACGATAACGGGGTAGGGTACAGAGAAGAAAAATATGGCAATAAATGCAAAGGCTGCAATTGCCCAATGCAGGTTTTTCGATAATGTCTTTTTCGACACGCGTATTAAGGCTTCCAGCACCACAACCAGTACCGCTGCTTTTACGCCATAAAACAAGGCTGAAACTAAGGGTACTTCGCCGAAGATACTGTAGATGACGGCTAGCAGCATTATGACAGTGGCGCCGGGTATAACAAATAAAAGCCCGGCGATTAAACCTCCCAACGTACCGTGCAAACGCCAGCCAGCATAGGTTGCCAATTGCATGGCTTCCGGTCCTGGCAACAACATGCAGAAACTTAGAGCGTTTAGAAATTGTTCTTCAGTTAGCCAGGGGCGTTCTTCAACAATTTCTTTGTGCATTAACGCTATTTGAGCGCTAGGTCCACCAAACGATAACAAACCAATGCGCCACCAAACTCGCGTCGCTTGTGCAAGAGTAGGGCTATCTACGTCACCAGTTTGCCGTGCAGTCTTCATGGCCTGGGCTCTGCATCGAAGTCTTCGTCAATGAGTACGTCAATGAGTACAGTGACCCTCAGGGGTACCGATAAGGCGGGCGAGTGTTGATACGGAAATTTCGTTATACGACGCCATGAAGCATCCTCCAAAGTGATGGGCAATAAGAGAAGGATGCAAGATTTAGCTGACGCCTCATGGGGTTCGTTGCGCACCCCACGACAGAATTTGAACATAGCATTGGAATGCTTGTCAATTGCAATCACTCGCTACGATACTGCTTGGAAGATCGACTGTATCGACTACCGTTAGCCGGGGTGACTGGAATTTGAGTGGCAGAGATGGGGTTTCATTTGCGGCGAAGAAACGACCATCCCAAGGGTTCTTGCCACAGCAACTGGTACTCTATTGCCATACATGTATACTGAAATCTCTAAAAAAAATTCGCCCGCAATAAATGCCGTTGTATCGTGCGTGCGTTTGGAGATCCAAAAGTGATTCACCATCACTGAAAAAAATGTAACAAACCGGAGGGTTTAGAATGCGTAGGACTTTTATTAAATCACTGCTTGCTGCCACTGTTTTATCGATGAGTGTGGCAGGTGCTGCCAAAGCTGAACTTA
>JBGCGD010000067.1:0-11370 GCA_045110515.1 Granulosicoccus sp. | reverse complement strand
GCCCTTTTCAGACGTTCGCGAATCACTCACATCTCGTTTGCAACCATGTCACGAATTTTTTCTGCTTTCTCAAAGTGATCTAGTTCGTGTGTCTTAATCCACCACGTAGCGGCATCCATAAGCTCTTTGGGATTGTCATTTTTATTCTTGAAAAATGCGTAAAAAGATAAACCAACATTCGACCCTTTTGTATCAATTTTCTGATCGCATATAGAAATAATGCGTTGCTTCAATTCAGGAGTCATATTTTGCTTTTTACTTGCGAATTCAATAGTCAGTGACATTCAGGCATATCGGCTATTGGCCGTTTCGAGACAGTCAATCGTATAGCTTTAAGACTAGATTGTGCCCCTTGCAGACAAACATAATAACAGGTGCCGAATCGCTCAAATGCAGTTTCCTATCGACCCGCCTCAGAGCCTGCACGATTTTGGCAAATATAAAAACACACTAATTGTTCGATAATTTACGTCTTTTTTTAAAAACCGTGACTTCCAACTCTACGGCCTTTCTGGGAACAGGAGATGTGGAAAAAACGCCAGCATTTGCAATGATGCCGATGTCTCCTAGTTCATCAATACGAGCGCGCTGATCTCCTTTCGCTCTTTTATCCACCGACTCAGGGTCCACAATTTTATAAAGTTCGGTTAACAATTCTTCATATTCCGCCTTTACAATTCGACCTGCTATTACAGATTATATCATTCAGAAAATGCTAAGTGCCTGACAGTAGGAAAGAAGATGTGCGGAATTCGTGAACACGGCCATCGTCTAAGGCTAACAAAATAGTAAAACTATGAATAGTCGGTGTTGTTGGAATCGCTACGAGGTTGCCTTCTATTCTTGCTGGATAAAGGGAATAAGTGCGCTCAGATAAAACCTTCCCGTTTCCTTGTGCTTCTGAGAGGCTCTCATAACCTGCATTATTGACTAAAGATGTCGTGAATAACGGGCTGAGATCGTAACCAGCGATATACTCTCCGTTAAAGTCTGCGTCGCTATAGATCTGGATGCTTGTAACAACTGGTTGGTAATCTATGTAGTAAGGCTGTAACGTACACGCATAGGCAGGAGCAATAAGCCAATCCAGAGCTGATTGTATAAAGGTACTAGGAGCTCGGAATCGATGCTGCTCTTCGTTCCAAGAAAGTTGGATATCGACCAGTAAATTCGAAAAATCAGTACCTGTGACTTGATCGATAGCCTCTAAGGTGTTTTCAGACGTATTGCGCTTTAAAGGTAAAGCCGATTCGATGTCTGTAATTTCTACAACTGAGTGTGTGATTGTGCCTATTATATCGTCACAGGAGTCAGTCGTCGTTTCTGCGCAGGAGCTAAGAATTAGCAACAGAATAGTTGCTGCTGTGGTGTTCCTAATAACAAGTAGTGCGTTCGCCATAAAAATTAAGACACCAGCTATTGTCAGAAGTATCCCATAATTTTAAGGTATCCAGTCAGTTTGTATAATAAATAGGAGTATGTCTTTAGATAGGATTGGGATTTGTACGGCTAAACTAATTCATCCAGACTGTCACCATTTTCAAGGTAGTCGAAAATGGCCTTTACTGGTACACGATTTCCAGAAAATACAAGCGTTCCACCTAATCTGTCTGGAGCTTTATTAACAATCGAAACACTTATCAGGATGCTTACTTCTTGCGTTCTAGAGGCTATCTGTAAACTAGTGTACGCTACCATCCAGTTTAGACAGATTCAGGTTTATCAATTGGTTCGCAAAGTCATATATGTTGGGACATCCGCCTCCATTTATGCCGCAGAACTTAGAAAGTTGCAGCGTACGGATACGTTGAATGTTGGAGATCGGTGAGATGGTTGCCATGTCTTGTCAGTATATTTATTGACACAACCATTGACGACCAACATTGCTCTTATCACTCAGATTGACAGAACTAAACATGTCATATCGAAACATATCACCGAAAAATACTGATTGCCTTGTACGCCTTAAGCACGAAGCGATCCTTACAAAATACTCGTTTTACATCCAGTTTTAGCTGAAAAACCCTCGTTAATTTCAAGTTAATCTAACACGCTACGTATGACGGTCTGTGTTCTTACTATTCAAACGCACCACCCCACCCACCATGGCGCGACTAACACCACTTGTTGTTGGAAAGCTGATTGGCAACCCAGCTAGTCGCCTTGCCGCTAAAAAGGCAAAGCACTCCGCTTCAATGGCATCACCACGCCAACCTGCATGCTCTGCAGTTTCAACTACCACATCGGCGCGGGTACGTATGGCATCGAGCAAGCTCGCATTTCGCCTACCCCCACCACACACGATAAGTCGTTCGGGTCTACTCGGTAAACTATCCAAGGCTTTACCCACAGCTGCTGCACATAGCGCCGTTAGCAATGCTGCTCCATCTTCAGGTGATTGTTCGTTGGCCAGTGCCCAAGGGAAATCGAATCGGTCTAATGACTTAGGATATGGAGCTTCAAAATACGGATGCTTTAATAGTGTTTCCAGCTTCTGTTCATTGACGTTTCCAATCGCAGCCAGGGCACCGTCTTTGTCCATATCACCTAGACCATACTCACGAACCAGATCATTAATCGGTGCATTGGCAGGCCCGGTATCGAAGGCAATCAATAGCTCATCGCCATCCCAATAGCTAATGTTTCCAATTCCACCCAAATTGAGTACTGCCGTTTTACCGCTGACACCTAAGCCCCTTAATAGGGCTTGATGATAAATGCCACACAAGGGTGCGCCTTGCCCGCCGTGCCTCATATCTGCTGATCTAAAATCGTTGACTACCGATATACCCAAACGTTTTGCCATAAGAGCGCCATCACCCAACTGGCATGTTTCACCAAGAACACCCTCTACCGGCGCTCGGTGAAGTACGGTTTGACCATGAAAACCGATGGCACCTATATCGCTATGGCTCAATCCGGCTTTGTTTACTAACCAGGAGACTGCGTCCGATTGTTCTTCGGTGAGTCTCTTTTCTACCTCGGTGAAAATTGCCGGAGGTGGCCCTTGAAACTGCCATTCAAGTGCTTCTTTTACAGCTTCTCTTAATAGTTCAACCGTTTCTGACTGGTACGGACGCAAAGCATACTCACCAAACTCCGCAATCGATTGTCCGTCGGTCTTAACTAACGCAACATCAATTTGCCCATCCAGCACCGTGCCAGTCATTAAGCCTACTGCCCAAATGGACTCAGGAAGGGGGCCTGCGTTGAAAGCGCCTTTGTCGCTCATAACAGAGAGATATCTTCTCTACGCACCAACGGCGCTTCAGTGGCGTCCACGTTTTGTGCGTAAGCAAAGCCTGCTTGAACAGCTGTTGCTATTAATCCCGGTGAATAGCAATCACCAATTCGATCCACTCGGTTAATACCTGCTGCTTTCCAGTGCTCCTGTTTCGCTGATAAATCCTGCCAAAGCGTATCGTTCGATGATCTAGACGTCACCAAGACAAGAGTTGCGACTGAAAGCTCAGTGACTCTAGCCGAATAAGTACAACTCACGCTTAAACTATCATCGTTCATTGAAACAACGTTATGGGATAACAAGAGCTTCACGTTTAAATCGATAAGACGCTTTTGTATTCGCCCTTGCTCTAACGTTTGCTCAGACCAAGCGGCAGCGATTGGCGAAGGCGTCACATAGATAACTTCATACCCTGCAGTTACCAACTGCTCGGCTAGTACACTGGCTAAGTAAAATCGATCATCGTCAAACACTGCAACAGGACCTTCGTGCTTAATTGCCTCAACCCCTTGTTTCATTAAATCATCAGGTGTTAAAACTCGTTCGGGCGCAAGTTGAGCTATAGGGCGTCTGTTCGCGCGCCCTACTCCATCTCTGCGCCAGGTAGATCCTGTTGCCAACACAACGTTTGGAATTTGATAGCTCAGAACATCTTCTGCAGTTAACGGACTTTGTAAATAAAGCTGTGCATTAGCTTGCTGCTGCAATTGATGCAAACGCCAGTCACGCACTCGCGACCACACCGCCAAACCAGGAAGATGACTTTCAAGCGTCACTCGGCCACCCCACTGCTCTGAGGCCTCTGCAAGAATCACTTGTGCGCCGCGCTGCACCAATGCTCTGGCGGCTTCTAAACCCGATGGCCCTCCACCAATGACCAGATAGTCCTCCGGTGACTTAAGCTTACGAATGTACTCGGGGTGCCAGTCGCGACGCCACTCTTCCCCGACAGCTGGGTTCTGAGTACATCGCATAGGAACGTTAGTGTTATCGCCGGTTATACAAATATTGCAGCCAATACACTCTCGAATATCTTCTACTCGTCCCTCCTCTATTTTTTTGGGTAGAAAGGGGTCAGCGATGGATGGGCGCGCTGCGCCGATTAGATCTAGATGCCCGGACTTTACCAACCTGAGCATGGTGTCTGGAGAGGTATACCGCCCAACACCCACAACCGGTTTCGTCGTAACGCTTTTAACAAATGCGGTGTACCGCTCCTGATAACCTTCTTCTGAGAAACGGGATGACTGACTATCGTTAGACCAATCGGATAGGTTAACGTCCCACAGGTCAGGCTCTTCAGCAAGAGCTTCTATGATCTCTCGGGCTTCACCGTCATGCTGCAAACCATCATCACCTAGAAGTTCATCAACGGCGAGTCTTACAGCCACAGCGCAAGTGTCGCCAACCGCGTCGCGTGTTTCTGCGATGACTTCCTTGAATAGGCGCAAACGATTTGTGAAAGAGCCGCCGTATTGATCGCTGCGATGATTATGCCTTTGCAGTAAAAAATGCTGCAGCAAGGACATATCGTGCCCAGCATAGACGTAGACGATATCAAAGCCTGCTGATTTTGCACGCAGCGCAGCACCTCTATGCCACTGTTTAAACGTACTGATATCAGAGAGTGACATCTCCCGCGCTTGTACAGGATCGTTTTGATCGACGATTGCTGATGACGGTGCAATTGGGATCTCTCGACTATAGCGGTTAGTGCTATGCAACCCGTTATGAACCAGTTGAATAGCCGCCAGACAACCGTGCTCATGCACGGCCTCTGTCATCAGTCTTAAAGCGGGTATATCACGCTCATCCCAAAGACGCCCTTCGTTGGCAGGTGTCAGATCTGACGAGGCGTGAATCTCTGTCTCTTGGGTTGAGACGACGCCCCAGCCTCCTTCAGCTTTCATACCCCGAAGCCTTGCCTCTGTGCGAGGAAAGCGATACCCCATGCCCGTGCAATGCGGCACCTGATAAAACCGGTTAGGGGCGGTAACCGGCCCAATGTTTACAGGCTCGAACAATACGCTGTAAGTCGATCGTTCTGTATCTTGCATTTAACGTTAGCGCTCTGTCGTGAGAGTCTCGATAATTAATGAGACTCAAAAATGTGTATTCGAAAAGATGTCGCACAAACGAGCGCACGACAACAACGTTCAAGTCAATTTCTCATTGAAACTAGTATGTGTCAATAATTGAAACGACACTGGATCGGCTTTGTTATTCGAGGATATTAAAGCAGAAAGTTTGCACTTGACTTGAACACACAAGCTTATCGCTTTGACCCTGCTGGTATAGGGTAAACTAGCAGTAATCCACTAGTAACGGCGCCGGCAGTGTGTTGGCGGATACGTACCTGAATGAAAAAATCTGATTACGCCCAATGGTCAAAAGCCGCCACTGAATGGTCAGCGGAGTATTTAAACAATATTGACCAATTACCGGTTCGTGCTCAAACAGCGCCAGGGGATATCGCCAAGCAAATCCCCGATGCGCCACCAGAAGCATCCGAGACCATGGAATCGATCATGGATGATTTTGCGCGCATTGTTCCAGAAGGCATGACGCATTGGCAGCATCCGCGCTTCTTTGCTTATTTCCCCAGTAACGCAGCACCGGCGGCAATGATTGCAGAGCAACTCGCTGGCAGCATGGCAGCGCAATGCATGCTGTGGCAGACCTCCCCTTCGGCAACCGAAATTGAAGTGCGTATGGTGGACTGGCTGCGTCAGGCCGTTGGTTTGCCGGAAGACTTTAAAGGCGTTTTCCAGGACACAGCCTCTACCGCCACATTGTGCGCAGTGCTCACCATGCGTGAAATAGCATTGGATTGGCGTGGCAACCAAGAGGGTTTGAGCAACCTGCCAACAACTCGTGTGTATGCCTCTACACGCACCCATAGTTCCATCGACAAAGCGTTATGGGTTGCCGGCATGGGTCAAAACAATCTGGTGAAGATAAGCACCAAAGACGATTACTCCATGGACGTAGATGAGCTAGCTAAAGCAATCAAAGAGGATCGCGAAAACGGACTTCTTCCAGCGGGTATTGTCGTGTGCGTGGGCGGTACCAGTATGGGCGCCACCGACAACGTCCGTGAAGTCTGTGAGTTAGCAAAGCGTGAAGGTCTGTACACACATATAGATGCAGCTTGGGCAGGCTCTGCCATGATATGCCCCGAGTACCGACATCTGTGGGAAGGTGCGGAGCTAGCTGACAGCATCGTGTTAAATCCACACAAGTGGCTGGGTGCATCCATGGAATGTTCGGCGCACTTCGTTAAAGACCCCGCAACACTCGTTAAAACTCTAGCCATTCAACCCGAATACCTAAAGACTTATGGCAAAGACGGCATCATCAACTTTAGTGAATGGTCGGTGCAGCTGGGTCGCCGATTCCGAGCTTTAAAAGTCTGGTTTCTACTAAGAGCCTACGGCCTTGAAGGGTTGCGCGAAATGATCAGGAATCATGTGACATGGAGTGAAGAGCTTTGTGCTCGATTAGATGCCTGCGATGATTTTGAAATAGTCACGCAGCCCATCCTCTCACTATTCACATTCCGTTATAAGCCATCCGATAGCCCTGTGGAACTTGATGAACTCAACAGACAACTTGTTGATGCGATCAACGACGATGGCCGAATTTATCTCACGCAATCCGTGCACGATGGTGTATTTGTTATTCGGTTTATGACCGGACAATTTGATATGACACATGACGACATCAACATTGCATTTGATACCATCGTTGAAATTGCCAGAGGCCTTAATTCACAATAAGCGTTGATCTATCTGGGTGCTAACAGGTTCGGAGACTTTTATTTTTGAAAAGTCTTTGTGCATTTGATTGATAAGCACATTCTCCTCATAGGGAGAGACCACCGACGGCACCCAGAGCACCGCTGTTTCTGCAGCATCGAACCACGAGTTGCCAATATCTCTGCACGACTCGTCGTCATGAATATCCGCAGGTGCCATACGTGACTGTTTAACCGATTCGGGAATGGTAGCCACTACACATACCAAAGTAGGCGGCAAGGCATTTGACTGCCAATGCACCAGATTTTCTAGTATTGCCAGAGAATAACTAGAGGCTGCATGCACCACCAAACGCCCTGGCCCAACCCAACGACTGCCCCAACGATAAGCACCACCGCCGTCAAACGGCGGGTATTGATTGCTTACAATTCGATAAATAGACGTGCCGGCTTTAGACCGGGAGGCCATGTAAGCCTCTTTCTATGACTTCCTCTACAGCACGGCCGCCCAACTCGGTTAAAGCGGTTTCGAACGGTGATCGTTGATCTAGCTCTGGATGGGCGCGCATCATGAATCGTGTTGCAGCCGCAGGCTCGACAAATGCGGACAGTGCCATGGCGTAAAGCCGGGCGATGCGCTCGATGGTTTCACTGGCCTGCAGGTTGAAGCGGTCCACTCGCTTGTACGTGGCTCTTGGCACAATTTTGTAGCGCATGTCATTGGCAGATTGCCCGGTGTAGTGCCTGCCAAAACCATCCACGAGCGTATCCAGGGCTGATTTTGGTAAGCCGCTGGCTACCAAGGCTTCTAGATCTCGCATAGTGGTAATGCGCTTGCCCAGACTCTTGGTGCCCCCGAGGACGGATGCAATGTTTTTGGCGGTTATGCTCATATGATCAAATTATACGTCCCAAATGGTCACTATGCAATATTTATCCGCCCAATCGGCTTTTACGCTCAAAGCGCGCGTCTCACTGCGTCTCTAGTTTCAAATTTAAAAACGCATTTACAGGAGACGGCTTAGCAGAATTTTTCTGAGCAGCCTTGTCCACATACATCAGCTTATCTGCCTCACGAAGCATCTCGCTCAAGTTGGGCCGTTTGCGATGGGTAGACGACACACCAATGCTTGCTGACACTTGAATGCTTCTATCTTCATAGTTCAATGGGCTCTTTGCCGACTTTCTAATCGTGTTTAGAACTCTTTGGAGTTTTCGTCCGTTGCGTTGATCTCGTACAAGCACGACGAATTCGTCGCCACCCAAACGTGCCAATAGGGCATCGGGTGGCAATTGCGCCCCCATGGTTTCAGCAATAAATTTAAGGAGCTCATCACCAGCATCATGCCCATGGGTATCGTTAACAGCCTTAAAGCCGTTTAAATCGAACAACACGACATGAGTATCGAGCGAAGTGTTCGTAGCCTGCGTAAGCTGACGCGGAAGGTATTGTTCCAAATACCAATGAAAAAACCGACGGTTCGGCAACCCGGTTAAGCCGTCTCGATAGGCCAAATCCTGAAGCGCAGACGTACGCTTTCTCACTTTGCGCTGAACCCGTCTCGGTTCATCAATGAAGTACCCGACACACAGACTCAAACACAAGGCATGAAAAACTGTGGCAAGCGTGACGCCACCGAGCTCGAAAGCGACAAACATACAACCAGACGCAATCAAAACAATGGCAGCAATTATCAGGCTGTTTGCGCGATTTATCTGTATTCCGAACGTGTGCATTAGTGTCGTGACCATTGATTGACTCGGTGCACTTTTGCTGCAATAAAAACGCCACTAAACCTGTTCAAAACTTACATTATTGTGAGTTGCAATTTTTTGTTTTTGCACTACCGACAATGCTTTTTAAGATAAAAACACAACTACCCCTCAGTGCATGCGCGCACACATTGCTAGAATGCTGCCATGAGCACTCAAACAACCATTACGCTTCTGGGAACCGGTTCGTCTGGCGGCGTGCCCCGTGTTGGAAATCAGTGGGGAAAGTGTGATCCGACCAACCCAAAGAACCGCCGCAGGCGCTGTGCTGCGCTGTTCCAGACATCAAGCTCTCACGGGACAACATCCGCGCTGGTGGATGCAGGTGCCGACCTTCGCGAACAATTGCTCTCGGCCAACGTCACACACCTAGACGGAGTACTTCTGACACACTCGCACGCCGACCACATATTCGGCTTGGACGATCTACGTCAGTTAGCGTTGGTAATGCAAACACCCATTCCGGTGCACATGGATGAGCTGACAGCGAAAATCGTGATGCCGCCGTTCGGATATATTTTCCATCAAGCCCCTACCAGCAGCTATCCTGCTTTCTGTTCAGATCACCTCATAGATCATCATCGACAAACGCGTATCAGCGGATTGGGCGGTGATTTGGCTTTTCAACCCATTGTGGCCGATCATGGAGACATCCACTCTCTTGGTTTTCGCGTGAACGACGCCGCTTACCTACCGGACATGAAACGCATATCCGACGATCGGGGATTAGAGGCGCTACAGGATCTGGATGTGCTTATCGTTGACGCATTGCGCGAGAAGAATCACCCTGCCCACATGAGCCTGACAGAATCTCTAGCGTTTATCGACGCCATCAAGCCTAAACGCGCAGTTCTCACCAACATGCACAGCGACCTTGACTATGAGGCGCTTAAAGAACGCCTACCGGTACACATTGAACCCGGTTACGATGGCATGCAAATAACCACGTGATGCTCGTGCAGCTCATCCTTAAGCTGCACAATACGAAAGCTTACAAATTTACTGGCCCATTTGAATGCGGTACCGGGCAAAACCGCTTTCCAAGGTTTCCATAAACTCAAAGTTGGCAGCGTTGCTGGCCTCAGCAGCCGCTGGCGCAGTATCAAAGACGATTTGAACATCGCCGTCAATCGGGGCAAAACCCCAGTTTGAATCCGCTTGAGGATCTAACTCACCTGAGGCGAGAATGTAGTCGACCAATACCTGTCGATTGGTTTGAGGCGCTTCGACAATAATGGTACTGCCATCGAGTGACGGAAATGTACCGCCACCACCTGCACGGTAGTTATTGGTTACCACCACAAACTCCTGGTCTGGATCGACTGGCTCTCCATCAAAAGAAAGATTGACAATACGGTTAGCATCTTCGTTCATCAGCTCTCCCTTGTCGCCATATTTAGCCGGTTGAGTTACGTCTATTAAATAAGTGACACCGTCAATAACATCAAAGTTATACGACGGGTGAGTTTCGCTGATCAGTTGCTGCACCTCGGTGGATGCAGGATCAATCATGTTGAACTGAGCTGCCGATCGTTCAAGCCATTCTTTAATCTGTGAGCCGTTAAGTTTTACCAAACGGGCCGTGTTCGGGTAAATGTATAAATCAGCTACATTTCGGATGGCAATTTCACCGGCTGGCAAATTGGTGAAGTACTCAGGACCACCGCGACCACCTGCTTTGAATGGCGCACCGGCAGACAGCACAGGCAGCCCTTCATACTCTGTACCTTCAATCACTTGCTGGCCATACCATGCCTGTGCATTGTTAACAATTTGAATAGAGGGGTCGTCTTGCACCAGGGCAAAGAAGCTATTAATGGGCGAGGTAATGGTACCCACCGGCTGCCCTACCCATTCAATCGTACCTTCATGCTCTTCTTTTACTGCGTCAACAATGTCTTGCTGAGAACCGACAATGGCAATGCGCTTGCGCCCTTCACGACGAAAAATAGGACGATTCTCGACCGTGCTGTCAACAACACTCCAGCTATCGCCGCTGTTAGTCAGCGTTAAATCGATAAGACCTAAGTGACTTCCCCAGAACCCAGGCATGACGGCAGGCACACCGTTGAGTGTTCCTTTTTCCAAATCGGCACCGGGAAAATCTTCATACGCTTTCGAGGGGAAAACACTGTGCGCATGGCCGAATAGAATGGCGTCTATACCCGCAACTTTTGATAACTCAGCTGTAGCATTTTCTTTAAGCCCATCGGGGTGAGATTTTGCCAGACCACTATGCGGAATAGCGATGACAATATCGGCTCCAGCTTCACGCATTTCCGGTACGAGCGCTTCGGCAGTCTCGACAATTCCTCGCACGGATACTTTGCCATCTAGATGGGCTTTGTCCCAGCTCATGATTTGCGGCGGAGTGAAACCTATAACGCCAATCTTCAGATCATGCCAAGCGCCCTCTTCGTCCATAACGCGCCTGGAAAGAATGATGTAAGGCGTGAAGTAATGCTTATCGTTACTCGCGTCATCATCGCCATCAACGGCGTAAACGTTGGACAGCACATACGGGAAGTTCGCGCCACTGAGTGACTTGAGCAAAAACTCCAAACCGTAGTTAAACTCGTGATTTCCCACGTTGGCA
>JBGCGD010000066.1:0-46311 GCA_045110515.1 Granulosicoccus sp. | reverse complement strand
TAAATCAAGCGTTTGATTTTCTGCCCGATAGCATTCAGGGAATCGTTGTTGATACGGTCAGCCTATTTGTTGGTGAAGGCTGGCACTTAACGCTTGGTTTATTGTTCATGATTACCGTTATCTTTTTACCGGGTGGAATCATGGAGGGCTTTCGCCGAGTTGGCGGAATATTTACACGCAACAAAAGCAACACACCGTCCAGCGGTGCTGTAGCAGAACAATCTTAGGGGCTGCTCATGGATAACGTCGTATTGCATGTTGCTGATGTGCAGAAAAGCTTTGCTGGTCTGCATGCGTTGAGTGACATCGATCTTTCTGTCAAAGAGGGCGAAACACACGCCATCATCGGACCCAACGGTGCAGGCAAGTCAACGTTGCTTAATGTTTGTATCGGTAGACTTCGCCCCGATTCAGGGCATGTGGTTTTTGATGGTGAAAACCTCACCGGTAAACAGCCGCATGAAATCAATCAATTAGGTGTGGTCCGTGTTTTCCAAACACCTGAAATTTTTCCAGAGTTGTCTCTGTTGGAAAATGTCATGATTCCGGTTCTGGCCAAGCGAGATGGCGCGTTTAAGCTACGCTGGTTTCGCAGGTTTTCCGCCGAAAAAGAGATCCGCCAGAAGTCTGAAGGGATTCTTGAAGATCTTGGTTTAGGTTCTTTTATTGGATCAGAAGCAGGTAGTTTGTCTCGAGGGGATAAGCGCAGGTTGGAATTGGCCATGGGCTTAGCCCAGGAGCCACGGCTTTTGCTACTAGATGAGCCAACTGCTGGTATGGCCCGTCACGATACGAATGCCACTATTGATCTGCTAAAGCGAATCAAAGCCCGCGGTATGACTAAAGTCATCATTGAGCATGATATGCACGTGGTATTTAGTTTAGCCGACAGAATTTCTGTGTTGGCTGGCGGTAGAATCATCTGTCAGGGCACCCCCGAAGAGGTAAAAGCGGACCCACGAGTGAAAGAGGCCTATTTGGGCGAGGAGCAAGTTTGATGAGTACGACGCAGGAATCAGCTGTTCAAGACGCCAAAGACAGTTATTTCAAAGTTGAAGGCCTCAAGGCTTACTATGGCGACAGCTATATCGTTCAAGATATTTCGTTTAGCGTTAACGAGGGTGAGATCGTTGCGTTGCTGGGACGAAATGGGGCTGGAAAAACATCAACGCTTCGCTCGATTGCTCGTGCAACGAGCCCTGAACTTCGTAGTGGAAGTATCTGGCTAAAAGGTGAAGCTATACACGATAAGCAAGATTTTGAAGCAGCGCTTGCCGGTATACAGCTAGTTCCAGAAGATCGCCGAATCATCCCTGGGTTAACGGTTGAAGAAAACCTGGACATTGCTCGCATCGAAGGTTCTGCGGGTTGGGACTATGAAAGAATTTATCAGTTGTTCCCTCGTCTTAAAGAACGTCGAAAGCAGGAAGGTACAACGTTGTCTGGTGGAGAGCAGCAAATGTTGGCCATCGGCCGTGCGCTGGCTCGTGACATCAAGCTGCTGCTTCTCGATGAGCCTTATGAAGGCTTAGCACCAGTTGTTCGACATGACATCGAGAAAGCGCTGATAGAGGTTAAGAACACCGGCATCACGACAATCCTCGTTGAACAGAACGCGGTAGCGGCATTGAAGCTATCTGACACGGCACTAATCCTCGACACCGGCGAGATCGTCTTCAACGGCTCCGCCGAAGAAGTCCTCAACAACGAACAGCTCCGCCACGAATACCTAGCCATCTAGCTAGAGACAGGGTCGGACCCTAGTCTAGAGACAGGGTCGGACCCCAGTAGCTAATTGATATTGCTGGGGTTTATGTTAAAAGGGGGTGGTTTTGGTGCCTTAAAAAGGCCTTTTTAGGGTTAAAAAGGCCTAATTAACGCCTACTACGTGAAGTCTAGGTCGCTCTGATTTGTAGGGACCTCAGTCTCGAGGGCCTCAAATTTGGCTGCCATCGTGGGGTTGCTTTTCGTTAGCTTTTTGATGGTGACGTCCTGCGATTTGTCATTCGCCAAGCGAAGATTCCGCTCTGTGCTTAGCAGAGCTGCTTTTGTTTTTTGCAGATGATCAATAGATTTGTCTATCTCATCGATTGCCGTCTGAAATTTTCTAGAGGCAAGTTCATAGTTCTTGGCGAAAGCTACCTTAAATTTGTCGAGATTACTTTCAAAGTTAGTTACGTCAACGCTCTGAGTTTTTACTAAGGCTAGCTCTCTTTTATATTCCAGCGATTTCATCGCCGCGTTTCTGAGCAGCGTGATGATGGGGATAAAGAACTGAGGCCGTACAACATACATTTTAGGGTAACGATGAAATACATCGACTATCCCTGAGTTGTACAGTTCACTTTCCGGTTCCAATAGCGAGACTAGCACCGCGTATTCACATCCTTTTTCAGTGCGATCTTTATCGAGTTCTTTTAAAAAGTCTTCGTTCTTTTTCTTTGTTGCAGTTGTATCACTCTCATTTTTCATTTCGAACATAATTGACACGATTTCAGTGTCAGTATCGTCTGAATCTCGAAATATATAATCACCCTTACTGCCAGACCTGGCGTCATTGTCCTTTTCAAAATAGGCTCTTGGAAACGCTGTTGATCGAATGCGATTGAATTCGGTTTCGCAATGCTGCTCAAGAGTTTCACCAATCATCTTTGTTGAGAGTCTTGCTTTCATATCGCGTAAACGCTCGATAGCATCGTCGCGGTCTTTAAGCTGTGTTTCGTACTTATCTTTTAGAGACTTCTCCGCAAGTTGTTTTTCTAGTTCAACTTGTTTGATTGCAGTTTTTAATATGTCGCGATCTTTTTCGATTTTATTGACAGCTTCGCTGACAGCAAGTTTTTGAGCAGTCTCCTTGGCAGAAAGTTGAGATTTCAGATCCTGAATTTCCGCATCTTTTAAGGCTGCAGATTCCTGAGCGTTTTTAGCGAGCTCTGCTTCCAGTAGTTTGGCGGCGGCCAAACTCTCCTGTTTCGATTTGTCCAGCTCGTTCTTCAGTAGATCGCGTTCTTTTTCTATGGCACCGAGTGCTTCGGTCACAGCAAGTTTTTGCGCAACATCGACGGCCTCGAGCTTTGCTTTGAGCTCTTGTATTTCGGAGTCTTTTAGCGCGGTCGTTTTTTGCATCTCATTGCCAACTTTACTTTTGGCAAGCTCTACGGCGTTGTCTTTTTCCTTCTCAGCTAACGCCAGACGTTCGTGTAGTTGATGTTCGAAATCTTCGTCACGGACTTGCTTTAGTATGTCCGCATAGCCTGTTTCATCAACTTTGAACGCTTTGTCGCAATGAGGGCATATGATTTCGTGCATCTTTTAGGCTCTTTCGTTGTTCGAAAGAGCCCATTATATAGCCTTGCTGCTTGCTCTCATTGATTTGGGCGTAAATGTGTGGAGCCCCAGCCGCGATTGATGGGGTATAGACCAAGCTGAGGGTTATCGTATTCTACCCATGCCCGTAACGTCAGTTACGTTCGGGTTTGAATCTTCGCTTTCCGGTGTTTCGGGCTCTACGTTAGGCTCTAGCGACAGTTCTAGTCCTGAGCCGCTATTTAGCGAAGGTGCACCAGCTCTCATTTGATCGTTAGCGGCACGTTGATTGATGCTTTGTCCCGCTATTGCCGCTTTCACATTTGTATTGCGAAGTTTTCCGTTCGCGACGGCCTTGGCCTGGTTTATAGCAGCGAGTTTAGCTTTAGCTTTTTCAACTGCCGCCATTGCCTGAATTTTCTTAATATTATTTGCCGCGTTCTGTTCTGCGACAGGTGTACCCGGCACCAGTACATCTTCGCGGCTAACAGGTGAGCTTAGTTTAAAGCGTAAACGAAGATTGTTAGCAGAATCAGCGTTTCTCAATGCCTCTTCTTCAGTAATTCTTCCTGCTCTTGCGAGTTCATATAAAGAGCTGTCAAACGTCTTCATGCCTTGGTTTTCAGATTTGAGCATTGCCTCCTTAATGTCGGCAAACTGGTCTTTCATTATTAATTGTTTAATGGTGTGAGAACCAAGAAGTACTTCAATTGCTGCACACCTTTTCCCATCAACGGTTGGAATTAGTCGCTGTGAAACGATGGCTCTGATGTTGTTACCCAGATCATTCAGTAGTTGTGCTTTTCTTTCATCAGGGAAGAAATTTATAATTCTGTCCAGAGCCTGGTTGGCATTGTTTGCATGGAGTGTTGATATCGCTAAATGGCCTGTTTCTGCAAATGCGACAGCATGCTCCATTGTTTCCCTGTCGCGTATTTCGCCAATGAGTATTACGTCAGGTGCTTGTCGTAAAGTGTTTTTAAGTGCCGCGTGAAAACTATTCGTGTCAACACCTACTTCGCGCTGATTCACGATACACTTTTTGTGTGGGTGCACATATTCAACAGGGTCTTCTATGGTGATGATATGACCACCCTTGAATGAGTTTCTGTAATCAATAAGCGCTGCTAGCGATGTAGATTTTCCAGACCCCGTGCCGCCTACAAACAGTACCAAACCGTTTTTCGCGGTTATAACATCTTTGAGAATTTCAGGAAGCCCCAAATCGTCAAGTCTTGGTATCTCTGTTTGAATGTTTCTGGCGACGAGAGATACTTCGTTTCTTTGTTTGAATATGTTAATTCTAAAACGACCAATTCCTTCAAGCGCTATTGCCAAATTCATTTCTAGTTCGCGATCGAATTCTATGCGTTGCTCCTCGTTCATTATTTCACGAGCAATCGCTTCAACTTCGCCATGTGCGAAAGATGTTTCGCTTAACGCGGTCAGTTCACCTGAAAACTTTGCACTCGGAGGTGCACCGGTGGCCAGGTATAAATCAGATCCGTCGAAATCTACAAGTCGCTTTAGTAGGTCGTTAATGTCCATTAAATGGAATCTCGAAAATTCGATAGGCAACATGCAGATAGCGGCTAACGCTTTAGAAGTTTAAGTAGTTGAAAAAATATCTACCTTAAGAAGTAACCATTTTATGCTTCATGGTTAGTTCTTCGAAGAGTTAACTGTTAGGTGCTCAAGGTGTCTAACGTTGTGCTTGGATACTGTTTGGGTTGTCTTCTTTAGCATTTCTTATGGCTATTATGGTTACCCCTAGTAGTGTTAACAGTCCGCCAATTGCAATCTTGTATGTTAGTTGGTCGTTATATAAGAACATTCCAAATAAAATTGCGAACAGTGTTGATAGTGTTATAAATGGTGCGATGTTGTTAATTGGGTGGCGTTGTAACAGGTAGTATAAGAGGCCATGCCCGATAATGGTGGCACCGATAGCGGAGTAGAGCACAGACCAATACTCCTTTATATCTATCGTTTTAATGGCTGATAGTTCTGGATTCTCTATTAGCCATGTGATCAGTGCCATTGAAACAGTTGCACATAACGCTATCCAAACTTGTAGATTGAACACGCCGACATTTTTAAGTTGGCGCATTAGAATAGTCGCTGTAGCCATTGCGACTGACGCCAATGCTGTGAAGAGTAGGGCGATAGTGTGTTCAGGACCGAAAGGTTCAAAACCGACAATAGCCACCCCTGTAAATGACGCAGTGATGGCCAATATTCGTGTTATTCCGATCCGTTCTCCTAAGAACAGTATTGCGAGAAGTGTGGCAAAAGGCACTGTCAATTGAGCGGCTATCGCAACGGAAGATAGAGATCCAGCTAGGTGTATGCCGTAAAACATAAACGCATAGTGTCCGATACCCATGCAAAATCCAATGCTGGCGATGCGTTTCATTTGTCCGGGCACCCAGCGTATAAAAAATATTAGCAGCAGAAGTACCACAGCAAACCGAAGTGTGATGAATAGTAAGGGGCCGAATGCTGTCGTGCCGTGTTTGCCTGCAATAAAATTAAATCCCCACAAAGCGTTAATACCTATGAGGAGCAGGAGGTGAGAGAAATTCAAAGTGATAAAGGCCAAGTCGTTGAAGCTAAGCAGTATACTCGTCGCAGATTTCTTGTGAGTGTAGTTATTTGCCAGTGAATGAACTGATGCTTCAAATTGTCAACATCCTGGCTCCAGGAATGCTGTTGGCAATGGTTGGACTCTTGTGGGTAAAGTTTGGTCCACCTTTTCCCGTTAACTTCGTCTCGACCTTAGTGCTTAATGTCACTATGCCCGCGCTGTTATTTCATACGCTGGCAACGTCGGTAGTCCCTATTGGCGCTCTTTGGGAAATGGCTTTTGCGACATTGGTCGTTCATGTTGTTTTCAGTGTTGTTGCGTTCTGCACGCTAAAACTTTCCGGCAAAGACTGGCGCCTGTGTATCACTTATGTTGTTGGGAATACGGGAAACTTGGGTTTGCCAGTTTGCTTCTTCGCGTTCGGAGAAGAAGGGCTGGCTTATGCGATGACGTTCTTTTCAATCCAGTGCATATTATTGTTCTCTTTGGGTGATGCTATTTATGCTGGAAGCATTAGCATCAAACGTATGGTGTGCTCGCCGATACTACACGCCATATGGATCGGTGTAGTAGTCAGATTGTTAGATTGGCAACCTCCCGAGCTGATCTTGAACAGTACAAGCCTGCTGGGTCAGATTGTTATACCTATCATGCTTATCACGCTCGGCGTGAGCTTGGCGGGAATGCGAGCCTCGATGTTGCACATGACTATTTTTTGGTCATTTGTTCGTACAGGGATGGCCATTGCTATTGGTTTTTCCATAGCCGAGCTTCTTGACTTAGAAGGAATTGCTCGAGGTGTGCTTATTATTGAAACCGTGGTGCCGGTTGCCGTATTCAACTATTTGCTGGCGGTGAAACACAGTCGCGATAGCGCAGAGGTTTCTGGAATGATTTTAGTGACGCACATAGGGGCGATCATTTATTTGCCCTTTGTATTGGGTTTGCTATTGTAGAAGCTATCAGTGGCTTAGCGAGTTGTAAGCCACTAAAGATAGCTAGTAGATTTTAGGCGTTGTACGCACTGCTTGATACCGATGTACCACTGCCTATCCAGTCTGTGTGATGCCAACTGTCATCGCCATCCACGCGCTGGTAGGTGTGAGCACCGAAATAGTCACGTTGTGCTTGAAGTAAGTTAGCTGGTAGTCGAGCGCTGCGGTATCCGTCGTAAAATGATAACGCCGCACTCATTGCCGGAATGGGAATTCCACGTGATGTTGCTTCGCCGACGATTTTGCGCCAGCTGTGTTGAGTCTCGTGAATGCGGTCTCGGAAGTAGTCGTCTAAAAGAAGGTTGTCTAAGGTAGGTGCTTTATCGTAAGCCGCTTTGATGTCATCAAGAAAGGCGGATCTGATAATGCACCCTCCACGCCACATTTGCGCTATCGCTCCATACTGTAAATCCCATTTATATTCCTCTGCGGCGGCCCGCATTAGCATGTAGCCTTGAGTGTAGGAAATAATTTTAGCTGCGAATAGAGTTTGGCCCAGGGCGTCTGTCCAAGGCTCATTGGCTAGTGTATCCCGATCGTCCGGGCCTTTAAGTATTGCTGATGCAGCGACTCGCTCTTCTTTTACAGCCGATAGTGCGCGTGCGAATACCGCTTCACCGATCAGAGTGAGTGGCACCCCAAGTTCCAGTGCATTAATACCTGTCCATTTGCCGGTACCTTTTTGACCGGCTTTGTCCATTATTGTGTCAACAACGTATTGCCCGTTTTCTTGAAAGCCTAGAATGTCAGCAGTAATCTCAATGAGATAGCTGTCTAAATCTCCTTTATTCCAGTCTGAGAATGTCGCCTGCATAGCGTCATTGCTCATACCCATTGCTGTTTGCATAAAGTCATAGGCTTCGCAAATAAGTTGCATGTCGCCATACTCGATGCCGTTGTGAACCATTTTTACGAAGTGACCGGCACCACCATCGCCAACCCAGTCGCAACAGGGGTCACCGGATTCTGTTTTAGCAGCGATGGCTTGAAAAATAGGTTGCAGATGTGGCCAGGCTTCCTTGTGTCCACCGGGCATAAGTGATGGACCATTGCGCGCGCCTTCTTCGCCGCCGGAAACGCCGCTGCCGACAAACAATAGATTGTTTTCGGCAAGGTAGCTTGCACGACGTTCAGAGTCCTCGAAATTACTATTGCCGCCATCGACAATGATGTCACCTTGGCTCAGCAGTGGGATGAGAGCTTCGATGACCGCATCCACAGCAGCACCGGCTTTTACCATTAGCATGATTTTACGTGGAGCGCTTAAAGAGCTAACCATCGTCTCCAAGGAGTCGGCACCTATGATGTTGGTGTCCTTGGCAGGGCCATCAATGAATTGCTGAGTTTTTTCAAACGTCCGGTTGTATGCAACAACCTTGAAACCGTGATCATTCATGTTAAGGATCAAGTTCTGACCCATAACAGCGAGCCCGATTACGGCGATATCGGCAGAGGCGTTCGCAGAGGCGTTCATGGATTTGTTCCGGTTGGGTGATGATGTCAGCGTTATTCGACTGGGGTTAATAATGCTGCGTTAGAGAAATGTGCGTTCAGGTTGTCCAAGACAAGTTTTCCCATGGCCTCGCGAGTTTCCCAAGTGCCACTCGCATGGTGAGGTTGAAGAACTACGTTGTCCAATGCATATAACGCTTCAGGAATGCTGGGCTCGTGTGTAAATACATCTAAGCCTGCACCGGCTATTTTATTTTCTTGTAAATACGATACTAGGACTGGTTCATCTACTAGTGTGCCTCGTGAGACATTGATCAGGTAGCCGTCCGGCCCAAGTGCATCCAGAACCGATGCATTTATTGCGCCGATGGTTCCAGGGGTTGCTGAAGCTGTCACAAACAAATAGTCAACAGAACTCGCCATTTCTTCAAGCGATGCGACAAATCGATGTTCTGAGTATGCTTTTTCGGATCGATTGCAGTAACTGATATCCATGCCGAAACCCACCAGCCGTTTGGCTAATGCGTCACCAATGCTGCCCATTCCATAAATACCCGCACGTTTCCCCATCACCCGGCGAGTCAGGGGCATGGCACCCTCCATAGACCAGCGCCCGGCACGAGCGTATTGATCACCCACCACTAACTGGCGCGATACTGCGAGCGCCAAGGCTATTGCCAAATCGGCTACATCGTCACTCAGAACGTCTGGTGTGTTAGTTACTGGAATATTCTTCTGGGAACAGTATTGAAGATCAACGGCGTCTACGCCAACGCCGAATACAGAGACGATCTGTACTGACGGTAGTTTTTCAAGCACTGAAGCTTCCACACCGCGTCCGCCATCCGTGACGACTGCTACGCAAGAGTCGCTGATACTTTCAAGCAATACTGATTGATCATCGGATTCCCAATAACGGTGAATGTTGTAAGTTGACTCCAATTTTTCTTGCACGGAAGGTAAGAGCGGGCCCATGAGTAAGAGGGTGTGTTCCATATTAGTGTCTCAATATTCGAATGAAAGTAACGACACATGCCTTCGATGTGGGCGTGAGTCAGCCAACGATGTAACCGGATTTTTTCAATTCCGTTACGGCATCAGCGGCAATGTTATCCGGGTCTTTGTCTATACCAACTGACACAACATTCTCTTCACCTTGCGGAGACTCCAAGGCTTCGAACTGACTTTTGAGCAGTGTCTCGGGCATGAAGTGGTCTTTGCGGGCGCGCATGCGTGATGCGATAAGCTCATAAGAGCCATCCAGAAATACGTAGACAACGTTACCCGCTTGATTGAGGATGTCACGGTAGCCACGTTTTAATGCCGAGCACGCAATGACACAACTGCCATGCAGTGCGGCTTGTTCGGTACCGTAACGCGATACATCAACAAGCCAAGGTATTCGATCTGCATCGCTTAGAGGTGCGCCGCTTTCCATTTTTTCTATGTTGCTGGCCGGATGCAGATCGTCACCGTCCTTGAAATGGGTTTGCAGCAGATTCGCCAGTGATTCTGCTATTGTTGATTTGCCGCATCCGCTAACACCCATGACCACGATAATGAGTGGTGCACTTGGAGTGTTATTGTTTTTCATAGAATCTGGGTGTGCTTGCTACGCAATTTTGTTGCGTTAGTTGGGTTTTAGTATGGATGATAATAGCGTTAACCGGGCAATTTCATCAACAGTTATACGAGGAGTCGGTTCAGTACGGTGAATTTGAGGGCTGTGGATATGAGATCATGGACACCCTGGTGTCATGAGTGATTCTTGGGCCATGTAATGGTTGAGCGGTTTAAGAGTGCAATTAGCGGGTGGGAAGGGCTCGTTTGGCTTGAGGCCGATCGCTACCTGATTGGGTCCAATACCGCGAATATGCGGCTGATGCGCTGGTACGAGTCGAATCTAAGGTATTTGAATTTCGATCACCCTGCCGGTCAGTATCGGAGCCACGGTGGACCGGAAAAAGCGACTACTCTTAGCTGAAATAGGAAATATTGTTTTATGCAGCAACGTCTTGTCAACCGCGGTGTGCTTATCTGCCTTCTGTTGGGTATCACCCTGCTGTTTCTGGCAATGGTTAAACCGTTTCTTCAAGCGGTTTTCATCGCGGCTCTGTTTGCTGCTTTATTTACCCCGTTTTATCGTCGTATTCTGAGTCACGTGGGGGATCGGCGAAGTCTTGCCTCCGGCTTAACATTGATTACCGTGATTTTCTTTGTGATGGTGCCGTTGGGCTTGTTGTTCTCAACGGTTGCCCTTCAGGCCGTGGACATTGCAGAAACGGCAGTTCCTTGGGTGCAGCAGCAGCTCTTAACGCCTGGGCTAATAACCGAATATCTGGAAAGTCTGCCGTTTTACAACTATATCGAGCCGTATCGTGAGCTGGTCATGACGCGTGTGGGGGATCTTGCCGGCTCTATTAGCGGATGGTTGGTGAACGGGCTTAAGAACGCGACTCTGGGTTCTTTTAATGCATTGCTCAGTATTCTGATTGTTTTATATGCGCTGTTTTTCTTCCTGATTGATGGTGACAGGTTGTTGTTTTACATGTTGTATTACTTGCCATTAAACGATGAGGATGAAACCAAGTTACTTCATCGTTTTACATCGGTGACGCGGGCAACGCTTAAGGGCACTGCGGTGATCGGTTTTTTGCAAGGGGCTTTGGCAGGTTTGGCTTTGTATTTTGCCGGTATTCCCAGCGCCCTGTTTTGGGCGGTGGCCATGATGGTATTGTCGGTTGTGCCGGGTGTTGGAACGGCTTTGGTGTGGATTCCAGCCGTAATTTATCTGGTTGTCGGTGGGCATTTCGCAGCGGCGATAGCCTTAGCTCTTTTTTGTGGAATTGTTGTTGGCACCGTAGACAATGTTTTGCGTCCCAAGCTTGTGGGCAACGATACGCAAATGCACGAGTTGATGATTTTTTTCAGTACGCTTGGTGGCTTGTTAATGTTCGGCTTTATGGGCTTCGTTATCGGGCCTATAGTGGCAGCTCTGTTCGTCAGTTTATGGGAGCTATACGGTGACGAATTTAAAGATTGGTTGCCAACCACCGCATTCAAACCACAGGGCGAAACTATGGAGTTGCCTCATCAGCGCCTTGAGCGAATTAAAAAATCTGAAACCAAGCGTAAGAAATCGCGTAAAAAAGAATAGCGTGTGTTGGTTACCAGTTCTTAGGTAGCTTGCGTAGCAAATGTATTTTTCCATCGACGACTTCAACGTATTCACCCTTTACCAGCTCAGCCATAACTTTACCGACCATCTCTCGCGATGCGCCGATCATACTACCCAGCTCTTGATAGGAAAATTTTTTGGGTAGCGACGGTGAACTTGTACCGTTGTTCACGGCTAGCTCGGCCAGCTTATCCGCAAGCCGGCGGTATACGTTGTCAAGCGCAAGGCTTCTACTGCCTTCAGTTGCATCACGTAAACGCTGTGTGAGGGATTGTATGATGTTGATGCCCATTTCTGGACTATTACGAAGACAATCTAAAAAGGCTTGTTTGCCAATCATTAGAGCGGTCGAGGGTTCTAGGGTGCTGACTGATGCGCTTCTTGGATTGTCGTCGAGTAGGGCGATTTCTCCAATGACAGCCCCACGCCCTTGCTGATAGAGAACGAGCTCACGGCCTTCATCGTCGCTCACATAGACTTTAACACTGCCACTATTAATGACATACATTGATTCACCGTCTTCGCCCTCGGTCATCAAAATAGCGTTTTTCCTGAAATTTATTTCCCGTGTCTGGGCCGCAAGCTCTGCCAGCTGCTCGTCGCTAAGATGGGAGAAGAAATCAACGTTTCTTAGGAGCTCAATCGCATTTGTCATTTTTCTTAACGGCTTTCAAGTTCTACATCAGTAAAAAATCGAGATATCCAGTATCTCAGGGCCCATCATCTAGCGGCCTAGGCCGTGATACGCGGTACCCTTTAATGATTAGAGCCTATCTCATTTAAACAGAATATAAAGTACAACGTGTATTCTACTCTTGTGGTGATTCTTGTGCTTTAGTCCTTATCTTTAACAGTTTTGGCCCTTCTTGTCGTCGTTAACGTTTCGGCAGCAGATTTCGCAAGGGCCTCGTCTTGGGAAAAGGTCGCTTGAACTTGCTGTATTCACAACACTTGCCGTGGACGCTTGAATTGACTTTGGATGAAGCGTCGTATTAAACTTAAGAATACTGTTTATAATGCCAGTTCTGGGGCGTTAAGAGGGTTTGCTGAGCCAGCTTGCTAGTTCAGGTCGAATGTAAAATTCACTAGCTACTTAAAAAAGGTAACAATCGTGGCCACCGATTTAAAAATTGATTACATAGAAATGCCTGCCTCCAATTTTGATGCTGTACAGTGGTTTTATGAGGCTGTTTTCTCGTGGACTTTTAAAGACTATGGCGATGAGTACCGTGCGTTTTCCGATGGCAAGCTGGATGGTGGCTTTTATCGATCAAGCCAGCGTTCATCAGCTGACAATGGCGCTCCTTTGGTCATTTTCTACGCCGACGATTTAGAGGCCGTTGAGAAGGCAGTCACTGATGCTGGAGGCAATACCGTTAAGCCAATATTCTCATTCCCGGGCGGTAGACGATTTCAATTCACCGACCCGCACGGTAATGAGTTAGCTGTTTGGACACATTCGTAGCACACTGCCTAGGGCCGCTACCCATTATTCGCATAGCGGTCCTAAATCATTCTCCACCATGGCGACACGTTCTGCACTGATATCAATAGTCTCGTCTCGATCGCCATCACCATCGATATCTGATTCATCAACGGTATTAATGTTCAGCGTGGTTCCATTTAACGAGATAACAGCTGCGCGGAACTGAAAGAAATCGTTTAGAAACACGCGCTCGGAAAACAGGTCCTTAACGACTTCGCCTGTGGAAGGACGAGTTGGAATGCAGTTGTCTATATCATCGACATCAAACAGAACAGCTTCCGATACACCATCATTTCCGGTTAACCGTATAGATAGAAAAGCTCGGTCGCCATCAGTACCACTCCAGTTTTGTTGTAAATCGTAGACGCCCACAAAGGGTTCAATCAGAGTAATCGCTGCTGTGATTTGTTCGTTTTGAGTTCCATCACCAGAACCTGATCCCGATGAAAGGGCGCTCTCGCCCCCGCAGGCGCTCAATGCTGCGCTGGCAGCAATAGTTAATGCAATGGCAAATTTTGAGTCATTCATTGGATTCACATGAAGTTTCCGGGTTGTCGATGATATTGATACGAAACGCTAGGCAGGTGTTTGAAAGTACTTTTACTCTGCAAATAAGTCTTTAACAGGCTAATGCAAGAAGCATGAACGCTGGCTTAATGAGCTGGGAGTCAATTCGAGCGCTAGTTCTTATCACAGAACATCCATTTGGGCTCTCCTCTTGCTGTCAAGATGTGTGTAGTCTTGTAATGTGTGTTCAGCAGAGACAAACTTGGCGTTTGAGCCATTGGAATGATCTATAGCGAATGTCGATATTAGTGGCGGTAGATGGCGGCGGCAGTCGATGCCGACTTGCAGCGTTCAATGAGACCGGTGACCTATTGGCGCGTGTCAATTTGGAGTCACACGCTAGCCCGTCAATTAGTGCGACAGGCGCTTGGCGTTCTATTGATCAAGGGTTACGTTTGTTGGCCGTGCAGCTGAAAAATGAACCCTCATGGCAGCCGGACTTTCTTATGATGGGTCTTGCGGGATCTCTGCAAGAAAGCCGTCGCCGTGAGTTGCTTCAACTGATCCCTTCCTCTATCGAGAGAGACTTGGTGACGGACGGTCATGCGCAGCTCTTAGGAGCTAGCGGAGGCACTCCTGGAATTTGTTTAGCCGTGGGAACGGGAAGTGTTGTGCACTGGCTGGATACCGATGGATTAAGCGGTATGGCTGGAGGTTGGGGATACCCCGTCGGTGATGAGGGAGCAGGTGCCTGGTTAGGTATGCGATTGGTTCAACGATACGTTTGGCATTTTGATGGTCAAACCAATGATTCAACATTGATGGACGCCGTTGCTGGCCGTGTAGGTACTACCGTGTCAGATATTCAGCAATGGACGACTCAGTCTGAATCCAGTGTGTTAGCGCAATTAGCGCCATTGGTGTTTGAACATGCCTCTGCCGGAGATAAGTTGGCCGTGTCTATTGTGGACGAGGCCGTCCATCATTGTATGAATCTTCTGCGTTATGCGCCTAAACACTTACCTGTTTATATAGTGGGTGGTGTTGGCGATCAGTTACGCCCTCTACTCAGCAAGCTTTTAGTGGATCGTGTTAACAAGGCAAGAGGCGATGCGCTTCATGGCTTGTGGCAATTGGCTGTGAAAAAATACAAGTAAGTTATACCTTATGACTCAAACGGAAACCATCGATTCTGATCTGCATAATCTGGATATGCTCGATACCAGTGAGGTGCTGCAGCATTTACTCTCAAGCCAGCAATTAGCGGTCAAAGCGTTGCATAAAGCGAAACCGGCAATTGATAATGCTGTGGCCTTGTCTCACCAGCGGCTCGTTGAGGGAAGGGGGCGCCTTATCTACGCGGGGGCTGGGGCATCCGGACGGTTGGGTGTGCAAGATGGCGCAGAGCTATGGCCTACATTTGGATGGCCTCATGAAAGGCTGATGCTTTGCATAGCGGGTGGGGATGCTGCCCTCGTATCCAGCCAGGATGGTGTTGAAGATAATTTAGACGCAGCCGTGACAGAGGCCAAAGACGCTAAGCTCACATCCGACGATGTTGTCATCGCGTTAGCCGCAAGTGGAAAATCGCCTTGGACATGTGCGTGGTTGGACCAGGCTAAACAGAGTGGGGCATTAACTATCGGCATAGCCAACAATGCGGGAACGCCTTTGTTAGAGATCGCTCAGTGCCCGGTTTGGCTTGATACAGGGGCTGAAGTACTTGCCGGTTCAACCCGAATGAGTGCTGGCACTGCTCAAAAAATCGCCCTAAATTTATTCAGTACGGCACTTATGATTCGAATGAATCGCACCTATGGAAATTTAATGGTCGACATGGCCGCGGTTAATAAAAAATTGGATATCAGAAGAGTCAGATTGCTGCAAGGGGTTCTGCCGCATTTGTCCGATGACAAAGCGCAGCAGGCGTTATCTGACGCAGAAGGTTGGGTGAAACTTGCGGCACTGTTGGCCTTAGGTGATTCTTCTGATGATGCGCACAGGCGACTGGCTGAATACCAGGGTTCGCTTCGCAGCGCCATTGATTCTCTTCAGTCTGAGTCTTGAAAAATGCATCCGGCTAATCACTTAGCCGGATGCGGTTTAGAACAGTGGTACTTTATATTTTTTTGTTGTACTGATTTATCCGGCTAGGCCGTTCAGCATCTCAACGATTGGTGCAATTACCGGCTCTATAATGGCGCCAACACCTGGAATAGCGCTCACTTTATCGATTAATGGCTGAATAGTTCCTATGCCATTTTGAACTATCGCAGCTAACGGGCCTTTTGCAGCATCGGGAAGGCGCACGATGATATCGTTGAGTCCACCGAGTTTGCCAGCAGCATCTTCGAGCGAAGGAATTGCACTCTTAGCAGACTCTAGATCTGTAATACCTGACAGCGCATCACCGGCGGATCCGAACACGCCTTCCAGGCCACCGGAAATTTTTCCAAGGTCAACTCCGGCAGGCATTGCCTCCTGAGCGGCACTCAATGCATCAGCGGCCTGTTGTTTCGCTTCTTCTGCCTGACGTTTAACGGCTGCAGCTTGATCTGCGGCGGCTTGTACCGCGGCTTCCGCTTGTGCAGTGGCTTTATCGGCGGCTTGTTGATTCATATACTGCATACCGAACCAGCCTAATCCCAGAATAGCGACTAAAGATAATGCCCACTTCATAATTCCACCTCTTGATTTTTCTGTAGTGGCTAAGGGTACAGGACTTGCTGCAGGAGTCGTAGCCGGATTGGGTGCAGCTGATACTGTGCTAGTGTTTGTCGAGGCCAGGGCGTCGGGGGTGATGCTGTCGAAAAAACCGGCAGACTGTAGCTGATCTGAAATTCCTTGCGGCATAGCCGCATTAATATTGTCTTTCTGGTCCGAAAGAAGATTGGATAACGATCCAGCGTTTAATCCTGATTCCTTTATTTTATTTTTTATAACGCCGACAATGATCGGAGCTAGCATCCCTAGTAACGAATTGCTATTTCCCCGACTGACTCCGGCAACGTTTTCTATAACTCCGGCTAGCTGGCCTAGCGCGCCCTCACCAAGGAGATTGGAAAGAAGTGAGTTTCCCGTTTTCGAAATCTCGTGTGCCGAATCGCCTCCTAGCAGGTTGCCAATATCGCCAAGCATGTTGTTGTCTTGTTCTTGTGCAGCATTGAATAGATCTACTGCGCCCCTGGGGGTGCTGGCAGCACTAGTTATCCCACTCAATAGACTGGGCAGGGCGCCAGCAACCGCTGTGTTGGTTTGATCCGTGTCAGCACCTAGGGTTTTACTCAATACCCCAATTAAATTGTCTCCCACTTGGTCTTTGACAAGATCAACAATGTTAAATGACATGCATTACTCCGTATTAGTTACAACTAGTTTATGCCGTGAAAGGGTTAGGGCATATTAAAAGCAATATGAAAAGTCTGGCACCTTGTGCGGTGCCTGCGAACTACAGTGAGCTCATCATACTGCCGCCTGCTGGCTATTTATCGCTTTTGCTGAACACTTAATAAAATGTTACAAAGCGCAATTGCAAGCCATTGAAATTTGATTTTGTGTGACGCGTTTCTATTCTTGTTTCCCTGTCATTTGTGCTTGTCTGAGTAAAAGAAAACAATTGTGTCTAAGGCAGGCGGTGTTCACTTTGCTCGCGCATCCACCGATTGTGAAGACTGGTTCCACATAACTGAGTGGCTTTTCATGTCAAATGGGGTATTGCCTCAAAAAACATGAATCCTGATACTTTTTTATTAATTCGTTCCGTACTGCTTAGTAATATTTCGTGTAAATTCCGTGCGAAACGGAAGTCAGCTATTTGCCTAGGAGCTTGCGGCAGATAAATTTGGGTATCGAATCATGAAGTACCAGCCTATGTTGAGACGGACCGAGTATGCATTCAATGGATGAGTTCAAGGTCAAGAAGATAGAGCTTGGGGAAGATCCTGCAACAGACTCTGCGGTGTTGTTGTTAATTGAAGATGCGCTAGGTAGAAAGCGCTTTTTGCCTGACTTTGAAAAAAGAATTAACTACGCGTCGGGCACAACCATAGTTTTAGGTGGGTATATTGGCGATCGGCTCGTTTGCATGAGTGTGTTTATGAGGCTGTCTTTCTCCGTAAACTCAACAGGGTGCTTTGGCTATCAGTGTGGTTTCAATGCGACCAGTAGTGATTGTCGTGGCTTGGGCTTGTGGCCAAAACTCATGAAGTACAGCGAAAAATATCTCATGGAGTTGGGTGCTGAATTTATTTACGTATTTCCCAATTCAACGTCGTTACCTCTTTACTTAAAAAAGCTGGATTTTGAATCTTTTGATATGCATCGAATGCGTATCACTCCGGGCATTTTGCTAGCCAAACTGAAATGTAATTTAGTGACTTGCCGTTGTAGTTCGCATCACGACTCGAAAGCAGCTCTCAGGCCAGCGCTGCAGGAAAGTTTTGTGTGGAAAACACACGAGTATGGCGCTGAAAAAATTAAGCAATATCGCTTTGGCAAATCGGTTGCTTGGGGACGAAAGAAGACGACTGTAAAATCGGGACTTAAGGTCAAGTTTTTCGAGATTGGTGGTTTTGAAGCGAGCTGCGTTAATGAGCTTAAAGGTTTGTTGACAACAATCTGCCGAGGTGAGCGTGTTATTTTTTGCAGCGTATCGCTTAATGAGGGTAGTGAGTACTTCCCGCTCTTTAACAGTATCAGCCTTGAGGAAGAGCCTTTAGTCATAAAAATGCTGGGTGATCTTAAAACCTCGAATCTGTCTTTGAATTTTTTCAGTGGTCTGCGCGATACGTTCTAAATGGTAGTGGCGCTTTAGTCGTTTGTCTGTTCGTCCGCTTAGCGTCTGTTTTGTGTGAAAAATTGAAACTTTTCGCAAGATATGGCCCGCAGCGCGTATTCTCTCTTATCATTACTCCACAGCGAATCACGCGCTTGACTAGCGGTTCGCTACAGCGCATCGGAAACGTTACGAGCTCCGGTCGTGCGCCCAGCAGGGTTCCGCTGAAGTATTATTGAGTTAGATATTTTTAAGGAGAGCAACATGGTTAGACTAATTTCCCAATTGTCTGGTAACGCCAGCCGGTTTCTACTCATCGGCGTTGTAGCCGGGGCTTTGGCAAGCTGTGGTGGTGGTAGCGCTGGTGATACCGACACCACACCGGTCGGTGAGCGTGATTTGGACGGCGATAACATCATCAATGACCTAGATGATGACGACGACGGAGATGGAGTTGCCGATCTTGTCGATCCATTTACAGATCGTGATGGCGATGGACTAGACGATGTGTCTATGCTTTCCGAAGCAGATGCAACCAATACTGGCGACGCTGACGGCGACGGATTCATCGATATTACCGATGCAACCGTGTGCGGAAGTGAAAACGGATCAGACAATAATTCATCGAACAACACCTGGGATGACAACTGCGTTGTCAAGAGAACTTCCGTCGGCGGTCAGTTTGCAGACAGTCTGTTCTCTGTTGGTATCCAGCGAGTTGTGTATTGCAGTGGATATGGGACAGGGGCAAACTACGGAGTTTTCGCCGATGGTGAATATGGACCGGGTACTGAAGCGGCCGTGCAGGAGTTTCAGCGTGCTGAGGGCTTAACCGATGACGGCATTGTTGGACCAATAACTTGGGGACGTTTGCGTCAACAGGTCGAGCTGTTGACCCCGGGAACTGTCGGCACAGTGCCTGATGCCTATGGTTTTTCAAACGGGCGATGCGCTGGAATTCCGATGTTCTATCAATCTACAACTGCTAGTGCTTCAGGCGATGGAATTGTCCTGGGTGGATGGGAGCTGGCCAGAAATGCACCTAATGAGGCGGTACGAATCCCTTATTCTTATGAGTCGCCCTTTGGTCGCCTCTAGTCCCGGCGTTTGATTTTCAAATTTTAGTGTAATGACAGTGAGGCGCACACGTATTGGGATTTACTCAACCGTGTGCGTTCTTGCCGTGCTTCTTGGCATATGGCTCTATCAGGGTAAGGATGAAGCTGTTACAAGCTCCGCCGCTGACACTACCAGCCAAGAGTCTTTACTGGACACCGCGTCGTCTAGCTCTCAAGCGGCAGAGTCGCCGTTTTCAATCAAAGACCCCGTGCCCAAAGATGCGGTGCCCGGTTTAGCATCAGGGTCGAACGAACAGGCCTCGAAAAATCCTGTCCTTAGCGAAGCTCCCGACAACGTCATTCGAGAGCCTATCGATATCAGCGCTCTGGGGCGTAGTGCTTTAGGAGATCAGGAATTTTTAGCGTTAGCCGAACGCTTCCGTAACGATCCGGCGCAGCTACAGCAGCTAATTGACGAGTTCCGCCAAGAAACAGACCCCGCCCGCAAGGCTGCTTTGTCAAAGCTTTTGGGTGAGATAGGCGGCGCTGATGTGACGCTTGCCGCAAGCGAACTGGTGTTTTCCGGTGATCCGGAGAGTCGGCGTATCGGTCTAGAATTATTGCAAGCTGTGCAGCCTGGCAATGCCGAAGCCAGAAACATTGCGTCCACACTACTAGCGACAGAGGTGGAGCCGGGTGTATTGGTCGATACACTGACCACATTGGCAAGGCCTGGAACTGTTGATGATGGAACCCGCCAATATTTATCCGACCAAATTGCCTTTCTTGCTGATCATGACAGTGAAAAAGTGCGTAGCGTTAGTTTGAACATTTTGTCTCGTTGGAACAAAAACGGTCAATATACGGAAGTGATCAGGGGCGGTTTGACCGATGATGCGTCGGTCGTGCGTGAATCTGCAGCTTATGCCCTGGTAGGCCACAAAAACGTCAACCAAACGCTTATAGACTCCTTGCTATCTGTTGCGAATAACGATCAAGAACTAGAGCAGGCCAGGCGAGGTGCTGTGCTGGCATTGAAGGGTATGCCCATTAGTGATATTGAGCGTCAGCAAGTTTTGGATGCAGAACTTGATATGGACACTGTCCGGCGCTAGGTCTACGTTAAAATCCTGCATTTTTTTAGGCACGGTATTTTGTGCTTAGTCCGATACACTGTGAGACAACGCATAGGTGTCAGATACAATCCGGATGAATTCTCCCTACTTCCATAAGGCCCGGCTCAGAGCACTGAGTGAGTACGCTAAAGAACAGCTGCGGTGCCAAAACTTTGCAGGTATAGCCTGGAGCCTGGAGCATTGTGGCGAGATTGTTTCCGAAGATTACTTGGGTTTTACCGATCATGCTTTGAGTCAACGGGTTGGTGGCGACACGCTGTACCGACTGTACTCCATGACCAAGCCGGTTATTTCGGTGCGTTGCCTACAGCTCCTGGAGCAAGGACGCTTGAGGCTGGATGATCCAATAAGTCGCTGGATACCTGCCTTCTCGCAACAACGTGTTTTGTGCGCAAACGGTAGCTTAGAACCGTTAAACAGACCTATTACTGTTGAAGACTTACTGACCCACCGCTCCGGTTTGTCCTATGACTTTTTAATGAATTGCCCGGTTGCTGCGCTCTATCGAGAAAAAGACTTAGCTGGTGATGGGGCTCGAAGCCTAAAAGAATTGGTTGAGCAATTGGCGCTTCTGCCGCTTGCCTCGCAGCCTGGATCTCGCTGGTACTATAGTTATGCAACCGATGTACTTGCTCACTTAATTGAGTGCATTACCGAGCGATCGATTGCAGATAATTTGAAGAGCTCGCTTTTTGAGCCACTGAACATGACGGACACCGGTTTTTTTGTAAACCATAAAGATCAGCACCGAGTTGCGGACATGTTCGGGCAAAAGGAATTGGGTGATGTTGATAGTGGTGACTGCGCCGGCAACGACCTGCTGGCAATGAGTGTCGAGCCGAGCTATCCAATGGCGGAAAATACCGGATTCTCGCGGGGCGGCATTGGATTGTTTTCGACCATGAGTGATTATCAGCGGTTCATGCCTGTATTAATGCACGGAAATACCGAGGACGGTGTTCCCCTATTATCTAAGCCCACGGTGGATATGCTTTGGGAAAATCGTCTAAGCGATTCGCAAATGCCTATAAAAATAGGCGATCGTGCTTATCACGGTTATGGTTGGGGATTAACCGGCAGAGTTATGGCCGATTCGGCAAGTGCCAGTCTCGTCTGTGTCCCCGGTGAAGGTGGTTGGGCGGGCGCTGCTTCTACCTACTTCTGGATCGATCGACAGAATTCAGTTAGCGGAATTGTTATGGCTCAATATCTGGGGTCTGCGATAGCGTTGGGCCCTGATATGCAGAGCCTTGCTTATAGCGCGTTCTGTAACCGTCTACCTAGCTAAGTATTAGCCGGAGCAGATGCCTTCAGCGCTGTTGCCAGACGCCCGGATAACTCAAAGGCCTCTTTTGCCGCAGCTTTGTCTCTGGAGCTGTCTACCTCTGGCCAGCCTTGCGCATGTTTGACCAGTAGATCGCTTAAAAACTGTATGTGGTCATCGCGGTCGTTAAGACACGGAATGTACTGAAAGCGCTCGCCGCCGTTCTCTTCAAAATATTCCCGATTCTCACCGCTAATCTCTTCAATCGTTTCCAAGCAATCAGCAGAGAATGCGGGACAGAGTACGTCAATTGATTTATAACCCTCGGCCGGTAGTTGTTTCATAGTTTCATCGCAGTACGGGCGTAACCACTCTTCGCGTCCTACTCGTGACTGGAAAACGACTCTAATTTCGTCCGACTTTATGCCGAGTTCTTCAGCCAGCAGCCGAGAAGTTTTGTGGCATAGGCAGTGGTACGGGTCGCCGGATAACAGATAGCGCTTGGGAATTCCGTGATAGGAGGTGACCAGCAGATCTCCCCGACCATTCTCAGCCCAGCTTTCGCGTACGGTGGCCGCCAGAGCTTGCACATACGCTTTGTGATCACAAAATTGATTGATGAAACGCAACTCTGGAATCCAACGAGTGCGTTGCATGCGTTCTGCCACCGCATCGAATACGGAGGCTGTAGTGGTGCCAGAATACTGCGGGTACATGGGCAGGATGATTAGGCGGCGAACATTTTGCGCCTCAAGCTGGGTAATCGCGCTGTCGATGGATGGATTGCCGTAGCGCATACCAAGCTCTACCACGACATCGTCTCCAAATCGCTTCTGCAGCTCAGTTCTAATCGCCTGTGTTTGTGACAGGGAGATACTCAGGAGAGGTGAGCCGCTCTCGTCAGACCATACTTCCTCATAGGCTTTGGCACTTTTGGCGGGTCGCACCCGGAGAATTACCCCATGAAGGATGATATTCCAAAGCCAACGCGGTAATTCTATGATTCGCGGATCGCTAAGAAATTGGGCAAGATATCGTCGTACTGGCTTGGTTTCAGGTGCCTCTGGAGTGCCCAGATTGACGATAAGAACGCCCAAGCGTTCCCCGGTTCCGTGTTCGTAATTCGGTGTGCCAATATATTTCATGAACGAGAAGAGAGACTGTTGGGAATAGATAGAAGAGCTTTACGCTTAATATCGGGATTTGGAGTTCGGGGGCACATATCCTACAACCGTGCCTTAAATCAGGCGCAAGACGCACAAGAGCTAGTAAACTGCCCGCTACAAGTAGTATAACCCTAGCCTAAGCCAGATATGAAACGTCTTAAAAGGCGCTTTTCGGCTCTGTTTTTCCACAACTAGGATTCAACAGCTGCTGCTATTCAGCTTTTGCGACTGAGGTGTGTTTTGTCATTAATCATAGCTGTACCCCATGAAAGTCGTCCCAGTGAACGTCGTGTCGCGTTGGATCCGTCACGTGCAGAGCGCTTGATTCAAAGTGGTTTGCAGGTGCATATTCAAGCAGAATGCGGTCATGCGGCCAGTTTTCATGACGAGGATTATCACGGCGCTGTTGTCAAAGACTCGTTTGCAGAGGTTGTTGCGAATGCAGACATCGTTCTTAAAGTGGTCTGCCCAACGGTCGAAGAAATTGAGCTTATGCCACGTGGGTGCCTATTAATCTGCATCATGTCCGCGTTTCAGCACACCGATGAGGTCATCGCTTTGCGCGATCGACAAATCACGCTGTTGGCTATGGATCACCTGCCCAGAACAACCCGGGCTCAACCCATGGACGCACTCTCGTCACAGGCAACGGTAGCTGGCTATAAAGCAGCGCTTTTAGCTGCTGAATTATCGCCTCGTCTGTTCCCGATGCTAACCACAGCTGCGGGAACGATTCGTCCGTCTCGTGTGTTGGTGATCGGTGCTGGTGTGGCAGGTTTACAGGCAATTGCCACGTCCAAACGTTTAGGTGCGCAAGTGGATGCCTATGACATTCGGCGTGCTGCTAAAGAGCAAATAGAATCAGTTGGTGCGCGAATGATTGACACTGGCGTGGAAGTTGAGGGTGCCGGTGGTTTCGCCCGTGCACTGCGTAAAGATGAAAAACAGAAACAACATGATGCGCTAGCTGAGCATCTCGCTAAAGCTCACGTTGTGATTTGCGCTGCAGCGATTCCCGGTAGACGTGCACCGCAAATAATCACAGAAGACATGGTCGACGGCATGCTGCCCGAATCGGTCATTGTAGATATGGCGGCATCTTCGGGTGGCAATTGTGAACTCACTCGTATCGGTGAGCATTACTATCATCACGAAACGCTGATCGTGGGTCCGTTGAATCTTCCTAGTCACGGCGCTGTGCACGCAAGCGAGATGTACTCAAGAAACGTATACAACATGCTTGAGTTGATCATCCAAGAGGGAGAAGTCAATTTAAACGCGGATGATGAAATTATCTCCGGGTGTGTATTGCTACACGATGGTCAGATCCATCACGAAGGCACCGCAAAACTTCTGGATGTGGAGTGTTTTCCTTTTGGCGGTGTGATACATCGAGCCCATGAGATGCCTGATCAAACAGCGGGATGGTTGAGTGATGAATCCACCGATGACGTCAGTGAGGAACAGCAGTCTAACGATGACAACTCAGCGTCACCTACCCATGACGAAAGTGCAGTGGATGTGCAACAGATCAACCCGGTTGATACACAAGTGTCACATGCAGATTCGCCTTCAAGTTCAGACTCGGTGCATGCTGAAGGTATTGCTGGTCGTAAAGGTGTTGATTTAATGGTCGAAGAGTCTGAGCTTGTACAATTACAAGATGAACAAGCCTTGGCTGATCTACAAGCGTTGGACGGTGCCACAGATCTTGATGTGGCAGCAATGTCTGAAGAACAGTTACCCACCGATGATTTAACACTAATTGAGGGTGTAGGGCCTGCTATACAAATTCGACTCTATGAGTTCGGATACACGAGTTGGCAGCAGATTGCGGAGTTGGACGATCAAAGTACCGAAAAATTATCTGTTCAGCTTGAATTGGATAACCAAATTACAGAGCAAGATTGGTCAGGTCAGGCAAAGAAACTGATGGAGTCGAAGCAATGAGTGGAGTTAGTGGGCTTTATCTCGTAATGCTAGCCGGTGTCGCTGGTTATGTTCTAATTGCGCGTGTACCATCTATTTTGCACACACCGATGATGTCAGGTTCAAATTTTATCCATGGTATTGTCTTGGCGGGGGCCATGCTTGCATTGGGTGGTGCTGACACCGTGTTGGAGCAAGTTATCGGATTTGTCGCAGTGGCTGCAGCCTCAGCTAACGTTGTTGGAGGGTTTGTTGTCACTGATCGAATGCTGGCTTTATTTGATAAAGCGACAGTAAAAAAAGGTAACTATGCCGGAATCTCGCCGCTGACGATCAAGTCTACTGCAGAGGCTTCAGATCCAGCTCAGTCTGATGATGTGAGCAAAATAGCATGAACGATACAGTGCCATTAGCTCTTCAGCTTGCGTGGTTTGCCACAACACTACTTTTTATTGTGGGCTTGCGACGTTTGAGTTCTCCCAATAACGCGCGCTCGGGTATTTGGTTGGCGGGGCTGGGAATGCTTATCGCTATTGCGTCGATGTGGTTTCATCCAGAATTGCGTCAGAACCAAGTCATGATTTTGGCTGCTATGGGTATCGGTGGAGGGGTTGCATTACTACACGCGCAACGTATCGATATGACGCGAATACCACAGATGATTGCTTTGTACAATTCTTTGGGTGGTGTTGCGGCTGGCGCTATTGCCATGCTTGTATTATTGAATGTTTCAGAACATGGCGTTCTGGTTAAGTCCCTGGCCGTACTGGGTGGCCTTATTGGGTGTATCGCTTTTTCGGGTAGCTTATTTGCCTACTTACGATTGCGCGGTTATTTCTCGCGTCGATCTGGTTTTGCCCAACGCCAGGTGGCCTACATCGCTAGTGGTGCTTTGGTGATGTTGTTGGGGTTAATACTTGCTGCGTCCTCCACAGCGCATCCAGTGTTGTTACTCCTGTTTGTGGGCTTGGCAATTTGTTTTGGCGTTCTGATGACCTTGCCTACCTCGGCCGCCGACATGCCTGTCTTAATTTCACTCTATAACGCTCTGACCGGTTTAGCGGTCGCCTTTGATGGATTTGTTCTCGAAAATCCGTCAATGGTAGTGGCCGGAACCATCGTATTTGCAGCAGGGTCTTTGCTAACTCGTCTAATGGCGAGAAGTGTCAATCGGCGCTTGAGTGAGATTATGTATTCCGGATTTGGAATCACCGACGATACAGAGGCTACGTCCACTGACAAAGATCATGTCAACACGATTGATTCACGAGATGCCGCTGTTGATATGGCCTATGCAGGACGAGTGGTCATTGTGCCGGGCTACGGTATGGCGACGGCTCAGGCACAGCATAAGTTGCGTGAGCTTACGCAGCTTTTAGATGAACGTGGGGTAAAAACGAGTTTTGCCATTCATCCTGTTGCTGGACGTATGCCGGGACATATGAACGTCTTATTGGCCGAAGCGGGCGTCCCCTACGAAAAGATTCAGGACCTGAGCGATATAAACGCGGAGTTTACTCAGGTGGATGTGGTTTTGGTTGTAGGTGCTAACGATATAGTTAACCCAGCGGCACGCGACGATGCAGATTCCCCGTTGTCTGGTATGCCTGTGCTGGACGTTGATAGTGCTAAGCGTGTCATTGTCTTAAAGCGTGGTGACGGTACCGGCTTTGCGGGTGTCGAGAATCCCTTGTTGTTTGCACCTGTGACCCGGGTTCTATTTGGCGATGCCCGCGACTCAGTGCAGGACCTTATCCTGGCGATCAAAGGCTTAGAATAGTCAGACGTATCCAATATATGGTTCGCTCATTCCGCTAGCAAAGTCTTGACGGGGTCGAGCTCAAATATGCGGCTCGAGCTTGTGCGAAAAGCCGGGTCTAAGTTACGGTTTTTCGTCGAAATTTTATCCTGACAGCGGCTTGACTCTGGCATTTTTATTCCATCTTATGCACAGTCGCGAAAAAGCGTTGATTGACTAGATGTTTTGGTGTAGTTGAGCGTGAGATTACGTAAATAATGGCATGTAACTATATGAAAATAATAACTAAAATAGTTTTGTTCAAATAATGTGCAATTTGATCAAGCTGTGGACGCTGGTGCACTACAGGTGAAATTTAGAAGGTTTTCCACAACCTTATCCACAGATTTTGTGGATAAAGGGGTGGCTCATTGGCGCCAATGATTCGACTCACGCTGACACCAACCAAACAGGGTGCAATCTACTCAATCCTTGAACGGTGGCGATCCATTTGAATAAGCTAGTTCAGGTGGCTGTTCCATCGCCTTTATACGGGGTGTTTGATTATCGCTGGAAGCAGAGCCAGTCGATTACTCCTGGTGCCCGGGTTTTAGTCCCCTTTGGGCGTCGCTCGGTTACCGGTGTGATTGTTGATGAAATTGAACACAGTAGTGTTCCGGAAAACAAACTGCGCGCTGTCTTTAAAGTGTTGGATACCGAGCCTGTTCTTCCATCGGATATTATGAAGCTTCTCCAATGGGCAAGCCGCTATTATCATCATCCACTGGGCGAGGTGCTGAGTTCGGCCTTGCCAGTATTGCTCCGCCGCGGGAAAGCCTGCGAGCTGGCAGAGCAGGAGTTTTTTCGTTGGCTACCCACGACCGATGACACCGAGCATGAGAAGGGCGGAGCCGTACAACAGCAGCTGATAGCCTGTTTGCGAGAACGCAAAGGGCAAGTTGTCTCCGCGGCAAGTTTGCGTTTAATCAGCCCTCGCTGGCGTGCCTCCCTTAAAGCATTGATTAGTCGAGGTTGGGTCGGTGTTGAGCAGATTAGGCAGCTGCCATCGAATACGGCCATTGGCCAGGCTCCCTCCTTACTTGCTGAGCAAGCAGATGCTGTCGATAAGATTCACCAGTGTTTAGGCAAGTTTCAGGGCTTCCTCTTAAAAGGCGTCACTGGCAGCGGCAAAACTGAGGTTTATCTTCGCTGTATCGAGGAGGCCAGCGCGCGAGGATTGCAGTCACTCGTTCTGGTTCCAGAGATTTCCCTGACGCCGCAATTAATGTCTCGTTTTGAGCACCGTTTAAGCGGGTGTCTTGTCAGCCTCCATTCAGGATTAAACGATACAGAGCGGTTGCAGAATTGGGTATGTGCCGCCAAGGGGCATGCCGACGTTGTAATAGGTACGCGCTCATCCATATTGGCGCCCATGCCTAAACTGGGTCTTATTGTCGTCGATGAAGAACATGACGGCTCTCTAAAGCAGCAAGACGGTTTTCGATATCACGCGCGCGATCTGGCCATGATGAGAGCGCGTGACATGAGTTGCCCGGTGGTTTTAGGAACGGCCACGCCGTCGTTTGAAAGTTTGAATAATGTCAGGGCTGGTCGATTAGTTGAGTTGCCACTTCGACAACGTGCAGGTGATGCAGTACCACCAACCTTAGCCTTAGTGGATATACGCCGTCGCAAGTTGATCGAAGGCATGAGTGATCGTTTGATGGATCACATAAAGTCTCATTTGGCAGACGATGGTCAGGCGCTGGTATTCATCAATCGACGGGGCTTTGCACCGACTCTATTGTGCAATGACTGTGGTGCTGCTGCTGACTGCCGTCGCTGCGATGCACATATGACGGTTCATGTCAGAACAAACCAGTTGCGGTGCCACCATTGTGGGTCTGAACGGCAGATGCCTGTGGTGTGTGATAGCTGTGGTTCAGAGAATCTGGATCGAGTCGGGTACGGGACTGAGCGCATTGCAGATGCTCTTGCGGAGGCCTTCCCAGATGTGAGCGTGGCCAGGATTGATCGGGACAGCACAAGACGTAAAGGTGCCTTAGAGAAACAATTGGATCGAGCGATTTCCGGTGAGGCGAGAATTCTTGTTGGCACACAAATGCTGGCCAAAGGGCATCATTTTCCCAAGTTGACTCTGGTGTGCATACTCGATGCGGACCGCGGCTTGTTCGGAACTGACTTTCGCTCGCTGGAGCATATGGGGCAGTTAATTGTTCAAGTTGCCGGTCGAGCCGGTCGAGAGTCGCGTGCTGGAACCGTTCTTATTCAAACGAGAAATCCTGATAACCCTATGCTTCAGACACTGGTGAAAGAAGGATATGAGCCGTTTGCAAACGTGGCCATGGATGATCGAAAGATGGCTGAACTGCCGCCGTTTTCGTTTATGGCTTTGGTCCGCGCAGAAGCAGTTGATGCGCGCGAGGCACATGCATTTTTGTTGCAAGTGGCTGAGTCCTTGGAATTGCATAAAGCCGGAGCTTTAGACGTGATGGGGCCAGCGCCTGCTCCGATGGAACGTTTGGGTGGTCGTTTTCGTGCGCAGCTATTATTGCAGTCAAACAAACGCTCTACGTTGAATGACAGCTTGTTTCGATTAAGCACCGGTATCGATCAATTGCCCGGTGCACGTAAATGTCGTTGGTCAATTGATGTGGACCCTGTAGATCTGTTCTAGATGCTTAAAAATAGCGACCCTGTTTGATAGCTGATCTTTGCATTACGTATCGGAGCGGGTTGGGCATGAGCGGTGCTAAACTTAGGGCCATAGAACTTGCGTAAATTGAACCGTGAAAGAACAAATCGAACAGCAACTGGCGCAAGCCTTGTCCGTCCTGCAATCTGATGGGACGGTTCCTTCAGAGCTAAGCCCGCAGATAAGCGTCACACGAACCAAAGATGCCAGTCACGGTGATTTTGCAAGCAACTTGGCAATGATGCTGGCTAAGCCTGCTAAGCGTGCACCACGGGACATTGCTCAGGCTTTGATTGATGCTTTGCCAAATTCCGATTCCATAAAAGACGTGGTTATTGCTGGGCCTGGTTTTATCAATTTTTTCCAAGCTGATGACGCTCAATCGGCAGTTGTAAAAAATGTGCTTGAGCAGGGCACGACGTTTGGACACAGCGACATCGGTGCTGGTCAGTCTGTCCAAGTCGAATTTGTTTCGGCCAACCCCACAGGCCCATTGCATGTGGGGCATGGGCGCGGTGCTGCATTGGGTGCGTCAATCGCGAATCTTCTGACAGTCAGCGGTTTTGATGTGCAGCGCGAATACTACGTTAACGATGCAGGACGTCAGATGGACATTCTGGCGACCAGTGTTTGGCTGCGATACTTAGCGCTGAAGGGAGAAGAATTTAACTTTCCGTCAAACGGCTACAAGGGCGACTACATTCTTGAAATAAGCCAAGGGTTAATAGACTCGCACGCCGACAGGTTTCATCAGAGTAGTCAGTTAGTTTTTGCGGATATCGTGGCCGATGAACCTCAAGGTGGCGATAAAGAAAAGCACATAGATGAGCTTATTGCTCGCGCTAAAGACCTATTGGGGGATGAAAGCTATCGCGTCGTGTTCGATGCCGCATTGGATTCCATCCTTAACGATATCCGGGAGGACCTGGGCGAATTCGGCGTTGTGTACGATAACTGGTTCAGTGAGCGCAGCTTAACTGACGATGTATCGCGAGTTGTCGAGAAGCTGGATAAATCAGGACATCTTTACGTGAAGGAAGGTGTCACCTGGTTCCGCTCTACAGACTTTGGTGATGACAAGGACCGGCCGGTCGTTCGCGCTAATGGGCAGACCACCTACTTTGCGTCAGACATCGCCTACATTGATAACAAGATGCAGCGTGGCTTCGATAAGGTTCTGTATGTATTCGGTGCAGATCATCATGGATACACCGCGCGCATGTATGCGGCCTGTGAAGCTTTAGGACATTCAAGGGACCGCCTTGAATTCCTGCTTATTCAATTTGCCATATTATTTCGTAATGGCGAGCGGGTGCAGATGTCCACCCGTTCCGGATCCTTTGTCACTATCCGAGAGCTTCGGGAAGAGGTAGGCAAGGATGCGGCTCGATATTTCTACGTCATGCGTAAATATTCGCAGCATTTGGACTTCGACTTGGACCTGGCTAAATCGCAGTCCAATGACAATCCCGTGTATTACGTTCAATACGCCTATGCGCGAATCTGTAGTGTTTTCCGTCAGCTGGAGCAACGTAAATTAGATTTTGACGAGGCTGCCGGATTGGCCGCTTTAGGGCGATTAACGGAAACTTCTGAAACAGATTTAATGACGCTTTTGGCGACATTTCCTGAGTTAATTCAACGAGCTGCGTTAGCGCATGAGCCCCATCAGTTAACTGGGTACTTGCGAGATCTTGCAAATGGTCTACATAGTTACTACAACGCGCATAAAGTGCTCGTTGAAGATGACGAGTTGCGCCATGCACGTTTGTGCTTGTTGAAAGCAGTTCGTCAGGTACTAGGCAATGGACTTGCTTTAATTGACGTGTCGACACCAGAGGTTATGTAACAAATGTCGAGTGACCCGACTGCTTCCAGTAGCCGCTTTTTCGTGCTGGCCCTTGGCCTGCTCGTCGGGTTTGTTATCGGCTTTGTTTTATTACTTTCACGGTTACCGATGGATGCCACATTAAGCGACTTCGCGCTTAGCGAGACTCGGCCGGAATCGATCAGTGGCGACAACTACCAGTTCTACTCCATTTTGGAAGACCAGACGGTGAGGAGAAACGAAACAATCCTTCCGTCCCCCGTTGCACCGGTGCGGAATATTCCACCGGCTACACGCGTCGTTCCGGGCAACGTACAACGTATTTCTGCGAGAAACTTAGCCGCTGAAAGTTATGCAGAGATTCCAGCGAGTAATCTCGGGCAGGAATCTTATTACCTGCAAGCTGGAAACTTCCGCCGATCTGCAGAAGCTGAACAAACCCGGGCGGCTGTGCTTTTGCTTGGGTTGGAAGCCTTTATTGTAGTTCGTCGTGACAGCGACGGTTCCACCGGTCACCGTGTGCGCATCGGCCCTTTCTTTGATCAAATCAAAGTCACCAACGCCAAAAAGCGCCTGCAAAAAGGCGGCATCAACTACAAACTCATCCGCGTCACCGGCTAGCCAGCGGGTCGGACCATTGTAGGCCGTTGTTCTAATTAGTGTTTTTGACTAATTCAAGTCTTGCAACACCCTTAAACAGCTTGTTTTAGTAGCAAAAAACCCAGTTTAAGCAGCCGTTTTGACTCCTACCCTATTACTATTGGTGATTGTGTAAGCTCCGGTATTAAGGTTAGAGTGGAAGCTATCCCCAGCATGAGGCAGGGGTTTGTAGACAAAAATGTCTAAATTTGTTCCATGGAGGGAACACGATGGCTAGAGCGAACCGCCATTTTATCGCTGGGCAGGTGTGGCACATTACGCAGCGTTGTCACCAGAAGCACTTCCTGCTCAGATATCAGGTTGATCGACGCCGATGGCTGTATTGGCTTTTTCAAGCGAGGCGCCGATACGGGCTGAGTGTGCTCAACTACATCGTGACGTCTAATCACATTCATCTACTCGTGCATGATCATGGCAATGATTCCATCTCCAAAGCGATGCAGCTTATTTCCGGCCGCACGGCTCAAGAGTTCAACAAACGACATGGCCGTACGGGTGCATTCTGGGAGGATCGTTATCACGCTACGGCGGTACAAACGAATGAACATCTTGCGCGGTGTCTTACGTATATAGATTTGAATATGGTGCGTGCCGGGGAAGTTTCGCACCCGGAAGAGTGGTCCTGCAGCGGATACCATGAGATGAAACACCCTAGGCAGCGCGGTGCAAGGATCGACTACGACAGAGTAAAAGATATGCTTGGCTTCGACTGTATGAAGGAATTCTTGAAAGCTCGAGAGGCGTGGATAGATGCTGAACTTGTTCGAGGCCAGCTTAAGCGCGAGTCTCTCTGGACAGAAAGCGTGGCAGTGGGCAACCTTGATTACGCTTTGAAGATGAAGAGAGCAATGTCTTTCAGCAACCCTGGCCGCCGAGCAACATTAGAGTCAGGCTGTTATGCCGTCCGCGAAGTTGAGGCTTATTACTTCGCTTGAGGAAGTACAATTAACTCAATTTCTCCTCTTAATCGAGCTCATTTGAGAGGAGTCTTCCTTGTTTAGCGCCAATAAACGACCTGCCTGGGTCGTTAATGTTAATTTAATCAAATAGTTATGATGGTCCGACCCGGGAAGTTCGGAAAAGAATTGCATCGCTTGGTGGATGGCTGTTTGCTGTTGGACCAACATCGCCTGAGACGTCAGGTGAAGCGCATAGCTGAACTAGATGCCGAGGATGAAAACCGCCTGCGATTTATGCAGCGTGTGGAAGCATCAAGCGCAAAGCGCCAGATGCGTGTGGAGAACTTACCCAAGCCCGTTTATGCAACCAAGCTTCCTGTCGTTGAGCAGCGTGAAGACATTCTTAACGCCATAAAGAACCATCAGGTAGTGATTTTATGTGGGGAAACCGGTTCTGGGAAAACCACGCAGTTACCGAAAATTTGCCTTGAGGCAGGTAGAGGTATTGCAGGACTGATTGGCCACACGCAACCACGTCGAATAGCGGCACGCACCGTTGCCTCAAGAATCGCTAGTGAATTGGGCAGCAATATCGGCGACGCAGTCGGCTTTAAAATTCGTTTTAGCGATCAGGTCAGTGAACGTACGTACGTAAAACTCATGACCGATGGAATTCTTTTAGCGGAGATTCAAAATGATCCGTGGCTCAATCAATATGACACACTCATCATTGATGAAGCGCACGAACGGTCTCTGAATATTGATTTTTTGTTGGGTTACTTAAAGCGCCTTTTGCAAAAAAGAAAAGATTTAAAGCTCATTATTACGTCAGCAACGATTGACCCGGAACGATTTGCTTATCACTTTAACAATGCGCCCATCATCACCGCGGAGGGTAGAACCTATCCGGTTGAACTACGTTACGCGCCGCCTGAAGCCGAGTCAGATTCATTAGACGATATCGATATGCCGACGGCTATTGTTCAAGCATGCGAAACACTGCTGCAGGAACGCCAGCACGACATACTCGTCTTTCTCAGTGGTGAGCGAGACATCAGAGAGATGGCGGACATCTTGGGTAAGCAGTCATCGCACAATCGAACCTTCAGAGGTGTTGAAATTCTACCGCTGTTTTCTAGGCTGTCCAACGCTGAGCAAAACCGCATATTCCAATCTCATAACGCCCCGCGAATAGTATTAGCAACAAATGTTGCAGAAACATCACTAACGGTTCCGGGTATTCGTGCAGTCGTTGATCCGGGTTATGCACGCGTCTCCCGCTATAGCGTGCGAAGTAAAGTACAAAGACTCCCCATAGAAAAAGTCTCACAAGCATCGGCTAACCAGCGTAAAGGCCGGTGTGGACGTGAGGCACCCGGGGTGTGCATTCGATTGTACTCGGAAGATGATTTTGACTCTCGTGCAGAGTTCACTGAGCCTGAAATACTCAGAACCAATTTGTCATCCGTTATTTTGCAAATGGCCTCTATGAAGCTTGGCAAGATTGATGATTTTCCTTTTGTAGAAGCGCCTGAATCCAAATTCATTAATGATGGATATCGAACACTTCAGGAACTGGCGGCATTAGATGAAAAACGTCAGTTGACACCCTTGGGCAAGCGACTTGCTCGTCTACCCATTGATCCGCGTTTAGGAAGAATGCTCCTGGCTTCAGCCGATGAAGGGTGCGTTAGTGAAGTTTTGACGATTGTTAGTGCATTGTCCATACAGGATCCACGTGAGCGACCTTTTGATAAACGTCAGGCAGCTGATGAGCAGCATGCTGAGTTTAATACCGAAACATCAGACTTTGCTGCTTGGTTAAACCTATGGAATTTTGTGCAAGTACAAAAGGGGAATCTGTCGAACTCTCAATTTCGAAAAATGTGCAAACAGCGTTTTCTCTCTGCGTTGCGCATCGTCGAATGGATGGACGTACGTAAACAACTTGAACGTCTATGTAAAGAATTAGACTTAAAGCAGAGTAGTAGCGAAGCTTCTTTGGATAATGTGCATCGCGCTTTGTTAAGTGGCTTGTTAGCGAATGTCGCTATAAAAACTGATAAAAAAGGATACTTAGGTACTCGTAACAGACACCTGAATGTCTTCCCTGGGTCCGGACTTTTTAAGAAAGGCCCTAAATGGATTATGGCTGCAGAAATTGCTGAAACCAGTAAGTTGTATGCAAGACAAGTAGCTGGAATTCAACCTGACTGGATCGAAGCACAGGCTGAACACTTGTTGCAATACAGTTATCGCGATGCGCATTGGCAGCGGAAAAAGGGAACGGTCGGGGCATGGGCACAATCAACTTTGTATGGCCTTATCATTAATCCGAAAAAAGGCGTTAACTATGCGCGAATAAATCCACAGGAATCAAGACAGATATTTATTCGAGATGCGCTTGTCGCAGGTGAGCTCATAACCCGAGGAGAGTTTCATCGGTATAACCAATCGCTGTTAGATGAAGTCACAACGCTTGAGGAAAAATCACGCCGTCGCGATATCGTTGTAGACCCGGAGGAGTTGGTGAGATTTTATGATGCCATTGTTCCTGACACTATTTGTACGGCCAGTGATTTTGAAAAGTGGCGAAAGACTTACGAGAATGATCACCCGCGAGGATTGTACTTTGCCCGCGAACAACTACTGACCGATGATGCTGTGGAAGTCAGTAATAAGGACTACCCAGATCAAATTGAAATGAGCGGCATGGTGTTGCCATTGAAGTATCACTTTGCACCAGGGCAGGATGATGATGGAGTGACCTTAACATGTCCTGTAGAAGTACTAAACCGGGTTTCCAGCGCGCGATGTGAATGGCTTGTGCCAGGCATGATAGAAGAGAAAATAACGCTGTTAATAAAAGCGTTACCAAAATCGCTACGAAGAAATTTTGTTCCCGCTCCAGATTACGCGAGTGCCGCATCAGCAGCCATGAACGCCGAGGAGGGTTCATTGCTGGGTGGTTTGTCGCGCCAATTGCATCGCATGACCGGGGTCAAAGTGACACAAGAGGATTGGGACTCCGGAAATTTACCAGCGCATTTAAAAATGCGCTTTGTGGTTGTGGGTAACAACGGTCAGGAACTTAGAAGCGGTAGAGATCTACAAGCGCTTCAAGATGCTTATGTGGGTGAAGTTGAAGAGACCCTACTTCGCTTTAGTGACAATAGTATTGAGAGAGACAACGTCAGTGATTGGAATTTCGGAGACTTACCAAACAGCGTTGATATTGAGAAAAGTGGCATGACGCTGCAAGGCTTCCCAGCACTTCTTGAACAAGACAAAGGGGTAGGGATAAAACTCTTTGCTACCGAACATGCGGCTCGAACATCTATGCCTGTCGGGCTGCGTGCGTTGTACCGCGAAGTCTTGAAAGATGAAGTTCGCTACCTGCATCGAAAGCTTCCGGGTATCGATGTACTTGCATTACGGTTTACCCCTTTTGGCAGTAAGCAATTACTAATAAGCGACATCGTCAATGCCGCGATCGATGAAGTTTTTATTGATAAAGAGCGCTTGCCGCGATCCCGCGATGCCTTCATTGAGCAACTCAATACCGGTAAGCCTCAGTTGGTCTCAGTAGCCGGTCAGTTTTGCGACACGCTTGGTCGAGTATTTGAACAACACCGACAAGTGGCGAAGCGATTAGAAAAGTCTATGTCATTAAGTTGGATAGAGCCTGCCGGTGATATCAAAGACCAGATAGCCGCCTTGATGTACCCGGGGTTTGTAACCGCAACTGGCTTATCAAGAATGAATCGATTGCCTGTGTATTTTCAAGCAATGGATAAACGCTTGGATGCAATAGATAGATCACCTGACAAAGACAGGCGCAGACGCGCTGAGTTACTCCCGGTGTGGGAGAGCTTCAAAGAATTGCCGCTTAATCGGGATGATGACCCTGACTATGTTGAGGCCCGGACAGCGGTGCGTTGGAGCTTTGAAGAGTTGAGAATATCGTTATTTGCCCAAGACTTAGGGACAGCGGAAAAAGTCTCTGTATCACGCCTGGAGAACCGCGTTGCGGAGCTGGTGAAGTGGATGCCGAAACTTTGACGTTTTTTGGTGAATTTCCCTTGCGAGCTTGAAAATCGCGTCTAGACTCCTTCGATAGACATTATTTTCTTTGAGGTAGTCCATGAACAAGGTACTCGCAGGTTTGCTCTTGCTGGCTGGAGCCACACAGGCGTATGCCGGCGGGCTTGATCTTGCGCTTAGCAACGACACTGCAAATCTCTCTATCACACTTAATAGAGACCCCTTCCTAACTGAAAACAGCCCCTACAACGATGGTGGCGCTGAGCTGGCAGTAGGTGGCTTTATTAACGAATCTGGCGACAACATCTTGCACGCGACACTGCTTGCTCGAGGCGTTAGAACCTCTTTGACATCGCAGTACCAAGTTAGCGCGGGTATGAAGTTGATCGGCGGTGAAATTGAAGTAGGAACTGCTGTTGCCGATGTCACTGAAAGTGAATCGGTTGGTGCTCTCGCTCTCGGATTTCAAGCCGGTATGGTCATTCCTTCCAGCTACAATCCGGTGGAATTGAGCTTTGAAGGCTTTTATGCCCCAAGCATTACCAGTTTTTCAGATGCCGAGCGATTTGGTGAGCTCAGTGCAAGACTTCAAGTCGAGGTTATGCCGCGAGCTCGGGCTTACGTCGGGTATCGACGGATGCTATTTGATACAAATGATGCAGACAATGTTCGTCTCGATCGTAACGTCCATTTTGGTCTCAGTATTTCGTTCTGATTCTCGTCAAAACGAACCTTATTAACATCGCAGCTTCGTCTGGAGCCTACCGCGCGTTTGGTGATATAAAGTGGACTTAGCAGAGACCGGAGTAGAGAAACTTCGTTCAATTATGCGGCGTTTACGCGACCCGGAAACGGGCTGTGCCTGGGATGTACAGCAAACTTTTTCAAGTATTGCCCCCTTCACTGTAGAAGAAGCCTATGAGGTTGCGGAGGCAATAGAGCGCAATGATCTGGACGATCTAAAGGACGAACTGGGGGATCTACTCTTTCAGGTCGTTTTCCATTCGCAAATGGCCAGTGAGATAGGGGCCTTTAGTTTTGACGACGTGACTCGTTCAATTGTCGAAAAAATGATTCGGAGGCACCCTCATGTCTTTGGAGAGGCCAACTACCAATCAGAGGCGGAACTCAAGGCAGCCTGGGAAGCGATAAAGGCGCAAGAGCGAGTAGAAAAACAAGCACTCAAACCAAAACAAAAAGAACAGCTGCCTTCAGCCTTGGATGGTGTCGCCATAAATTTACCTGCGCTCAAACGCGCGGACAAAATTCAAAAGAGAGCTGCTCGAGTCGGTTTTGACTGGCCTGAAGTGTCTTCGGTGTTTGATAAGTTGGATGAGGAGATTGGAGAGGTTAGAGAGGCTATCGATTCCCAACTCCAACCAGCTATTGAAGATGAAATCGGAGATCTCCTATTCACCGTTGTTAATTTAGCCAGGCACTGTTCCGTGGATTCCGAAGTTGCTTTACGCCGAGCCAGCTTGAAGTTCGAATCACGCTTTCGACTCGTTGAGGAACTAGCGTCATCCCGAAAGCAAAAGCTCAACGCTCTGGAGCTGAGTGAGTTAGATGCTCTTTGGGATGACGCCAAACGTGAGTTGCAGAATCTCGAGGCACGCGCTTTAGACTAACTAGCCTTCTCGTCCACCGGCTCTGCCCGCTGAACTGATAGGTGGCACACGCTGCAAGTTATTAATCAGAGTATTTTTCTCTTTGAGCGCTCCGATCAATGCTTCATCATGGTTGTATATGTCGGCACGCGTATTTAATACACCCTCCTCATCCACCCAGGTTGTCATATAGATTAGGTGCGTAGCAATAGGTGTGTTAAATCTGACAAGCTTTCTGTCTTTGTTGGCTAGATGAAATTCTATCTCTTCATTGCTAAAGCCGTCTTCGTGCAACAAAACTCTAGCCATAGCTTCGGGTTCACTGAGACGAATACATCCATGACTATAAGCTCTATCATGATGTGAGAATAATTTTTTTGCTTGTGTATCGTGCAGATAAATATTGTACGGGTTCGGCATCATAAATTTCATGTTGCCCAATGCGTTGCCCGGACCGCTGCGTTGCTGCAAAACATACGGAAATCGATCAGCTGCGTAGTCTGCCGCCGTGATTTCCTCAAAAGGCACTCTAATGAGATGGCCGCCATCACGGCGCATGACATCAAAATTTCGTGACTTTAGATATCCAGGTTTCTTCCGTTCTTTTGGAATCATTTCACGATTTGTTATTGAGCGTGGAACGGTCCAGGTAGGGTTGAAGACGATGTGGTCCATCTCCTCACTGAACGTGGGTGTTGCATGGCGAACTTTGCCCACAACCGTTGGCATAGATAGGATGGTTTCACCTTTTTTTCTAACTTGAACGGTGTAGTCGGGAACGTTCACGAATATATGTTTTTCGCCCAGTGTTCGCGGCATCCATCTCCATCGTTCTAAGCTCAATGCAACTGCTTGAATTTCCGACTCTACACGTTGATTTAATGCTACCCGTGTTCTGCTATCCGGCTCTCCTGTTACGGGAATACCATTGCGTTTCTGAAAAGATTCAATAGCAACTCGCAACTCTGGAGTAAACGTTTTCGATAGCTCTGTATTTAGTACTAGTTCCCCAGTTTGAACTAAACGCAACTGCAATCGTTCAAGGTCGTTATCGGGGGATTGTTGAGCGCGCTCTTCAGTATCTGCAACCGTTATTCGACGTGTGCCTGATGACCTCTCATTCAATAACTTGCGCATGTGTTTGGTCAGTCTTTGGTAAGCCGGTTCGTTAGGCATCAAGGAGTGCAGAGCAGACCTTGCAGATATCTCTCCACGGCTAACAGCATTCAGCCACTCTTCAGGATTCACCTTCGGTGCCTTGCGGAACATCTGCCGCTGCACTTTGGTGGCTTTGGTGACGCCGCGCCCTAAATCTCTTGCAAGGCGGAGGAAGGCGTCATCCATCTGACCATCGAGGTCTCTACGTAAGGAGACTTTAAGTGTGTTTAGCTCCGCGGCTGATAGCTCGCCTTCAGCGGATTCACCGTACTCCAGTTTTAGAATTTTATTAACCGTGAACAGGATTTTGGGTAGGCCGTAGTTATCGGAGTTCAGGCCATGTACTTCCGCATCCTTTAGCAGGCTGATAAGTTGCTGGGAGTTTGCGGATATCCCTCCGTCCATCAGCCACGGGCTCTGTTTATTTATTAAAGATTCGGTAGGTTTGTTAGCGACTTGCAGCGTCCCGCCGCTATTCAGAATAGTATGGGTGGCTTGAAAGGCATCGACTTTTAAAGTCTCAGACAGTGTACTTGCGGCAAATGCGCCCACACCAAAGTTATTTAATTTACTTTGAGGGTAAATAGAATTAGCGTGTGAGGGGGTGAATACAGCGAGTCCTGACATAAGAGTCAGGCACGCAAGAGCGTATTTTTGATAAGCCATGTCACTTCATGCGAGTTGGGCTGGATGGCTGAGTTCCGCGCCGTTTAAAGGTCTATTGTTATTGTCAGCCTGCTAGGGTAATCGACGTTATTAGAATTCCCTTAACCCATTTATGAAGTGCCTTATTGGTTCCTGTTGAAAGTGCTAAGTCTTTGGCAATCGCTTTGTGACAGCTATCTCTTAGAGTCCAATCTACAGCAACTCACGCAGGCTTTGTAGATAGGCTTGCTCGTCTGGAGCTCTGGATTGCCTTTGTGCTTCCCACAGGTAGAGTCCAAGTTTCTCAATCATCAAGTGTTCAACAATGTGTCCCTCTCCATGTTTTAGCAGTAGTGAACGTGTGATTGACGCGATGCCTGCGGGCCGATCAGTGCCAACTTGTTCACGTAAAGCCAAATGCAAACTTAAATGAAGAAAGGGATTTTCATAACCGTCTTCTGCTGTGAAGTCATGGTCTAAGAGCTCGTCTGAACCTTCAAGGAGCTTGTGGTACTCAGGATGCTCCTCGAGCAGAGATGCAAGCTGCTTCTCCAATGGTTCTAGAGATTCTCCATTTTTATGTTTCTGCCAGGCACTTCTAAACATTTGCCTAGTGCGGGTGCGATCCTGTGTGAATAGCATTTAGGTTTTATCCGCTTTTTGTTGATAGGCTTTGTCGATCACGTTCTTTACAGCTAGTAATAAGCCTAAAGTAATAAAGGCACCAGGCGGCAGCAACGCCAGTAGCATGCCTGAGTCGGGATTAAAGAGGTGTACTGTCCAAGCCGTAGCTCTGTCGCCAAACAGAAGATCGACTTGGTCGAGTAGAGTTCCTTGTCCGATAATTTCCCGTAGTCCACCCAACACCAGCAAGACCCAGAGAAAACCGATGCCCATAGCAAATGCATCTGTTAAAGAAGAGGAGAGAGTGTTTCGAGAAGCGAATGCCTCTGCACGCCCAATAATTAGACAATTTGTGACAATCAACGGAAGAAATATTCCTAGTGATGCGTGAAGTCCTGGAAGCCAGGCTTCCATCAATAGTTCAATAATCGTGACAGTCGTAGCGATGATAAGAACATAAATAGGAATTCTTATCGACGTGATTAACAAGGGACGAATGATTGACGTGAGGGAGTTGGCTATAACGAGTGTCAGCAGAGTCGCAATACCTAAGCCCAGTCCGTTAATAACATTATTACTAACAGCCAGTAGTGGGCACAGGCCAAGAAGCTTCACAAGCGCAGGGTTGTCAATCCATAATCCGCCCGACCAAAGCCGATAGGTGTCCGTAGCCGGTGTTACGTCTTTAGTATTCATGTCTGTTTGAATACCTGTTTCGAATTTGATTCATACCAGACTAAAGCGCGATGAATAGCCTTTACCACAGCTCTTGGTGTAATCGTAGCTCCAGTGAACCCGTCAAATAGTCCTCCTTCCTTTTTGACGTTCCATTGTGAGTCGGGCAACCTTGCCAAGGAAATGCCAGAGAATGAACTTATCCAAGATGATTTTCTTAGCTCAATATCGTCTCCAAGCCCGGGCGTCTCTTTATGATGCAAAACGCGCGAAGCGATGATTGTTCCATCCACCTTAACGCCTAGCAATATTTTGATTGAACCGTTATATCCATCCGGTGTAATCAGGGTAAGTGCGGCAGCAAGAGGTAGCCCGTTTTTATAGATAGGAAATACTTCAACTGGGCTGTGTGGAGATAAAGCCGTTGCCTCAACAAAATGAGATTTTTCTAATGGGTTATTGTCGAAGGGGCCGACGGGAAGAACTTCCATAAGAGATTCACTTTTAAACTGTTGTTGGCTCTGTGATATGCGTTTGGACGTGAGCGCGTTAGTGATCAACAAGGCAAGCATTGCAATGAGAACACTGCCTGCTAGTACGTAGCTTGCTTTGGTCGTCAGGTTGTTCATGGGACGTTCGGCTCGTCTTTATGGCGTGCCTTCTTCCGGCTAGATATGTGATCGATCAAAGGTACGCACATATTCATCAGTAAAACAGCGAATGCAAATCCTTCCGGGTAAGCACTGAATTCTCTAATAGTGAACGTGAAAATTCCGACGGCTACCCCGAAAGTTAGCTGTCCCTTGCGACTGCTTGGGCCGCTAACAGGATCAGTGGCGATGAAAAAAGCACCCAGTATGATCGCCCCGGATAGGACTACGGAGATGGGTGAGAGTAACGTGGCATAACCCAGAAAGTTACTGCCGGTGTACAACAGCAAAATTGTCGCTATAACACTGACAGGAATATGCCAGCTGGTTACTTTGAACAGCAGAAGATAGAGTCCGCCAGCGAGCCAGGCTAGCGTGATCAAAGACCAGGGAGAGTCTAAGTAGTGCTCCTGTATACGTCGAGATATTTCAGCTGTATTTGTCTCTTTATCAATGTTGTCAGAGCGTTTTATTTGTCTGATTCTATCGAGTGTTGTAGCCCCGCTGAGTGCATCCCAGTTTGCAACGTTTGATAGTGCTAATGTTGGAGCGTCGTCAGTAGCTAGAGTGTTTGTCGAATGACTGTTCCAAGATGTCATAGTCACTGGAAACGATATGAGTAATGCTGCATAGGCAACCATTGCAGGGTTAAAAGGGTTTTGCCCTAATCCCCCGAAAACGTGTTTACCTAATGTCACCAGAGTAATTACCCCTATACATAGTTGCCATAGCGGGAGAGACTGGGGTAAACACAACACTAGTAGCCAGCTAGCCAATACAACGCTGCCGTCTGTTAAATGAGGAAAAAGAGGGCGTTTGCGAAGCGTTAGACACATCGCCTCGCAGGCCAACGATAAGCAGAAAGCAACGACGAGATTTAAAAAAATACGTGAATCTATAAAGTGAAAGTAGAGAATAGTGCCGGGTAAGAGGGCCACCATAACGTGCAACATGGTCGAGCTCACCGAGGATTTTTTGTACGATGAGAGAGTAATGACGTGGGATCCTGTTCTCATGGCTGCTGATCCCGTGTTTGCGTGTCGCCGTTGTCTGTATGGCTATGGGCCCCTGTTCTATCTTTGTTTCTAGCCTTTTTTCGTCGCCGTAGTTTCGCGCGTTCAAGGGCATCGGCAATTGGTGCTTTATCTGCTGTGAGTTGTTGCTTGGCAGCCTCCCGTTTTTTTACTCTAAGCTCACGGCGCTCCTGTTGTCTTTGTTCGCGAATTTGAAAACGTGACTCTGCAACTTGTGCCAATTCCTCTTGTCGACGTTGTTCTTTTATATGTCCTTTTAAAAACCTGAAAGAATGGGTTAGTGGGATATTTGATGGACACACCAAGTCACAACAACTGCATTCGATGCAAGAGCTAATACCTGACTTTTCTGCCTGCTTGGTGTTTTCTTTAATAGAGTATTGGAACAACTGCTGAGGGAGTAAGTCTACGGGGCAAACATCACTACAGGCGCTGCATCGAATGCATGCCATTTGTATCGCTGCTGGTTTGGTCTCTTCAACAATGATGCTGTTTGTTGTGGCGGTGACGGGTACTGACAGGTCATTTATGACGAAGCCGCTCAGTGGTCCGCCTATGCGAATGCAAGCGTTGCTAAGGTTGTGATGGTTGTCAGTCAGTTTTAAGACATCGGCGATAGACGTTCCAAATCGAACACGTACGTTTGTAGGATTGGGAGCTAAGTCGCCCGCAATGGTGACGACGCGGGAAATCATCGGATAACCTTGTCGAGCTTCGTCAATAGCCAGTGCAGTAGATACGTTAATGCAAATTATGCCGTTCTCAGCTGGATAGCTATCAGCTGGTATGCGTGTCTGTGTAAGTCTCTCTATTAGAGGTTTTTCAGCGCCGGCGGGATAGATTGCTGGCAACAACTTAAGTTCGAATCGTAGTAGACCATCGAAACGTGACATTGCATGTTTTAACGCTTTCAATGCTTGTGGTTTATCATCCTCGATAGCGAGGATACATTTTGCGCAATTGGTAAATTCGATAATGTTTTGGATGGCAGTAACTATTTTTCTTGAATCAGTTATTAGCAAAGATTCATCACAACTTATTAGTGGTTCGCATTCAACAGCATTAATGATGAGCGTCTGAATGCGATCTTCATTATTTGATGAACTATGCAATTTTCTTGCTGTGCTGAAACCGGCGCCGCCTAGGCCATGCACCCCGCAATCATGAATGCGTTCAAGTGTGGCTGAAGTGAGTTCACTATAAGATCTTAATTCCTCAAGTGAATTATTTTGATCGGTAGCAATAAGGACGCAAGGCACATGAATGTCTGATGGGTGGGCGATTGACTGAGGTGAGATATCGACCACGGTTCCGCTAACGCTTGCGATTACGCCGGGTGCGAGTGCATCTGACAACTTAACGTGTTGTCCCACAGTGACCCATGGTTGTAAAACATCACGTTGGTAGTTCAGTAACGGTATACGAACGGTCGCAGGAGCTTGAAGAGAAGTAATATCTCCATTGTCAGGAAGGCCGGGTTTATTTCGTTTTAAAGCGATGCCGCCCCTCAGGCTATCTACTGAGGAAGATCGTAGAAATTGTAGTATGCCGTTTATCATGATGGTTTTGGCCAGTTCCATTGCCGCAAAGGTTTCGCGACTGGAACAAGATCGATGCAATCAACTGGGCATGGAGGTATACAGAGCTCACATCCAGTGCAATGCTCTTCTATAACGGTATGCATCAAACGCGAAGCCCCAACAATGGCATCGACCGGGCAGGCGAGAATGCAAAGAGTGCAGCCGATGCAATCTGATTCTACTATTCGAGCAATTTGAGGAGGCTTGTTTTCGCCACGTTCTGGGTCTAAAGCGATAACCTCTTTGCCCAGATACTCTGCTAATTCCTGAATAAGCTGCTCACCGCCAGGCGGACACTGATTGATAGCAACATCGTCTTTTACAATGGCCGTTGCATAAGGTCTGCATCCGGGATAGCCGCACTGTGCACATTGTGTTTGAGGCAGCTTCTGGTTTACGGATTCTATAAGCTTATCGACACTCTCAGTGGATTCGGTGTCTGTGTTGTCGGTATCGGGTGTTGAGGTTTTATAGGTTGAGAGTCGTGTTAGTACGGCACCTGCTAACGCTGCGGCCAACACCAGGATAAGTATGCCGAAAATACTACTCATTGTTGTCCTAAACCACTAAAGCCCATAAAAGCTAAGGACATAATGCCTGCGCTAATTAGTGCGATTGCGCTTCCTTTAAAGGCAACAGGAACATCGCTAAGCTCGATGCGTTCGCGCAGTAACGAAAAAATAATAAGCACGAGTGTGAAGCCAATGGCCGCACCTAATCCATGCAGCATTGCTTCCATGAAGCTGTGGTGTTGATTGACGCTGAGTAGAGCCACGCCCAGTACTGCACAATTGGTAGTGATCAGTGGTAGGTATAGTCCGAGCACTCTATGGAGCAGCGGGCTTTGCCGCCTAATCACGATTTCAGTAAATTGCACGACAATCGCAATGACCAGAATGAAACTTAGGGTTCTTAAATACTGCAGATCGAAAGGCTGTAACAGCCACTCGTTGATAAGATAGCTGATTGAGGAAGCCAGGCTTAAAACAAAAGTGGTGGCGATACCCATGCCAATTGCAGAGTCAACTCTTCGAGAGACTCCCATAAATGGACATAGACCGAGGAACTGTACTAGTACGAAATTATTAACCAGTACAGTTCCAATCAGTATTAATGCAACATCACGCACGCGCCGGGTTTAACTATTTGACCCGCATGCCAGGCTCAGCACCGTCATCCGGTGTTAGTATAAAAAGGTCAGACCCGCCGGGTCCCGCGGCTAACACCATGCCACTTGAGATCCCAAAACGCATCTTGCGCGGTTTCAAGTTTGCAACCATGACGGTTCTTTTACCGATTAATGATTCCGGCGTGTAAGCGGCTTTGATGCCTGCGAATACGGTTCTGGTTTCTATTCCTATATCTAGAGTGAGTTGTACAAGCTTGTCTGCGCCATCAACTTTCTTCGCATCGGTAATAGTTGCAACACGTAAGTCAACTTTGTTGAAATCATCGATTTCAATTTCTGGCTTTATTGCTTCAACATCACTGTTGGCATTTGCAATGGTCTGAGCGTTAGCCTGCTCACTACTACCTTTGGTTTCTTCCAGAATCTTGTCGATTTGAGAGCTCTCAACTCTTGTCATCATTGGCTTGAACTTGTTGATAGGATGAT
>JBGCGD010000065.1:0-3911 GCA_045110515.1 Granulosicoccus sp. | reverse complement strand
TCAAGGAAAACCCGAGATGCCACTTTCCGTAAATGCGATACATACGAAACATAACCAAACGCTGCAAGCGAAACGTGACAGCTCTGTCCCTGCGCTGCCGCTCCGGTCGGTCGCTGTCAAGTTCGCGTGAGCTTGGCGTTAGAGTTCGGTCGAACATATGAATATTAATAAAATTATTGGTAAGTGTTTTAAAGGGAAAAACGGTGAATTATTTGGAGTAATCCGAAGTGCATCTTTGCCTTACCCAGAAGAACTGAAGTCTCAGAGCGTCATCGCTGAAGACGAGTGTGGGAACTATTTTCTAATAGATAGAGGTGCGGTGTCTTTTTGGGACCACGAAACGGGTGATTCAACATTGCTAGCGAATTCTAAACATGAATTCATTTCTTGTTGCTGTGAGCCTATCGAAGAAGAACTAGACCCAAGAAGAGTAGAGTCAGTCTGGATAGATCCAGATTTTGCGAAAAAATATGGCCTCTAGTAAGAACTCTAACCAAACGCAGCAGACGGACAATATTGACAAAGCCATGGAACGTGGCTGCGCCACAACCCACGTCTTTATCAATATCGCCACTGTGCTTGGTCGTTATGTTTCTAACTTGGTAGATATAGTTGAATTCGAAAATGGCAATTGAAACTTGGTCGTTTTATACGCTTCATTATTCACTCATTGCCCTAGTCCTCCTGTTAGTTCTTGTAGTAATCGCGAAGCGATATGGTTGGCGTAAAGCACTTAGGTTGAGTAAGGTCGGAGTTGTGATTACTTTATTAATTAGCGTGGTGTCTTTAGCAGATTTATTTAACAAAGACTGGTCAATTCCGGAGTGTCGTGATGAGAGTGGTAAATTGATAGAAGAGAATCCTAAATGTTCATTTCCGTAGATCCAGAGAGTACGAAACATAACAAGTCGCTGCAGACGGACAACTTGACAGCCGCGTGGAACGTGGCGATGCACACAACCCACACGGCTGTCAAGCCGCCGCTGAGCTTGGTGCGTTATGTGTCTTGAGGTTGTGTGATCGAAAACAGATGAAGAGCTTGTCTTTGCTCGACTTCTTTATCCAATTTCTAGAATGGTGGAGCTGCAGATGGTCTTCCCAGTGATTCATTTGTAACCTTTGCGCTGGCGGGCAGGGTGCTATTACCCTTCGCAGTCAATTGGTGATTTGCTACAGTGCCTGATACGGACAAGACGAATCAGGCCTAATGTAGGCAAAGGAAAAAGCGGTCAAGTTGAATACGACACATAACCAAACGCTGCAAGCGAAAATGACAGCTCTGTCCCTGCGCTACCGCTCCGGTCGGTCGCCGTCAAGTTCGCGTGAGCTTGGCGTTGTACATACCCGCTAGCGCGGGAGCAGCTCCAAGACTTGACAATGTTGCATTGGTTGATGTTTAGTAGACCTACCCAAGGATGGGATAGGATACATGGAACGATCATCGCAGTACCTTATACAAAACATCTTCAATTGTTATAAGCAACAGTTGTCGAAGAAGCGTTTGCCGCTTAAACATCTCAAAGCCATTGATGCTATCACCAGCTGCAGAACCGAACGGCGTGGCGTAAGTGCGTACGAGTGCGACGAGAAGCGCAAACTGAGTTTGATTGCTCATTCTTGTCGTCATCGAAGTTGTTCACTATGTGCTTCTCGACGTCGCGTGCAATGGATTGAAGAGCAACAAAAGCGCCTACTCAACTGTCCTCATTTTCATTGCGTATTTACATTGCCGCACGAATATCACGTTTTGTGGCAATACAATCAGCAGTGGTTTAGCTCAGCGTTCTTCGACGTTGTGCGCAGCACGCTTGTAGATCTGATTAAAGACGAGAATGGTCACGGCCTGACACCAGGGATACTGATGGCCATGCACACATGGGGGCGTCAACTGAACCTACATCCTCATATTCACTGTGTCGTGACGGGTGGTGGCATGGATAAAAACGGTAACTGGAAAAGTACAGGCAAATTCCTGCTCCCTGCACGACAAATAAGAGCCCTATACAGAGGGCGGTTCCAAGCCCGGATAAAAGAGGCCGTTCAAAGCGGTGAAATAGTATTGCCACCAGACCACACCCTGGCAGTTTTTCATACTCTGCACAAACGCGTCTACAAGAAAGTGTGGTGCATTAGAATCGAAGATCAGTATGCTCATGGGCATGGTGTATTGAGGTACTTGTCGCGCTATCTGCGAGGCGGTCCAATAAACCCAAGGCAAATCGTAAGATGCGACAACGAAATAATCGGATTCAGGTACAAGGACCACAGGGATAAGCGAACAAAGGTCCTCAATATCAAGCCTCAGGAGTTCATACGACGGGTTTTGCTGCACGTACCGGAGACTGGGCAGCATATGGTGCGTCACTATGGTTTGTACGCCGGTGCAAGCCGCGTACGACGCAATCAATGTAGGGAACACCTTGGCGGACTGATGGAACAGCTACAGAACAAGGAAGAAAACGACCCGAAACCATTGACGTGCCGCTGCTGCGGGTCCACTCTGCGATTGAAATGGGCTGTATTCCCTAAGCGTCGAAAAGCAAATTCCTATAGAGTTGAGTTCAATGCAGGGCATGTACAACAAAACGATGAAACGGACATTGGACAGGGCAAAAAAAAGATCACTGCACTGAGGCTATGATCTTTTTTTTGCCCTGTACAATGCCGATTATCTCAGCGTTATGAGTCATAGATATGTCTAATATGAGCGAGTGGGAACAAACCGAGGAAGAGCTAACGGCGTTTACGCATGAATTATTTCTTAGTAATAGATATTCCAACTGGAGAAAGCAGCTTGCTACTTTAGATTTAGGTGTTTGGTACCCCTTGTATGACAATCTTAAAGACAACGATATGCCGTTGGATGAGATTAGAATGTTTGGAGATAAATTAATTGGTCAGCTTGTTTTTGATTTGGCCAGAGCACCAGATTTCAGCGAGTCGAATCAACTCTTGATTCGATTCATGGTGTCAGGATCGATGTGGGACAGTTTAGTGTGGCATGATCCAACTGCAAATTAAGACACATAACACAACGCTGCAGACGGACAACTTGATCCAGCCAACGAACCTGGGCGTTGCCCAGAGCCGCCGTCTGGTTCAAGTCGCCGCTGAGCTTGGCGTTATGTTTCCTAGATTGAGCTTCGATGAAAGACTTTAGAAAAGAACACTTGTGCGATAGGGCGTATTACGTTTCATGTTTTGAGTTTGATGTCATTAATTCGAAAATAAAAATCGTTCTCTTGCGTGATGTATTTGATACAAATAAAGCTGATTCAGTCGAGTTTCCTCGTGTCACAAAATACACTGGTGAGTTCGATAAGGACCTATCTGAGGATGATTGTCTAGAACCTCTGACTGATCTAATGTATGAGCGCATTGAAGGGAGTGTCAGTTACCTGATCAATTTTGGAGCTGGTGAAATACAATTTCAAACATCAAGTGAACCGGTGATAATGTTTAGCGATGCGTAATAATTGCTAGTTTAGATAAGTTGATCGGAAACATAACAAATCGCTGCAAGCGAAAATGACAGCTCATTCCCTGCGTTGCCGCTCCGTTCGGTCGCTGTCAAGTTCGCGTGAGCCCTGTGTGTCAACCTGCAGTTAGACAGACCTAGTCTGAGTTAACATAGATGTCAGGGTACTGAGCATAGGACCCAGAAGCATGCCTAAACCAACGAACCATCAATTACCTGAGTCAAAAGTAGATGCGGACCCGAAGTTGGAGAAGCGATCTCGCAGAAAGCATTCTCTTGACTATAAGCTCAATATTATCGCTCAAGCCGATGCTTGCAAACATGGAGAGCTTGGAGCCTTATTGCGCCGTGAGGGACTGTACAGTGGCCAGATAAAACAATGGCGTGAGGAGTTAGCCAATGGTAGGCAAGATAAGCTAGAGAAATCTGCACC
>JBGCGD010000064.1:0-47692 GCA_045110515.1 Granulosicoccus sp. | reverse complement strand
AAACGCGAGATTAGAGTATTGAAGCTCATCGCGAAGCATTCTAACCAGACGCTGCAGACGGACAACTTGACAGCCGCGAGGAACGTGGCGATGCTCACAACCCACGCGGCTGTCAAGTCGCCGCTGAGCTGGGCGTTATGTGTCTTGAGGTTGTTCCATCTAAAACAGAACAATAATACGGCTTTGTTTGACGTCTTTTGCCGAGTTCTAGAATGGTGGAGCCGCAAATGGTCTTCCCGGTGATTCATTTGTAACCTTTGCGCTGGCGAGCAGGGTGCAATTTACCCTCGCAGCAAATGAACGATTTGCTACAGTATCTGAAACGAACAAGGCGAATCAGGCTTAATGTACGCAAAGGAAAAAGCGGTCAAGTTTAATACGCCACATAACCAGACGCTGCAAGCGTTATTGACAGCTCATTGCCTCCGCTGCCGCTCCGGTCAATCGCTATCAATTACGCGTGAGCTTGGCATAAATTGCTAAAAAGAGCAATTGTTTATCGCTGACCTATTATAGATTTTGAATTTGCGCTTCGATTGTTAGAGTATGGCAAGTGCATGGTCGCAGTAGCGAAGTGAAAGTTGCGCTCATAGAAGGCAGTTGATAGTCTTCAACTGGAAGTAGGGCAATAACGTTAGGTCTGGTGTTCAGACTACAGTTGCGAGCTATGAAGACACCAAGAGATTCAGCATTGGCTGATAGTTGAGTAAATTTAAATTCTATACAGTGGCGAGAAGAGATTAGAGAATGGTCGGAACGCAACTAACCAAACGCTGCAAGCGAAACGTGACAGTTCTTTCCCTGCGCTGCCGCTCCGGTCAGTCACTGTCAAGTTCGCGTGAGCTAGGCGTTATGGGCCTTTGCTCATAGAGATCAATAAAAGTCGAAGGGTAGGGTTGCGCTCTATATCTTTCACCGAAATCTAGAATGGCTGAACTGCCCTTTGCTCTTTTAGCGGTGCATTAGTAATCCAATGCTGGCGGGCACTATGTTATTTGGTCGTAAAAGTCATGCTTGATTTGTTACAGTTGCGTTGACGTTTCAAACAAATCAGTTCTGATGCAGGCAAAAGGAAAAAAGCGTTGTTAGATACGGCACATAACCAGTCGCTGCAAGAGAAAATTGACCGCTCAATCACTTCGCTGCCGCTTCGTTCAATCGCCGTCAATTTCTCGTGAGCTAGGCGTTATATGCCTTCGCCAAGTGAGCATTCTAAAAAATCGATTTAGTTCCGCCGTTTGAGATTTTTTACTGAAAATTAAAATGGGTTATCCGCAGGTTGATCATCCAGCGACTCATTATTGATTTAGTGCTGGCTAGCACTGATACATTTGAGGGTTCGGCGGGGCGGTAAGTTTGATACAGTGGCGTTGACGTGGAAAACAAGTCGGGTCAAATGAAAGCAAACCAAAGAGCGGTCGAACTAGATACGTCATATAACCAATCGCTGCAAGCGAAACGTGACAGCTCTATCCCTGCGCTGCCGCTCCGGTCGGTCGCTGTCAAGTTCGCGTGAGCTAGGCGTTAAGTGTAAAAACGATGAGACCTGACATATATAAAGTAAGTGAGTTCGGTAGTGGATACTTAGCGATAATGGCTAAACCTATTACAGGTGAATGGATAGATGATGAATTCTCGGGGATAGCTCGAGAGGGTATTCGTCAAATTGTGTCTCTTCTCGAGCCCCACGAGGAATATGCAGTAGGCCTTAAAGAAGAATCGGTGTTTTCGCGTAAGCACGGAATGGGTTTCATTTCCTATCCGATACAGGATCGTGGGCTTCCGGAGTCAGTTTCTTCTTATCGGGATGTAACTAAGCGACTTTATAACGACATTCTCGACGGTAGCAATACGGTTGTGCATTGCCGAGCGGGTATAGGTCGCGCCGGGATGGTTGTGGTTGGTGTACTTTTACATAGTGGTATGGATCCAGAGAGTGCCTTTGATCTAGTAAGTGAGAAGCGGGGAGTCGAAGTGCCGGATACCGAGGAGCAGAAGCAATGGGTAATAACAAACTACAATGCGATTGCGAAAAACACTTAACAAATCGCTGCAAGCGAAACGTGACAGCTCTTTCCCTGCGCTGCCGCTCCGGTCGGTCGCAGTCAAGTTCGCGTGAGCTTGGCGTTAGGCAGCAGTTCACACATTTCGCAAGAGTTGACACGTACATCTAATGTACATACACTTTGATGTATGAATTATGTCTGGGATCCCCAAAAGCGTGCCACAAATTTACAAAAGCACGGTATAGATTTTGTAGACGCAGTAGCAGTGATGGAAGACGAACGGGGCCTTACGAAATCTACAGTGGAAGAGGGGGAGTACAGATTTCTAACTCTCGGGGTAGGTAGCAAGCCGGGAGTCTTGCTCGTGGTGCACGCTGAAGAGAGTTCCGATGAAATTGCAATCATCAGCGCACGAAGGGCTGATAGAAAAGAAAGACAGCAATATTACGAGGGTATATTAGATGAGTGAAGACTTCAGTAATGCGAAGCGAGGAGCAGTAGTCCAGTCGGATCCCACAAAGGAGCGAATTACGATTCGGCTTGATCGAGACATCGTGGATCATTTTCGTCAAATGGTTGTTTCAGCTGGTGGTGGGAACTACCAATCGCTGATTAATAATGCTTTACGTGACTATGTTGAAGCGGATGAGAAGGCATTGGAAAAACGCTTACGAAAAGTAGTCAGAGAAGAATTACGAAAAGAGCTTCGTAAGGCTAGCTAAAGGTTGTAAATTGCCATTGCTACAGCCTAACAAAACGCTGCAAGCGAAACGTGACAGCTCATTCCCTGCGCTGCCGCTCCGGTCGGTCGCAGTCAAGTTCGCGTGAGCTAGGCGTTATGTGTCTAAGAAATCATAAAGTCCACTGATACAGCGTATTGTGTACCCTATTAGTAACGAAATCGATGAAATGAGTCCCACGGTATTTAGAGAAAAAGGGTACAGGTTCTTTTTCTTCTCTAGGGAAGAGTCTAGAATGCATGTACACGTGATATCTGGTGATGGGGAGGCCAAGTTTTGGCTAGAGCCCGATATCAAACTAACTCAGAACCATAAATTTTCCAATAAGCAGTTAAGCGAAATAAAATCGCTAATAGAGGAACACAACAATGAGCTTATCGCAGCTTGGAAAGGACACTTCGGAGATTGAAGTTACAAATATTTCCGGTCACGGTATCTGGCTTTTGGTTCGTGGAGTTGAGTACTTCCTTTCGTATGACAATTTCCCTTGGTTTCGAGACAAGACTGTGAGCCAAATATTCAATGTAGAGGAAGCTAGTCTAGGGCACTTCTATTGGCCCGAGCTGGACATCGATCTGTCAGAAAAAATCATACAGAATCCCCTAGCATTTCCGTTGCAGGCGAAAAACACATAACAAAACGCTGCAAGCGAAAATGACAGCTTAATCCCTGCGCTGCCGCTCCAGTCAATCGCTGTCAAATTCGCGTGAGTTTGGCGTTATGCCGCTAGTTCCTCAAACACATCCAGTTTGACTTCATGTATCCCATGAGATACAGTGTGTAGATGATCCATATACGACAAACAGAGACCTATCGAAAGTGGTTTCTGAAATTGAAGGATCAGAAAGCGAAGGCAAGAATTGATATCCGTATTCGTAGGCTTTCTTTGGGCAATGCCGGAGATGTAAAACCCGTTGGATCTGGTGTAAGTGAGCTAAGAATCACCTATGGGCCAGGATACCGAGTTTATTACGCGCAAAAAGGCTCGGAGGTAATCGTGCTACTGGCGGGCGGCGACAAATCAAGCCAACCAAGTGATATCGAAAATGCGAAAAAATTAGCCGCAGATCTATGAGAAGACGATGAGCATGGCGACTACAACTGAATGGGACCCGAGCCAACATTTAGAAACCAAGGAACAGATGGCTCTATACCTTGAAGCAGCACTAGAGGATGGTGATAGCGGAGTTATTTCAGCCGCATTGGGTGATATTGCGAGATCCAAAGGAATGAGTGCAATTGCTGCGGCAACTGGACTTGGTAGAGAGAGTTTATACAAATCATTATCGGAAACCGGCAATCCGGAATTGGCCACTGTGCTTAAGGTTGTCGATGCTTTGGGGCTTAAGCTAACAGCGGTACCATCGGACTCCGATCGTGCAGCATAACAAATCGCTGCAAGCGAAACGTGAAAGCTCATTCCCTGCGCTGCCGCTCCGGTCGGTCGCAGTCAAGTTCGCGTCAGCTTGGCGTTATGTTTCTGGGAAACATCTCTTTGGGATTTTTCGTTAGGCGAATTCAAATCCCAAGTTCAACAGACGGGGTGATCCCAAAGGCTATCTGATTGGGTGTTTTCATATCAAGACATTTTCGTGGACGATTGTTCAATCAATGTTCCGCACGCTTTAGATCAGATGGCGTCAATAAACTGAAGTCAGTGCCCTTGGGAAAATATTGCCTCGCTAAGCCATTGCTGTTTTCATTGGCACCACGTTCCCACGAGCAGTATGGATGATCGAAGTAGAAATCTGCTCCCAAACGTTGCGCTATGTATTCGTGGTCTCCAAATTCTCGGCCGTTGTCAGAGGTTATGGTCAGTACGGGCAAGCCAACCTCTTTTAGCGTTCTTACAATGGCTCGTCCAACGGACTTAGCATCTTTGCTGATGACTTTATAGAGGTAGGTTAGTCTGAGAGCACGTTCCGTGATCGACACAATGGCTTGTTTATGGTTCTTACCAATTATCGTATCAACCTCCCAGTCACCTTTGCGTAGACGCTTTTCCACAACAGCTGGGCGCTCATCGATTGATACCTGATTTTTCAGCGTACCACCTCAATCATAGGCACCGTAGCGCTTACGATTTTTCTTTTTGCAACGCAAATGTGTATACAGGTCACCACCATAGAGCTTGTCCCAATAAACGTATTGATAGATCGATTCGTGGCTAACGGCAGACTCTCCTTCCTCAATCAACCATAGAGTGATCTGCTCCGGACTCCAATCTTCTCGCAGTAGCTGCTCTACACGCTGCCAAGTGGTGTCGGTGATTGAGAGTTTTACTTTCTCATCACGACGCTGCAGAGCCTTTTTGTGCGCCTGGGTTGGTCGGTAGCCACGTCCGCCCGTATTGCGTTTCAGCTCTCTGCTGATCGTAGATTTGTGGACGCCGACAATAGACGCAATCACAGTTTGAATGTGGTTGTATTTCAACAAGGCATATATCTGATATCGTTGCTCTTCGGTGAGCTGTGTGTAGTGTTGCATCGATGCCACTCATTCTGCCAGGAATGGTTGGCAGCAATGCTATCTCAGCTTGCCACCTTATGCTCTGACTGTTGAGTTGCATTTACGATTTGAATTCGCCTAAGTTGATTGAGGTTAAAATCGTATAATGTTGAACCTCTCTACCAGTCCATCTGTTGGAATTCCCACAATGCTAATTCAAAAAAATTGTGTTCGCTTTATTATGAGAACGACATCGGTTTTTTTCGTTTCGTTTGTTTTAGCGGCTTGTGGTGGGGGAGGTAGTGGCAGCACTCCTACAGCTAATGATCAGCCGAATGCTCCTGGTCAAAATGATCAAACTACAGGTAATGCAGCGCCAGTTATAGACGCACCGGAAGTGATAACGTTGCCCTCTACAGGGGAAGCCTTAAGTATAAATGTAGACGTCTTGGACACCAGAGGTGATTTTGTGACGGTGATGTGGTCTACAGAGTCTTCTCCGAGCAACGGAAATCTTACCCTTCAAACATCAGCAGGTAATTCTCAGTGGGTATTACTATCAGCCACGGTGGAGGGTGAGTATATTGTTGGAGTTTCTGCATCTGATGGTAGCAACACAAGTTATGAAACCATTAGAGTGCAAGTGTCTAGTGAGGCGCCAGCAATTTTAGGGTTGTCGCTAAAGCCGGATGTGGTAACTGCAGATTCTTACATTGTTGCGAACATTGACAATGAAGCTCACGTTACTGCGCATTACTCAGAATTGAAATACCTTTGGCGACTAAATGATAGCGCTCCCGTCAAAACCAGTTGGCAGAATCCTCCGTGGGATATTGCAAACCTGATCAAGCGAGGAGATACGCTCTCGGTCGAAGTGATTGCGAGTAAAGGTTCTGATGTTGTTAGCGCGCGAAGTCCCGGCGTCATTGTCGCTAATTCTATCCCCAGAACTGACAGTGCCTCTATACAGCCATACGGTGCCGGAGCGGCTGATTTATTAGAAGTTTACGTCCCGTATACAGAGGATGCTGACGGGGACTCAATAAGCGCGACATATCAGTGGCTTATTAATGGGAATTCACTTCCCGGTCGCACTGAAACGAGCCTACCTGCCGGAATTGCAAGGGCTGGAGATCGTGTGGAGGTTGAAGTAACGCTCTCCGACGGATTGGACTCAGAGATGTACTTGTCTTATCCGCTTGAAGTGGTAAACAGCCCTTCACGATTAAATCTACAGAGTAGCCCTGTCGTAATGAACTACGGAGTGGCCAGCAGTTTTACCGTAAAGTTTGAGGACATCGACGGGGACGCTGTGCAAACTGAATTGGTGAAAGCGCCTAACGGCTTCACTTACAATGCCGCAACCTCAGTTGCCTCGTGGACTCCGACGCCAGCAAGTTTTACAAGTCATGGGACTTTTCTCGCACAGTTCAGCTCTTCAGACGATCAAACCGCTAACGTTGAAATACAGGTGCGCAATACACACACTGCATCAGCTATCGCTAGGAGTGGTATTGCCATACCCGGCAGTGATTTTGAATTGGACATTAGTGATTTTGACGGTGACGGTATAGTAGAGATACTGAGTACCGATTCTCGAGAGCTCGTGTTTACTCTGGAGTTTGATGGAGAGGCAATTACTCAAGACTGGCTCTATCCGTTTTCGGTAAAGCCGGGTGAATCAATCTTGCGGTTGTGGGGGTTCGGTGCTGATAAGTCTCAGATACTCGTAGTCACCACACAAGGCGCTAGCTTGATTGAATCTCGCACTGGGCTACCCAGGCGCCTATTCGATACCTTGTACGAAATATCCGGCGCTGTGTACAAAGACTTGGACAACGATGGCATTAAAGAATTTGTCATTGTCGATTCAAGAGGTACGATTAGTAAGGTAGATACCCAAAATTGGACGCTTTCAGAATTTGGAGAAAAAATAGACCCACCTACCTGGCCAGCGGATCACTATTCAATCGCCGTAGGTAACGTTGATCTCGACCCAGCCATGGAAATTGTTGTCAGCACTGGGCACGTTATCGATGGTGTCTCTGGAAATATAGAGTGGGCACACTTTGAACCTTTTGGTCGCTTAGTAACGGTAGGTGATGTTGAAGGAGATGGTGACAAAGACATCGTAGCTGGGGATCGATGGGATAACCTAACAAGTTATGACGCGGTTGAAAAAACATCTATATGGTCGTATGCCGTCAATGACTACTGTGGTCTGAGATTCAAAAACATAGACAACGATCCACAGGACGAATTGTTTGTTGGACCGTGCCAACATGGTGTGGTGGGCATATATGATGGCTCTAGTGGATCTATGTTATTGCAAGAAACCATTGCGGGTGATGGGTTTAATTCAGGGTCCAGATCGTTCTCTTTCGGTGATCTGGACAATGACAACGTTGACGAAATTGTTTTCTCCTCGGGTAGCAGATCTAGCGTCGCTGACAACATGATCGTTGCCTCACTATCAACTCTTGGTGATCAATCGCCAGGAGTCGTAGCGACTCGAGATCCCGCACAGATTTACGGATTCCGAAGCATTGGCTGGGACACGGCGAACATCAGTAATCCGAATGCAGTGTTCGTGCTGCCAAGCACGGAGGGTAGAGACGATGGCCAGCGGGTCGCGTCATTATCTGCAGACAACCGTTTCAGTCTCAGTCCTGTCCTTGAACACAATAGTGACGGCGTAGACGTAGGTCTCGTTGCTGATGATTCGATTCTTCGAGAAGCACTAGTCGCCGCTAGTGGTGGGCGAATAAACCATGTATCACTCGATGGCTTTTCCCAAACCCATTTACACACAGATCTTCCCAGCGACAGGTTTTACAACGCGGCAGAAGTAAGGTCGATTTCTTTGGGTGTAGGCGTCGATGGAAGGGCGAAAGCGGTAATTGCCATCGATCAATTGAAACTGCAGGTATACGATATTGCCAGCAGGCAGGTTGAATGGACCAGTGGGGGATTAACTGGGGATACTATGGTAGGCGCTGTAGCAGTCAACAAAGACTCCGGTTTTGATATCGTGGCAGCTACCCACTCAGAGCTGACGTTATGGAGAAAGGAGGAGGGGCTGTACACCAAAACCGATACTGTGAATATCAATTGCTTTGCAATAGCGTACTTAGGAGACACTGCCGATTCTTCAATAGCATGTTTGCAATATGGCAGAGACTACGGTTCGGGTTCAACGGTGACGTTGTTCGATTCAGGGCTCAATCAGCAAGCAGAGTTCGCATTCGACTTTCAGATTTCTGCAATAGACGCTGTTTCCAGTGATGAGCTTGTAATAGGTACTCTACAATACGCAAGTCCCGGAGCCAGATACGGTGAGTATGAGTCTAACCTTCGAATAGTTAGTCCCAGCTCTGGTTCTACAATTTGGAAAAGTGCACCTTTACACGGCTCCATCAACGAAATTTCGGTTTTGAACCTTCCGTCCGGTGAATCTAAGATGGCGGTATCAACTTCTGAAGTCATGTACATTCTTCAATGATGAGCTGAGATATACCTACAGTCTCTTTTGTTATTGAGCCGCCTTACGATCTTGCAGTGAGCCCGCTATCAAAACCAACGCTGCAAAAAGCGCCACTATTGAAGCAAGCTGAATAGCCGTTTGGAAGTTATAAAACTGCGCAATTAGCCCCACGGCAGGCCCGGCTAAAACACCACTGATAATCAGTGTATTCCAATACAGTGCGGTAGCGTGTGCGGAACGCCCTCGCGCAAAAGATTGTATATAGCTAATACCCAGGCTGGCATAGAGTCCGTAGTACAAGCCCTCCATGGCAGCGCCTAATAGCATCTGTGGGTATGTTTGTACGTAGGCAATAAACTGAATAGTTACAACGGCCAAGACTGAAGTGGCGAGCAGGGATTTTTTTAACCCGAATTTAACGATGAGAAAGGGGGTGGTGAAAATAGCAAACACTTCAATGAGTGTTTTCATCGTAAACGCGGTTCCGGGAGCATATCCTGGAAGCCCTACCTCTTGGACGTAAAACAAAGGTAAAGCCGTAAACGTCAATGAATGAGCGGAAGATAGACAGAAGATGAACAGAACGGCTAGCCAAAGCGCGTGTGGTGGGATTGCATCTTTTGTGTCTTGTTCGAAAGTGGCTGATTTCGCAGGCTGATGCTTGGGTGTTGCATTCCACCAAAGCAATATCCAGATAATTGATAAGGTCGCACCCAAGGAAAACACGGTAGTTCCACCGTATGAGTCTGCGACAAAAAACGATAGTGCAGGCCCAGCCATCCATGCGGTTGATGTCGTTGCACGCATATAGGCATTAATTCGTGTTCTGTCGAGCTGCTGATTTTCTGCTAAGCGAACTCCTAAGCTGAACATGGTTGAAATGGCACTTGTACTCACTCCGAATCCGATAATTCCTACGCTCAGTACAGTGGGCAACGAGGGGAATAGTGCAAGCAACAGACAACCCATCAGGTAGCCACCGACGGCTAGGCCTATCAGGGAAAAAGCGCTATCGCCATTATCGATTCTTCGCGCGAAATACTTGTTGGCGAGAGTTGCCAGAATTGCCACACCACCGGCGTAGACGCTGATAGTCCAGGGTTCTTGCCCTAATACATTAACGATAAAAAACCCCATATAGGGGACTATCATCGAGCTGCATAATGTGCCGGTGAACAATAAAAGTAAGAAGGGAAGAATTGGCGATATTTTGCTTTGATGCATAGAGGCACGTTAACACTGTTCTGAGTCTGTGTGGCGGACACCCAAGTTGCCTCAATAGGTGCATAACGTATTTGATGCCAGTGCTCTCTAGAATTCATCTGGTAGTTCGCGCTATGGAGATAACCGGAATCCGGGGAAAGCGCTTCACGCGTCTAAATTGAAACAATGACCACGTTAAGAAGGCAAATCTACTAAACTTTTAGTTGATCTCCAGTCGGATAAAAACCATCGCCAGACTTTCTCACCTAGGTTGCGCAGAATTTGAAATGTTCAGGTCGAAAGTTGTGCAACTATGACATCACTGATTTTTCGAAAAAATTTGATGCAAATTATTAAGCACTTGGGCATAGAGAGTGCCAAACCAATATGGCTGATTGTTTACAGAGCAATAGCTTCCTTCGAACGACATAGCGCCATTGTCGAGTAAGAACTGAACTATGCAGGTGAATCATGAAATCGGTAAGTAAAGACACAGCTGAGCACTACGTTTGGGGTGATGGATGCGATGGATGGCATCTATTAGCGAATTATGAATTAAGTATCATTGAGGAATCTGTGCCAGCAGGATGTCGCGAAACAAGGCACCTGCATGAACGTGCGCAGCAATTTTTCTACGTTTTATCCGGCTCTGTTGTAATTGAAGTCAATGGTGACGAACAGGGGCTTGGCCCTGGCAAGGGGATACACATTCCACCCGGTGTTGCGCATCAACTGATTAATAGGAGCGAGGATACTGCCCGGTTTCTGGTTATTTCTAATCCAAAAAGTCACGGTGACAGAGTCGAGGCATAACAATCCCTTTTGTTCCGAGAAAGAAAGTATCTGCGCATGTATCGCCATTACACAAATCGCGTTTCGATCCACTATAGTTTACCTAACGACTCAGTGAAGTTACCCAGAAGTACTTTTCAGCCGTGAAATTGCGGTGCGCGCAGAGTCTGCTCTTCATTGAACGGAAATAACAAAGACATGTACTTCAGTTTAGCCGTCGTATTATTGGGTTTGCTCTGTTTGTGGGCCATATCCAAAAAACGTAAAGAGGATTCAATTCGCCAATGCGCCTACGGCAACGCCAAGGCCTATGAATTATTGAAGAGCGACAGAGACTACAAGCTGCTAAAGCAGCGCATGGCGGAAGCAGAGACGTTTGAAGAACGGTATTTATATACGGTGAGTATTTCGCGTCTTTTTCCCATGGAAGTGTTAGAGCGTTGGGTTAACGACGAACCGCAATCGGCAGATGCCTTATTGTGCCACGGAGCGAGGCTGGTTCAATGGTCCTGGAATGCCCGAGGTGATAGCCAAGGTGCGCAGGTTGGTAACGCGAAATGGAAGATATTTTTTGAAAGATTGGACAAAACGCGTGGTGTTCTGCTGAAGAGCGCGGGGCTTATGCCCACCGATCCAACGCCTTGGGCCTATTTAATTATGGTGTCCACGTGGAACTCCGATGACTTTGATACCCGTGAATTTAATTTCGGTCAGGCCATTGAAAGAGATCCGCACAATTGGGCAGCGCACATGCACATGATTATTGCTTTGTCAGAGAAGTGGGGCGGTAATAACGATGAGATGCTAGCGTTTGCTGAAAAAGTATCGCAGAACGCGCCCGAAGGAAGCGACCTTCCGGCTATCCTTTTAAAGGCATACCTTGAGTACTGGAAGTACCTTGAGGCGCCTGACGAGAAATCTGAGGACGCTAATGGTTTTCTTGAAAATGCGGACATTCGAGCCAAGGCTCAGGATGCCTACGCACGCTCGCTAGGTTCCGCTAAGCATCAAGATACTGCGGTCAGTATATTCGCCCGATACAACACAAGTGCCTGGTTTTGGATTCAGCGAGACAAAGCGAGACTGAAGCAAGATCTCGACAAGCTAGGTTCTAACATCGAAGATATTCATTGGCGCTGGGCGGGGCCCGAAGGTAACTTAAGCGAGGCAAGAAAATTCGTGAGCTAATGCTTAGCTCGCTATTTATTGATAGTAAGTTATCTGGTTGTGTAGACAAGAATTTGCCAATTAATAATGGCATTTCTGATGGTAGAGATATTTTTTACTGGGTCATCTCCTTCAAATTCTAGCCCGTAAAAGTTTCCGTTATAGAAAGCAGACTTGGCGATGTCTTCAGCCAGTTCTATAAGCTGTCTGCCAATGATTTGATCATGCGGCGGATACAAGGGTGAGCCAAATGTTGTGACTGAATATTGGATACTGTTGACGATATAAGTGTGCACAGTGTGCGTCTTTTTTATTAAGCAAACCTCAGCTTACACGCCTCTTATTCTGGTTGTCGTGAACATATCACCAAAGAACGCGGTAATAATACCGAGACGAACGAACCTATCTATCGACTGACGATTAGTGGGGAAAGGTATAACCCGCGTGAGCTATCGGGAAATTTTTAGTTGTTAAATAACTAAGCACGTACCTCAAGCTACCTTCTTCGCACAAACAACACAAACTATAACTAAGGCGCAGGTTGCAAACATCAGCAGGCTTACACTTTCATTTAATAGCAAAGCTGCCAACATCAGTCCGAAAAAAGGCTGTAACAGCTGGAGTTGACCAACGGTTGCAATTCCGCCTAGGGCTAAGCCGCGGTACCAGAAAACGAACCCTATCAGCATGCTAAACAGAGAAACGTAAGCAAGGCCAATCCAGGCAGAGGCAGATATATGGGAGAAGTTGTTCGGTAAAAGCACGAAAGCTAATATCGTCATTAGCGGCAGTGATATAGCCAACGCCCAGCATATGACTTGCCAACCGCCTAATTTCCTAGAAAGCTTCGCACCCTCAGCGTAACCCATGCCGCAAACTATAATCGCAATGATCATGTAAAGATCGCCTCGCAGGTCTCCAACGCCGCTGTTCATTAGGGCAAAGCCTGCGACAAGTGCGCTACCTAAACAAGAGAAAATCCAGAACGCAGTTTTGGGTGTTTCCCCAGCACGAAAGACTCCGAACAAAGCTGTAATGAGTGGTAGCAATGCGATAAAAACAATGGAGTGGGCCGCTGTAATGTGCTGAAGTGCAAGGGCGGTGAATAAGGGAAAACCGACCACGACACCAAATGCGGTAATGAGTAGCGACGTTGCATCTTCCCGATGCGGGCGTTTTTGAGACAGTAGTAAAAGTATCCCGACAGCAACAAAGCCCGCAATAGCTGCTCTGGCGACCGTGAGGAATAATGGATCAAAATCCATAACGGCTACACGCGTAGCTGGGAGTGACCCGCTGAAGATGAGCATGCCGATGAAGCCGTTAATCCAGCCGCTGGTACTTGCGTTCATAACCGACTCAATTCGAAACTAGTTGGTCAGCTTAAATCCTCTGAGGCGCTTTGAATAGATACAGTGGGTAGATATGTTGAGGTACACAGTTTATTTGCGCATGAAATCTAACCCGGAATAGGAGAACACGGGTTTCTCTCTGTTGATATCAAATACGACGGTTTCTCCAATGCCACGGCCGGTACCTAAAAATATAAACGCGTCCGGGTCTATGGGGCGAATAGGGTTTTTAACAACTCGATTGTTAGGTTCTATGATTTCTACATAGTAGAAATCTCTATGGCGTTTCAGGTGAATCGCCTTGATATTAAATTCATCTATTTCCAGTGGATTCAACAATGTGTACTCGCCTAAACGCTCGTCCCACGTGGCATTAGCGGGGTAGGGCTCTATGAAATCGCCTAACAAGAAGGGCTGTCCCTCATTGCTACCAATGAGACGATCAACACCGTCTATTCGCGCACGAGTAACTCTAAAGGATTTCAGATCATTGGGTTGAATCGTAAAACCACCCACAATGACTTTAATGAGAAACCAGTTGTCTTGCTCGCGGCGTAGTGACACTTTCATATCCAATGCGCTCGCTTTGAAACGCTCGCCGTCTGGTTTGATCTCAATGAGGTTGAATGGGCCTGCGTAGTTTCCTGTGAGATTGTCACTGGTTTTCAACTGATCCACTACGTTGTACGCTTCGCTGTTAAGAAGCGGCAATCCTTTCGTTTTATACAGGAGACTCATGGCTTCTCTGGCTATTTTTCCCAGAGCATCGGAGTTATCAGCACTGTTACTGAGTAGCACGACACTTAAACCCGCCTCAGGCGCGCTTACAAGTTTTGCTGAGTGAGCGACGGTCCGGCCATCGTGACCGATAACGTCGTAGCGGCCGCCCAGTTTCCTGTTCGAAAGAAACCAGCCAAGGCCAACACGTAAGTTCAGATCGATAAGGTTGTCTTCATTCTGCGCGGCAAACGTTTGCTTTAGTAATGACTCACTCAATATTTTTTTATTTTTATATTTGCCATTGCCGTGAAGCGCGATAAGAAATTGGCTGAGATCATTAACTGTTGTGTTGAGCCCGCCTGCTGGCGTATCGCGCAAAGGCAGTTCGTCAATTTCTCGTTTTCCTATGTAGCCTTTTGTCTGATTGCTGTCAGGCAGTTTTCCAGTAAAGTCGGAAGATGCCATGTTTAATGGATCTAACAGTGCGTTTTTCAAATAGGCACTATAGGGGCTGCCAGTCACTCGCTGGACTGCCAGGCCGCTTAAAGAGATGCCTGTGTTCGAGTAGTTAAAGTGTTTGTTGGCCGGTAGAACCACATAGGATGATTCCCAGTTTTTTAGTAAGCTGTCGAGCGAGGGTGGTTGTTCCGCCCACATGTCACCCACGATATCGCTAGGCATACCGGACTGATGGGAGAGCAATGAGCGCAGCGTAATATCATCGATGGAACCGAAGCGACTATTTATGCTGAAATCATCAACGTATTGTGTAATAGGTGCATCTAGGTCTAACTTTTCCTGCTCAACTAATTGCATGATGGCAACTGCGTTAAACAGTTTCGATACCGATCCTGCGCGATACACCGTGTTGGACGTAGCCGCAAGCTTTTCGTTTACATCGGCATAGCCAAATCCTTCACTCCAGACCTTTTGGTCACCGACTACCAGCGCAATACTGACTCCAGTCAGTTTGCCTTTTTTCATTTGCTGATTGATAAGTGCCGAGAGATAATTTGTGATGGGCGTGTAATCGCCTGCAAACTTGGCGGGTAGTTCCGGTGGTTTTAAAGAAGTACAACCCGATATCACCAACACTTGTAGCAGGCATAGAAACCGCCAATGGCGTGCTCGTGTATTCATTAGAGGCATATCCTAGAGTCTTTTGATCTTGAAATATCTGGAGGTTCTTACACTTTACGTCAAATTTATTGACCGTTTTGTTTCAGTATGTTGGCAAGATCGTTTATGGCACCTGCCTGATGAGGATGTGCGCAGATCACCGCCAATTCCAACGCGGTTGCGCCGCCGTTAACATTGGTTTTGGCTTATATGAATGTGTATTTAAATTGTGCCAGGTAACAGTCCCATAAATGCGGATGCTGCTCGGGATAAGGTGCGCCCTTTTAACCTAACGGAACCCAGCTGTCGCTGCATAGAAAGCCCCTTAATAGGCACCGCACACATCCCATCGTCAATCATGCTGACCGGTAAAGCACTCCAACCCAGTCCAACCGAAACCATCATCTTAATGGTTTCCAAATAGTTGGTTTCCAAGCTGGTTTCTACATTCACGTCGTAGGGCAATAGAGCGTCGAGAAGAATGGTCCGAGTAACCGTCCCTTGGGCAGGAAGTACGGCTTTGTATTGTTCCAGGTGCTTGGGTTTGAATAGGGGTTGTTGTTTAAGAGTTTCAGTCATTGGGTGATCGGCAGCACAGACAATGCTTAATGGGTCCGCCCACACTAATTGTGTGAGTAGATTGCCTTCTAAATCATCGGGCAGCGTGACGACGGCTAACTCGATATTTCCGTTGGCAACCTCAGCGCAGGCAAGCTCCGAATCCATGAAAAGTAAATCCAGTTCTACCTGCGGGTGAGCCTGGGTGAAGGCTTTGAGCACCGGTGGTAGCCGGTGAATACCAACATGGTGGCTAGTGGCTAGTCGCAAGCGACCGCCCACTTCAGCGGATAATGACTGCACCTCTTCCCGGCTAATATCGATATCGTTCAATATCCGCCGGGCACTGACTAAAAATTTCTCTCCAGCCTCAGTGAGTTGAATATTTCGCCCCAATCGGTCGAACAAGGGGGTTTTCAAGTCTTCTTCCAATGCTGCTATGCGCTTGCTAATAGCGGGTTGCGTCATAAACAGAGTTTCTGCCGCGCGGGAAAATGACCCGGATTCGGCAACCGCGACAAAGGCTTTTAATGTGGGGAAATCCATCTCATTATTCCATCATGGAATGGCAACTATAATCAATATGAATTTGAGTTATTTGATTTCGGTCGTTACCATAGTCAGCTGTGAGAAAAACCTGATAGAGACACCGAAGCGATGGCTGGAAAAACCTTGTACGACAAAGTTTGGGACGCACACGTCGTCAATCAGCAGGAAGATGGCACTGTTCTTTTGTATATAGACAGACACTTAGTCCACGAAGTGACATCTCCACAGGCGTTTGAAGGGCTACAACTCGCAGGGCGTAAACCGTGGCGTACAGCCTCAATGTTGGCAGTAGCGGATCACAACGTTCCAACAACTGATCGTGCAAATGGCATTGAAGATCCCGTATCTCGGTTACAGGTGGAAACACTTGATGCTAACTGTGAAACTTTTGGTGTTACAGAATTCAAGATGAATGATCTGCGTCAAGGCATCGTCCATGTTATCGGTCCCGAGCAGGGCGCAACGTTGCCGGGTATGACTGTCGTCTGTGGTGACTCACACACATCTACTCACGGTGCATTCGGTGCGTTGGCATTTGGAATTGGCACCTCCGAGGTGGAGCATGTAATGGCCACTCAAACGTTGTTGCAAAAGAAGTCACGCAACATGCTGGTAAGCGTGGATGGAGACGTAGGCCCAGGTGTTACTGCTAAGGACATTGTTCTAGCTATCATTGGCAAAATTGGAACAGCAGGAGGCAATGGCTGCACTATTGAGTTTGGTGGTGATGCCATCAAAGCCCTAAGCATGGAAGGGCGAATGAGCGTCTGCAATATGTCTATAGAAGCTGGTGCGCGTGCCGGTATGATTGCGGTTGACGAAACCACTATTGAGTACCTGAAAGGTAGGCCGTTTGCACCAAAGGGTGACACATGGGAACAGGCAAAAGCTGCTTGGTTAGAACTTAAGTCTGATGATGATGCCCAGTTCGATGAGGTTGTTCGTATTGATGCGTCAAGCATCGAGCCACAGGTGTCTTGGGGTACATCACCGGAGATGGTTGCATCGGTTAACGCACAGGTACCGAATCCCGCTGACGACGAATACGCCAACAAGCGCGAAGGCTACCAGCGAGCACTCGAATACATGGATTTAGAAGCCGAAACTCCGTTAACCGACATTAAATTAGATCGGGTATTTATCGGTTCTTGTACCAACTCACGTATTGAAGATCTTCGTGCAGCGGCTGCGGTCATTAAAGAGCGCAAAGTAGCAGACTCTATCAAGCAAGCGTTGGTCGTGCCCGGCTCCGGACTTGTAAAGGAGCAAGCTGAAAAAGAAGGTTTAGATAAAGTCTTCATAGAAGCTGGCTTTGAATGGCGCGAACCCGGCTGCTCTATGTGTTTGGCTATGAATGCTGACCGTCTCGAATCTGGAGAGCGATGCGCATCCACATCGAATCGTAACTTTGAAGGCAGGCAGGGGCAGGGTGGTCGTACACACTTGGTTAGTCCTGCAATGGCCGCAGCGGCTGCGATCGCTGGACACTTCGTTGATGTTCGTCATTTCTAAGGAGCGCTAGAGAACATGAAACCATTTACTCAAATGAATGGCTTGGCCGTCCCGTTAATGCGAGCCAACGTTGATACCGATGCCATCATTCCAAAGCAGTTTTTAAAATCAATTAAGCGTTCAGGTTTTGGTGTAAACCTGTTTGATGAATGGCGTTACCTGGATGCCGGCTTTCCCGGACAAGATTCATCTACTCGTCAACCTAACCCTGACTTTGTTTTAAATGCAGACCGGTACAAAGGTGCCGAGGTGCTGATAGCCGGTGAGAATTTCGGTTGTGGGTCATCTCGTGAGCACGCGGTTTGGGCGCTGGACGATTACGGTTTTCGCTCAGTAATCGCTCCAGGCTTTGCTGATATTTTTCATAACAACTCTTTTAAGAGTGGTTTGCTACCCATCGTATTAGACAAAGAAATTGTTGAATCTTTAGCGGCTGAGTGTGAGGCATCGGAAGGGTATCAACTGGACATCGACCTTAACGCTCAAACGGTGACAACACCGTCCGGACAGGTCTATCCGTTTGAAGTCGATAGCTTTAGAAAAAACTGCCTTCTAAACGGTTTTGACGATATCGAGCTGACTCTGCAACAACGCTTTCGCATAGAAGAATACGAGGATGAACGTCGCAAAAGTGCTCCCTGGTTGTTCGATGTACCGTCATGAAGCTGGTTATTGGTAACAAAAACTATTCTTCATGGTCTTTGCGCCCGTGGATACTTATGCACCATGCGCAGTTAGACTTTGAAGAAATCAATATCCCCTTATTTACGAAAGAAGGGGCAGCATTAATTGATGAGTGGTGTCCGGCAAAGCGGGTTCCTGTTTTACACGATGGTCCACTAGTGCTTTGGGATTCGCTGGCTATTTGCGAGTACATTGCGGACAAGGTGACTGATCGATCTTTGTGGCCAGAACGTACCGATGATCGAGCACGCGCAAGAGCCATGAGTGCAGAAATGCATTCAAGTTTTGCCGCGCTGAGGGAAGCGATGCCTATGAATTGTCGTCGCTTAGTCAAAGGATTCACACCGACTCTGGATGTGCAAATTGATATCAATCGAATTGTTCAATTATTTGAAGACGCGCTGCAGCAAAGCGACGGCCCTTGGTTGTTTGGTAGCTACACAGTGGCAGATGCTATGTACGCACCGATCGCAACCCGCTTTAACACCTACCAGATAAAACTTCCGGCTTTGTCTCAGCGTTATGTCGATCGAACGCTAAATGATGCGCCTATGCAAGATTGGTTTGCAGCATCGAGAGCAGAAGACGCTGTTATAGATAAAGCCGAAGTACCAGATTCAATTACTACCTAATTTAAGGATTAACCCCATGTCTGAAGCACGAAAGATCGTCATCTTGCCCGGTGACGGCATTGGCCCGGAAATTATTGCAGAAGGTGAAAAAGTTCTACAACTGGTCAACGATAAACACAACCTAGGTTTATCGACGCAAACCTGCATCTTCGGTGGCGCTGCTTATGACGAGCATGGCACACCGTTGCCTGAGTCAACGCTCAATGCTTGTCGTGAGGCAGACGCCATTCTATTAGGTGCTATCGGCGGACCAAAATATGACACAGCGCCGCGAGACCTTCGTCCTGAAAGAGGATTGCTAGGTTTGCGCGCTGAACTAAAGCTATTCGCAAACCTACGTCCGGCGTTGTTGTATCCGGAGTTAGCTGATGCCTCCTCTCTGAAGCATGAACTAGTGGCGGGTCTGGACCTCATGATTTTGCGAGAGTTGACTGGCGGTATCTACTTTGGACAGCCGCGAGGCATAGAAGAGAGAGACGGTGAGCGTGTTGGATTTAACACCATGGTGTACAGCGAATCTGAAATTCGTCAGATAGCAGTGCGAGCCTTTGAAATTGCTCGTCAGCGCGGATCGCGATTGTGCTCCGTCGACAAAGCCAATGTTTTAGAGGTGTCGGAACTTTGGCGTGAAATCGTCATTGACGTCCATAAGGATTATCAGGATGTTGAACTGAGCCATATGTATGTCGATAACGCGGCCATGCAATTGGTGCGGGCGCCGAAACAGTTCGACGTCATGGTCACCAGTAATATTTTCGGCGACATTCTGTCCGATGCAGCGGCCATGCTGACCGGGTCTATTGGCATGCTGCCTTCAGCGTCGCTGGATGATGCGGGTAAGGGCATGTACGAACCTATCCATGGTTCTGCACCGGACATCGCAGGTCAAGGTATTGCCAATCCGTTGGCAACGATCTTATCGGTGGCCATGATGCTGCGTTACACGCTCAATGAGCCAGAGGCTGCTAGTTCCATCGAGGACGCAGTCGCTTCAGTTATTACACAAGGATATCGATGCCCGGATATTGCCACTGGCGACTCCGGTGAAAAGCAAGTTACAACCGTTCAAATGGGTGAGGCTGTAGTTGCCGCCCTTCAATCAGGTGCAAGTTCATGAGTAAAACATACGACGTAGCAGTAGTAGGCGCCACAGGTGCGGTTGGCGAGACTATGCTCTCCATTCTGGCGGAGCGAAATTTTCCCGTAGGTAACGTCTACCCGTTAGCCAGCGCCCGCTCTGCTGGAAAAAGGGTTGCTTTCGGGGACAAACAGCTCGTTGTACAGGATTTGGATACTTTTGATTTCTCACAGGTTCAAATCGGAATATTCTCGCCCGGTGCCTCAGTGTCAAAAATCTACGCTCCCAAAGCCGCGGCTGCAGGCTGTGTGGTCATCGATAACACGTCGCAATTTCGTTACGATGATGACAAGCCGTTGATCATCCCTGAGGTTAACTCACATGCAATAGCAGGTTACAAAGACACGAATATTATTGCGAATCCCAATTGTTCTACTATTCAGATGTTGGTGGCTTTGAAACCTTTGCATGATGCGTTCGGTATTACCCGCATAAATGTGTGTACGTACCAAGCGGTGTCTGGCACGGGTAAAGAAGCTATCGAAGAATTAGGCGGTCAAACCGCAAAGTTACTCAATGGCTTGCCTGCAGAGCCTTCGGTTTACCCAAAACAAATAGCGTTTAACGTGTTGCCGCATATCGATGATTTTCAAGAAAACGGTTACACGAAAGAAGAAATGAAAATGGTTTGGGAGACGCATAAAATCATGGAAGATAGCTCTATTGCGGTAAACCCGACTTGTGTTCGGGTGCCAGTGTTCTATGGTCATTCTGAGGCTGTGCATATTGAGACAAGAGAACCAATATCGGCTGTTCAGGCACGAGAAATGCTGAGTACAGCACCAGGAGTGGTAATAATGGACGAGCGAAAGGATGGGGGATACCCCACTGCGGTAACAGAATCAGCCGGTACAGACGCTGTTTTTGTTGGGCGGATTCGCGAAGACATCAGTGTTCAGAATGGACTCAACCTTTGGGTTGTATCCGATAACGTTCGTAAGGGCGCTGCATTAAATAGCGTTCAGATAGCTGAATGTCTCGTTCAAGATTACTTATAGACGCTGTTCTATTGCTGGATATTTGCGACAATTGTCCGATATATAGCGTTGTGACAGTTAACTAAGTTTGGCTTGCATAGACGAATTCTCGTCAATGGATTGCAAGCCATTCAAATGAGCGGGACTCAATACGTGCGAAAACTAGCAACGGCTGCAGCAGTAAGTCTAGCCCTGGCATCAGGCGGGGCTTTCGGACTCGGGCTGGGTGATATCGAAATGCGCTCCGCGCTGAATCAGCCCATGGAAGCCGAGATCCGATTAACAGCGGTTCAACCCGGTGAACTTAACGGCATGACCGTTCAGCTGGCATCGCCGGACGCTTTTGCCCGAGCCGGTATCGATCGCGCCCCAGTGCTCACTGAGCTTTCTTTCAGGGTCGATTCTTCGGGCTCGGTTCCTGTTATTCGTATATCCAGCCGTACGCCAGTTGTTGAACCGTTTCTGAACTTCTTGCTAGAGGTTGATTGGCCACAAGGCAGAATGATTCGTGAGTACACGGTTCTGCTGGATCCACCGGTATTCATGACCCCTTCGGCGACTGGTATTAATTCAGCTTCTGATCGACCCGCATTGGTGCAGCAGGGCGATGAAGCATTGATTATCCCAACGCCGATCCAGCGCAATGGTGAATTTGGTCAGCTGGAAGCACCCAATTCACAGGCATTAAATAACGTTAACGGCGAATCGGTAAGCCTGGACTCCCTGGCTGAGGTTGCCGGAGCGTTGGTTAACCTTGAGTCTCAAAGTGGTCAGCAATTTGACAGTGTTGGTGGGGAGATGGTTTCGCTTACCGACCTGGCCGCACCAAATACCGATGCGATCCAACAACGCGATACGTTTCCCACCGGTGAAGTCGCCAGCCTCGATGGCTTTGACGTTGAAGTCCTAGGTGGCACGAATGAGGTCGGTAACAGTAGCTCTGGCTATCTGGGTGGGTCAGGCGGTTCTACAGTTGTCTCGATAGGCGACTCGGTATCGGTTCAGCGCGGCGACACCTTGTATGAGATTGCACAATCAAATGCGGTGGGCGGTGCATCTATCCAACAAATGATGTTGGCCTTGTTGAAGGCCAATGATTCAGCGTTTATCAACGGCAACATCAACCTTGTTAGAGCCGGTGCGGAACTTCGTATTCCATCGGTTAGTGAAGCTAACGCCATTTCTCAGGCTCAGGCAGTTGCCTCAGTCAATGAGCAAAACCAGCTATGGCGTGACTATCGTGATTCGCTGCGTGGCAGCCCTCTCACTCGATTGGCCACGGCTACTGATAGCTCGTTCGGCCTCTCTACAGAGGCAACTTTCGGCGCAGAAGAGCCGAGTGCCAGCGTAGAGCTTTTCAATGAAGAAGAGGCGTCCGCGCTATCACCAGAGGCACGAGAAACTCTAGAAAACTCTCGCGGTGCGTCTGATGAGCTGACACTTCTTGCTGACAATGCAACATCGAGCTCCGGAGCAAGTGCGACATCTGCGGAGACATCTGATTCTGAAAGTGGGCGTTTAGGTGAAGTAAACAGAAAACTGCAATTAGCTCGTGAGGAATTGGCTTCAACTCGTTTGCAAGCTGGCGACCTTGAAGAGCAAGTTGCTGAGCTTGACAGTACAACTGAGAATTTAGATGCTCTGGTAACGCTCCGTCAAACAGGCGTAGCGCAGCTTGAGGCTCAGCTGGCAAATGCTAAAAACAGCGGCGCCAACGTTGACGACGTCGTGCAAGGCGTACTTAGCGGAATTGATGATATTGCCGATGCCTCATTAGATACCGGTGCAAATGCAGTTGACGCGGCTGGTAACCTGATCGACTCAGGCACTGATGCGGCCTCCGGTGCAATAGATTCCACCGCAGAATTCGTAGACTCCGGCGCTAATGCTTTAACTGCAGCCGGTGTGGAGCTTGGCGATGTTGAGCTGTTTGACGAAGAGTCTGTCGCGGCCGGTGGTCAATCAAATGAGGTAGCACAACCTTTTCAAACGCAACCACCCGCAGAACCGACTGCATGGTATCAAGATCTCCTAGCACAACCACAACGATTAGCTATCGCAGGTGTCGGTCTTCTGGCAGCACTGGGTGTTGGTGGTATGTTGCTGTGGAGACGTCGTCGTGACGACGAAGACGAGGAAGAAGTCGGCTTTGATCACAACGTTGATTTCGGCTACGAAGATGAAGCCGATGACATGAACGGCGATATCCCAAGACACGGATTCGATCATGGTAATGAATATGATGACTTCGGTGAAGTTGGTAGCGGAACGGCTGCGGCTACTGCCGGAGTAGGTGCAGCGGCGGCTTCAAGCTTTGATAGCTTTGACCAAGGAGTCTCTACACAAAACTTTGATGCCAGCACAGCGTTCGATGCTGGTGGTGAAGCTAACATGAACTTTGGCGCGCAGTCTGTTGATGAGGGCGATGAAGCGCTGGACAAAGATGACACGATTTCAGAAGCCGACGTTTACTTGGCTTATGGATTACATGGCCAAGCAGAAGAACTGCTGAACAAAGCGATTGAGAAAAATCCGAATCAGCAGGAATATGCTGAAAAGCTTCTACAGACCTACCACGCCCAAGGCAATGCTGATGGCTACTTGGAAGTGGCCAAGAATTTCCATGCACGGTTCGGTGGTGACATGAATCCTGAGTGGGCAAGCATCGCCAGGATGGGCTCTGAACTAAAGCCGGGCGAGTCACTCTTTCAAATGGACGAAGGTGAGGTTGCCCCCATAGGTACTGATTTCGCAACAGATGCAGGCAAGCTGACTGAAGATGATTTCTTGCCAGCCGGTGGTCTTGGTGAATCAATGGGTGCGGTTAATCGCTCTATTGACGCAAGCAATGAAGAAAACGATTTTGCTGAACACGACGTTGTTGTAGAAGACAACGATGGCTTTGATATAAGTGCTGGAGTGGCGGCAGTGGGTGCTGCTGCAACAGCGGCAGTCGCTACAGGTGCTGAAGCACTATCATCTGCCGAAGATTCAGTTTCTGATGCGGTCTCTGATTCTCTCGACCTCAACAACGATGAAACTGAAATGATGGATCAAACCCTTGATCCGGCGTTTGCTTTCGATGAAATAGACCTTGAAGCTACCGGTGATTTCTCACAAATCGCTAATGAGTTGGCGGAGGAAACTGATGGCGGTATCGACTTCGCTGCGTTCGATGACACACTGGCTGTCGACACATCTGGCGGTTCGTTGGAAGACTCGGTGGCCAATGAAGACGGCCTTGGGGTTGCACTCGAAATAGATGAGATTGAAGACGTTATAGGAGCATCCCATGATCTGACGTTAGATCTTGATCAACTTTCAGGTGATCTTGAGTTAGATTCTGCGGAGATTATGGATTCCGATATAAGTGATATTGACCTTCCGGATTTGTCCATAAGTGATGAGCTAGATGCTGGTGAGCTCACTGATGCTGGTGACCTGACTGCGCAGTTGGACAGTGAAGACGAAGATGCAATGGAAACTATGTTGGATCTGGCCAAAGCGTACATTGATATGGGTGACAAAGACTCAGCCAGCAGCGCATTGGACGAGATTGTAAAGAGTGGTAATCCAGCTCAGGTGACTGAGGCGGAAACCTTGTTGAGCAAAATTTCCTAATAAGCTACCTCCATAAATGGCGTTAAAACGAATAGCCCTGGCCGTCGAATATGATGGTCAGGGCTTTTGCGGTTGGCAGCGTCAGCCACATTGTCATACAGTGCAGGCTGAGGTTGAATCAGCGCTGAGTCTAATCTCGCAACAAGAAGTCACGGTCTACTGTGCAGGTCGCACCGATACCGGTGTTCATGCTGCGGCACAGATCGTTCATTTCGATACTGAGCTAGATAGGCCGTTAAGGGCATGGACCTTCGGTGCTAATTCTCATTTGGATAAGCGGGTAGCCATTCACTGGGCGGCTGAGGTACCTTTGGATTTTCATGCGCGGTTTAGTGCACTGGACCGCAGCTACCGATACACCATTATTAATCGCGCAACCCGACCTGGCTATCAAGCGGGGACCATGGGCTGGGAGCGAGTTCCATTAGATGCTGATAGTATGAATCGCGCCGCTCAAGCTTTGTTAGGTGAGCATGATTTCAGCAGTTTTCGATCGGCGGAATGCCAAGCGAATCATGCAGTGCGAACTATGAAGCGTGTTGAAGTAAGACGTGAGCTCGATCGCGTGGTTGTCGAGGTCACAGCCAACGGTTTTTTGCACAATATGGTGAGAATCCTCACGGGTTGTTTGCTAGCCATCGGTCGGGGCGATCGTGATGAAAACTGGATGGCGACCTTATTGTCAGCCCGAGATCGCACGCAAGCGGGAATGACGATAGCCCCGCACGGCTTGTGTTTTCTTCAGCCCACTTATCCGGAAGAGTTCGGTGTGCCAGACTTTGAAAAAAATAAGTCTAATCCGTGGCATCCTTGAAACCATTGATGGCTTCGAGGTAAGTCATCTGGTAAGGTTCACCGTGAGATGGCGCGACGAACCCGAGTCAAAATATGCGGTATCACACGCCTACAAGACGCCCAAAAGGCTCAAGGTTTGGGCGCGGACTCGCTCGGCTTCGTATTTGTGCAGGCGAGCAAGCGATTCATAACTCCGGAGGCTGCACAGCTCATCGTTAATCAGCTGTCGCCTTTCGTAACTCCAGTAGGGCTGTTTCTTAACGCCGACAAAACGGAAGTCAATCACGCGCTCACCTTGATGCCCGGGTTGCTTCCCCAATTTCACGGGCAGGAATCCGCCGAATTCTGTGACCAATTCGAGCGCCCCTACTTGAAGGCCATTGGAGTCGCTGGCGGAATGCCAACTGAGGTGGAATTAGCCGCTTTTAGGCGATGTGTTGGTTTTTTGTTTGATAGTAATGCTCCGGGAGAGCTCGGTGGAACCGGGCATACTTTCGACTGGACAAAATTAGTGGGAAATATGGAGCGTCCACTGATATTAGCGGGCGGTATCAACGTACATAATGTAGAGCGCGCGATAACTCAGGTTGCGCCTCATGCGGTTGATGTCAGTTCCGGTGTGGAGCTGAGCAAAGGAATCAAAGATGCTGAAGCCATGGCAATTTTCATGGCAGCGGTGTCAAAGGCAGATGAATCGCTGTGATTCTCAAACCTGCATTCGTCAGCTTTCGAAATATTGCGTTTTAAGGAAATATTTTTATGAATACAGCGGTTGAGTCGGTTGAGGGGAAAATCTCGCAGCAATACCCCGATAGCCGAGGGCACTTTGGAATCTACGGTGGAAGCTTCATTGCGGAAACGTTGATGGATCCCGTGAGTGAGCTTCAAGAAGCTTACGCTCGGTATCGTCTGGACAACGAATTCATCGCGGAGTTTGAATGGGAGCTGAAAAACTTCGTGGGCCGTCCAAACCCGCTGTATCACGCCCGACGAATGTCAGATGAGCTGGGAGGTGCGCAGATTTGGCTAAAGCGTGAGGATTTAAATCACACGGGAGCGCACAAAATAAACAACACGGTTGGTCAAGCGCTCCTGGCGCGTCGCATGGGAAAGAAACGCATTATTGCTGAGACCGGGGCTGGACAGCATGGAGTCGCAACAGCGACAGTGTGCGCTCGCTGGGGCATGGAGTGCATTGTTTACATGGGCGAAGAAGATATCGTCAGACAAGCCCCCAATGTGTTTCGAATGAAGTTGTTGGGTGCCAAGGTTGTTCCCGTCACTTCAGGCTCTCGCACATTAAAGGATGCTTTAAACGAGGCCATGCGTGATTGGGTGGGCAATGTCGATGATACGTTCTATATCATTGGTACCGCTGCCGGTCCTCATCCTTACCCAGCCATGGTGCGTGATTTCAATAGCGTCATCGGTAAAGAAATAAAAGAGCAGTCCGTGGAGCACACGGGTCGCCTGCCGGATGCAGTGATTGCCTGTGTCGGTGGCGGTTCAAATGCAATTGGTGCCTTTCATCCGTTTCTGGATGACAAAGAGGTTGATCTGATCGGTGTGGAAGCTGGTGGGGATGGTCTAGAGACTGGTCGTCATGCGGCGCCGTTGAGTGCAGGAAAGCCGGGGGTATTGCATGGCAATCGCACGTACCTCATGGAAGACGAGGCAGGTCAGATTATCGAAACTCACAGTGTATCCGCAGGACTGGATTATCCGGGTGTTGGCCCTGAGCATTCTTGGCTTAAAGACCTTGGCCGAGCACAATATGTTGCGGCAACCGATGCGGAAGCTTTGGATGCAACGCACAAGTTATGTCGAATCGAGGGTATCATTCCGGCGTTGGAATCAGCTCATGCATTGGCACACGCAATTAAAATTGCACCAAGCTTAGGAACTGATAAAAATATCGTCGTCAATCTCTCAGGCCGGGGTGACAAGGACATCAATACACTGGCCGACATTGAAGGAATTACTCTGTGAGTCAAAGTCGTATCGCAGCTAGTTTTGCGGCGGATTCGAACCGCAAGCTACTGGTGCCCTACATAACTGCGGGTGATCCTAACCTGGACACCACGTTGGATCTTATGCACACCTTGGTGAAAGCCGGTGCAGATGTCATTGAGTTGGGAATCCCGTTTTCTGACCCAATGGCAGACGGCCCTGTTATTCAAGCTGCCTGTGAACGGGCCCTGAAGAACAACGTGACACTGGCGCAAGTCATTGAGACAGTAAAACGATTCAGAGAGACCAACAATGAGACGGCTGTCGTCTTAATGGGCTACATGAACCCGGTTGAAATTCTCGGTTATAAAAAATTCGCAGAGTTGGCCAGTGAAGCGGGTGTTGATGGAGTATTAACTGTCGACCTGCCACCTGAAGAGGCTGATGAATTAGTTGCTGAGTTGGACGCGGTTGGTTTGGACAGCATCTTTTTGCTATCCCCGACAACGCCTGACTCTCGAGTCAAACACGTATGTGAAAAGGCCAGCGGTTATATTTACTATGTGTCTCTGAAGGGCGTCACTGGTGCAGCCAACATAGACACAACTGAAGTGGCTAGTAAGGTTGAGCACATCAAATCGTTTGCAAACATTCCAGTAGCAGTTGGCTTTGGAATACGTGATGCTGAATCTGCAGCGGCTATATCGATAACTGCTGACGCTATTGTCGTCGGAAGTGTTTTAGTATCACTCGTAGCCGATCATGGGGATAACCCGGATCAACTGCATCAATCTATATTCGACACGGTCAACGCAATGCGATTGGCCATGGATGAAACCGGAGCTGCCTAAATGAGTGATGAGGACAAACCTAAAGATGCGGAAAAGAAAACGATAGTTCCTTCTATACCGGGTCTTAGCTGGTTCGAAAAGCTGATTCCCGCGCGCATTGGTACGCGTAACGAGGAAAAAGGGACAGTACCTGAAGGCTTATGGGTTAAGTGTGAGAACTGCTCTGATGTGCTATATCACGCTGAGCTGGAACGCGCACAGGATGTCTGCATCAAATGTGGCCATCACATGCTTATCGGAGCCCGAAAGCGAATCGAGCGACTACTCGATGTCGGTGAAAACGAAGAAATTGGTGCCTCCGTCGAGCCTATCGACATCCTGAAATTTAAAGACTCTAAGCGCTACAAGGATCGCTTGAGCCAGGCCACTAAAGACTCTGGTGAAAAAGATGCCTTAGTCGTTATGCAGGGTAAGTTAAAAGGCATGCCGGTGGTTGTTGCCGTATTTGATTTTAACTTTATGGCAGGCTCCATGGGCTCTGTGGTTGGAGAGCGTTTTAGCCGTGGTTGTGAGCGCAGTCTGGAGCAGGGAATACCCTTTATCTGTTTTAGTGCCAGTGGCGGCGCTCGTATGCAAGAAGCCTTGTTTTCGCTGTTGCAGATGGGTAAAACCAGTTCGCTACTCAGACGATTAGCTGATCGGGGTTTGCCGTACATTTCCGTGCTAACCGATCCGACGATGGGTGGGGTATCTGCTTCGTTGGCTATGTTGGGTGACATTATTATTGCCGAGCCTGGAGCGCGGATTGGTTTTGCCGGACCTCGCGTTATAGAGCAAACAGTGCGAGAAAAACTTCCCGAAGGCTTTCAGAGCAGTGAATTTCTTCTAGAGCATGGGGCGATAGATCTCATTTGCGACCGTCGCGATATGCGTGACACCCTTGCGCGCCTGCTTGCCAAACTGGGTGATAAGCCGGTAATTAAGTTTGACGATGTGCGAGTTGCAGCGTCAGCCGAGTCATGAGTCTTGAGCCAGAGTCGTCCCCCGAATCCAACTGATTCTCTTAGCCAGTGGTTGACTTGGCTTGAAACAATCCATCCTGTGTCCATTGATATGGGATTGGAGAGGGTGGGCCAAGTCGCGGATAGGCTTGGCATGCGTCCCGTCGACAAACCCCTAGTGTTGGTCGGAGGCACGAATGGAAAAGGCTCGACGGTAGCATTGTTGTCGGCGATTTATACGGCTGCAGGTTATCGGGTAGGCAGCTATACCTCCCCACACATTGTCGATTTCCGAGAGCGCATTCGCATCGATGGGGAAATGGCCCCGGCTGCTGACATTGTGCAGGCATTGGCGCACGTAGAGGCTGGTCGACACCCTCAAACACTCACGTATTTTGAGTACACCACGCTCGCAGCAATGCAAGTGTTTGCGCAACACCAATGTGATATTTATCTGCTGGAGGTCGGGTTGGGTGGGCGCTTGGATGCAACGAACTTGTGGGATGCGGATTGTTCTGTAGTCACCAGTATTGCGCTAGATCACGAGGAGTACCTGGGCTCGGATGTGGCTGTGATTGCAACCGAAAAGGCTGCTATCGGCCGCATGGCTAAACCGTTGGTCGTGGGTGACCTTGCGCCGCCTGACTCGCTTTTCGAGTACACCAAAAAACACAATATTCCGGTTGATCATGTGGGCGCAGTAGACCCAGAAAAACTGCCTCAATCGGCGTTAAAAGGATCTCATCAGAAGCGTAATTCAGGTTGCGCTGTAGCCGTAGTGGGGCATCTTCAGCATAGATTGCCAGTCGATGAGCAAACTATTGAGCAGGCGCTTTCAACCGTCACCGTTCCGGGGCGATTTGAGAAAGTTCAGCTAGACGGTGTATCTGCACTGTTTGATGTTGCGCATAACCCCGCAGGAGCTGCCGCGCTAGCCTCAGCCTTCGAGGATGAATTCGGAGACAAGCGAGCTCAAGTTCTGTTTGCGTGTATGGCAGACAAAGATCTGGGAGGAATTCTCGATGCATTGGGCCCTGTGGCAGCGCATTGGCACTGTGTACCACTGAATATATCTCGCGCTATGAAAGCTGAGGATCTATCACAACTCATCAATGCTGCTTCGGAAGGTTGTGCAAGCGCCTACGCCTGCCTCGAAGATGCCTGTTCTACTGCAGTCGCCACTGCGAGAGAAAAAGGTCAGCCTTTGTTAGTCGCCGGTTCTTTTTTCACTATTGCTGATGTGCGCCCTATACTCGAAGCTCCGGGCTCAAACTAAGCGGCACCCACTAAGAGCATGGACTCCTTCGAGGATGACAATGAGAGCAATTTTCGCCAGCGTCTTTGGGGTGCTGCGGTTTTCGTTGCCATCATGGTGATAGTGCTGCCGCTCCTTCTCGATGGAGCGGGTAGTGAGAGTCAATTTAGACGGGTTGAGAAGCTCCGCCAAGAGCCCCCGCAAATTGTTGATGAAGACGGTATCAGCCGTATCCAATCGATTCCGCAGGCAGTGAGTAATGCGCCTGCTCCTGTGGCGCCTCAAACCTCAACCACCGCCACTCGACCCTCAACCGAGAGCGTAAAAGAGACATTAAGACAGAGCCGCTCCGCGGCTCCGCTAACCGCCTGGGTTGTTCAGGCCGGTAGTTTTAACGATCAGGAAAACGCAATAGCTGTCCGTAATTCGTTACGACGCTCAGGCTTTGCATCGTTCGTCAGAGATCGCGAAGCTGTGACAGATCCTTTCAAAGTCCTAGTTGGCCCCATGATTTCTGAAAAGAGTGCTGATGATGTGCGAGAAAAAGTGGAGTCTTTACTAGGCAGAAGTGCACTAGTGACCAGTTACCCCTGAACTGAAGCCCCCGAAACCGGGTGCATTTGTTAATATTCGCGCTTACAACGCAGGCGGTGCTCAGACGTGTCCGAAGTCGACCTAGTCATTCTGGCTGTCATTGTTTTATCAGCAATCATAAGCTTCATGCGCGGTTTCTTTCGAGAAGCCATGAGCTTAGGTACGTGGGTGGCTGCCATTGCCATCACACTGTTTTTTACTAGCCGCTTTTCGGTCCTGCTGCCCATCGATACTGTTCAAAGCCCACAGGCACGTGCCACGATTAGCGCGCTGAGTTTGTTTTGCGGCACGCTGTTAATGGGAGGGCTAATAAACTGGGTATTTGAACGCATCATGTCCCGCTCCACTGTCGGCAAACTTGATAGAGCTGTTGGCGTCGGATTCGGTGTTCTGCGCGGTATCATTATCGTCAGCCTTCTGGTGCTAGCTGCAAACCTTGTCCCTGAGCTTAAGCAGGAAATTTGGTGGCGTGATTCTGGCGCGCTGCCTTCGTTTCAAAAAATTGCCAAGTCCATGCATGCAAAATTGCCGGATGGCCTTGCACAACATTTTGACTTCACACCGATAGGGTACTGACCACGCATGTGCGGCATCATTGGAATTGTAGGCAAGGAAAGCGTCAGTACTCGCCTTTACGATGGATTAACGTTGCTTCAGCATCGTGGACAGGACGCTGCAGGTATTGCGACTTGCCACGAGGGACGTCTTGTCCTCAGGCGTGGAGCAGGCCTGGTCAGAGATGTTTTTCGAACCAGTGATATTCAGCGTTTAGAAGGGCGTATGGGCATTGCACATGTGCGATATCCAACGGCCGGAACATCGGGGCAGGCCGAGGCGCAGCCGTTTTACGTGAATTCACCCTATGGCATTGTGATGGGGCACAACGGCAACTTAACCAACGCTGATGTACTGCAGCGTGAGTTGTTCGAGTCCGATCTTCGACACATCAACACGCGCTCTGACAGTGAAGTGCTTCTTAATGTGTTTGCCCATGAGCTGCAAGATCTCAAGCCGAGTACGCACCTAACAGCAGACATGATCTTTGCCACGGTCGCTGCAGTGCATCGTCGGTGTCGTGGTGCGTATGCGGTCATCGGCATGGTAGTAGGCCGGGGTGTTTTTGCTTTCCGGGATCCTTTGGGCATACGTCCGGCAGTTATTGGTGTGCGTGAAACAGCATCCGGCAAAGAGTATTGCGTCGCGTCCGAGAGTGTCGCATTGCAAGGGCTAGATTTTGATCTGCTTCGAGATATCGACCCTGGTGAGGCGGTCTACATTGATATGGATGGCAATCTGCATACCGAACAATGTTCGCAAAACCCGGTACTGTCACCGTGTATTTTTGAATACGTCTATCTGGCACGCCCCGATAGCATCATTGACAACATCTCCGTGTATAAATCTAGGCTTCGGATGGGTGAAACGCTGGCACGTAAAATTTTAAGAGAGCGTCCCAATCACGATATAGATGTGGTTATTCCAATTCCTGATACCAGTCGCACATCTGCCTTAGAGGTTGCCACTAATCTCGGCGTCAAGTACCGCGAGGCGTTTATTAAAAATCGTTATATTGGTCGGACCTTCATTATGCCCGGTCAACAGATGCGTAAAAAATCTGTTCGCCAGAAACTCAGCCCAATTGAGTTGGAGTTCAGCGGAAAAACGGTACTGCTTGTCGATGACTCCATCGTGCGTGGCACAACTTCTGGGCAAATTGTTGAGATGGCAAGAGATGCCGGTGCCAAGAAAGTTTACATGGCATCAGCTGCGCCACCGGTTCGATATCCCAATGTGTACGGTATTGATATGCCCGCCGCCGATGAGCTTATTGCGCACAACAGAACCACCGAAGATATTCAGGAGACTATCGGTGCCGATTGGTTGATCTATCAAGATATAGAAGATCTGATTGAGGCAGTACAGTATGCCAAGAACCCAATAGACAACTTTGAATCCAGTTGTTTTACCGGTGATTACGTCACTGGAGATGTCGACGGCACGTATTTAAATACGCTTCAACAGCAGCGATCTGACAACGCCAAAAGACTAGATTCGGGTGGTGATGACTTGCTGGTTCTGTGAATATAAACTACTCACCAATGCGTAATCCGGCTCTTTGGAATTCATCGATGTGAATACCGAACGCGCCGTCGCTATGTGTCGTTTTTATTTGATAGATTGCGCCTTCTCGATCGGTCTCTAGTCTGGAGAGATCAACAATGCGTTGCGAAGTAGGTTCCCCAAACGAGTCGAGAATCATAATGACTCGGGGGCGAAGTTTATCAGCTGTATTCGCAAGCACAATTCCCACTTCATTGTTAACCATTTCAACAATACTACCCGGTGGGAAAATGCCGATAGCCTCGATAAACAGGATGATAAGGTCCTCATCAAACTGCTGGCCACGCTGACTGTAAATTTCTTGCAATGCAAGCGAAGGTGAGCACGCCTCACGATAAACTTGAGTCGTTGTCATGTTGTCATAGGCTTCCGCTATCGACACGATCTTGGCATACAGCGGAATGGAATCTGCATTCAGTTTGTTTGGAAAGCCTGTCCCATCTGGTCTTTCGTGATGGCTATGAGCAACATCAGCAGCACCCGACATCACGTTCTTTGAAGAGAGCAAAATGTCCCGGCCGTAAATTGTGTGCCGCCTCATTTCCTCGTGCTCAGAAGCGGTTAACGGGCCACGCTTTTCTAAAATCGATGAGGGAAGACGCGTTTTGCCAACGTCATGAAGCATGCCGCAAACCCCAACGTCTTCCATCTCCCGGGTGCTCATACCTGATGCCTTGGCCATGATAATGCTCAATGCAGAGACGTTCATTGAATGTTTTGCAGTGCCCACATCTTTATTCTTCATACGGGTCAGCCACAGTGAAGCATCTTGATTGCGCAAAATACTCTCAACACAGCCACTTACAGCTTGCTTGACGACAGTGCCGTTTAGTTCTGCGCCTAGGCGCATGTCGTCGAACAAAGAGCTAACAGCCTGGGTCGCTAGACTGTGGACTTGATTGCTCGTGTTGAGTTCTTCCCTAACACTGACCTGTGGAGTGTTCCCTGCGAGTCCGTTATCTCTTGTACGGTTCTTCCTTTTCGCCGCTTTCAAAGAGTCTTCGTCAAAATCTACATAGACAAATGAGCACTCTTCCTGCATATCTCTGATATCAGAGGGTGTTTCAATCTTGACATATTGAAACATGTAGCGAGATTCTTCCCACGGTTTATCCAGTTTAGTTACTGTCATGCCAACGCGCAGATCGCGTGTGCTAACCCTTACGTGGACCTTGCGAGCCTTGATTTTTCCACCCGCGCGTGAGCCTCCCGCTTCAGCAGTCTTTTGGTCACTCTTAAAGATTTTGTTAAAAAGCATACTGAAAAGTCATGTATCGACGTTGGGCTTAGGTGTCGAATAACGCCCGGCCTTTGCCCTAGAAGCGGCATTTTGGGCCAAGACTTTAGTCAGTAACCCCCGTTACTTCATGACGCATTTGGGCCTTGTCTGAGTTCCGTTGCGATGCGCCACTCGCCCTCGTTTGAGCGTTTCCAGTAAAGCGCAAAGGGAAGCTCATTATGTGCTCCATAACGGCCCCGCATAACGAGAAACGGTGCATCCTCGGCGGCGTCGTGGCTGTTCAGGCTTGGGTTCAGGATGATGCTTAGGTCGCTCGGACTAACATTTTGGATATATTGTTTGTAGCTCTCGGTATTAGGCGCCCGAACTATGTTGCTGGAATTGTCGTAAAGGTTCGCAATTTCAAGTGGTTGCTTGCTCAGCAGGGCATTTTGGTATTTTGTGAACAGTGTCCGGAATTCGTGTTTCTGTGAATGGCGTGACTCCTCCGAGATGTACGACAAGTTGTTGGTTAACACCACAAGTGATTTTGATGGTTCAATTTGCTGCATCAGCGATAGCAAATGATCGTTGGACATTGTTACGCAACCCTCGCTGGAGCGGGGTGCCCGGCTTCGTTGTGCATGGGGCACACCGTGTATCCAGATACCATAGCCGGTTCGGCCAAGGAAACGATCAAGTGCGTTAGGGTAGTTTAGCGTCAGCGCCCCGGAACCATAAAGGTCGGGGAGGGTGGAGTCGTGTCGTTTACCGGTAATGGTGTAAACACCTAGAGGTGTCTTGTTGTCGCCTTCAATCTCTTTGCCGAATCCGGCTTTGCCACTTCCCATGTAGTGCTGTCTAATAATCGTTGGTGACTCATCAGTACCTGCAATGTGTTTGATGGTTGAATTATCTAAATCTACGATCAGCAGGCTGTCTATATCAGTTCCCATCTGAATAACTGAACTAGGAAGAACGGGGGCCGCACCTGAGTCCATCTGATTAGAAGCCGTGCGTTGTGTTCGTGTAGCTTTAAGCCGGAACTGTGCTTCGAGTAGCAGATCAATTAAGCGTTGATTCATGGGCGCGAGACTTGATGCGCGAACATCCTGAAACGCAGCAGCTGCCTCCAACTCAGCGGATAATAAATGTCCGAGTGCAAACTTAGGAAATTGCTTGGACAGCTGTCTAGCCAGGACTCTAGCTTCGGATAGATTGCCGTAAGCAATTGAATCCAGTGTCGCAGCAACCTGATGGTCCATAGCAATGGAAGAGTTACGTGATTGATGTGGTGCTGCTTGCGCGAGCAGGCTGGCACATGACAACAGTGCGGCAAAAGTTAACTGCCAATTCCTGAAAGATGATTGTTTATTGGTCAAAGCGGTGTTTCCTGGTAAATCTTCCAGCGAGTTGCTACCAACCGCATCAAGAGGAGTGTTCTTTTTTGCTGCGGATCGCTAAGGACAACCACCGCGTCGTTTTCAGTGAAAGCAATTTCTCGTTGTATGTCGTCCCAATCAATACCGTTAAACCGATCGCTCGCAAATTCGATCGCAGAGGCGGGAAAATCCTGTACATAGAAATCGCCTGCCCCCGAGGATGATTGCAGGGCCTGCCACCAAGCGTACATTTCGTATTCCACTGTGCTGTTCGTCCGAAGCCCTTTTATGTGATTATCTGAGAGTTCTGGAACAGCATTTTGGTCTGTGGACAGCTGAAATGAGAGAATAGGCTGCCTGACGGGGATCGGAGTATTTAGCGCCTGAGCATAAGCCTGAGCCGCCCGGTGCTCATAAATCTGCTGCAAATGACGATGAGTCATAGCCGCCCTGGTATCTGTAAGAAGTGAGCGGTTAAAGTGATCAATTGCATCAAACCATTTTGAGGCTTTTGCTGCGAGTACGCCGCGATTGTGAGCAATTTGAGGTAAGTTGGGACAACGCGACTCGAGCGCCGCAAACCGTTGGTCTAAGTAGGTGTGTTCGTCAGCGTCATTGCTGGCTAATGCAACTGTGGCATCTAGCTGAAGCAAACAATCGCTTACGGGTAGTGCTGCGAGTGTTTGTGACGCTATTGAATGAGTGTTTTGAGGGGGTTGCTCAGCTTGGGCCTGTAGGCTTAAAAGGCACAAGTAAGTGCCGCTCAGCATTGCAGCGACGAAGAATTGTTGAAGCTTGCCCCTTGTAATTGAAGGCAGAGCTGTTAATCGTGACAAGTCCTGCAAAAGCTGATCATTCATTGACGCTTCGGATACAGTAGTATAACTAGGCACCTAAACACACTCATTAGTTTGGCGTTACGCGAACCCAGATAGGCATTTGCAAATTGAGCGGTAAAAACACAAAGTCAAATAACGGTAACTCTGAAGTGTTTTGGAGTGATGACACCAAGGCGATTCGCACCGGCTTCGAACGGTCTCAGTTCGGCGAGCATGGTGAGCCAATTATGACCACTTCCAGCTACGTGTTTGAGAGTGCCGCTGAGGCTGCCGCCCGATTCAGCGGGGAGAGCGAAGGGCCCATTTATTCACGTTTCACTAACCCTACAGTTCAGATATTTGAGAAGCGGCTTGCGGCACTTGAAGGTGGTGAGGCTTGTATCGGGACCTCATCTGGCATGGCTGCTACCGCAACTTTACTGCTGGGTACCTTGCGTCAAGGTGATGAAATCGTTGCCACCCGCAACATGTTTGGTAGTACGGTGAATTTATTTAAAAATTACTTGCCGCGTTACGGTATCACCGTGCACTGGGCTGACAGTCTAGACGTTGCCAGCTGGGAGCCATTGGTCAACGGCAAAACGAAGATGCTCTACCTCGAGACGCCAACCAATCCTCTGACAGAGCTAGGTGACATTCGCGCCTTCGCTGATCTTGCCCACAGAGTCGGTGCGCAATTGGTTGTCGACAACTGTTTTTGTACACCCGCGTTGCAGAAACCCTTGTCGCTGGGCGCCGACGTCGTTATCCATTCGGCAACCAAATACCTTGATGGGCAAGGCAGATGCGTGGGTGGCGCTGTGGTTGGAAGTGCTGAGCTGATTGACGCATTGACCGGTTTTATGAGAAGCGCCGGGCCCTGTATGAGCCCCTTCAATGCCTGGGTTTTTATCAAAGGCTTGGAAACGCTGAGTCTGCGCATGAATCAACACTCTGCTAATGCCCAGGAGCTTGCTACCTGGCTAGAGCAACATAGCGCTGTCCGCCATGTCTACTATCCGGGGTTGGATTCTCATCCTAGCGCTGAGTTGGCTCGTCGACAGCAGAAATTGCCCGGAGGAATCTTATCGCTGGAAATAGCGGGCGATCGAGAGGCCGCTTGGCGCGTAATCGATGCCGTGCAGCTTTGCTCCATCACGGGCAATCTGGGGGATGCACGTACGACCATCACACATCCGGCTACCACTACCCATGGCCGCATGAGTGCCGAGGATCGTCAGCTGGCTGGAATCGGTGAGGGGTTAATTAGACTGGCCGTCGGTTTAGAAGATGTGGCCGACATTCAGCGCGACCTCGACCAAGCCTTAGCCAAAGTTTAATAACCATTCGCCGCTGGCAGGAGGAACTCATTGACCGATTCGATGAACAATCCCAGCACACTCCTGAAGGAGCTTTTTCAGGCTGGCGTGGATGCTGTCGGTGGGTTTCAAGCCACGACGAAAGCGTTGCACGGCTATGAGCTGGGCAATTCTGTGTATTTAGTAGCTGTGGGTAAGGCTTCAGATTCCATGGCGCTGGGGGCGCTAAAGGTGCTGGGAGACAAATTAGTCTCGGGTCTGGTGATCACTAAGCATGACCATTTGAGTGAAGAGCTAAGAGGACATTCGAAGTTGTCTTGTATTGAGTCTGGCCATCCGCTCCCTGATGAACACTCATTGTTGGCTGGACAGAAGTTGGTCGAATTTGTGTCGGCAATACCTGAAGCGGCAGAGCTTGTATTCTTGGTATCTGGTGGTACGTCTGCGTTGGTTGAGCATCTGAATGTTGGGCTCACGCTCGACGACCTGAAACGTGAAACGGATACGTTTCTCTCTAGTGGTGCTGATATCGGCGCCATGAACAAGCATCGTCGAACGTTGTCGAACATTAAAGGTGGCAAACTCTCCTCATTCATAAAGTGCAACGTTCATCAGTTTCTTATTAGCGATGTGCCTGGAGACAAACTGTCGGACATAGGCTCGGGTTTGTTAATTCCGGACGATGCGACCGGTATGCCCGCAACGTTGCCGGTTTGGAACAGAATTAAGACCAGAATTATTGCCTCCTCTGATATTGCTCAGGCTGCTGTTGAACAAGCGGCCGAAGCTAGAGGGTTGTTGGTTATCCAGAAAAAAGGCAGTTTGCACGGTCAGATGCCACAGGTGGTGGGCAGATTATCCGAAACCATTCTGATTAAAAATGCCCAAGCTGGTGTGTATATTTGGGGGGGTGAGCCCACTGTTGTATTACCTGAAAACCCGGGTAGAGGAGGACGCAACCAACACTTAGCTTTAGCATTGTCGAAATCTATTGCTGCACACGGTCGAGGAGCTGTTTTAGTGTGCGGCACTGATGGGACTGACGGGCCGACTAAAGATGCCGGTGGGTTAGTGACTGAGTCAACAGCGTCAATAGCAGCAAGCAAAAACCTTGATATCGATGACTACCTCAAACGGGCAGATGCCGGCAGTTGTCTTGAGCAATTAGACGCATTAGTGACCACCGGACCAACAGGCACGAATGTGATGGATCTAGCTATTGTGATTCTTCAATAGCTCAGATTGACTCTGCCTTATCGTTCAATCACCGCATCTTCCCGCAGTTTTTGCAAGTGAGCAGTCAACGCTTTTCTGGCCAGTAGATCTTGCAGTCCCGACTTCACTGCCTCAAATGCGGGAAGGGCTGCGTTTCTCTTGTCGAGTAGTTTGATGACGTGCAGACCGAATTCGGTTGGGACTGCATAGGGCGTGTGCTCACCAATATCCAGTGGGGAGATTGCCTCGATAAATTCCGGGGGTAAGGATGCCGCTTGCATCCAGCCTAAATCCCCTCCCGATTGGGCGGTAGGGTCAGTAGAGTAGAGTTTTGCCATGGCGTTAAAATCTTTCCCGTCCGCCAGATCGGCCAGTAGGTCGTCAGCGGTTTCTTGATTGCCCACCAGAATATGGGCTGGGCGATATTCCGCGGTATCCACATTGGCTGATTGAAGATCATATTCGGCGCGTAGCTCATCGTCCGTGAATGTCTGTTCAGAGCTAATTTTGGCAAGGTAGGCGTTAGCCATTGTTTGCGTATATTGCAATTGAATAGCTGCGGCGATTTCAGGAAGCTTTTCAAGTCCGATCTTTTCGGCGGCCTGCGTGAGTACTTCCATATTGATTAGTTCGTTCAGAATTGCTTCTGGGTCTCCGGCTTCGCCTGTCTCAGTTATTTGACTTGCGACAGTATCAACCGCCATTGTGCTGATTGGCTTGCCATTGACGATGGCTATTACACCGTCTTCCAGTGCTGCGGCCGGTAAAGCGAGGAAATGGCTACTAGTGAGTAGTGCTGAGGCTATTAGTACGGGTCTTAGAAGTGACATAATATTTTTACGTATAATCTGGTTAAAAGGCCGGTAAGCCAATGTTTTACGTAGTTTATGCAAGCATTGCACCGCAAAGCCTTACAATCAACCTCACCTCTAGATACCCGCTTAGCCAATGAGCCAGTTCTTCGAAATTCACCCGGATAATCCGCAGAAACGTCTAATCGGGCAGGCTGTCTCCATCCTTCAAGATGGTGGGGTCATCGTGTATCCGACGGACTCATGTTACGCCTTGGGCTGCCATGTAGGTAACAAGCAAGCGATGGAGCGTATTGCCAGAATTCGACGAACAGATGCAAAGCACGATTTTACCTTGGTCTGTCGCGATTTAACGGACATTTCGACCTACGCTAGGGTCGATAATTCCACTTATCGAACCTTGAAAGCCCTGACACCGGCACCTTACACGTTTATTTTGAAGGCCACGAGCGAAGTCCCGAGACGCCTGCTTAATCCGAAACGTAAAACGATCGGAATTCGGATACCGGACAACGCTATTTGTCAGGCCTTGCTCAGTGAACTGGGTGAGCCGCTTATGAGTTGTACCCTCATCATGCCCGATAAAGAATTACCGGAAACAGATCCGGAAGACATCAGGGATATTTTGCAGAAGCAGGTAGATCTCATCATCGATGGTGGCAATTGCGGATTCGAGCCAACAACAGTGCTGGTGATGGGCGATAACGGTGAAATTGAAGTACGGCGCGAAGGTCGTGGAGATCTTAGTTTTTTAGAGTAGGGCAACGGCTCTGGTCGCGGTATAATCATCGTAACCAGGAGCCTCTTCATGCAAGCTGATCCACCGCCCAATGAGGCGGATCCAACAACTGTAAATGTCAATGAGGATCCTATCGCCGTTGTCCGTGGCGAGCCGTTTACTCAACTTCCGCTGGATTTGTACATTCCACCCGACGCGCTGGAAGTTTTTCTGGATGCGTTTGAAGGTCCGTTGGATCTATTGCTGTACCTTATAAAGCGTCAAAATTTAGACATTTTAAATATACCTATTGCCGATATTACCGCGCAATACATGAAATATATCGGTCTAATGGAGACTATGCGCTTCGAGTTGGCCTCTGAGTACCTGGTCATGGCGGCCATGCTGGCTGAGATTAAATCTAGGATGCTGCTTCCCAGAGTGGACGAACTCGGTGATGATGAAGATGACCCTCGCGCAGAATTGATTCGTCGTCTTCAGGAATACGAGCGAATTAAGAAAAGTGCCGTCGCCCTTGATGATCTGCCGCGTTTAGAGCGAGAGAATCAAGTGCTGAAGGTTGTTGCACCGACCATCGAACGAGAAGTGCCGCTACCAGACATCACCATGAAGGAACTCATGCTGGCACTCAGAGATGTGGCGGAGCGAGCTCATTTAAGTGGGCATCACAATATCACTCGCGAAACCTTGTCAGTGCGAGCGAGAATGTCGCATGTGTTGTCTGCACTGAATATTGGCGAGTTTTGCGAATTTTCTACACTGTTTAATCCTGAAGAAGGCCGCTTGGGCGTTGTGGTAACTTTCCTGGCAATACTAGAACTGTGCAAGGAAGCCACCATTGACATTGTGCAAGCAGAACCCTTTGCCCCGATTTACTTAAAACCTCGAAGTGCATCAGTCGACTCAGTCGACGATTCATCCGAGCATATTGAACTTCCCGAGTAATTTAGATGGATTCTCAACAAACGAGAAATATCCTGGAAGCGTGCCTGCTCGTTGCAGGCAAGGCCATGAACATCGGCCAGCTTGAAGGACTCTTCGAAAGCGATATCGATAAGCCTGATCGAAACGAGATCAAAACGGCGCTGAGTGAGTTACAGGCCGAGTATGAAGGTCGTGGTATCGAATTAGTCGAAGTTGCATCAGGGTGGAGATTGCAGTCACGTTCATCAATGGAGCACTGGGTTGCTCGTTTATTTCAAGAAAAATCACCACGTTATTCACGGGCCCTTTTAGAGACTCTTGTTCTTATCGCTTACCGTCAGCCCATCACGCGTGGTGAAATAGAAGAGGTTAGAGGCGTTGCAGTAAGTTCAAACATTATCAAGACCCTACAAGAGCGAGATTGGGTAAAGGAAATTGGATACAAGGATGTGCCCGGTAAGCCTGCGCTATGGGGCACCACTCGACAATTCCTCGACTACTTCAATTTGAAGCGGCTGGATGAACTTCCTACGCTGGCAGAAGCACAGGATCTAGAACAGATAGATGCAGCACTTGCAGCCGAAGCTGCGCTCGTCGATGGAATTGCAGAAACCATCGCGGCAAACGATGCAGAAGGTGCAGAAGGTGCAGAAGGTGCAGAAGGTGCAGAAGGTGCAGAAGGTGCAGAAGGTGCAGAAGGTGCAGAGTCCACCACCAATGAATTATTGGCTTTGGCGGGTGAACTGCCAGATAGCTCCACCGCTACAGAAGACACCGAAAATAAGGTAGAAGATACTTCTGTTGATGCCGATGCCGATGCCGATGCCGATGCCGATGCCGATGCCGATGCCGATGCCGATGCCGATGCCGATGCCGATGCTGATGCTGATGCTGATGCTGATGCTGATGCTGATGCTGATGCTGATGCTGATGAACCCCCAAAAGATATTGAACCGGAGATCGTGTCAGCGCACGATATCGTCGTAGAAGAATGGCCGTCATCCAGACCTGACGGAGGCTTGTCCCACGAGGCATCGAATGCATCCGTTGATGAGACAGATCATTCGTCCAGTGATGCCGAAGTCGATCAAGGCGAGGCTTCCGAATCATCGGATGGCGATGATGCTGCGCAATCGCACAGGATGGATGTTGATTCGGATGAAGAAAATGCATCTGGACAAATGACAGGTGATGCGGAAATAGAATTGCGTCGGGTTATTGATGATTTTGCCGAAGAGCATCGTCAGGAATTACAAGCTCAAGAACAGCAAGAGGCAAAATTCTTTTCTTCACAGAACACAGATGATTCTTCTGAGTCGCTTACATTAGATTCAGATGTCGAGTTATCAGATAGCGCAGCCATTGGTCAAACGGCAGTCGTTTCCGCGAGTTTGCATGGCGGGGCCGATATCATCGAAGCAGACGTTGAAGTTTTAGACCCTTCCACCGATGAGAGTGAAAGCATTAAAGAGCCAGCGAGTAAAAACACTGAGCCTTGACTAGCAAGAGGGCTCGGCGCATCGCGAAGGATCGCGACTAACTTCAACGGTTTTGATCGTCTTGGTGATATTTATAAGTTATCAAGTGAGTTTGATCGTAGTGGCGTGCCTGTTTCCAAGGCCCTGGTTCCCGATTACACGTTAGATGAAGACGAGCCCATTGTTCAGCATTCTGTTTTGGAAGAAAGTGCCGAGGTTTTTGAATCAATTTCTGAATCAGATCTCGATATTGAAACAGCGCTTTCAACCATTGATACCAGTGCTGTTGACATAGAGCTTGCCAGTGGTGAAACAGACCAAATCAGTCAGGATTTGGCAAGTGAACTTGACGATGAGAACTGGGATGAGACTGAAAATTATCAGCAGTTTGAGCAAACCCTGAATTCAATACCGCCTGTATTTTTTGCGTCAGCGGCTATCGACAGCGAATCCTTTTTTGAGAACCTTGATAGTAGTGAAGCCTCTTCGCTTGTGATCAAAAAATCTGACGTTAACGCTGGAGATCTGCAAGCTTCTAGTGAAGTCGGCGAAGTCGGCGAAAAAAATAGTCTAAGTGAGTCTGAAGCACCAATCCAACTTGATGCATCAGTAGCAATTGAGTCTGAAAATACCCACGATGATTCGGAGGCGTTGTCGGTTTTTGACACCTTAAGCAATCCGGTTATTATCGATGCCGATGAGAACTTGGGTTTGTCGTCAGAAATCGAATCGGAACGCATGGAGGATCTTGCTAACGATCTCGGCAGCAATCACGAAGACCCGCAGCCAACTGATGAAACGAATCAGGAATTACGTCGGGCTTTCTCTGAGAATATATCGTTCGCCGGCCATCTTGTAGACTCTGTTTCAACGGATGATTTTGTTGGACACAGTTCAGAGGTAGTTGAAAAAAACAGTAGCACTAACACTGCGGTGGCTGATGAATCACAACTGGATTGCAGTCTCGATTTGGGCGAAGTCATTGCTGAAGAAGAATCGCTCAGTGGGAACACTGCCGAAGCCTACATTGTTGAAATTAGCGATGTTTCAGAGAGCGTCTCGACCACTGAAAATAGGGATGTCGTAAATTCTGACGAGGCAACATCTGAATCAGCACAAACTGTTTCAACAAACAGTGAGCTTATTCCAGATGAAGTTGAAACCGGCATGGTCTCTGAGACCGCTGAGATAGAAAAAGCAATTGAAATCTCTTCTGACGGCGAGAAATCAACACCCCCATCGCCGTTGGATATAACGTCTCAGGTGTTGATTCGTGAGGTTCCCGAGGGCGCTACAGATGTTGATTCGGATACGGTAGTGTCCGAGCCAGTCAAAAAGAAGGGCTTTGTTAAAAGGTGGGCAAATCGCGTTGTCTCTTGGATTAAACGATTCGTCGGTTTCTAGTTATTCTCGGACAGCCATTATCCCTGCGAACACAATCAGGCCCATGCCGCATAACGATGGGAAGTCCGGTACTTCGCTAAAAAAGAGTGCTCCCCAAATAACAGCAAACCCCACGTAGGAAAAATCAAATATCGCTATTGTCGAAGATTTGCCGTTTTGATAGGCGAATGCAGTGCCAATACTCGCACCAAGAATGGCTATTCCTAAAAGAGCGATAGCAAACACTTCGTTTAACCGCATCGCCGTCCACTTGGTTGAAACAAACGAAGAAGTATCCTCATGTTGGAAGATGAGTTGCCCAACGACTGTTGCGATAAGCCCCGCGGTTATAAATGTAATATTCAACGCCACCGAGAGAACCAATGGGTGTTCATTGCGGCATTTTGTGCGAGTTAATATCATTGCCAGTGCATAGAGCATGGCCGACACTAAAGGTAGCAATGCATAGAGATTAAACTCACTGGGTACAGGTTTAATTATTAATAGAGTTCCTATGAATCCTAATAGGACAGCAATCCAACCCCGAGTTGAAATAGGTTCTCTAACAAGAATTGCCGAAAAAATCGTAATAAAAATTGGGAGTGTGTAGTAGCTTGCGGCTGCCACTGATAACTGCAAATGTGGAAGTGACAAATAGTAGAAAACCCACATGAGAACCAGCAGTACGCTTCGGGCGACTGTCCACTTAATTGCTATAGGTGAGAATTTGATGTCTTTATATCGGGCACGAATAATCACATAGAGCAGTGGGAGCGCAACCAGTGAGCGCAGTAAAAAATCTGCCAAAGCACTAAATTTGAACTGAGTGTTTTAATGATCCCATCACCCAACGACAGCATAAGTACAGTGAGCACTATTGCTTAGACTGCAAACTTAAGGTTATCGCTTTTAGTGTTCAGGTGATTTATCTGATTGTGTTTGCATGGGATTACAACTAAATGCATACCCTCGGTAAGTACTAAGGCACCTGCGAGGGCATGAGCAAATTAGTGTGTGTACGTCACTAACTATACAAGACAGATTACTTGCAGATTATAGTCTCACTGGGTATTCGATACCGTTTTATCCATCAATTGAGCGTTGTTTGGACACGTGGTCAACGAGAGCCATCACCATTACTGATGAACTCAGTCCCTACTAAATTTTCTATTTCAGAAACTATTTGAGAGGGTAGCGGGCCAAACGACAACGCCTTGGTCAAGCCCTCAACCTGTTCGACCGTCCGCGCACCTGGAATAGGTATATTGTGATCAGACTTTCCCCAGAGCCAGCTCAATGCCCCTTGTACAAGCGTTCGTCCCTCTGTTTGCAATAGTTCTCTGACGGCATCGAACAATTGCATATAGGCTGGATTGGGTTTCCCATCGATATAGTATTGAGCCCAGCCTTGGTTCGTTGCTCGTACGTCCCCGTTTGGGATGCTGGTATTGACGTCGTATTTTCCCGAGAGCAATCCCATGGCTAGTGGTGAGCGTATTAGAGCATGCAGGTTTTGCTCTTTTACCAGTCGTTGCATATGAGGAGCATCCATCAAGACATGCATTGCGTGTTCAACAGCCTTAAATCCTTCAAGATGTTTTGTTGCCTCAACGTTATCGATAAAATCTGTGCTCCAACCAAAGGCTCTGATCTTGCCTTGTTGCATAGCTACTTCCATTTCTGAAAATAACCTGGAAGCATCGTTTATTGGCGTCTCATTTGGGTGCAGAAGCAACAAGTCTATCGTGTCCCGGTCGAGCCTGGTAAGGCATGCATCAATGGCGGTTTTTACGTTTGCAGGGTCTGTGTCTTCACCAATCAACGTTCTCGTTTCCTCATCAATAGCGATACCGATTTTGGTTACAACAAGAGCGTCTGGTCTATTTTTTAGTGCTTTGGCGAGCAGTCTCTCTGAATGGCCAGCGCCATAAGCTGCTGCCGTATCGAAAAGCGTAACACCATTGGCTAGAGCTGCATGAATCGCTCTGATTGACTCAGCGTCATCGGATTGTGTGTAACCCAATGATTGACCGTCAGCGGCGTACATAGAGCCACCAATCGGCCAGCATCCAAGTCCTAAAGGCGCAATTTCTGATTCAAGGAATTTCATGTTTTTTCCTGATTTATGAACGTGCTGATATGAAATCACTCTGACGTTGCATTAACAATGATTTTGAATGTAATGTTCATTTCATGAATGAAACGAATTTAGATTGGGATGACCTGCGACTCTTTTTGGCTGTCGCTAGGGGAGGTGGTTTGGCAGCAGCAGCCCAGATCACTGAAAAAAGCGCACCGACTTTAGGCAGGCGTATGCTGGCTCTGGAAAACCGAATTGGGCAAGATTTGTTTAAACGCTTGCCACGCGGATATGAACTAACGGAGCAAGGTGAAAAACTACTCCAAACCGTTGCTGATCTAGAAGGCAGTATCAACCCATTGATGCGGAAAGGGGCAGGTTCAATTCATCGCATTAAAATTTCTGCGGGCACTTGGGTAACTCATTACCTGAGCCGGCATGTGGCGTCGCTTAACAGCGACCCATCGATTGTTCTTCAATTTATTTCTGCCAATGAAACACTGGATATTGCGCATCGGGAGGCTGTCATTGGCATCAGGAATCGCAGACCCACGCAAATCAGTCTGGCAGGCAGACATACCTGCAAAATCCGATTCGCCGTTTACGCGGCAGACGATGCGGTTGAGTGTTGGGCTTGTGGTCTCAGTCCGACACCCAGTGCTCAGTGGATGCGCAGACAGATCAAGGATGAGCGTTGTGTTGAGGTGAATGATCCTCGAAGTGCTTTGGATATGGTTATTGCAGGTGCTGCCAAAACCGTCTTACCCACCTTTATCGGGGAGAGTGTATCCGGCATATCGCGTATATCTGATGACATTGAGGAGCTTGAGCATATGCAGTGGCTGGTTACACATCACGAAGAACGGCACAAGCCAGAAGTCCGTCGGGTGCTCGACCGGCTATATGTGAGACTTACATCACACTAAGATGCATTTCGATATTAATTTTCAAAAATTAGGGCTCCTAAGTTTCTCCTAATTTTCGCTCCCTACAATGTCCATAACAGCAATATTGCTGGACCTACAAAACAAGAGGACATAACCATGATCAACTCAACAAACACTTTGAATATCGATGGCACTAAATTGAACAACGAAGAAATCAATCGCATTCT